>JAFSXX010000037.1 GCA_017443845.1 Bacteroidales bacterium | reverse complement strand
TCATTCTATTCTTTGCATCGGAAGAATTGACTTTAATCGCTATCTCTTTATCATCAATTATGTCAGTCCTGCTGCTATTATCTCAGGAAGGTCAATAAGCGTGGGCATATCTAGAGATGGAGTAATCAGGGTTGTTTATTCCGAACAGTTTCACTGCAAGTATGTAATTCAAGACATTCATCCGCTTGCCTTGACTGACCAAACGCTCTTTCCAGACCCGATTGATGTGGGATTTACCCCAAATTCCAAACAACCGCGGCAGGTCTTCCAGATCAAGATGGACTAGAGCAGCTTCTATGACTGCATCATCGTCCAGATTTTCTGGAATACCCTGGTAAGACCAAAAGCCACCATTGGCTTTGACCTTCTCCAAGATAATATGCCGCTTTTCCTTTATACTCTCCGTTTGTTTTTCACTGATTTCTTTCGAAACCAGATATCTGGTCTGTGCCAATGCAATTGTCCCAGAAGGGAGATCCAACGCCTCATCAATCCGAACAGAGAGTGATATGGTTGCTTCCCGCTTTCCGTTAATGATGGCGGAGATGGTCTGAAAGTGTTCGCCGACCCGGGCTGCCAGTTCTGTCTGGCTGATTCCCAATTCGGCCATTCGCCCTCGGATCACCTCACCCACACTAGGTACTGATATGTTGCTCATACTTTGCATCACCGCAAAGATAAATAATCAAAATAAATTAAACAAATCTGTTTATTTTTATTGGCTAAAACCTGACTACACGGATCCTCAACGGATTCTAGCCTCAACAGCATAACATAATATTGTACAGGCGCCGGGAAACTATAGCCCGATCTGTTTGAAAAAGTATGGGAGTATGGAGGGGTAGAAAATCAAGGGAAAGAGCAGGCCGTAAACCGCACCCCAGAAGTGGGCGGTGTGGCCGATGTTGTCCATGTTCCTACGGGCCATATACCAGCAGTAGAGCAGGTAGAGGGGGGCGAAGACATATCCGGGGACCGGAATGGGAATCATAAAGATGTAGATGCCCATCGTCGGCTCGAAGAGGATGGCGGCGAAGAGGATCGCGGATATGGCGCCGGAGGCTCCCACGGCATTGTAGTTCCAGTTGTCGCGGTACTTTATGAGGTCTCCTATGGTCGAGACGGCCAGTGCGGTGACATAAAGGACGATGAACAGGATCGGTCCGGCGGGGCGGCCGAACAGCACCGTGAAGTATCTCTCCACCACCGGCCCGAAGAAGTAGAGGGTGAGCATATTGAAAATCAGATGCCCCCATCCGCCGTGGATAAGACCGTATGAAAACATCCTGTACCACTGTTTCCTGTGCCAGATATCGTAGGCGTTGAACACCAGGGGACTGCCGTTGAGGCGGCCGTTGAAGCAGAGGATGCTCACAAGGGAGGTGATGGCTATCAGGATGATTGTAATCATAACGATGCAAATATACGGTTTATGGGCGAAACGGAGAATATGTGCGCAGATTCGAGTTCCAGTAGCTTCAGTTTGCGTTCCTGCCCGGCGGCATATCCTCCGACGGAACCGTTTGAGGCGATTACCCTATGGCAGGGGACAATCAGCGAAATGGGATTCCAGCCCACGGCGCCGCCGGTCGCGCGTGGTGCCACGCGTGTCGGGACGTCGTATCTCTGCGCGATGCGTGAGGCCAGTTGAGCGTATGTGACGGTCTCTCCGTAAGGGATGGTCAGCAGGGTTTCCCAGACCCTTTTGCGGAACGGCGTGGCGACAGCCGGCTTGAAAGCAATCGCGGGAGTGAATCCAGGCTCTTCTCCGCTGAAATAGATATCGAGCCACCTGACAGTCTCTTCAAAAACGGGAATGAGCCGCTCTTCGCAGACCGCTGAGAGCGTATGCCCGAAATGCTTCTGGCCATCGAACCAGAGCCCGGTCAGATATCCCTCGCCGCCGGCCATCGTAATCCTGCCGAGCGGGGAGTCGTAGTACCAGATGCAATCCATGTCGGTGCCAATTACAGGTTAAGGTTTCGAAACAAACGGCCGTCAATGACAATGCAAAGATAGGAATTAATCAGGGAGATATCAGGCGGCAACGCACCGTATCGTTTTTCCGCAGGTTCCTTGAATTCCAAGATTTATTATCTTTGCATGACTGACAGATAATAATAAAGATATGGCAAGAAAGAATTTTGGCGCGAAGCCTTTCAGCTATCCGCAGCCCGTTTTGATAATCGCCGCTTATGGCGAGGATGATGTTCCCAATGCAATGAATGCAGCCTGGGGCGGAATATCCGATTTTAAGGAAATCTCGATGGATCTCACCGCGAGCCACAAGACAGTCAAGGATCTCTGCAAGAGGGGAGCCTTCACCGTCAGTATGGGTACCAAGGAGCAACTCGTCGCCTGCGACTATGTCGGCATCGAATCCGGCAACAAGGTCCCCGACAAGATCGCCCGTGCCGGCTGGCATACATTCAAGTCCGAGTTCGTGGATGCTCCCCTTATCAAGGAACTCCCTCTCGCACTGGAGTGCAAGCTCATCTCGTATGATCCCGAGAGCGGCGTCCTGCGCGGAGAGATCGTCAATGTGAGTGCGGACGAAAGCATCCTCGATGCCAACGGCAATCTCGATGTGGCCAAACTGAATCCCATAACCTTCGATCCCTTCAACAACAAGTATATCGTCCTTGGCGAAGTAGTTGGAAACGCTTTCAAGGACGGCCTTAAACTCAAATAAACCAATCAATTCCTATGAACCGTATCCTTTCCATCGCTGCGCTTGCCGCCGCCCTGCTCGTTTCCGCCTGCAAACCGGGCGAAACTTCTCCTCTTTACGGCTTCACCGTCGAATCAAACGAAGGCACAAACGTGGACTTCTCCCAGTATAAGGGCAAGGTCCTCCTGATTGCCAACACCGCTTCGAAGTGCGGCTTCACTCCCCAGTACGAAGGCCTCCAGGCCCTTTACGAGAAATATAAGGACAAAGGCCTTGTAGTAATCGGATTCCCCTGCGACCAGTTCGGTCACCAGGAGCCCGGCACCGCCGAGGAGATAGCTGAGTTCTGCACTCTCAATTACGGCGTGACATTCCCCCTGATGGCAAAGTCCGATGTCAACGGCGAGAACGCCAATCCCGTCTTCAAGTGGCTCTACGGCGAGAAGCCTTTCGAGAGCTTCGGCGAGGGCGAGAGGGCTGAAATGATGGACAGGATGCTCTCCCGCAGGGATTCGCTCTATGCTTCCAATCCCGATATCAAGTGGAACTTCACCAAGTTCCTCGTCGACCGCAAGGGCAATGTCGTGGGCCGCTACGAGCCTACCGCAAAGCCCGAGGATATGGAGGCCGCTATCGAGGCCCTGCTCTAAGATTCAAATCCTGAAATCATTCAGATGAACCGGCCCGTTGCGCTCTCGGCGCAGCGGGCTATTTCTTCGGGCGCCCCGCAGGCTACGATGCGTCCGCCGTCCTTGCCGCCGCCGGGACCCATATCGATGATATAGTCAGCGCTGCGGATTATGTCGAGGTCGTGCTCGATGACTACGACAGTGGCTCCGGCCTCTATCAGCGTGCGGAATACATTGCCGAGGGTTATGACGTCGAGCGGATGGAGGCCTATCGAGGGCTCGTCGAAGACGAATACCGAATCGGTCTGGATGCGTCCCATCTCGCTGGCGAGTTTCAGGCGCTGCGCCTCGCCTCCCGAGAGGCTCGGCGTCTCCTCTCCGAGGGTGAGGTAACCCAGCCCCAGGGAATACAGGATCCGGAGCCTCTCGCGCACGAGCGGAATATCGCTGCAGAACTCCAGGGCCCGCGAGACTTCCATCTCCATTAGGCGCGGCAGGGAGAGCGAAACGCCCTTTTTGTTGGTATGGCGTATTCCGAGCGCCGTCTTGGAGTATCGCGAACCGCGGCAGTCGGGGCAGGGGATATCCACGTCGGGCAGGAACTGCACATCGAGGCTGATCGATCCCGTGCCGTCGCAGACGGGGCAGCGCAGGGCGCCGGTGTTGTATGAGAAGTCGCCGGCCTTGTACCCGAGCCTCCGGGCGTCGGCGCATCGGGCATATACCTTTCGTAGTTCGTCGTGGACATTGGCATAAGTGGCCACAGTGGAGCGGACGTTGATGCCGATGGGGGTGGCGTCGATCAGTTTGACGTGGGCGATTCCCGGAGCTTCGATGGAATTGATGTGTGAAGGCATCGAAACGCCCCTGACAAGCGCATCCAAAGCGGGCACCAGGCTCTCGAGCACCATAGTGGTCTTGCCGCTGCCCGAGACTCCAGTAACGACGGTGAGACGTCCTTTGGGGATATCTACCTCCAACGGCTTGACAGTGTGGATGGGACCGGTGGAGAGATGGATGCATCCCTCGCCGAAGAGATCCGCGCGTCGCGATGCGGGCCGCGCAGCGTTCTCCCGCAGGAATGGCCCGATGCGCGAAGCCGGATTTGCAGCCGCCTGGGCGATGGTTCCCTCGGAGAGAACCCGTCCTCCTTCGCTGCCCGATCCGGGTCCCATCTCGATGAGCCAGTCGGCCTCCTTGAGAATCTGTGTGTCGTGGTCCACGAGGATCACCGAGTTGCCGTCGGCCACCAGATCGTGCATCACGCCGTTGAGACCCTCGATGTTGGAGGGGTGCAGGCCGATGGAGGGCTCGTCGAGCACATAGAGGACTCCGGTGGTGCGGTTGCGGACCGCGCGGGCGAGCTGCATCCTCTGCCTCTCGCCGGTCGAGAGGGTCGATGCGGCGCGGTCGAGGGAGAGGTATACGAGGCCAAGGTCCCGGAGCCGCCTTGCCACAAGATGGAAGGACTCGCAGATGCTCTCGGCCATCGGCCGCATCTCTTCAGGAAGCGATCCCGGGACTCCAGCCACCCATTCGCAGAGTTCATCTAGCGTCATCTTGCAGGCATCTGCGAGCGATATGCCGCGCAGCCGTGGAGCCCTGGCCGCTTCGCTGAGGCGGGTGCCCTGGCAGTCGGGGCAGGGGGCCTCCTTGAGGAACCTCTCCACGCGCTTCATTCCTTTCTCGTCCTTTACCTTGGAAAGGGCGTTCTCCACGGAATATACGGCGCTGTAGTATGTGAAGTCCATCTCGGCGAAGCCGTTGGTCTTCTCGTTCTTGTAGATTATGTGACGCTTCTCGGCGGGGCCGTGATATACGATCTCCTTCTCTTCGGGGGTCAGGTCGCGGAAGGGGACGTCGGTGCGCACGCCCATCTCGCGGGCGATGTCCTTCATAAGCGACCACATCAGGAATCCCCAGGGGGCCACGGCGCCTTCGTCAATGGTCAGCGAATCGTCGGGCACGAGGGTCGATTCGTCCACGGTGCGGATGGTGCCGGTGCCGCCGCAGGCCTTGCAGGCGCCCTGGCTGTTGAAGGCCAGTTCCTCGGCTCCCGGAGCGTAGAAATGCTCCCCGCATTCGGGGCAGACGATCTCCTGTCCCGCCGCAACGGCGAGGGAGGGGGGAGTGTAGTGCCCGTTGGGACAGCGGTGGCTGGCGAGGCGGGAGAACATCAGCCTCAGGCTGTTGAGCAGTTCGGTGCCGGTTCCGAAGGTGGAGCGGATGCCGGGAACGGCCGGCCTCTGGTGGAGGGCGATCGCGGCCGGGACATAGAGTACGTCGTCCACGTCGGCCTTGGCCGCGAAGGTCATCCTTCGGCGGGTGTAGGTCGAGAGTGAGTCGAGGTAGCGCCTCGAGCCCTCTGCATACAGGACTCCCAGCGCGAGCGAACTCTTGCCGCTGCCCGATACACCGGCGATGCCCACTATCTTTCCGAGCGGGATATCTACATCTATATTCTTGAGGTTGTGGACCCTTGCTCCGCGGACCTCTATGCGGTCGGGCGTCTTCTCTTCTTTCATTCTTTTACGTCAATTGGGACGCAAAGATAATCAGAAAAGAGGGACGGGGCTATTTGATTCCGTATTTTTTCAGAATCTTGAGGATCGGCTTTTCGATAGATGTGGCCCACAGGTAGTAGCCGTGGTCGTCGGGATGGATGCCGTCCACCGAATACTCGTGGCTGCCCTTCTCGCAGGCATCGGGGAATACCAGATAGACATCCTTGTATTTGGGATCCTTGAGGATGTCGTGGAACATCGTGGTGACCATATCCATCTTGGCCTGCTCTACCGCATCGGTATATTTGTTGAAGTTGCGGTGTTCCCTCCAGATGGTCTGCTGGAAGATGATCGGCTTGCCGGGATGGGCCGCTATCAACTTGTCGATGAATGGGATAAGCCTCTCCCTGATCAATTTGTAATTGGGATTCGAGAAGGTGTCGAAAACGAACGCGTCGGCATCCACATCTACGAATACATCGGCGAAGTAGGGCTGCATCTTGCTGTTTCCGCTGCATCCCAGGGGCAGTACCTGAAGGCCAGTGTGACGCATGAACTGAAGGGGATATGCCATTCCGGCGCGGCTGATGCTGATGCCCTGGGTGAAGCTCGAGCCGTGGAAGACGATGCGGTGGCGGAATGCGTCCTTGAGCGGCTCGATCGTGGAACCCTCCTCCACGCCAACCTTGCAGGAGTAGATCTCGGTGTATATCGGGAGGTAGAGGATGCACTCGTGCATCTTGCGCTCCATATTGCGGACCACTACGATCTCCTGGTCATCCTTGCCCTGCTTGGCGTCGCAGGCTCCGGCCCAGGTCCACTCTCCGTTGTCGTCTTTGATATAGAGGTCGTAGCCTCCGTAGGCCAGGGGCATCGTGTTGGCGGCATTGTAAAGCTGGCCCCACTTGGTCTTTACCGTTATGACGCTGGAATTGGTCTTGAAGATGACCATAAGGCCGGCGGAAGAACGTACCTGACGGTTTTCGCTTGCGGTGAAGCCCTTGTATTTAATGGTATCTACGCGGGCATAGGGATTGGGAGTGCCTTCGAGGATCTTGCCTGCCAGGTTGAGGTCTGTGGCCTCGGTGTAATAGCACTTGACGTTGTCGGGCGTAGTGTGATTGTCGATGCGCTCCTGCAGCGCTGCGAAATGGGCGTCGTCGTATTTGGGGAGTTTGTTCGATGTTCCGCAGGATGCGATGGCCAATGTCAGTGCCAGCACCGTTGCGGCTGCCATAAAGTGGGGTATTCTTTTCATATCTCTTCGGTTAAGGTTGTCCGTAAATCAGGGTATAGGCACCGGTTTGGGAATACTTTGTCAAATCGTATTGATTCTTTCCGCTGCTGTCTTTTGTGAAAATGCCATATACCATGCCGCGTCCCTGGTGACCGATGCCGTGGACCGTGACGGCCTTCCAGTTGAATCTCCATCCTTTGCCTTTGGCATATTCCTGCATTGCGGCGAAATAGTTCTTGCCGCGCTCGAAGCGGTTCGCGCCTTCGGCCTTCGCCGCCGGGACATCCGGCACATTCGGCCCGTGGGCGGCGGTATCGACGTCGCCGTTATGGACCACCATATTGCGGGCTAAGTAGGCTTTGACGTGCTTTGCATCGTCAAAGGGCGTTCCCTTTATGGTATAGGGCCATTTCGCCTCTACAGTGCGTCCATTTATGCTTTCGTCATCCGAAATCCAACTCCAGCTGCCGGGGTTGGAAGCCACCGCCTTGCGGACCTTTGCCCCGGGCTTGGCAAGAAGATAGCGGTGCACGAACTGGCCTCCCGCGGAGTGCCCCTGGATGTCATATTTCCTGGCGCGGTTGCCGGTCTCCTTCTTGAAGAACTTGAACATAGGCTCCACGGCGCTGTATATCCACTCCTCCTCCGGATTGAGCTCCTTGCACTCTCGGGTCTTGAAGACATTGCCGAACTGATACTGGTTCTCGTCGTAGAGGTCGCGGCGGAACTGGGGGGAGAGGACGATGAATCCGTCTCTCTCGGCAAACTCCCGCCAGCAGATTATCGGGTTGAGGCCGCTCCGTTCCGCTCCGTGGAAAGAGAACAGGACGGGCATCTTCCGTACGTCGCCGGTGGTCGGGATATAATAATAAAGGGTTATGGGCTTGTCGGCGAGGGGCTTGTAGATGAATGTCAGAGAGTCCTGGCCGCGATGGAATTGCCCGAGGTCGCGCGCTTGGATGCCGCTGAAACAGCAGAGCAGCAAAGCCGATATAAAAAGGATCCGTTTCATAGTGACTCCAAAGTTAAGCAAAAAAGTCCTTGCTTTATCCTCCATGGGCCCGGGGTGCGGGAGATCGTTGCGATGAAAAAAATGAAAAAAAAGTTTCACTATTGAAAAATTGTTGTACATTTGCAGTCCCAAACCGCCGCCCAGGTGGTGAAATTGGTAGACACGCCAGCTTGAGGGGCTGGTGCTCGTAAAAGGGCGTGCAAGTTCGAGTCTTGTCCTGGGCACGAAAAAAGCAGAACCATTTGGTTCTGCTTTTTTCGTGCCCGATGGGACCTACCTCAATGCAGTTCCAAGTCGCGCCAAACATCACCTTGGCTCTAAAATTGCATGGAGACGGCCGGATGAAAAATATACTTAAGTTATCGATAATCCTCCTGACATTGCTGTCAGGGGTGATTCCCGCTACCGGACAGCAGCACCAGCAGCAGAAATCCAAGGCGGTCCTGTCGGGATACGTCAAGGATGCCGGCGGCGAACCGCTGATAGGGGCGGTGGTATTCACGGCCGATCTCAAGACCGGCGTATCTACCAACAACGTAGGTTTTTATTCCCTTCAGTTGGAGAATAAAGAGCAGCTCGTCAAGTGTTCCTATGCGGGATATGTGACTGCCGAATATAACTTCGATCCCAAGGTCCAGCTAAAATACGACTTCGTTCTCCAGGAGGACCGTCAGGTGCTGGAGGCCGCCAAGGTGTTCTCCAGCAGCAAGCGCGAGCAGCTGGTCCTGCCCCAGATGGGCAAGGAGAGCGTTACCGGCGATATCATCCGCAAGCTCCCGGCCCTTATGGGCGAGGCCGATATCATCAGGGTGATCCAGATGATGCCCGGCGTGCAGACCCCCAGCGAGGGCTCCACGGGCTTCAGCGTCAGGGGAGGCGGCATCGACCAGAACCTCGTCCTGATGGACGGCGCCCCGCTCTACAACTCGGGCCACTTCCTGGGCTTCATGTCGATGTTCAACGGCGATGCCGTCAAGAACGCGCAGCTCTACAAGGGCGATTTCCCCGCCTCTTTCGGCGGCAGGCTCTCCTCGGTGCTGGAGGTCAATACCCGCGACGGCAACAACAGCGAATTCAAGGGCAATCTCTCGGTAGGCCTGATAACTGCCAAGGCCTCGGTCGAGGGCCCGATAGTCAAGGACAAACTCTCCTTCATGCTCGCCGGCCGGAGAACCTATATGGATGTATTCTTCCCCCTTTTCGGAAAGAGCATGCCCAAGAATTCCCAGATGTTCTTCTACGATCTCAACGGCAAGATCAGCTGGATAGCGGGCCCCAAGGACAGGGTTTACCTCAGCGCCTTCAGCGGCAGGGACATCTTCGGAATGTCGATGGAGACCTTCGACCTCGATCTGATGCGCTTCAGTTTCGCCAACAATACCCAGACCCTCCACTGGAGCCACGAATTCTCCCCCAAGGTGTTCTTCAACACCTCGCTCTACAATTCGCGCTATAACGCCGGCCTCGACTGCGAGATGCCCAGCACCAGTTTCAGCTATCTCACGGTGATCCGCGAGAGCGGCCTCAAATCGGGCATTACCTGGTACATCAATCCGTCCAATACCGTCCAGGCGGGCATCAACCTCGCATACTACAGGATGGATCCCGGCGATGTCAATCCGGCCGATGAGGAGTCGATAGTCCAGGCTCTCCATATGCCGCAGAGTTACGGCGTGATGCCGGCCCTCTACGCCCAGAACGAGCAGAAGATCGGCCCGCTGACCCTCCGATACGGTTTCCGTCTCTCCTCATTCTCGTCGCTCGGAAAGGCTGAGCAGCGCTACTACGACCCCGAAACCCACGAACTGCAGGAGACGGTCGAGTTCGGGAAAGGGGAGAGGATAAAGACCTATACGAGGCTCGAACCCCGCTTTTCCGCCTCATTCTCGGTGACTCCCGATTTCTCGCTCAAGGCTGCCTATTCGCGTTCGTACCAATATATCCAGCAGGTCCCGATCAGCGTCTCGGGCACGCCGGTGGACGCCTGGTTCATGGCCTCGCCCAATATCGAGCCGCAGCGCTCCGACCAGTTCTCGGCGGGCTTCAACGCCCTTTTCGCCGAACAGGCCCTGGAATTCTCGGCCGAAGCCTTCTATAAGGACAATGCGAATACGATGGATTTCAAGGAGAATCCCGGATTCATCTTCGACGACATCGACCGCGAGGGGCTGCTCCGCTTCGGCAAATCCCATTCGTACGGCACGGAGTTGATGCTGCGCTACGATTTCGCGCGCCTGGGAGGATGGCTCTCATATACCTGGTCCCGCGCCATGTACGATATTCCGGAGCTCAACGGCGGCAAACCCTACCGCTCCCCGCTCAACCACGAGCATTCCGTCAATTTCGTGCTCTCCTATGATATAACCAAGCGCATCTCGGCCTCGGCCGACTGGGTTTTCTACAGCGGGGCTCCCACGACATTCCCGGCGGGCAGGTTCGTCTATGGCGGTTCGTATTCCTCCATCTATTCCTCGAGGAACGACGATTCGATGCCCAATTACCACCGTATGGACCTTTCGGTGACATATAAGACCAAACGCAGGGCGGAGAACAAGCGCTGGGGCAGCGAACTGAACCTGTCGCTTTACAACGCCTATTCGCGTCACAACGCCTGGTCGCTCGCCTTCTTCTACGACGAAGAGGAGTCGAGGCCCCAGGCCGTAAAGGTTTATCTTTTCAAAATAATCCCTTCTGTTTCGTACAATGTTTACTTCTGATAATAAAATACTGTCTGCGCTGCTCCTGGGTGCCCTGTTCCTGGCAGGATGCAGCGAGGAGGTGGAAGTCCATACCCGGAATATGGACAGGACTTTCCTCGTGGTGGAGGGAATGCTGACCGACAATCCCGCCGTCCCGCAGCGCATTATGCTTACCGAATCGGTGGATTATATAGTAGAGGAGATTCCGCCGGCTGTCTCCGGCGCGAAGGTCACGGTCAGCGACGGCACCGGGGAGTATCCCTTCACCGAAACGCCCGAGGGCAGCGGATGCTACATCGGTCCCGAAGGCTTCTGCGGTACCCCCGGCGTCACCTATACGCTCAAGGTCAATGCGGCCCTAGACGGAAAGGAAAACCATTACGAGGCGGTCTCCAGGATGGAGTCTCCCGGCTTCAGGGTCGATGCCGTGGATTATATGTATGCCGGCGACAAGGACACCGGCCTCGACAGCCTCTGGACCATAGCCATCTGGGGCGAGGACCAGCCTTCGACGAATTATTACTTCGTGAGCGCTATGCTCAACGACGCCGTATTCCCCATCGGCCTCTCGCTGGCTATGGACGACAAGTATTTCAACGGGCAGAAGGTGGTCTGCTTCCCGATAACCACCCTGTACCAGACCGGTGAGACCCGCAAGCGCTACGGCGACTGCGGCAAATACCTCGAGACAGGCGATGTCTTCACACTGAATGTATATACGATTCCGCGCGACTATTACGACTTCTATATGGGATTCGTCTCCAGTACGGTGGGTGCGGCCATCCCGATGCTCCAGTCCCAGCCCGCGAACTGCCCCACCAATATCACCGGCGGTGATGCGATGGGCTACTTCGTGGCCTGCTCGACATCTTCGGCCTCGGTGGTCATCGAGGATCCGAAGCGTCCCTATTACCAGAAGCTTTTCCCTTTCCCTGTTCCCTCCGGGCGATAGATGCGCGGATGAATCCCGTAAAGAGCGGCTGCGGCTTCTCCGGAGTGCTCTTGTATTCGGGATGGAACTGTGTTGCGATGAAGAAGGGGTGGGAGGGGATCTCTATTATCTCCACCAGCCCCGTCTCGGGGTTTGAACCGCTGACCGACAGGCCCGCCGCCGTCATCTCGGCGCGGTAGGCATCGTTGAATTCATAGCGGTGGCGGTGGCGTTCCGCAATCTCGTCGCAGCCATACAGCCTGCGGGCCAGGGAGCCCTCGGCAAGACGGCATTTGTAAGCTCCAAGACGCATCGTACCTCCTTTGATGGTGGTTTTCTTCTGGTCTTCCATCATATCGATGACGGGGTGCGCCGTATCGGGATCGACCTCCGTGGAGGCAGCGTCGGTATAGCCCAAGACGTTCCTGGCGAACTCCACCACAGCCATCTGCATTCCGAGGCAGATACCCAGGAAGGGGATTCCGTTCTCGCGGGCGTATCTCACTGCGACGATTTTCCCTTCGAGCCCCCTGCCGCCGAAGCCCGGCGCGACCAGTATTCCGTCCATCTTTTCCAGGACCGTTCCGACATTGCCCTCATCGATGTGCTCCGAATGGACGGGGTGCACGTTTACCTTGCAGGAGCAGGCGGCTCCGGCGTGGACGAAGCTCTCGAGGATGCTCTTGTAGGCATCCTGCAGCTCGACGTATTTGCCCACGAGGGCGATATCCACCTCTCCGGAGGGATTTATGAGCCGCGCCAGGAAATCCTTCAGGGCATCGAGGTTCGGCTGGGGGAGCCAGGTTATTCCGAGCCTCTCGGCGGCGAGCCGGTCAAGCTGCTCGTCTTCCATGTTGAGCGGCACCTGGTAGATGCTCCAGGCGTCTATCGACTGGATTACGTGGCCGGGCCGTACGTTGCAGAAGAGGGCTATCTTGTGGCGGATTTCCGGCGAGAGTTCCTTTTCCGTGCGGCAGACGATTATGTCGGGGTGCACTCCGAGCGACTGCAGTTCCTGGACGGAGTGCTGTGTGGGTTTGGTCTTCAGTTCCTTGGCGGCCTTGAGATATGGGATGAGGGTCAGGTGTATCGAGAGGGTGTCGTTCTCGGGGAGTTCCCACCTGAGCTGGCGCATCGCCTCGATGAAGGGCTGGCTCTCGATGTCGCCAACGGTGCCTCCTATCTCCGTGAGAATCACGTCGTAATCGCCGGTCTGACCGAGCAGGAGCATCCTGCGCTTGATTTCGTCGGTGATGTGCGGCACGATCTGGACCGTCTTGCCGAGATATGCCCCCTCCCGCTCGCGCGTGATGACGGTGTGGTAAATCCTTCCGGTTGTGACATTGTTGGCCTGCGAAGTATAGACGCCCAGAAAGCGTTCATAGTGGCCAAGGTCGAGGTCGGTCTCGGCTCCGTCTTCGGTTACATAGCACTCTCCGTGCTCATAAGGATTCAGAGTGCCCGGGTCGATGTTGAGGTAGGGATCGAATTTTTGGATGGTGACTCGCAAGCCTCTGGCCTGCAGGAGTTTGGCGAGGGAAGCGGCAATTATGCCCTTTCCGAGGGAAGAAGCCACGCCTCCCGTGATGAAGATGTACTTTGTATTCATGTCCGGTTTAAATTTAACCGGGTTACAAATGTATGAAAAAAAACTCTATTTTTGCAGTTTCATTCACTGACTATGCAAGAAATCAGAAATATAGCGATCATCGCACACGTTGACCACGGCAAGACCACGCTCGTGGACCGAATGATCTATCAGGCCCAGCTGACCCGCAGGGCCGAAAATCTCAACGAACTTATCCTCGACAACAACGACCTCGAGCGCGAGAGGGGCATCACCATCCTCTCCAAGAATGTCTCGGTGCCGTACAAAGGTGTCAAGATCAATATCATCGACACTCCCGGCCACGCCGATTTCGGTGGTGAGGTGGAGCGTGTCCTCAATATGGCCGACGGCGTGCTGCTGCTGGTGGATGCCTTCGAAGGCACTATGCCGCAGACCCGCTTCGTCCTGCAGAAGGCCATCGAGATGAAGAAGAAACCCATCGTCGTCATCAACAAGGTGTACAAGCAGAACTGCCGCCCCGACGAGGTCAACGAGGAGGTCTTCGACCTGATGTTCTCGCTCGACGCCACCGAGGAACAGCTCGACTTCAAGACCGTTTACGGCAGCGCCAAGCAGGGCTGGATGTCGCTCGACTGGCGCAAGCCCACCGGCGATATCACCCCTCTGCTGGATACCATCATCGAGGAGATCCCGGCTCCCGAGGTCAGGGAAGGCACTCCCCAGATGCTTATCTCGTCGCTCGAATATTCGCCCTACGTGGGCCGTATCGCGGTGGGACGCGTCACCCGCGGTTCCCTGAAGGCCGGAATGCCCGTATCGCTGTGCAAGCGCTACGATATCATCGAGAAGCAGAAAATCAAGGAACTGATGGTCTTCGAGGGACTTGAGAAGAGCAAGGTGGAGACCGTCTCCTGCGGCGACATCTGCGCCGTGGTGGGCATCGACGGGTTCGAGATCGGCGATACCATCGCTGACTTCGAGAATCCCGAGCCCCTGCCGCCCATCTCCGTGGACGAGCCTACCATGAGCATGACCTTTACCATCAACGATTCCCCCTTCTTCGGACAGGACGGCAAATTCGTCACCTCGCGCCATATCAAGGAGCGCCTCGAGCGCGAACTTGAGAAGAACCTGGCGCTGCGCGTCAAGCCTGGCCAGAATGCCGATTCCTTCGTGGTTTACGGCCGCGGCGTGCTCCACCTCTCCATCCTTATCGAGACGATGCGCCGCGAGGGATTCGAACTGCAGGTGGGCCAGCCCCGCGTGCTCGACAAGACCATCAACGGCCAGAGGTGCGAGCCTATAGAGTATATGACCATCGACGTCCCCGAGGAGTTCGTGGGCCGCGCCATAGAGATGTCCACGCGCCGCAAGGCGGCCCTCATCCATATGGAGACCCGAGGAGACCGCACCCATCTCGAGTTCGAGATCCCGGCCCGTGGCCTTATGGGACTGCGCAGCAACCTGCTTACCGCTACCCAGGGCGAGGCCGTTGTGGCGCACAGGTTCAAGGATTACGAGCCCTATAAGGGCGATATCGAGAAGCGTACCAACGGTTCGCTGGTGGCCAACGAGACGGGTCTCGCTGTCGGCTATGCGATGGACAAGCTCCAGGACCGCGGCCGATTCTTCATCGACCCGGGCGAGAATGTCTATGCTGGCCAGGTCGTGGGCGAGCACATCCGCGATTTCGACCTCAATATCAATGTCTGCAAGACCAAGAAACTCACCAACGTCCGCGCCGCCGGCACCGACGAGAAGGTGATGCTGCCCCCGGCCATCAAGTTTACGCTTGAGGAGGCCCTGGAGTATATCCAGGAGGATGAACTCGTGGAGGTGACCCCCAAAGCGATGAGAATGCGCAAGATAATCCTCGACGAGAATTTAAGAAAAAAGGCGCAGCGTTAGGCTTTTGAAAATAATTTAGTATATTTGCAGCCCCAATTTTGCAAGATGGACGAAAAGGCACATAGCATTGTCATTCCCGTAAAGGGTCTGCCGCGCGAGGGCAAGACGTTCAATTTTGCGATTGACGGAGAGTTCTTTCAGGCTTTTGGAAATACGCAGATCAAAGATGCGGACTGTACCGTCAAGGCAGAAGCCATCCGCCGCGGCACCATAATGCGGGTGCTGTGCAGGGCGGCAGGCTTCGTGGTGGTCGAATGCGACCGCTGCCTCGACGATCTGGCCCTCAAGGTCGATATGGAGCGCGAGCTTACCGTAGGCTTCGGTTCGGTCGATATTGACTCCGAGGCCGATGAGGACGATGTCGTCGTTGTCGATGAGAACGAAGGCGAAGTCGATGTCAGCCAGTTCGTTTATGACTATATCTGCCTCGGCCTTCCCATTATGAAGGTCCACCCCGAAGGGAAGTGCAACCCCGAGATGCTCAAGCATCTTGCCGCAGCACCCCAATCGGAAGAGACCGCGGGGGAGACCCCTTTCAGCGGCCTGAAAGATTTGTTGAAGAATAAATAATATTAAAAACTGTTAGATATGGCACATCCTAAACACAAGATCTCCAAGCAGCGCAGGGACAAGAGAAGGACTCACGACGTGGCTCCCGTTCCCCAGATGGCTGTTTGCTCCAACTGCGGCGCTACGGTAATGTATCACCACGTATGCCCTGAATGCGGTTACTACCGCGGACGTCAGGTCATCGACAAGACCAACGCCTAAACGCAAGGAGGCCCTGTAGTTCAACGGATAGAATGGAAGTTTCCTAAACTTTAGATAGCAGTTCGATTCTGCTCGGGGCTACACGGAAAAGCTTGACGGTGAGAGCCGGCAGGCTTTTTCCATATTAATACCACATATTGTTTTCCAATGAAAAGACTCATTCTGCCCATTCTGGCACTGCTTCTGTCAATTCCGGCCTTCTCCCAGACCAATATCCAGGTATTGTATGATTTCGGAGCCGACCGTCAGCACGTGACGACGACGTTCGAAGGTTTCTACAACGACAACTGGGGCAATACTTTCTTCTTCCTCGACCACGATTTCAATACCCGCGACGACAACGACAAGGTCTATGCCCCCAGCGGCACCTATCTCGAAATTGCCCGCTGCCTGAATTTCTGGCGTGGCAGCGCCATTTCTCCCCTGAGCCTTCAGGTGGAATACAACGGCGGAGTTTACAGGGGCTATGAGATCAACAATGCCTTCCTGGCCGGAGTGGATTTCTTCCTGCACAGCAAGGACTTCAAGAATACCTTCAATGTCAAGGCCCTTTACAAAAGCATAATGCGCACCACCCAGCAGCTTCCGCTCCAGTTTACCTTCGTCTGGGGTCTCCAGGATCTCTTCGGCGCCAAGGGCCTGAGCTTCTCCGGATTTGCGGATTTCTGGTGGGAGGACCATATGCTCTTTACCGACCACGCGGGAGCCATCGTGCCTGAGACATCCCAAATCGTATTTCTCTCCGAGCCCCAGCTCTGGTACAACGTCGGCCGTCATTTCGGCGTGGATAACCTGAACCTCGGCGGAGAGGTCGAACTCTCCTACGATTTCGGTACCGCAAAGGGATTCTGGGCCCGTCCCTGCCTCGGCCTCAAGTGGGTTTTCTAAAATAAACAGGACGGAGTGATGAAGGCCCTGGAGAAACTCTTCGGTTTCGATCCCGCCCGCAACAGCGTGCGGACCGAGGTCCTCGCGGGGCTTACCTCATTCCTGACGATGGCCTACATACTGGCCGTCAATCCCAGTATCTTCTCGGCCCTGGCGGCTCAGGGGATGGATACGGGGGCGGTCTTTACCGCTACCTGCCTCGCAGCCGTAATCGGCACCCTGATTATGGCCGTCTATGCCAAGAAGCCCTTCGGACTGGCTCCCGGAATGGGAACCAACGCCTTTTTCGTCTTCACTGTCTGCCTGGCGATGGGCTACGACTGGCGCTTCGCCCTGACAGCGGTCTTTATCGAGGGGCTCGTCCTGATCCTGCTTACCGTCACAAAGGTGCGCGTGATGATTGCCAACGCCATCCCGGCCTCCCTCAAGAAGGCCTTCGGCGCCGGCATCGGACTCTTCATTGCCTTTGTGGGATTGCAGAACGCCGGCATTATCATCGGCAGCGAGACATCCCTGGTGACGATGGGCGCCATCTCCTCGCCTCAGGTACTTACGGCGCTTATAGGCTTGATAGTCATTGCTGTACTTATGGCGCTCAATGTCAAGGGCGCCAGCCTTATCGGCATAGCAGCCGCCACTCTGGCCGGCATCCCCCTCGGGGTGACGACCCTCGACGGCGTGGTTTCGGCGCCGCCCTCCGTGGCTCCCACCTTCCTTCAGTTCCAGTGGGACAGGATCCTCTCGGTGGATATGTTCGTCGTGGTGGTTTCGTTCCTCTTCATAGATGTCTTCAGCACGATGGGAACCCTGGTCGGCATTTCGACCAAGGCCGGGATGGTGGACAAAGAGGGGCGCGTGCCGGATCTGGGCAAGATGTTCGTGGCCGATTCGGTAGGCACCACCGCCTCCTCGATCCTCGGCACCTCTTCGACCATCGCCTTCGTCGAGTCGGCCTCGGGAGTGCTCCAGGGGGGCAAGACGGGCCTCACGGCCTTCACCACGGCGCTCTGTTTCGCCGCGGCCCTCTTCTTCGCGCCGCTCTTTCTGGCCATTCCCGCAGCGGCTACCGCTCCTGCCCTTATCATCGTCGGACTGATGATGCTCTCATCTGTCAAGGATATCGACTTCGACGATATGACCGAAGGCTTCCCCGCCTTCCTGGCCATCATACTTATGCCCCTGGCTTACAGCATTTCGGACGGTATCCTTATGGGGATCGTCTCCTATGTGGCAGTCAACGCCCTCTGCGGCCGCTTCAAAAAAATCAGCCCCGTGATGTGGATACTCGCGGGACTGATAATTCTCAAGTATATATTCCTGTAGGCGGAGTCTGGGCCGCCGCGGCAGGGCTTCAGACGCGGAGGAACTTGTCCACCAGCGTGATGGCCTCCACCAGAGTCTCGTCGTCCTTGCCGATGACGGTTATTACGGCCAGCAGTTTCTGCTTGATCTCCACGCACATCACGCGGATGGGCGATTCATCGTCGCAGAGCGCCTCGAATCCGTATGCCTTCTTCTTCTGGAAAGGCCACTCGATGAGAGGGTCGAAGTCGGGACCGTCGTCCTCGTCGAAGCCGATCATGTCCACATAATTGGCGTAAGCCTCGTCCGCCGCCGTAGTATCTTCCGGCATCGGGCCAAGGCAGATGTCGATCAGGGCCAGGTCCTTCTCGTTCTTGTCGTCCGGCAGATGCGCTTCGAGGTGGGTGATTTCGGTACCGTCCTCTTCCTTGGCTACCTGCGTGTCCTGCTGCCATCCCTCGGGCAGTTTGATTGAAAGTTTGTATGCCATATCTATTTGCTGTATAATTTGCTGACTCCGGAGTCGATGGCTGCCTGCCTGACGGCTGCGGCCACCGCCTCGTGCGCCTTTTTGTCCCAGGCGTAGGGGAGGATGTATTCGCGGCTGAGCTGCTCGGAGCTGACGCACTGCTGCAGGCCGCGCGCAGCTGCGATGAGCATCTCGCGGTTGACGGTACGCGCGCGGGCGTCTAGCGCTCCGCGGAAGAGTCCGGGGAAGACCAGCACGTTGTTTATCTGGTTGGGATAGGCGCTGCTTCCGGTGCCCACGATGAAGGCTCCGGCCTCGATCGCGTCGTCGTAGCTGATTTCGCTCACGGGATTGGCCATCGGGAAGATGATGGGATCCTTGGCCATGGAGCGGACCATCTCTTTCGATACCACTCCTGCGACCGATACTCCTACGAAGACGTCAGCGCCGCGGAGGGCGTCGGCCAGGGTGCCGCGCCGCCCTTCGGGATTGATGAGTTTCGCGAGCTCCCTCTGCGGAGCGTTGAACTCATCGGAGTCGCAGATGATACCGGCCTTGTCGCAGACAGTCAGATGCCTGATGCCGATGTCCAGCAGGAAACGGGATATCGCAATGCCGGCCGCTCCGGCGCCGTTGACAACCGCCTTGACCTCGCCGGGCTGCTTGCCGGAGAGTTTGAGGGCGTTGAGAAGCGCTGCTGAGACGACAATCGCAGTGCCGTGCTGGTCGTCGTGGAAAACCGGGATGTCGAGCTCTTCGAGAAGCCGCCGTTCGATTTCGAAGCAGCGGGGAGCGGAGATGTCCTCCAGGTTTATGCCGCCGAATGAGCCGGAGATCAGTTTGATGGTCCGGATTATCTCTTCGGTGTCCTTGCTCTTGATGCAGATGGGGAAGGCGTCCACGTCGCCGTAGGCCTTGAACAGGGCGCATTTGCCCTCCATCACAGGCATTCCGGCCTCCGGGCCGATGTCGCCGAGACCCAGGATCGCGGTGCCGTCGGTGATGACCGGGACAGTGTTCCAGCGTCTGGTGAGTTCAAAAGATTTTTCGATGTCGTCGTGTATGGCCAGGCAGGGCTCCGCCACGCCGGGGGTGTATGCCACACCGAGTTCCTCCTTGCAGGAGACCGGCACGCGGCAGCTGACCTCGATCTTTCCGCGCCACTGCGCGTGTTTCTTCAGCGATTCTTCTCTGTAGTTCATATTCTACAAAGATAGAAAAATAGTGTCAAAGTCCGTTCAGGTGATGACAAGATCCCGGGAGGGTGTAGAGTCTCGCATCCTGCGTCATCCGCCTGCGGCGGATAACTTGTCTGCTGCGAATCGAACCCTCCCTTGTCTCTTGTCATCACCTGCAACGGACTTTGACGCTTCAGCATTTTTTTTAGTATTTTTGTATTTATGCCGGTAAAAGATATATATGCCGATACGCTGTCGGATTTCCGCAGTTACCTTAAGCTTGAGAGGTCTCTTTCCTCCAATACGGTCTCAAGCTATGCGGGCGATTGCGAAAAGCTATTCGTGTTCCTTCAGAAGAGGGACGTGCCGGCTCCGGAGGCGGCGACCCTCGACGACCTGGCCTCTTTCCTCGAAGATCAGTATAACGAAGGCCTTTCAAAGCGCTCGCAGGCGCGGTTGACCAGTTCGGTCAAGGCGATGTATCATTTCCTCGATGCTGAAGGACGTCTCACCGACAATCCCTGCGACCGTCTCGAGACGCCGAAGATCAATCCCTACCTTCCGACGGTCCTGACCGTTGAGGAGGTCTTCGCCATACTCGACAGCGTGGATCTCTCCAAACCCGAAGGGCAGCGCGACAGGGCGATTCTCGAGGTGCTCTACTCCTGCGGCCTGCGCGTCAGCGAGGCCTCCGAACTTCGCATATCCAACCTTTTCCTTGCCGAGCAGTTCATCAAGGTGACGGGAAAGGGGAGCAAGCAGCGGCTCGTGCCCATCGGCGCTCCCGCAATAGAGAATCTCCGGATGTGGCTCGATATAAGGCGCACGTGGCCGGTAAGCAGGGAGGCCGAGGATAATGTCTTCATAAATCGTCGCGGGGGAAGGCTCAGCCGCGTATCGATATTCAACCTGGTCAAGAAGCAGGCGGCGGTCGCCGGAATCCGCAAGGATATCTCTCCGCACACTTTCCGCCATTCATTCGCCTCGCATCTGGTGGAAAACGGCGCCGACCTGCGTACGGTCCAGGAGATGCTCGGGCACGAGAGCATCCTGACCACTGAGATATATACCCATATCGATACCCGCAAGTGGCAGGAGACAATCCTTAAATACCATCCCAAGAAAAATTTGTGAGAAATAATATGAAAAGAAATCTGTTATTGTTGGCGGCTGCCCTGCTGGTGCTCTGCAGCTGCGGCCCCCGCAAGGTGGCAGGGCAGGAGGAGACCGTTACCCGCGGAATCCAGAGCCCTTATGAGTCCATCTCGATAAAGGGCAATGTCGATGTCGTTATCGACGACGAAGCCAATGTGATGACCCTGACAGGCGACAAGAACCTGCTTAAACTGCTCAATGTCAAGGTGGGCAAGAAGACGATAAAGATAACGGCCACCGCCGGCCTGCTCCGCGACGCCTCTTCGCCGCGGGTTAAGGTGACCCTGCCTTTCAGCCCCTGGCTGAACAATCTCAAGATGGAGGGAACCTCATCGTTCGAATTCGGCCGCGGCGATATCGGCCCCAAGCTCACGGTCGAGACCAAGGGTGCCAATTATGTACACTCGGTTATGGCACTTGTGGACCTTGTCATCCGCGCCGAAGGCTCCGACAGGATTATGATCGACTGCGTCTGCGACAATGCCGATATCGACGCCAAGGGCTCCTGCATCATCGGCTCGGAGAAGGGCCCCATAGCAGCGGAAAAGATCAAGATATTCACCTATGGCACAAGCGAGGTCTATCTGGAGTCTCCCAATGACGTTTTCGGCGCCGCAGCTGAGGCCAGCGTCATCCACATCAGGGGCGGAAACGATTCGCTGAAGCTCAAGACGAAGGATAATGCCAAAGTACTCCGTTACGACATTATGTAAATGAGAAGGAGCAGCCCGAAGGCCGCTCCTTCTTATGTTCGCCCAGCACGAACGTACTCTAACGGGTGCAAGTCCCCAAACCGCCCTGATAGTGGGAAGGTTACAGCCAAAGGCAAGGGTGTCCATCGTGAGGTGGAATCTGAAGGAAGCCGGCGGCAAACGGTTGGCCC
>JAFSXX010000036.1 GCA_017443845.1 Bacteroidales bacterium | reverse complement strand
GTGGACCGCAACCGCAAGCGTGGCATCGACAATCTCCTCTCGCTGGCCGACCGTCCGGAGGTCATAATCCTCGACGACGGCTTCCAGAGGCGCGAGATAGTGCCCCGCAAGACGGTGTTCCTGGTGGATTACAACCGTCCCATCTTCAAGGACGAACTTCTGCCCCTCGGCCGCCTGCGCGACCTTCCCGACCAGATCCGCCGGGCCAACGCCGTTGTCATAACCAAGTGTCCGGAATATACCGACGAGTGGGAGTGCGAGAAACTCCGCAAGCTCACGCGCGTGAATTCCGACCAGGAACTCTTTTTCTCCAAGATCAAGTATTGCCAGCCCAAGCCGATTTTCGAAGAGGTGGGAGATCCGCGGTATATCTATTCCAAGAGTGTCTATCTCTTTACCGGTGTGGCCAATCCGCGTCCGCTGGAGGAGTGGCTCTGCGGCCAGTACGACAGTATCTCGCACGAGAAGTTCAAGGATCATCACAAGTACAGCCGCGCGGATATCCGCAAGATCAAGGCCTATGCCGACAAGAATCCGCTCTCGATCCTGCTGACCACCGAAAAGGACGCCCAGCGGCTGCGCGATGCCTCCATCCCCGCTGAACTCAAAGTCCGTCTCTTCTATCTGCCCATCGAGACCGACTTCCTGACGGAGGACGACCGCCAGAGGTTCAACCGTTATCTGCTGGATATTTAGGTCATAGCGGGCCTTCTCGGGCTCCGGTTTTGGATGGCCCTCCTCGGGCTCCGGTTTTGGTCCTTCGGGCCGAAAAAAAGGCCCTTCAGGACCAAAAACCGCCCGCCCGTCGTCGGGCCTTCTCGTCATTCCTGCGAAGATGCTTCTGTCATTCCTGCCTTCGCAGGAATCTCCACGGCTTGTCCGTGAGCGATTAGCCCTTGATGACTCACCAAATCGTCTTTATGATAGTCCCGGTGAGCGATTTAAAGCTCTATGCTCACCGTATCTTCCTTTCAATAGCCCTGGTGAGCGGACGGGGCCGTTTCGCTCACGCCGCATTCACTTTAATGGTCCTGGTGAGCGATTTAAGGCTCTATGCTCACCGCATCTTCCTTTGAGCGGCCCTGGTGAGCGGACGGGGCCGTTTCGCTCACGCCGCATTCACTTTAATGGTCCCGGTGAGCGATTTAAGGCTCCATGCTCACCGCATCTTCCTTTCAATAGCCCTGGTGAGCGGATGGGGCCGTTTCGCTCACGCCGCATTCACTTTAATGGTCCCGGTGAGCGATTTAGGCTCCATGCTCACCGCATCTTCCTTTCAATAGCCCTGGTGAGTGGGTGAGTCCATTCTACTCACCGTCCTCCCTTTAAAGCGTCCTGGTGAGCGATTTAAGGCTCCATGCTCACCGCATCTTCATTTCAATAGCCCTGGTGAGCGGACGGGCCCGTTTTGCTCACGCCGCATTCACTTTAATGGTCCCGGTGAGCGATTTAAAGCTCTATGCTCACCGCATCTTCATTTGAGCGGCTCCTGTGAGCGCATAGGTCCATTCTATTCACCGCTGCCAACGAAACAGTAGCTTTTACCGGAAAGTTTCGCTATATTTGTAGAATCCAAAAAAGTGCATTTTTAAAACAAAGCGATCACAGCAAAATCAAACAACAATAATATGTTCGACAAATCAGTTTATATCGCAAGGCGCAAGGTCCTTGCTTCCAAGATTTCTTCAGGCGTAGTACTTATGCTCGGCAACAGCGAGGCCGGATGCAATTACACCGACAATACCTATGTGTTCCGCCAGGACAGCACGTTCCTATACTATTTCGGCCTTGACAAACCCGATTTGGCAGCCGTCATCGACATCGACAGCGGCGAGGAGATCATCTTCGGCGACGATGTGGATATCGACGATATCATCTGGATGGGCCCTCAGCCCTTCCTCAAAGACGAGGCGGCCGAAGTGGGCGTAGGCAAGACCGCTCCGCTGGCCAAACTTGAAGACTATATAAAAGAAGCTGCAGCGAAGGGCCGCAAGGTTCACTTCATTCCGCAGTACCGCTACCACAATATGATCCAGCTCAACCGTATGCTGGGCATCCCTTTCGAGGATATGAAGAAGGCTCCGAGCCTGGAGCTCATCCTGGCCGTTGTCAGCCAGAGGCTCATCAAGGAGCCCTGCGAGATTGAGGAGATCGAGAAGGCGTGCGACCTGGGCTATGCGATGCATTACACCGCGATGAAAATGATGAAGCCCGGAATGGTGGAGCAGGAGCTGGTGGGCGTGATGGAGGGTGTATGCCTCTCCGGCGGCTATATGACCTCTTTCGCCACCATCCTCTCGCAGCACGGCGAGACCCTTCACAACCACAAACACGACGGCATCCTCACTCCCGGAAAGCTCTGCGTCATCGACGCCGGCGCGGAAATCGCTTCGCACTACGCATCCGACTTCACCCGTACCCTTCCCGTGGGCGGCAAGTTTACCCAGAAGCAGAAAGACGTCTATACGATCGTGGCCACGGCTAACCAGTACGCCCTTGAAAATGCCCGTCCCGGCATCACCTATAAGGATGTCCACCTCGGGGCTTCCAAGATTATCCTCCAGGGCCTTGCGAACCTCGGTCTGGTTCACGGCGATATCGAAGAGATGACCGCTGCCGGCGTGCAGGGACTCTTCATGCCTCACGGCCTCGGCCACAATATGGGCCTCGACGTGCACGATATGGAGAACCTCGGCGAGAACTATGTAGGCTACGGCCCCGGCCAGGAGCGCGCTAAGCAGCTCGGCCTCGGTTCGCTCCGCATGGCGCGTATGCTCGAACCCGGTCAGGTGATTACCGACGAACCCGGTATCTACTTCATCCCCGCCCTCATCGAGAAGTGGAAGAAAGAGGGCACTAACGCCCAGTACGTGGACTTCGCCCGCCTCGAATCGTATTACGACTTCGGCGGCATCCGCCTCGAGGATGATATCCTCATCACCGAAAAGGGTGCCCGCCTCCTCGGCCGCAAGCGCCTCCCTATCGGCGTGGAGCAGGTCGAAGAAGAGATGAAAGACAATTAATAATATATAACTCCTAAATATGAAAAAACTCCTCCTCACCGCAGCCGTGGCGCTGGTTTCAGTGGCAGCCGTGGCACAGTCGATCGGAAAGAATGAACTGAAGGCCATCCAGGGCAGTTTCGTAAAAGATCCTGCTACCGTGGCGCTCCAGAACATCATTTCCCACAACACCGATGTCAACGCTCTCTCGCAGAGCCTGACCAATCCCAAACTCGACAACCATTTCAAGTACAGCGTCGATGTCAAGGGTATTACCAATCAGCGCAGCAGCGGTCGCTGCTGGCTCTTCGCTTCGCTCAACGAACTCCGTCCCGTCGCAGCACAAAAGCTGAATGTCAAAGAGTTCTACTTCTCTCAGAATTATGATTCCTTCTGGGATCTCTTTGAGAAGAGCAACCTCTTCCTCGAGAATATCATCGCCACCGCAGGCAAGGATATCAACGACGAGGAGGTGGTCAACTACCTCAAATCGCCCGTGGGTGACGGCGGAGTCTGGAATCTCTTCGTGGACGTGGCAGAGAAGTACGGCGTGGTTCCCGCCGACGTGATGCCCGAGACCGAGCACTCCAACAACACCGGCAATATGCGCAAGATCCTCAACGAGAAGCTACGCGACGGCGCCTGGACCCTCCGTCAGATGAAGGCTCAGGGCTTCAAGGATAAGGCTCTCCGCACCGAGAAGATTGAAATCCTCAAGCAGGTTTACCGCATCCTCGCCCTCTGCCTCGGCGAACCCCCGACAGAGTTCACCTGGCGCTATTGCGACAAGGACGGCAACATGAAGACCCTCAAGACCACCCCTCAGGAGTTCTATGCCATGATCGCTCCCAAGGACTTCAATATGAAGACTATGGTGATGATTATGAACGACCCCACCCGCGAGTACTACAAGCTCTATGAGATCGCTTCCTACCGCAACACCTACGAGGGCTTCAACTGGATCTACCTGAACCTCCCCAACGAGGATATCAAGCCCATGGCGCTCGCATCCATCAAGGACAACCGTCCCCTCTACATCTCCTGCGACGTAGGCAAATACGCGAGCCGCCAGGACGGAACCCTCGACCTGGGTCTCTACGATTATCAGAAACTCTTCGGCATCGATATCAAGATGGACAAGAAGGCGCGCATCCTGACCCGCCAGAGCGGTTCGAGCCACGCGATGCTGCTGGTTGCCTGCGACACCGACGAGAATGACAAGCCTGTCAAATGGAAATTCGAGAACAGCTGGGGAGCCGCATCCGGCCGCAACGGCTATGTGGTGCTCACCGACGAGTGGTTCGACGAGTATCTCTTCCGCATCGTGGTGGACAAGAAATATATGCCCGCCAATCTGCTCAAGTATCTCGACCAGAAGCCCGTCCAGCTGCCTTCATACGATTATATGTTCTAATTCCGCAAAGCAATGAAAAGAGTTTTTTTAGCCTTGACGGCCCTCTGCCTCAGCGCGGGCCTTTTTGCGCAGAGCCTCGGCAAAAGCGAGCTTGAGGCCATCCGCGGCAGCTTCGTCAAGGATCCCTCCACCGTAGCGCTGCAGAACGTGATTTCGCATACCGGCGACATCGCAAGCCTCGCGCTCAGGGTCAACCCCAACAAGGTTCTGGATGATCATTTCAAATATGAAGTGACCCCGCTCCCTTCGGCCCCCGACCAGTACACCTCGGGCCGCTGCTGGCTCTTCACCTCGCTCAACGCCATCCGTCCCTATGCGATGAAGAAGTATAACGTGAAGGATTTCCGCTTCTCTCACAACTTCGACTCATTCTGGGATCTCTTCGAGAAGAGCAATCTCTTCCTCGAGGGTATAATCGCCTCGGCTAACGAGGATATCGATTCCCGCGCCGTAGCGGAGCGTTTCAAGACCCCCGTGGGCGACGGAGCCGCCTGGAATTTCTTCGTCAACCTGGCTGAGAAATACGGCGTGGCGCCCGAGAGTGTGATGCCCGAGACCATCCATTCCAACAAGACCGCCAATATGCGCACCCTGCTCAACCAGAAACTGCGCCGCGAGGGCTGGAATATCCGCGAAATGGCGGCAGCCGGCTCCACTCCCAAGGAGATGCGCGAATACAAGGTCGAGGTCATGAAGGAGGTTTACCGCCTGCTGGCCCTCTGCCTCGGCGAACCCCCGACAGAGTTCACCTGGACCTACCAGGACCGCGACGGCAAGATGCATACCCTCAAGACCACCCCGCAGGAGTTCTACAAGAGCATCGTGCCCGAGGGATACGGTTTCGATTCGATGGTGATGATAATGAACGACCCCACCCGCGAGTACTACAAGGTCTATGAGATCGAGAACTACCGCAACTGCTACGAAGGCGTCAACTGGGTCTATCTGAACCTTCCCAACGAGGAGATGAAGGCCGGCGCGCTGGCCACCATCAAGGACGGCGAGGCCGTATATGCCTCCTGCGACTGGCGCAAGGGGATGGTCAAGCCCGCCAACTCGATGACCTGCGACAGCTACGACTACGACTCCCTCTTCGGAATGGAGTTCGGTATGGACAAGAAGGCCCGCATCCTGACCCGCTACAGCG
>JAFSXX010000035.1 GCA_017443845.1 Bacteroidales bacterium | reverse complement strand
GGCGAGGTGGCGCGGAGTGTTGGAGTTCTCGGCGCGGAAAGTAGGGCCGAAGGTATAAATCTCGCCGAGAGCCGTTGCGCCGAGCTCGCCTTCGAGCTGGCCGCTCACGGTAAGGGCGGTCTGGCGTCCGAAGAAGTCCTTGTCGAAATCAATCGAGCCGTCCTCCTTGCGGGGGATGTTGTTCAGATCCATCGTCGTGACCTGGAACATCTCGCCGGCTCCCTCGCAGTCCGAACCCGTGATGAGGGGAGTGTGGAGATAGACGAAGCCCTTGTCGTTGAAGAACTTGTGGATGGCGAAAGCCATTGCGTGGCGGATACGCAGCACGGCGCCGAAGGTGTTGGTCCTGGGACGCAGGTGCGCTATCTCGCGCAGGAACTCCATGCTGTGGCCCTTCTTCTGGAGGGGATAGGTATCGGGATCGGCGGTGCCCAGCACCTCGATCTCCGCCGCCTGGACCTCTACTGCCTGGCCGCTGCCCATCGATTCCACGAGGGGACCCTTGACCGAAAGGCAGGCTCCCGTGGTTATCTGCTTCATCAGCTCGTCGGGGAACTTGGCGAGGTCGCATACTACCTGTATATTGTTGATCGTGGAGCCGTCGTTGAGGGCGATGAACGCCACGTTCTTGTTTCCGCGTTTGGTCCTGACCCAGCCTTTCACTACTACATCGTGGCCGGGCGTTTCACAAAGAATTGCCTTGATTCTTTTCATCTCTTGCTGTATCTGTTAAAACTTTATTTTCATTGCCTTGCAGATCTTCCTGGGGATGTCGGTATTGTCCATCCTGCCTGCGAATTCCTCAGCTCCGACGCCGATTGCCCATACGGGAACCGCACCGCCGGTATGGCTGGTGGTGGTCCACCCAACCCGTGCCTTCTCGGACTGCTCCTTGAGCACCACCTTGTCGCTCATATACTTCTCAACATCAGTTGTCGTGGCGTTCTCGGTAATATCGTCGAATACGGTAAGGTCGTAAACATAACCTTTTTTGGCTCCCAGCGAAACACCGCCTGTTTCGTGGTCGGCAGTGATAATTATAAGGGTCTCCTTGGGATGCTTCTCATAGAATTCGAGCGCGACCTTGACGGCCTCGTCCATATCGATGGTTTCGGTAATCACGCCGATGGCGTCGTTGCTGTGGGCGGCAAAGTCGATCTTACCACCCTCCGCCATAATGAAGAATCCCTTTTTGTTGTAGAGAACCTCCAGGGATGCCTCCAGCATCTGCGCCAGGGTGAGGTCGTCCTCCTTCCTGCCGAGGGCGTAGGGGAGCACCGCGTCGGGATTCTTTTCGGCGGTGAGGACTATCCTGTCCCTTTTCCTGGCTTCGAACTCCTTCAGGCCGCGGGCGACTTCGTATCCGCCCTCGCGCAGGGCATCGTAGATCGAAGGAAGGTCCTTATCCTTTCCGTTGGGATGGAGGAATCCGCCGCCGAAGAACTCAAACCCGCTAACGGGCAGTTCCTGGGCGATGGGATAGTAATTGTTGCGCCTCACGTTGTGGGCGTAGAAAGCCGCGGGAGTGGCGTGGTTCACCTGTACGGTGGACATTATGCCGATTTTCAGGCCCGCGTCGTGTATCTTGTAGGCGATGCTCTTGAGCGGCAGTGAATCCGCGTCCATTCCGAGCATGCCGTTCTTTGTTTTCGTTCCGGTGGCAAGCGCCGTACCCGCAGCCGAAGAGCAGGTGATAGGATTGCTTGCAGAATATGTGGTAGCCATTCCCAGTACAGGGAACTGGGTGAACGCCAGCGGATCGTTGCCGATGACACCGCGCTCCTGGGCCAGCCAGGCTTCGGTGAGGGAGACGTGGGAGAATCCCATTCCGTCGCCGATGAAAAGGAAGACATACTTTGCCTTCCGTGCGCCGAATGATGCCGTGCTGATGAGCAGTACGAGCATTATGGCAATTATTCTGTTGAATCGGTGCATAAAAACGAAATTATAAAAGAAAGGGTGACTCTTAGGCCACCCTTTCCTTTGGAACAGTGTCTTTAATGATGTACTTCCGCGCCTTTTCGTGCGCCGTACATTATCTTCAGGGCCGAGCAGCGGCGAAGCTCCTGCTTCACGTCGGTTATGATACCCATACGGGTGTCCTTGTCAGCCTTGATCGATACAGTCATGAACGGACGGTCAGCCTCGCTGAGGTTTTCACGCTCGGAAGCGATGAAGTCGCGGATGTCGTCGATGGTCCTGAAAGAGTCATTGAGCTGGATACGGGAGTCGGTACCGTACTGAGCCTGGTACTGGGACGTAGGCTGGCCTATATAAATATAGGATGCCAGGTCCTTCCTGTCGAGCTTCGCGATCTCGGAAGCAGCGGGCATCGAGACGAGGACCTTGCGGTCAGTCTGACGCATACTGGTCGAGACCATGAAGAACATAAGGATCATGAAGACGATATCGGGGAGGGAAGCGGTGCTGATACCGGGGATTCCGCCTTTATCACTTTTGATGAATTTAGCCATACTGATTCCTCCTATCTTTTCTTGACATCCTTAGGTTCTGCCTCGGAAATATTCTGAGGGATGGCCTTACGTACGATTTCCTGACGGTCTTCGTCAAGCTTAGCGTACTTCTTGCCATAGGTTACCATGGAGAACTCGTCACGTATCTCGTTGACGGCGCGGATAAGCTCGTTCTGAACCTCGATATACTTGCTATATGTCGTACCGCGGTCGTTCTGGAGGGAAATGACGCCTTTTGAAACAGGATATTCACCGTAACCCTCGATGGTCTTCATCTCCTTTTCGGGGAGGTTGGGATCGTCATTGGGGTTGAGCAGGAACTCTTTGATCTTGTCTTTCAGCTGGCTGACGTCCATCAATTCATTACCGGCGAAGAGTCGGTCGTTGGAATTAATCTTGACCTGGATGATATTCCTGCGGTTGACCTTCTGGTCCTCGGTAGGGATAGGAGGGAGACGCCTCGAGAGGCCCTCTTCCTTATCCATAGTGGTGACCATCAGGAAGAATATCAGCATCAGGAACGAGATATCCGCCATTGATCCGCCGTTGATTTCCGGAGTCTTTTTTGATGCCATACCAAATTATCTTTTAGCGATTGCGGAGCGGATGATGCCCCAGATGACTGCCACCAGCGAAGCGCCGATGAACAAATAAGTAAGGTAGAGTGCAGCGTCGGTGAACTTGAGGGTGGAAGCGTCCACAGCCTTGTTCACTTCGATCGGGCTGCCGGGAGCGATCAGGTAGATACCGCCGCAAACCACGACGACACCCACGATGAGTGCGAGCAGGCCGATGATGCCCTTCTTGCTCTTGAAGGCGTTGAGGATAGGGAACACCAATGCGAGGCAGAGAGCCGCAGCAAGGAGGATGTAAGCCCATCCGAGATAACCGTCAAGCATCTTGCTGTCCGTAGTCGTAGGGTTGGCTACGAAGAAGACGATGAAGATAATCAGCGAGAGAATGAGAAGGACATACTCGATGTATTTCCAAATTTTCATAATTTGCTGATTTATTGATTATTTTTTGCCGTATTTAACAAGGAGGTCAACGAGGGAGATCGAAGCATCTTCCATATCGATGGTGATCGAGTCAACCTTGGATACAAGATAGTTGTAGAAAATCTGAAGGATAATAGCAACGACAAGACCGCCGACGGTGGTGATAAGGGCGACCTTCATACCTCCTGCGACGAGGGTAGGGCTGATATCGCCGGCAACCTCGATGGCGTCGAATGCCTGGATCATACCGATGACGGTTCCCATGAAGCCCAACATAGGTGCGATACCGATGAAGAGGGAAATCCAGGACATACCGTTCATAAGCTGGCCCATCTGGACGGAACCGTAGGAAACGATCGACTTCTCTGCCATCTCGACTCCCTGGTCCATATTCATGAGACCCTGATAGAAGATGCTTGCAACGGGACCGCGGGTGTTGCGGCAAACTTCCTTTGCCTTCTCTACACCGCCTTCCTTAAGTGCGTCTTCAACCTTTGCGAGGAGTTTCTTGGTATTGGTCTGAGCGAGACTCAGAGTGATGATTCTTTCGATTGCGATTGCCAGACCGAAAATAAGGCACAACAGGACGAGTGCCATGAAGCCTGCACCACCTTCGATGAAGAGCTTCTTGAGCTGCTGGTGAAGCGGCTGGTCGGTTTTGCCTGCAGCGAAAGGATCGGCAGCGTCAACATCAGCTGCAGCGTCAGCGGGAGCGACGACTTCTTCGGTAGCTGCTGCTTCAGGCTGCTCCTGAGCATTCGCTGTCTGGAACTGGGCAGAAATCGTCATAATGCCGAGAACTGCCAAAAACATGAAAATTTTTTTCATAAGTTCTTTAGTAATTAGTTATTAAACAGTGTTTTAAATAGTTTTATCTTCTATTTTCAGTGCTCGTGAAATATCTTGCAATTTAGTGATTTTTTCGTAAAAAACTAATTATTTCACTGAAATTTCACCCCTAAGCGGCTCGACAACATGTTTTTTTACCTCTTCTCCGTCGCTGAATATGCCCTGGAGATAAAAGAGTTTGGTCAATGCCGATTCGGTGGTCATATCGAGGCCTCCGAGCACCCCGGCTTTTTCGAGTATCGCGCCGTTGGCGTAAGTGCCCATATCCACCGAGCCGGCCTGGCACTGCGTCACGTTCAGGATCACCACGCCGCGGTCCGAACACTCCCTCAGGGCTTCGAGGAACCAGGGCAGCGCGGGGGCGTTGCCAGAGCCGAAAGTCTCGAGGACCACCGACCTGAGCCCCTCGGCCGAGAGCACGCTTCGGACGTAATTTTCGGTCATCCCGGGGAAGATCTTGAGGATCGCGACATTGGTGTCCATTTCGGTCCTCACCCGCAGAGGGCCTTCGCCGGGCTGCGGATAATGGATGGCGTTGCGGTCATATTTTATGTGTATGCCAACATCAGCCAGGGCGGGATAGTTGGGGCTCGAAAAGGCACTGAAGTTCTCCGAATTCTGCTTGGTGGTGCGGTTGCCGCGGTAGAGTTTGTTCTCGAAGCAGATGCAGACCTCCGGAACCATCGGCTTGCCCTCGGGCGTGCGGGCCGCGGCCATCTCGATGGCCGAAATGAGGTTCTCACGGCCGTCGGTGCGGAGCACTCCGATGGGGAGCTGGCTGCCGGTGAAGATGACGCTTTTCTCCAGCCCTTCGAGCATATAGCTGAGCGCCGAGGCCGAGTACGACATCGTGTCGGTGCCGTGCAGCACGACGAATCCGTCGTAACTGTCATAATTGCTCTCGATGGTCCTGGCAATCCTGGCCCAGAATTCAGGTCTGGCGTCGGAGGAGTCTATTACCGGGTCGAACGAGTATGTGTCGATGCGGTAGCCGAACCGGTCGATCTCGGGTACCTCCCCGCTTATCTGCGAGAAATCGAAGGGTACGAGATGGCCGGTGGCGGGATCCTGCTTCATCCCGATGGTGCCTCCGGTGTATATCAGAAGGATTGAAGGATTCATATGATATTGAATAGTTTTCGTGCGGTTGAAGTTGTTTGCGAGGCTACCTCCCCGACCGGGATCTCCCGGAGGGCGGCGACCTTCGCGGCTATGAGCGGAATGTAGGAACTCTCGTTGCGCTCTCCCCTGTGGGGGACGGGGGTGAGCCAGGGGCAGTCGGTCTCGAGCACTATGTCCTGCATCGACATCCTGGGGATGACCTCCGCGATACCTGCTTTCTTATAGGTGCAGACCCCTCCGATTCCGAATTTGAAATCGCCGTATCCGAGACATCTTTTATAGGTTTCGTAGCTGCCCGAGAAGGCGTGGAATATGCCCTTCAGCTCCAACCCCTTGACATCTTCCAGGACTTCGAATATGGCGTCTGTGGCGTTGCGGGAGTGGATCTGTACGGGGAGCCCGTTGGCGGATGCGATCTCCAGCTGCTCGGCGAAGGCGAGCTTCTGCTCATCTTCGAATTCGCGCGACCAGTAGTAGTCCAGCCCGATCTCGCCAATGGCATAGAACCGCCTGTCGGAGAGATGCTCCCTTACGAAGGCGAGCTCCTCCCTCCAGTTTCCTGCCACGTCGGTGGGATGCAGGCCGATGCAGGGCAGGGCGCCCTCATACCTGTCGGCACACTCCGTCATCCTGCCGTGTTCGGCTGAACTTATACCGGGCATTATGAGCGTCGTGACCCCGGCTTGAGCGGCGCGCTCAACCGCCTCGTCGCGGTCGGAATCGAACGCTTCGTCGTATATATGGGAATGGGTGTCTATGAACTCCATCGCGTAACCTTGCCAATGGATGCAAAGTTACTAAGAATTTGCTTTGGATGCTCACGGGGCGATGGCGTATTTTCGGCCCTGGACGGAGACTATCGAGCCGTTGAGCTCCAACTCCAGCAATATCGTTGTCAAAGTCTTGAACGGCAGAGCGGTAATCTCCATTATCCGCTCGAAATCGAGGGGCGATTCGCGTCTCAGGAGCGCCAGGATCTTCCCTCTGTCGTCCTCTTCGGGGAAGGGGAGCGTGCCGCCGGAAGTGCGGGAACCCCGTTTTTCCATTTCCCATCCCATTGCCGCGGCGATTCCCGAACCCCCTGTCACGAGCCTGGCCTGATTGGCGGCTATGAGCGAGTTGCAGCCTGCGAAAGACTGATCCGAGACCCTGCCGGGGAAGGCCATCACCTCCCTGTCGTAGCAATTGGCGAGCGAGGCGGTGATCAGGCTGCCTCCCTTATCATAGGATTCGGCCACCAGGGTGGCGTCGGCCATTCCCGCGATTATGCGGTTCCGCCTTATGAAATGGGCCACCTGCGGGTAGGTGCAGCGCGGGAAATCGGTCACCAGCGCCCCGTCGCGGACAATCCTGACTGCGAGGTCGCGGTGCGAGGAGGGGTAGATGGTGTCGAGTCCGCAGGGGATCACCGCGATGGTTTTGAGGCCCGAGTCCAGGGCCGCCTGATGGGCCGTGGCGTCGATTCCGAAGGCGAGGCCGCTGACTATGACGGGGGCGGGGGCGAGGTGTGAGAGATCCCTCACGGCGCGGATGCAGGCGCTCTTGCCGGTGTAGCTCGCCTTCCTGGTCCCTACGACGGCCAGGGTGCGCTCCGGATTGAGACTGATCCCGCCCTTGCAGTAGAGCACGAGCGGGGCGTCGCAGCACTCGCGAAGCCTCGAAGGGTACTCCGGATCGTCGATGTAGAGCGCCTTGATACCATACTCGCCGCACCACTCGAGCTCGGCCCCGGCCCATTCGAGGAGCGAGGGCTCCTTTATCTGCCGGGCGATCTCCCGGTTGCCGCCGAGCAGCCTTGCCAGTTCTTCCGTTGCCATCCTGAACGGGGCGAGCGGGCCGCCCGCGATTTCAGTCAGTTTCCTCCCTTCGATACATTTGTAGGCGAACACCTTGCTCAGCGCTACAGCACACAATAAAAGACCGTACTCCATATTCCGTTTTTTACGCGAAAATATGGAGTACGCAGATTTTCCGGCTGCTGAAAAAACAATTTCTGTTTTTTTGCGCCCCTGTGCGAAAAACCGATTTTAGATAATCAGCATCGCATCGCCGTAGTCGCCGAACTGATATCCCTGTTCCACAGCCACTTTGTAGGCGTTCATCACTTTGTCGTAACCTCCGAAGGCGGCCACATTGATGAGCATCGTGGACTGGGGGAGATGGAAGTTGGTCACCAGCGCGTCGGGAATCGAGAACTTGTAGGGAGGGAAGATGAACTTGTTGGTCCAACCCTCGAAAGGCCTGATCTCGCTTGTGGTGGTGACGTATGTCTCCAGGGCCCGGATGACGGTGATGCCCACCGCGAAGACCTTGTTGCCGTTGTGCTTGGCCTTGTTGACGGCGTTCGCGGTCTCTTCGGTGATGATCATCTGCTCAGAGTCCATCTTGTGTTTGTAGAGGTCCTCCACATCGACCTGGTGGAAGTGGGCGTTGCCCATATAGAGGGTGAGGAAGGTGGAATCCACATCCTTGAGCTCCATCTTCTTGAAGAGGATCTTGCTGAAGTGGAGGCCGGCTGCGGGGCAGGCCACGGCGCCTTCGCGGTCGGGGTTCGCATATATGTTCTGGAACCTCTCCTTGTCGATCTCCTCGGCGTGGGGACGGATCCACTTGGGGACGGGAAGCTCGCCGAGCTGGTAGAGGATCGTGCGGAACTCTTCGTCGGAGCCGTCGAAGAGGAACCTCAGCGTGCGGCCCCTGGAGGTGGTGTTGTCGATGACCTCGGCCACCAGGGCGTCATTCTCGCCGAAGTAGAGTTTGTTGCCGATCCTTATTTTGCGGGCGGGGTCCACGAGTACGTCCCAGAGGTGCTGGTCCTTGTTGAGCTCGCGGAGGAGGAAGACTTCGATTTCGGCTCCCGTCTTCTCCTTGTTGCCGCAGAAGCGCGCGGGGAAAACCTTGGCGTCGTTGAATACGAAGAGGTCGTGGGGATTGCAGTAGTCGATGATGTCCTTGAAAATCTTGTGCTCGATTTCGCCGGTGTCCTTGTGGAGAACCATCATACGGCATTCGTCGCGGAAGTCGGACGGATATTTGGCAATCAGTTTCGGGTCGAAGTCGAAGTTGAATTGTGAAAGTTTCATTCAGGTCGTATTGTGAAATGTCGTTCAGTTATATGCCCTCCGCCTCTTTCAGGGAGGCAGAAACATTCACTTATACGAAAAAAAATGAAAAAAGTTTCAAAAGACCGGAAAAATCCGTCTTTTAGAAGTAAACTTCCCTTTCGAAGCTGTGGGTGACACCGTCGTCGGTAACCACCGTTACGGTAAGGTTATGATGACTGTTTCCCAAAGGAAAATCAAAGAATTTGAGGGCGAATAACTGAATCGCCGGCAGAAGTTTCATATCATCAGGCTGCACTTCGCTGGCCAGGATTTTTACGTGCTGGAATGTGGGCTGCCCCTGGTATCCTCCCTTGATCCACCTGTATGGAGTGAAACTGTCATAGACCAGGATGTCTTTCAAAGATGTTCCGGCCGGATGGTCCTTGTCGAAGTCACTGTCGCTAACCACATCAAAGGAAATGACGTCTTTGGCGTAGCATTTCTTTACCGGTTCGTTTGCATAGGGGTCTTCGCCGTGGTATCCATAGTCGGAGTGTTTGTTGCAAAGGCTGTCGTAAACCGCCTTTTTTTCGCCAGTGGAAGCGGTGGAGTAGGAGACAATCGGCTCGTCTTCGGTTCCGATAGTTTCAAAGTAGATTATCGGACCATTGTCTTCTGTATAGTAAATCTGCCCCGTGAGGGCGCCGTCATAGTAACTCTGGATATACGGTCCGTTGATTACCGGAATCTCGGGCTCGCCAAGGCAACCTGAGGTCATCAGGATGGCGGCAAGTACCGCCACCGATGCGCATAATGTTCTGAAGTTCAGTTTCATGATGCTGTTATAATTAACTCATTTTATAATAATCGCATTTGCTACGGAGCGTTCCCCTTCGGAGTCGAACGCTTTGTTGTCGCAGGGGTGGTTGACTATCTTTCCCCTTACTACCATAGTGGAGGAGCCTCCGCCGTCGAGGTTCAGGGCGTCGGTGCAGCCCAGCCACATCATTATCTTCTGCATCTCCCCGATGGTGACTCCCTGGGACTTGGAGGAGCGGCCGTCCACCACCACGAAGACCTTGCTGCCGTCCGGCAGTATTCCCACCGCGGTGCGGGGATGGCGGTTGGTATTGAATTTGACATCCTTGAAGACCTCGGGGACCCCGCCCGAAATCAGCAGCGGACCGGAGGAGAGGATATCTTCGGCTTCGATGCCATCCTCCCAGTCGAGTTCTTTGGAGAGGGCCTTGGCCACCACGGCCTTGCGGCCGGTTATGGCGAGGCATCCCGATTCGAACTGGTCCCGCTTGCGGCTCGAGCCCTCGTTGTCGATTCCACTGAACTTGCCGTCGATGCGGACATAGGTGGTAGGGCCGTATGGCGCCTTCATCCTGAAAAACGAACCGTTGACCGCGGCTACGGCCTTCTGCTTCGCTGCGATTTCGCTGGTTTTTTCGAGCGTGCCGGGAGCCGATTCGGCGACGGCTATCCTTTTCCTCGGGGCGACGATGAGGACCGAAACGAATTCATTGGCCCCGAAGAGGCTCTTTTCGGTGAAGTGGCACTGCCTGAGCCTCACTCCGGATGTGACATACAATTCGCTCCACTTGCCGTTGATGAAGGTGGTGGAGTCATCTTGCGCCGATGCGCCAATGGGCATCATCATCAGCAGCAGCAGCGCGGCTGCCAGTATTGCAAAGCGTCTCGATCTCATTTCCTGTCTCTCTTTTTCGGATGGGTCACCCATTCGGGATAGGTGAGTTTGCCCATCAGTGATTTTATCTGTCTCTCCCGCTGGGAGATGTATTGGTTCGGTTCGTCGGGCCTCCGCTTCAGGGGGCTGGGCAGGCAGGCCGCTATCCTGGCGGCCTCGGGGGTTCTGAGTTTTGCGGCGCTTCTGCCGAAATACTTCTGGGCTGCGGCCTCCACTCCGTAAACGCCTTTCCCGGTTTCGGCCACATTCAGATAGACCTCCATTATGCGCCGCTTGCCCCATATCTTCTCTATCAGGAAAGTGTAGTATGCCTCCACTATCTTCCTCCATCCGGTGTCCGAGCAGAGGGTGAATACATTCTTTGCCGTCTGCTGCGAAATGGTGCTGCAACCGCGGAGTTTCTTTCCGTGCTTGGCGTGCTGGTGGAACATTTTCCGGATCTCTGTGGTGTCGAAGCCGTTGTGCTGCGCGAAACGGTTGTCCTCGGAGGCTATCACCGCCTTGATCATCTCGGGCGAAATCCTCTCCAGAGGTACCCAGGTGCGGACTGTCTTGAAATCCTCCTTCTCCCGGAACTGGGATGCCCGCTTGAACATAAGCGGAGTATAGTACACCGGAACGAATTTCAGCACGGTTACCCAGAGCACGCTCAGGGCGATGAGCAGCAGTGGCAGTTTGATGAAAAGATTCCGTTTCCAGCGTTTCATATCTCGCAAAGTTATAAATTATTTGGCACATATTTTGACCTTCAAGCCGTGTCACTGACAATCAATAGTTACTATATATGAAAAGGAATTTAGCAATTATCCTCGTTTCCGTCATCCTCAGCGGCCTGACGGCGTTTTTCGTATCAAAATACGCGCTCAACCACGCGCAGCCGTCGGCGCTGAACCGTGACGGCCAGCCTGTGAAGACTGTAAATTTGTCAGTCGAGGACTACCCCGACTTCACTTATGCAGCCGAGAATACTGTGGACGCAGTGGTTTATGTCCAGGTAAAGGTCAAGAGCCGCGCACAGCTCAACAACCCCTTCTTCGAATTCTTCTTCGGAGAGCAGTACAAGGACCAGTTCGAGAGGCTGCAGCAGGGAAGCGGTTCGGGAGTCATCATCAAGCCCGAGGGGTATATCGTTACAAACAACCACGTTGTGGCCGACGCTACAGAGATCCAGGTGGTTCTCAATAACAACAAGACCTATCCCGCTACCGTAGTGGGCACCGACCCCGCCACCGACGTGGCCCTCATCAAGATCGAGGCTGAGGAGGAACTGCCCGCAATCGAATTCGCCGATTCCGATGCGCTGCGTCTCGGAGAGTGGGTGCTGGCGATCGGCAGCCCCCTGGGCAAGGAACTCCAGTCCACCATCACCGCCGGCATCGTCAGCGCAAAGGGCCGTTCGATGCCCAACTACACGGGTGAATTCAAGATCGAATCCTTCATCCAGACCGATGCCGCAGTCAACCCCGGCAACTCGGGCGGAGCGCTCGTGAACAAGGCAGGCCAGCTCGTGGGCATCAATACCGCAATCATCTCGACCACCGGTTCATATGCCGGCTACTCCTTCGCAGTGCCTTCCAACATTGTCAGCAAGATAGTCTCCGACCTTATCGAGTTCGGCAACGTGAAGCGTGCGAAACTCGGAGTTTCGATGAGTGCAATCACTACAGAAATGGCAAAGGAGAAGGGGCTCAAGTCGCTTGAAGGCGCCTATATCCACGAAGTTGCCACCGGCAGCGCAGCCGAGAAGGCTGGCATCAAGCCCGGCGACGTGATCGTAGGCATCGACGATACCCCGATCAACACCCCCGCCGCCCTTCAGGAAAAGGTCAACAGCTACCGCCCCGGCGACACCATCACCGTCAAAGTCAACCGCGGAGGCGAGACGCTGAATCTCCAGTGCACCTTCTTCGAGGAACCCACCACACCGATTACCAAATCCTGACGGTCAGTCCAGTCTGAAAGGGCCGGAGGCGGTGCGGCGCAGAGAGGTGAGATATGCGCCGCTGCCCAGGGCAAGGCCCAGATCGCGAGCGAGGGAGCGTATATACGTTCCCTTGCTGCATTTTATGCGCAATGTGGCGGAAGGGCGGGAACCGTCGGAAGAGGTGTCCGCCGTGTGATAGTTGTGGATGTGGCGGACCGATTCCAGGTCCGATTTGGGTGCGGAATCTTCCCGTGCGGCTTCGGGCGCTCCGGCCTCGTGCCATTCGAGAATATCGATTGAATGGATGGTAATCAGCGACTTGCGAAGCTCCACCGGCTCTCCCGCGCGTGCATATTCATAGGCCCTGAGGCCGCCGATAATCTTGGCCGAAAAGACTGGCGGAACCTGTTCCTGTTCGCCTATGAAGCCCTTCAGGGCCTCTTCAAGCGCCTCGCGGGTGATGTGGTCATAAGGGAAGAATTGGTCCACAGGCTGCTCCAGATCGAACGAGGCGGTAGATGCCCCGAACTCGACTGAGGCGACATATTCCTTGTCATGCGCCTGCAGTTCCTCGGCGATCTTGGTGGCCTTGCCCACGCAGACGATCAGAAGCCCCGTCGCCAGCGGGTCGAGGGTTCCGGCGTGGCCGACCTTGAGTTTCTTCTGCCCGAAATGCCGGACCAGCTGGAATTTGACCTTGCGTACGAGGTCGGCCGAAGTCCAGCGCAGCGGCTTGTCGAGAGGGATGACTATCCCCGAGGGGTAATCTTCGATATTGCGGGAAAGATGCTCCGCAAAGAATTCGGGCATCCCTTCGACGGGGCACCCTTCGAGTACGTGATAGGGACTCTCCATCATTCAGCGGCAGGGGATCTTCTCCACCCTGCGCTGATGGCGTCCGCCTTCGAATTCGGCTGCCATATAGGCCTTCACGATCTCCTTGGCCGTATCGATGCTGATGAAACGGCCGGGGAGGGAGAGGACATTGGCGTTGTTGTGCTTCTTTGCAAGGGCGCCCAGCTCGGGCTCCCAGCAGAGCGCCGCGCGGACTCCCTGATGCTTGTTGAGGGTCATCGAAATGCCGTTTCCTGAGCCGCAGATGGCGATTCCGAAGCAGACCTCACCGGCTTCGACCGCCTCCGCGAGGGGATGCGCCGTGTCGGGATAATCCATACTTTCGGTGGAGTGGGCGCCGAAATCCCTGATTTCATAACCCATTTCGGAGAGCATCGGCTTGAGTGCCTCCTTCATTTCGTATCCGGCGTGGTCGGACGCCATTCCAATGATTTTCTTATCCATATAGTTTATCCGAGTTTTGCGATTGCAACATCAATTCTGCGAAGAGTCTCCTCCTTTCCGAAAATGGCCATCATATCGGCGATTCCGGGGCCCTTTGAGACTCCTACCAGGAAGAGGCGGAGGGTGTTCATCACCTTGCCCATAGGCCATTCGTTGGAGGTGATCAGGTCGTGGAGGGCGGTTTCGATGGTCTCTTTGTCGAAAGGCTCAATGGCCTTGACCGCCTCCCGCACTTTGGGTATTATCTCCTTTACCTCGTCCTTCCAGAACTTGGCCACCGATGCCTCGTCGTAAGTCTGCGGCGCCTCGAAGAAGAATGCCGTGAGGTCCCAGAGTTCGTTTGCGAAATGGGCGCGCTCCTTCATCATTTCGAGCACCTGGCCGATATATGCGTCGCTGAAGGCCGCCACCTTCTCCCCGTTGAGGGCGCGGAAGTCGGCGATCAGGGCCTCCGTGGGGCGCATACGCAGATACTCCTGGTTGAACCATTTGGCCTTGTCGGGGTTGAAACGGGCGCCTGACTTGACCACGCGGTCGAGCGAGAAGGCCTGCACCAGTTCGTCGAGGCTGAAGAGCTCCTGCTCCGTGCCCGGATTCCATCCCAGCATCGCCAGGAGGTTGATGAAGGCCTCGGGATAGTAGCCGTCCTCACGGTAGCCGCGGGAGACCTCGCCCTCGGCGTTGACCCACTTGAGCGGGAAGACCGGGAAGCCGAGCCTGTCGCCGTCGCGTTTGCTCAGTTTACCCTTTCCGTCGGGCTTGAGCAGCAGAGAGAGATGGGCGAAATTGGGGCGGGAATCCTGCCATCCGAATGCATCGTAGAGCAGGTAGTGGAGCGGGAGGGAGGGGAGCCACTCCTCGCCGCGGATAACGTCGGTTATCTCCATCAGGTGGTCGTCAACCACGTTTGCGAGGTGGTATGTAGGCAGTTCGTCGGCACGCTTCCAGAGCACTTTGTCGTCGAGGGTGTCGCTGTTTACCTCGATATGGCCGCGGATAAGGTCGTCCATTTTGATAACCGTGTTCTCCGGAGTCTTGAAGCGTATGGTCCACGCCGTACTCTCCTCCAGGAGCCTCGCAACCTCGTCGGCAGGAAGCGTCAGCGAGTTGCGGAGCGATCCGCGGGTGGCCTGGTTGTATGTGAAGGTGCGTTTTTCGGCCTCGGCTGCGGCGCGCAGCGATGCGAGCTCCTCCGCGGTGTCGAAGGCATAATACGCGCATCCCTTCTCCACCAGTTCCTCGGCATACTTGCGGTAGATGCCGCGCCTCTGGCTCTGGCGGTAAGGGGCATAAGGGTGCCTCTCGGAGGGCGTTTCCACCACCTTTCCTTCAGCATCGACACCTTCGTCGGGGTAGATGCCGCACCAGCGCAGGGCTTCGATTATATACTCTTCGGCACCCGGTACGAAGCGGGTGGAGTCGGTATCCTCGATTCGGAGGATGAAGTCGCCTCCCGCCTGGTGGGCGTACAGGAAGTTATACAATGCGGTCCTCACGCCGCCCATGTGGAGCGGACCGGTGGGACTCGGGGCGAAACGCACTCTTCTCTTTTTCATTTCGTCAGTTCTGTTCTTTTTCGGCTTTCTGCAGGTTGATGAGCCTCTCCCTGCGGTAGAATGCCGGTTCGTTCTCCAGTTCGGTAATCTCTTCGGGAGCCGACACTATCAGCGAGGGTTTGCCCTCGAAGCGGCGCTTGCTGCTGATATTCGATTCCTCTTCGGGATACAAAGGTACTCCGCTCTTTTTGTTTTTGGAAACCGAATCGCCATATTTTACCTCGATTATGTTCTTTTTCTTCACTTCGATGACCGGCAGCTGGGTCATTTCGAAGCCCGTGGCGATAAGGGTGACGCTCACGCTGTCGCCCATCGAGTCGTCGCGTACGATACCGCGCTTGAAGTTGACGGTCTGCCCGGTGCGGCTCTTGATGAGGTCCATTATCTTGGAGAGTTCCGCCATCGTGACGGCCTCGCCTGCGACGCTGCTGGTGGTGATGTTGACCAGGGCGTTCTTGGCCGTGCTCAGGTCGAGTTCCTGGAGCAGGGGAGAGCAGAGGGCCTGCTCCACAGCCTCCTCGACGCGGTTGGGGCCCGAGGCTGTGCCGATACCCATCAGCGAGACTCCGCTGTTCTGCATTATCTTGCGCACATCTGCGAAGTCGGCGTTGATGTGTCCGCCCTTGGTGATGATCTCGGCGATGCTCTTGACTGCGGTGCAGAGCACCTCGTCGGCCTTGTGGAATGCCGAGAAGACATCCATGTCGTCGTAGAGCTGGTAGAGTTTCTGGTTGTCGATGATCAGGATGCTGTCCACCTGGCGGTGCAGTTCCTTGATGCCTTCCACGGCGCGGTAAAGAGCCTCCTCGCCCTCGTCCCTGAAGGGTACGGTGACGACTCCCACGGTCAGGAGCCCCTTCTTGCGGGCCACCTCCGCTATGACGGGAGCTGCTCCGGTTCCGGTTCCGCCGCCCATTCCGCAGGTGACGAATGCCATCTCGGTGCTGCCGCTGAAGAGTTTCTCGATCTCCTCGAGCGATTCCTGGGCAGCCTTCTTGCCGATGACTGCGTCGGTTCCGGCTCCGAGGCCCTTTGTCAGGATCTCGCCCAGCTGCAGCTTGACGGGCACCTTGCTCATGTCGAGCGCCTGCCTGTCGGTGTTGCAGATCGCGAAATCCACATCGTCTATGCCCTGGGAGAACATATACGAGACGGCATTGCTTCCGCCGCCTCCGGCGCCTACAACGGTGATGATGTTGGCTTTCTTTTCCCAATTCTTAGGTATGAAGTCTTCTTCCATAATGTTTCTCCCTATGCGTTGTCGTTTCCGTCGTTGAATAATCCGCCGAAGAAGTCGCCGAAGATGCCGCCGCTCCTGCGGTTGGCTTCCTTCTCGGCCTCCTTGCGCTTGCGCTCCTCCTCCTTCCGCCTCTTTTCCTCTTCCTTACGGGCCTTTTCCTCGGCCTTCCTGCGCTCTTCCTCCTCTTTCAGGCGCCGCCTTTCCTCAGCCTTTGCCACAGGATCATCATCTTCCGTTTCTGTCTCATTTCCATTGAAGAATCCGTTGAAAAGGCTCCCGCGATCCTGGCTCTTGCCGGCCCTTGGCGCCTCGGAAATCCTCGGCTGTACCCGCTGCTGGCCGTCGTGGCTCTCCTTTGCATACGAGAGGCGCGCAGCCGCAGCCTCGATAACGAGTCCCACCGCGGTCGAGGCGTTGGCATCCATAGCCGAGATCGCCGAATCGGCGGTTATGCTGCTGCGGGGTGCGGCAAGGCGGACCTTGCCTCCGAGCAGCACCTTTGCCAGCGGCAGCAGATGCTCCATATAGCAGCATCCGCCGGTTATGACCACTCCCGAGGGGAGTTTGCCGGCGTATCCGCTCTGCGCGACGGTGTAGGCCACGGCGTCGAATATCTCGCTCATACGGGCCTCCACGATGCGCGAGAGCAGGGAGAGCTCGACTGTTCCCTCCTCCACGTTGTCCTCGCCCCGCAGGACCAGCAGCTTGTTCTCGGGAGCGTACTCCTCGAGGCAGCTGCCGTAACCCTTCTTGACCAGTTCTGACCAGTCGTAAGTCAGGTTGGTGACCTGCTTGATATCGTTTGTGACGGCGTCCCCGCCGAAGGGGATGACCGCCAGGTCGCGTACAATGTTGTCCTTTATTATGGCTATTTCGGTAAGTCCCTTTCCGATGTCCACGAGGGCCACGCCGTTTTCCATCTCCTGGGTGGTGAGCACCGCTGAAGCCGATGCGACGGGGGAGAGGACGGCCTTCTTTACCGCTATGCCGCATTCCGCGAGGATCTTCTTCCTCCTGGAGAAGAGCGATTCCTTGCCGTAGAAGACCTTGAAGAAACCCTCGATCGAGCTGCCCCTCATTCCGATCACCTCGTCGAGTCGGAGCCCTATCTGGTCGTCCACGTTGAACCGCTGGGGAATCACCTCGAATATAGTCTCATCCTGGCCGATGCCCTTGCTGAACTGCTCTCCGGAGAGTTTGCGGATCTCTTCGGCCGTTATGTATTTGTCGTAATCCCTGCGCGCGCTCTTGGCCGTAATCTCCTTGCTCTTTATGAAACTTCCGGAGATGCCCGTAACCGCGCTGTCGAGGGGCTCTCCGCATTCGTCCTCAGCCTTTCGGATCAGGGATTTCAGCGTCTCGATGACCCTCAGGTCGTTGCGGATCTCTCCGCCGCGGATGCCCTGCACCGGCGCCTCGTTGTACGAGACGATGCGGATGCCCGACGAGTTCCTCTCACCTACGGCGACCGCTATCTTCGACGAGCCGAAATCTATGGCTGTAATCAAATTGCCCATATTATCTGCATATTATCTGTTTGTCATATTTCAAATTGACCGTGGTATAATCCGCGGCTTCGGGAAGCGGCGCGATACCCTTGTAGTAGGTGGCCATCTTGGCGAACTTCCCCGGAATGTCGGTAAAGTCCCCGAAAATGAAGCGCTGGGCGGCATCCCTCATATAGAATACTATGTCGCCGTTCTTCTCGATGTCTATCTGTTCTATTGTCTTGTGCCAGTAGTAGTGGTTCTCGATGTACGAGACCAGGCCTGCCATATCCCTCATCCAGGCGAGTTCCCTTTCTGCGGATGGATACCCTTTCTGTCCCGGAGTGTAGGAGACCGGTATGAATCCCGTCACCAGCGGTACGTCGGTCTTGTTGTAAACCGGGAAGAGATATCCCGTCGAATCACTGTAGAACTCGCGTCCCTCGCCCCTGAGCCTTATCGAGGCGTGCCTCTGGAGCAGTTCTATGCGCAGGTTTCCGCCGTTGTCGGTAAAGATCTCGGCGTAGCGGATCTCGCCCCTCTGGAGGAGTCTCTTCTCGAGCGAGTCTATGAGGATGCTGTCGCGCCTGTGTCCCAGGATCTGCTTGCCGCCGTCGATGAAGTCGAGGACGTCGCTGCGGCTGACCAGGGCGTTCTCGAGGGAATCCCTGATCACCACGTCGATGGCGTCGCATACCTCCGCATCCTCGCGGGCGCGCACATAGTCGCCGGCGAACAGGAAGTATCCCGTCCCGGCGGCGGCCGTCAGGAGAACGAAGAGGGTGGTGAGCAGGATCCGTTTCAGCATATCGTCCGGAGGTATTCTTCTATAGGTTGTATGAATCTGTCGATGTCGCCCGCTCCGAATGTGACGAGGCAGTCGATCCTGCGACTGCGCAGGGTCTCCATCAGTCTCTCTTTCTCAACCAGCACCTTGTCGGAGCACTTGACCTTGTCGAGGATCATCTCCGAGTTGACCCCCTCTATGGGGAGTTCGCGGGCGGGGTAGATGGGGAGCATGATGAGTTCGTCAAGACCGCCCAGGGCATCGGCGAAATCGTCGGCGAAGTCCCGAGTGCGGGTGTAGAGGTGGGGCTGGAATATGCCGCAAAGGCGCCTGCCGGGAAATATGTTGCGTATCGAGCCGATTGCTGCGCGGATCTCGTTGGGATGGTGCGCGTAATCGTCGATGTATGCGCATTCCGGGGTGTTGACGTGGATGTCGAAACGCCTCTTGACTCCGCTGAAGCTTGCGAGGGCCCCGCGGAGCGCGTCGCCGGTGATTCCGTGAAGCAGCGCGACGGCAGAGGCCGCGACTGCGTTCTCCACGTTCACCCATCCGGGTACGCCGACTTTGCAGTGGGGAATCCTGCCTGAGGGATGGACCAGGGTGAAGTCGAAATATCCCCCCTCCAGGGGCGTGATGTCAGCTGCGTAGAAGTCGCAGGGAGTATCGTAAGAGTATCTGTAAACCTTGGCGGAAACCTTCCCGAGAGGCACTTCCACGCCTTGTTTTATTACGAGCGCCCCGTCTTTGGAGACCTGTGAGGCGAATTCGCCGAAGGCTTCCACCACGTGGGCGTGGTCGGAGTAGATGTCCAGATGGTCGGCATCGGTGGCCGTGATGACCGCGATATCGGGGAACAGCTGCAGGAAGGAGCGGTCGAATTCGTCGGCTTCGGCTACCAGGACCCGGTTCTTGCTGAGCAGCAGGTTGGTGTCGTAATTTTTCGAAATGCCGCCCAGAAATGCGTTGCATCCCTCTCCGGAAGCGGTAAGGATATGCGCCAGCAGGGTGCTGGTGGTGGTCTTTCCGTGGGTTCCGGCCACCGCGAGGCACTTCTGGCTGCGGGCTATCTCCCCGAGGGCGCGCGAACGCTTGCAGATGGCGTATCCGCCGCTGAAAGCCTTCCGCATCTCTCCCAGGTCGGCCGGGACCGCGGGGGTGTAGATGACGAAGGTATTCTCCACATCGTCGGGGATCAGGTCAGGCCTGTCCTCGTAGTGGATGGCGATCCCTTCGCTCTCGAGCTGCGCGGTAAGGGGGGAGGGGGTGCGGTCATATCCAGAGACATTGTGTCCGGCGTGCTTGAAAAAGCGGGCTATGGCGCTCATACCGATGCCGCCTATACCTATAAAATAGTAATTGTCGTAAACCTTCATCACTTTCTGTCGTTTACAAGTGCGAGAACCTCCCTGGCTATGACCTCTCCCGCATCTTTCCTGGCGAGGGCGAGTATGTTCTCCTCGAGCCGGGCTATCCTGGCGTCATCGCCCAGCAGTTCCTCGGCGGTATCCATCAGTTTTTCGACAGCCTCGCAGTCGGCCACCATCAGGGCGGCGTCCTTGCGTACGAGGGCCATCGCGTTATGGGTCTGATGGTCCTCGGTCACATTGGGCGAGGGTACGAAGATGGTAGCCTTCCCGGCCACGCAGAGTTCCGAGATAGTGCCCGCACCGGCCCTCGAGATGATGACGTCGGCCACGGCGAAGGCCAGGTCCATATGGCTGATGAAGTCATAGTTGCGCACGTTCGGAAGCTCCCTGTCGGCCAGGAATTTGTCGATTCCGCTCTTGTAGTAGCGGCCGCTCTGCCAGATCACCTGATAGGGGGCTTTGGCTCCCTTCTCATCGACCCAGCGCTTCATCGCGCTGTTGAGGGTGGCGCTGCCGAGGCTGCCGCCCACCACGAAGAGGGTCTTCTTCTGCGGGTCGAGCCCGAAATATCTGAAGCCTTCCTCCCGCTCCTGCGGGGTCGGCCTGTTTATGTTCTTGCGGATGGGGTTTCCGGTGAGCATGATCCTTTCGGCGGGGAAGAAGCGTTCCATCCCCTCATACGCCACGCAGATCTTCCTGGCCCTCTTTCCGAGGATCTTGTTGGTCAGTCCGGCATAGGAGTTCTGCTCCTGTATGAGGGTCGGGATGCCGTGACGGCCCGCAGCCCAGAGCATCGGGGCGCTGGCATATCCTCCCACTCCGACCGCTACGTCGGGCTTGAACTCCTTGATGATGCGCCCCGCGAGACGGATGCTCTTGAGCACCTTGAACGGGAGCGCGAGGTTCTCGAGCGAGAGTTTGCGTTTGAGGCCCGCGACGGGCAGACCCTTGATGGGATATCCCGCAGCCGGGACGCGTTCCATCTCCATACGCCCTTCGGCGCCTACGAAGAGTATCTCGGCAGAGGGCTCAATGGCCTTTATCGAGTCTGCGATCGAGAGGGCGGGGAAGATGTGTCCCCCGGTTCCGCCTCCGCTGATTATAATGCGTGGATTGCTCATATTATTGTTCCTCCTTTATCTCCTTTTCGCCGTCCGGAGCAGCCGCCTCCTTGGCCGCAAGCTGCTTGTCGAGCTGCTTGCTCACCGAAAGGATGATGCCGAATGCGCCGCTGAGGACCATGAATGCCGTTCCTCCGTGGCTTATGAGCGGCAGCGTGTGGCCGGTGATGGGAATAAGTCTTACGTTTACGAATATGTGGAGCATCGCCTGGATGCCTATAAGGAATGCCAGCCCTATCACCAGTGCCTCGGCGAAGGGGGTCTCGCATTTGTTCGCTATACGGATACACCTGAAGAGGAAAATGGCATAGAGCAGAAGCACGAAGATGCCTCCCATAAGCCCGTATTCCTCCACTATGAAGGCGTATATGAAGTCGGAGAATGCCATCGAGAGCGAGAATCTCTGGGTGCTCTTGCCCGGCCCCTTGCCTATGAGTCCGCCCTGCGAGATGGCCACTTTGGCATTCTCGCTCTGGCGGTTGTAATCCTTCTTGGCCTGGACCTGCTCGGGTGTGAGGTTGGCCTCATCCTCGTCGTCCACCTCGTCGAAGAAGCTCTCGAAGCGGTGCTGGACGGTTCCCACACGGTTGAACAGCTTTTCGACGGTGCCCTGCTGACTGTCGGGCTTGCTCTCCTTTCCGGCAAAGAAAGCATTGTAAACTGCGAACATCAGGAGCACGGCGGCCGCCACGGCTCCGATAGTGATCAGCAGGAAACGGGGCTTGACTCCCATAAACCACATCATCAGCAGGCTGATAAGGCCGAAGAGGATGGCGGACGAGAAACTGTTGGCCATAACCAGCAGGCAGACGGCTCCCACGGGCAGCAGCAGCTTCAGCGCGAAATCCTTGAACGTGTCGAGGCTGTCCTGCCAGTACTCGATGGCCTTGGCCAGATAGAGTATCAGTCCCACCTTGGCGAATTCGAAGACCTGGAAGGTGACGCCGAAGAGCCTGATGCCGCGGATGGCCCCGTTCATCTTGACCTGGAACGAAGGGATGAAGGTCATCACCAGCATCGCCACCGAAATGCCGAAGAAGACGAACGAGAGCCCCCTGTACCACCGCATCGGTATAAGGTAGGCCACGAACAGGGTTATGAAGCCCAGGATGACGAATTTTATCTGCTCGAAGAATATGGCGGTTTTCTCAACTCCCATCGCATTGGCGCGGTAGGTGCTGGAGGAGAAGACGGCGACGACGGATACCATCGCGAACAACACCACGAGTATCCATATCACCAGGTCGCCCTTCAGCTTGAAAGTCTTCTCCATCGCCCTTCCTCCGGATTAAAGTTTCCTTACAGCCTCCTTGAACTGGCGGCCGCGGTCCTCGTAATTCTGGAAGAGGTCGAAGCTGGCGCAGCAGGGGGAGAGGAGCACGGTGTCGCCCTCGACCGCCAGGGATGCGCACTTGCGGACGCACTCCTCGGCCGAAGAGGTGTCATACACGGGCACCTTGTCGTCGAAGCACTCGTGGATCTTGGTGTTGTCCTTGCCCAGGCAGACGATGCATTTGACCTTCTCCTTCACGAGGCCGTAGATCGGCTCGTAATCGTTGCCCTTGTCCTTTCCTCCGAGGATCAGGACGATGGGGGTGTTGACGCTCTCGAGGGCGTACCAGGTGGAGTTGACGTTGGTCGCCTTGGAATCGTTGATATAGAGCACTCCGCCCACCGAGAGCACCTTCTCCATCCTGTGCTCGACGCCCTCGAAGGACATCAGCGACTCGCGGATGGACTCGTTTGCGATGTTCATCACCTTACCGGTGATGGCAGCCGCCATCGAATTGTAGATGTTGTGGCGTCCCTTGATGCCGAGGTCGGCAGTAGCCATTTCGTAGGTGCTCTCGCCGTATGTCACGTGCATAGTGGTGTCGTCGGCCCAGGCGCCCTGCTCCACGCTTCCGTTCTGGGTGAACGGGAGTTTCTTGGCCTGGAGCACGATCTTGTTGAGCTCGCCCATAGTGATCTCGTCGTCGGCGCAGAAGATGAAGCAGTCGTCCTTCGACATATTGCGGGTGATGCGGAACTTGGCGTTGACGTAGTTCTGCATCACATATCCGTAGCGGTCGAGGTGGTCCGGGGTGATGTTGAGCAGTACGGCGATATCGGCCTTGAAGTCGTACATTCCGTCGAGCTGGAAGCTGCTGAGCTCCAGTACATAGATGTCGTGCTGCTCGGTTGCCACCTGATATGCGTAGCTCTTGCCGATATTGCCGCCAAGGCCCACGTTGAGGCCCGCGTTCCTGAGCAGGAAATAGATCAGCGAGGTGGTAGTGGTCTTGCCGTTGCTTCCAGTGATGCAGATCTTCTTGGCCGTATCGTAGCGTCCCGCGAACTCGATCTCCGAGATGACCGGGATCTCCTTCTCGAGCACTGCCTTCATCAAGGGTACGGTGTCGGGAATGCCGGGGCTCTTGATGACCTCGTCGGCATTGAGGATCTTGTCATAGGTATGCCCGCCCTCCTCGAAGGGGATGCAATACCTGACGAGGGTCTCCTTGTATTCGTCCTTTATTTTCTGATTGTCCGACAGGAACACGTCGAAGTGCTTTACCTTTGCGAGCACCGCTGCTCCAACTCCGCTCTCGCCTCCGCCCAAAACGACAATTCTTTTCATATTCTGTATGTGGTGTGTTATGTGGTTTATCTGATTTTCAGGGTAACGATCGTAAGTATTGCGAGGATGATGGAGATGATCCAGAACCTCACTACGATTTTGTTCTCAGGCTGGATTTTGTGCGGAGCCTGGATCAGCGCGTCGGGATTCTCCTTCTGGTAGTGGTGGTGCAGGGGAGTCATCCTGAATACGCGGACACCGGTTCCGGTGCGCTTCTTGGTGTGCCTGAACCAGACCCTCTGGATGATGACCGAGAGGCTCTCGACCAGGAATATGCCGCAGAGGATGGGGAGGAGGAGCTCCTTGCGGATGAGGACCGCGCCCACTCCGATGAGGCCGCCGAGCATCAGGCTGCCGGTATCGCCCATAAATACCTGGGCGGGATAGGAGTTGTACCAGAGGAATCCCATCAGGGCTCCCACCATGGCGCTGAAGAATACGGTCGTCTCAGCGCTCTCGGGCAGGTACATTATGTTGAGGTAATCGGCATATCCGACGTGGCCGGAGAGGTAGGCGAGCACGCCGAGGGTCGCGCCTACCACTGCGGAGGTGCCGGTAGCGAGGCCGTCCATTCCGTCGGTGAGGTTGGTGCCGTTGGAGCAGGCCGTGATGATGAAGGTGATAACCAGCACGTAGATGCCGCCCTGTATGACGCGGGCCCACTGCCCGTTGAAGGGGAAGAGCCACTTGTAGTCGAATTCGTTGCCCTTGAAGAAGGGGATGGTGGTCTGGCTGTAGCTGATGTCGCCGCCCTTGTGGGTAAGGAACACCGTAAGGCCTACGATAAGGCCGAGAATCACCTGTGCGAGGAGTTTCTTCTTTGGGGAGAGTCCCTCCTTGTCGTGCTTGAAGACCTTGATATAGTCATCCGCGAATCCCACTCCGCCGAGCCATAACACTGTCAGCAACAGGAGCCAGGTGTTGATGTTGCGGAAGTTTCCGAAGAGCAGCACCGGGACGAGGATCGAGAGGATGATGATGATTCCTCCCATGGTCGGGGTGCCCTTCTTCTGGAGCTGTCCCTCGAGTCCCAGGTCGCGGATCGTCTCCCCGATCTGCTTGCGGCGGAGGCGGTTGATTATGGCGTTGCCCGCGAACAGCGCGGTCAGGATGGCGATCACGTTGCAGAGCAGCACGCGTACGGAGATGTACTGCATCAGGCCGGCGCCCGGGAAATCTATTCCCTGATTGTTGAGGTATTCGAACAGGTGGTATAACATGGTTCAGGTTCTGTTTTCACGGTTAAAGTTCTTTGAAGATTTCGCGCACCACCTCGCGGTCGTCGAAGTGGAACTTGGTGTGCCCGATAATCTGGTAATCCTCGTGTCCCTTTCCGGCCACCAGGATCACGGCTCCCTCGGGGGCGGTCATCATAGCGGTGCGGATGGCTTCGCGGCGGTCGGTCAGGAAGAGGGATTTAGCCCGCATCTTCGCATCCATTCCGGCGCGGATCTCGGCGATTATGGCGTCCGGGTCCTCCGTGCGGGGATTGTCGCTGGTTACGATCACGCGGTCCGCGTATTTCGCGGCTATGACACCCATCTCGGGACGCTTGGTGCGGTCGCGGTCGCCGCCGCATCCGAAGACGCAGATCAGCATACGGTCGCGTCCCGCCTCGCGGAGGGTCTTGAGCACGTTCTCCAGACCGTCGGGGGTGTGGGCGTAGTCGACGGCCACCGTGAGGTCGTTTCCGCCGCGGATATACTCGAGGCGGCCGGGGACGCATCCCAGGGCGCTCATCTTGACGAGGACCTCGTCGCTGTCGGTTCCGAGCAGAATCGCGGTGCCGTAAACGGCCAGCAGGTTGTGGGCGTTGTGGGCTCCGATGAAGCGGCTCCAGAACTGCTTGCCGTCCATCTCGAGCAGCATTCCGTCGAGTCCCTCCTCGATTATGCGGCAGCGGAAGTCGGCCATCTTGTGGCAGGAATATGTCTTTGTCAGCGCCTTGGTGTTCTGCACCATCACCAGTCCGTTTTTGTCATCGACGTTGGTGAGGGCGAAGGCATCCGCGGGCAGATTGTCGAAGAACGACTTCTTGCACCTGAGGTACTCCGCGAAGGTCTTGTGGTAGTCGAGGTGGTCGTGGGTTATGTTGGAGAAGATGCCGCCCCTGAATCGGAGGCCGGCCACGCGGTCCTGGGCCAGCGAGTGGGAGCTGATCTCCATAAAGCAGTACTGGCATCCGCGGTCAACCATCTGCGCGAGCATCGAGTTGAGGCTCACGGGGTCGGGTGTAGTCTGGCTGGCGGGGATCTCACGGCCGTCGATCTTGTTGACTATGGTCGAGAGCAGGCCGCAGCAGTATCCCAGCGAAGTGAAGAGGTCGTAGAGAAGGGTCACCGTGGTGCTCTTGCCGTTGGTGCCGGTAATGCCCACCAGGTCCAGTTTGGCCGAAGGATGGTCGTAGAAGTTGTCGGCGACCAGGGCGAGGGCCTTGCGGCTGTCGGCCACCTTGACGGCGGTGACGCCCTCGAACGCTATGTCGCCCTCCTGGTAAACGACCGCCACGGCTCCGGCCTCGACAGCCTTGCCGATGAAGTCGTGACCGTTGACGTCGGTGCCGTTGACCGCTATGAAGAGCGATCCCGCACAACATTTGCGCGAGTCGTACTGTATGTTGTCTATCTCCCTCGACGCATCTCCGTCGATCCTGACGATTTCGATGCCGTCAAGAAGCTGATTCACTCTTTTGCTCATCTTTCTTCTTCCTTGATGGTTCTGTCAATGTGAGTTTTATCTTTTTGTCCTGGCTCAGGGCGCCGGCCGCGGGGGTCTGCGAGCTTATCGCGCCACGGCCTTCCCAGCTTACCTCGTATCCGTTCTTCTCGAGGAATACAAGGGCGTCGCGCAGTCCCATTCCGACCACGTCGGGGACGCCTGCCGAAATGGTGTCGTTGCTCCTGGGAACCGTATTCTCCTTAATCTCGGGAAGCTTTCCGGAGGCCGTCAGCGGGGCGCTCCATTCGGGCGAACTGGCATATATCTCCTCGGCGATCTCCCTTACCACAGGGCCGGCCCAGGTGGCTCCGTAGAAGTTGTTGTGGGTGGGGGCGGAGTAGATGACGGCGATTACCGAGTATTTGGGATTCTCGAAGGGGAAGAAGCCGGCGAAGGTGGCCTGGTGCTGCTTCTTGCCGTCGGCTCCGATATAGTTTCCGTTGGGCCTGACCACCCTGGCCGTTCCGGTCTTGCCCGCTACCGCCACCTTGCAGCCCTTGAAGATGTTCTTTCCGGTACCGTTGAGCACCACGCCGCGCATCGCCCTGTGGAGCTGGGGCACGGTCTCCTTCTTGCAGACCCTGCCGAGGTCGATGACGGGGAACTCCTTTACGATGGCGCCGCCTTTCTGGTAATTCCTCACCAGGCGGGGCTGCACCATCACGCCGTCGTTGGCGATGGCGTTGTAGTAGGTGAGGGTGTGGAGCGGGGTGAGCTCGCAGGTGTAACCCATCGCAATCTGCGGCAGGTCGGCTGCAGCCCAGTAACTGCCGTCCTTGGGGTGCTTGATCTTGGCCTTTGCGAAGCCGCTGATGTCGAAATCGTAGTTGCGGCTTATCTTGAGCTGGTTGTTGAGGTGGTCCACGAAGTATGCGGGGTCGTTGCCGTAGAACCTGGCCGCCAGCATCCTGAATACGTTGTTGGAGGAGATCTCGAATCCGCGGATTACGGAAATCTTGTCGTAATTCCTGAGGTAGGTGTCCTCGAAAGGCTTTCCCTTGCCGTACTGCCAGTGGACTACGGCCTTGATCTCGTCGTCGAGCCCGATCTTGCCCTCGTCTAGCAGCATTGTCAGTGTGGCGAGCTTGAAGACGCTGCCCGGCTCGCCCTTCTTGCCGATGGCGTAATTGTACTCCTCGCCGAAGCGTCCGTGCTCGTCCTTGCGCATATTGACCATAGCCTTTATCTCTCCGGTGGCCACCTCCATCACGATGACGGTCCCGGCCTCGAGCTCCTGGCTCTTGGCGAGCTGGTGGCGGAGGGCGCGCTCTGCCATATCCTGGATGTCGATGTCGATGGTAACCTGGACGTCGGTGCCGTCAACCGGCTCTATGCGCCTGGCCTCGGTGTCCTCGATCCAGTTGTTGTGCTCGGTCTTGCGGATGGGCTGGATTCCGGGCTTGCCGCGGAGGATGGAGTCGCAGCTGCCCTCGATTCCCACCGCCTGCGGTTCGTTGTCCTTGATATGGCCGAGGGTGCGGAAGGCCAGTTTGTCGTAGGGATACTGCCTCCTGTCGAATTTCTCCACGATGAGTCCGCCGCCGCGGCGCCCCTTGTTGAAGATGGGGAATGCCTCGGCGCGTTTCATCTCCTGGAAGGTCAGGAGTTTCTTGCTGAGGTTGATATACTGCTTGCCGGCCTCGCGCCAGGAGATCAGCATCCGCTTGTATTCCGCGGGTTTCCTGTCGCCGTAAAGCCTGGAGAGGGAGTCGGCAAGGGCCTCCACGTGGGCGTCGAACAGGGTGTCGGGAGCCTGGGTGCAGTCCATGCTCAGCCTGTACTCCGGAATCGAGAAGGCCAGATAGCGGCCGTCGGAGGCGATGATGCTGCCTCGGGTGCAGGGGATCTCGCGCTCCTTGGCGGTCCTCGCTATCACCTCGCTGCCGTCGGGCCTGTGGATGAACTGCAGGTCTATCATACGGATGACCGCCACGATTCCCATCGCGACGAACAGCACATAGACGAATCCCACTTTTGAAATATTCAGTTTCATCCTATTCGGCCTTTATCAGTTTTGCGGGCTCTTCCGGGGGAAGGAGCTTCGAATGATTCTTTTCGAGCAGGGCCTCGACCTTGGTCCGCTGGTCGAGCCCCACCAGTTCGATGCTGCGCTGGTGGTAACTCACCTCTAGAGCCTCGATGACCTTGGCGTTGCGCTCCACCTGGACCATCTTTTTCTCGACGTAGAGGCTCCAGGCTATGATTATGCAGAAGAGGGCGAAAATGTAGGTCACGAACCACATCTGGCGGTACATCCCCTTCTTGAGGATGATATCGCCGCTGAAGATATCGACGAACCATTTCTTGAAATTCTGTGCCTTCTTTCCCATAATCTATCTGCGCTCGGCAGCCCTCAGTTTTGCGCTCCTGGCGCGTGTATTGCCCGATATCTCCTCCTCTGAGGGGAGAATCGGCTTGCGGTTGACCAGCGTGTAGGGCGATTCGCCGCGGCCCATTAGGTCGCGCTCCACCTCGCCGTCCATATTGCCGGCCTTAAGGTAATTCTTCACTATGCGGTCCTCGAGGGAGTGGTAGGTGATAACCGCGATGCGGCCGCCGCTGCGGAGCGATTTTATGGCTCCCTCCATAAGGCCGCGAAGGTCTTCCATCTCGCCGTTGACTTCTATGCGGAGGGCCTGGAATATCTTTGCCAGATATTTGTGCTCCTGCATCTTCGGCAGTATCGGTTCGAGCACCCTGCAGAGATCCCCGGTAGTGCTTACCGGTGCCTTGGCGCGGGCGGCGCAGATGAGCGAAGCGGCCTTACGGCTTCCCTCGGCCTCCCCGTACAGGCGGAAGATCCTCTCGAGCTCCTCTTCAGTCAGGTTGTTGACCAGATCTCCGGCCGTACGGCCCGAGAGGGTGTTCATCCTCATGTCGAGCGGAGCGTCGAAGCGGAAGGAGAAACCCCTCTCCGAAGTGTCGAACTGATGCGACGAGACACCCAGGTCGGCGAGTATGCCGTCGACCTTGTCATAGCCCTTATATTTCACGAAATTGTGCACAAAACGGAAGTTGTTGTGCACAAGTATGAGTCGGTCGTCTTTCGGTGCGTTCGCAAGCGCGTCGGTATCTTTGTCGAAGGCTATCAGCCGCCCCCGTGGCCCGAGGCGCCGCAGCAGTGCGGCGCTGTGTCCGCCGCCCCCGAATGTGGCATCTACATAAATGCCGGAGGGCTGGATATCCAGCGCCTCCAGGCTCTCTTCAAGCAAGACCGGTGTGTGATAAACGGACATTCACGGCCTCCTCTTTATCCGAGTATCTTCTCGGCAAGGGCCACGAACTCTTCGCTACTCAATTTCTGAGCCTCGTATGCGTCTTTAGGCCAGATTTCGATGATGTGATTGCTGCCGGAAAAGATGACCTCAGTGCCCACGCCTATTCCTACCTTCTCGAGAAGGGCTTTAGGAATGAGTATGCGGCCAACTTTTCCGTCCGGCGCAACCTCGGCAGTGTCTCTCATATACTCCCTCCAGAAGGTGGCGTGTTCGCGGTTGAAGAAGTTCAGTTTGCTGCGGACTGCTTCCGAATCGGCTTCCCACTCCTGGTAGGTGTACATTTCGAGGCAATTGGAGAACAGGGACTTCTTGACGACGAATCTCAAGCCCTCAGCGGACTCGAAACCGGCCTTGAAGGCGCTCGGGAAGACAATTCTTCCCTTGTCGTCAACCTTTGCCTTGTAGTCTCCAATGAATTTTGCCATTGTTTGTTATAGTGTGTGTGATGTGTGTGGATGCAAAGGTAAATAAAATCTTCCACTTTTTTCCAAAAAATTACATTTTTTTCCACAATTTTTCCAACAACCCCTCTTCCGGCCGCGGGAGGCCGGTTCCATCCGTTGCGGGTGATGTCCCGTGAATGGAGTCGATATATGATCAGGGCGTGAATAAATATATGTGGATGTCGGTTTTTGGTTATATTTGCGGCCTGATTTCGAAAATTGACGTGAAAACTTTAAGGGTTTTGATGCTGGCGCTCCTCCTTGCGCCCTGTTCCGGCACCGCAGTGCGCGCCGAAGGTAAACTGGATCTCGATTTCTACACGAGGGTTGAGTACAACTATGTTTCAGGCACCGACGTCTGCGCAGGGGAAACCTCCGGTTTCCGCGGACGGCATATATATGTCCGCGCCTCCGGTGACCTGGGCTCCGGCTTCTCATACTCGATAGCCCACAGGCTAAACAATGTGAATTCGCAGACCAAGTATTTCGAATCCACCGACTGGTCCATCCTTACTTATACCACCCCCAATCGCCGCTGGGCTTTCAACGCCGGCAAGATCGTTATGGAGGCCGGCAGTTTCGAGTGGGACGACAACCCTATATACGTGCCCTTCTTTGTGGGCTCCGTCAATCTTGTAAATCCCTATCAGATAGGCGCCTCGGTTATCCGTTACTACAACGGGGGCAGCTTCTCCTTCCTGTGCACCCGCAGCCAGTACGACACCGAACTCGACAATTGCCTGACCTACTCTCTCGAATGGCGGCCGACTGTCGGATTCTGGAACGGGCTATATATCGCCCAGTTCATCGAGGAGGGTGTCCACGGAGGCTTTTTCCAGTTCGGCCTCGGCAACCGCTTCACGGGAGACCTTCTCTCGCTCGACGTCGATATCCTCGCCAGGACCTCCCCATTCTATGCCGAAAGTTGGCGTCATCTCGACTTTACGGCCGATTTCAAATTGTCCTGCAGGATTACTGATAAACTTTCAGTCTATTCAAAGTGCGGTTACGAGCGCAACGACAACGACATCGCGTTCGACCCTATGTCGCCGCTCGGCACCGACACCGGTATAGCCTCCCTGGGACTCGACTTTTTCCCTACCGGCTCGCGCGACATCCAGCTCTTCTGCTTCGCCGCCAGTTCGGGCGGCAGCTACGGCGGAGCGCTCAACCGCTACACCCGCGCCTGCTTTGGCTTGCTTTGGAAAATCGATATGATTTCGTGGTAAAGAGGGGATTTTTGTGCCGTTAGTTGCACAATGTCTCTTTTTTTCTTTTAACTTTGAAGCAATTAACCTATGTGCTACCAATTGCTTTCCAAAGCTAATTACTAACCTTAATGTACAAGATAACGACCCATCCGATCCTCGAGGTCCCTCAGGAGAATCTCGTGGAGTTCGAATTCGAGGGCCGCAAGGTCAAGGGCCAGAAGGGCCAGACCATAGCGGCCGCCCTGCATCAGGCAGGATTCCCCGTCCATCATCACAGCCTCAAGGAGCGCAACCGCTCGATGGAGTGCGGCATCGGCAAGTGCGGTGCCTGCGAAATGCTCGTCGACGGCCACATCCGCCGCATCTGCATCACCAAGGTCGATGACGTCAAGAGCGTCCGCCGCACTGGAGTGGAGAGTTTCGGCGCGGTTGAGTGCGATACTCCCAAGGCGGAGCCCAAACGCGTATTCAAGACAACTGTCGCCATAGTGGGCGCGGGCCCTGCCGGCCTCGCCGTCCGCGAGGAGCTCCGCAAGGCGGGCATAGACAATATCGTGCTCGACAACAACGACAAGATAGGAGGCCAGTTCCTGATGCAGACCCACCAGTTCTTCTTCTTCGAGAAGGAGAAGAAATTCGGCGGAATGCGCGGATTCGATATCGCCAAGACCCTTGCCGGCGACAGCGACGAGGGCATTATGCTCAACTGCGTCGTCTGGGATATCCTCGAGGGCAGGCGCCTGGCGGTCAAGAACCTGGCCACCCAGGAGGTCTTCTACGTGGAGGCCGACCAGCTTGTGGTCGCGGCCGGAGCGCTTCCCTTTATGCCCGCTTTCAAGAACGACGACATTCCCGGGGTCTATACCGCCGCCGTCGTGCAGAGGATGATGAACAAGGAGTTCACCCTGCTCGGAAAGAATATACTCACAGTAGGAGCCGGCAACATCGGCTATCTCACCTCTTATCAGGCTGTGCAGGCGGGCGCGCGCGTCAAGGCCATCATCGAGGCTATGCCCCGCGAGGGCGGATTCCCCGTCCAGGCCAACCGCGTACGCAGGCTCGGAATTCCCATTATGACGGGCTACACGCTGGTCGAGGCCATTCCCAATGCCGACCGCAGCGGCGTCGTGGGCGCCATCATCGCCAAATGCGAGAACTTCAAGCCGATCCCCGGCACCGAGGTGCGGATCGACGGCATCGACTGCATCAATATCTGCACCGGCCTGCTGCCCGACAGCCAGCTGATGCGCAAGGGAGCCGAGGTCTTCGGCCGCGCCTGCCACGGAGTGGGCGACGCCGTCCGCATCGGTGAGGGAACCTCCGCAGTGCTTCGCGGCCGCCAGTGCGCATTCGAGATCCAGCAGGAACTCGGCAAACGCATCGATTACGACGCATATCTTGCTCTCTCCAAGGAATATATCGACTCCCAGCAGCATCCCGTCAGGGTGCTTCAGGAGCCCCGCGTGCCCTCTGCCGAGCGTATGGCCAAGGCGGGCTTCGTGGTTGCCGACTGCCTCTACGGCTTCGCCTGCAACCCCTGCTCCTTCTCCTGCAAGCAGAACGCCATCACCAAGAGCTCCACTTCCGTTACTCCCGTCATCGACTACGACAAGTGTATCGGCTGTATGGACTGCGTCTCGCAGTGCCCGGGCCTGGCGATCTTCGGATACCGCACCGACAAACGCCAGATCTTCCTCCCCGTCGAGGTCGCCGTCGAGGCCGGCGCAGAGGTCTTCCTGGTGGACGACAACGGAGCCAAGGTGGGCGAGGGTAGGGTCATCCGCGTGATCCTCAAGCCCAACAAGACCAACGTGGCCGTCGTCCAGGTCGATAAGATGTACGACGGCGAAGGCGCAGAGGTTCTCCTCAAGGCGCGGGGCTTCATCGTCAAAGCCAATTATCCCGAACCGCTCGAACTCGTCCCCGCCAAGGCGGACGACGAGTCGTCATATATCTGCCACTGCGAGGATGTGCGCCTTGCCGACCTGCTCAAACTGCTTGAGGGCCGCACCAGCATCACAGCACAGGAGCTCAAGCATATATCCCGCCTTGGAATGGGTCCCTGCCGCGGAAGCCGCTGCCTTCCCAGGGCGAAGCAGGCGCTGCGCGCATACGGCATCGAGGTTACCGGCGATTTCACGCCGCGCGGCCCTATGGCCAACCTCGTGGAGATAGGCAATGTCATCAACCCCGTTGACAAGTGCGATCTCATCACCTCCGCAGAGCACACCGCTGCCGGAGTGGAGAAGGTGGGAGCATTCGTCGCCGGCGGCGGAATGGCGGGTACCGCAGTGTTCCGTTATCTGGCCGAGGCCGGTTTCAAGCCCGTGCTGGTCAACAAGGAGCACGGTAGCTCGTGGCGCTGCATCGCCGGCGGCCGTCCAGCATTCTCGCTGCCCGCACTGGCCGACATCGCACGCGGCAACCTGGAGATATTCCGCGAGGTGCAGTCCAAGCGCAATATCGACCTCAAGATGACCCGCTATGTCAACTTCGTACACGACGAGGCCACCTACCGTTCGCTCGACGCTTCGCGCGCGTGGTCGGATGCCTATATGGTGGACCGCAATGACTTCGCGAAGGAGATTTCGCCCTATATCAACCCTGATCTGGACATTTACAGCCACGCCCTCATCTCCAATGAGTGCTGGCAGGCAACACCCGGCAAGACAATCGATACCGTACGCCGGATTGGTATCAGTCTCGGCGGCCGCGTCTTCGAGGATACCGAACTTGTGAATGTGGCAAAGGTCAGAGGCGAGTATCACATAACGGTCAGGGAGGCCGACGGCAACTACCGCAATTATGCGACTGAAATCTTCGTCAACGCCCTCGGAGCCGGTGCGGAGAAGTTCGCCCGCCAGCTTGGAATCGAGACCGGACTCTACCCGGTGCGTCACCAGGCCTTCATTACCAAGCGCCTGCCGCTTATCGGCAAGGATGGCGACTCGCTCGATATGCTGATCGACCGCCGTCACTACAAGGGCTTCTCGGCCGTTTACGGCCAGCAGCTCGCCGAGACGGGCCAGATCATCGGCTGCGCTTCGCCGGCTGTCGATTATCCCGAGGCTGCAAAGAACCTGAAGGTCAATACCCAGGCTTTCCTGGAGATCGTCTCCGAGGTCTTCACCGAGTGGATTCCCCAGCTCAAGGGTATGAGTTTCCAGGCTGTCTGGGCCGGCTACTACACCGAACCCCGCTATATCGTCGATCCGTCCCTCGGACTCCTTGTCGGTATGCGCGGTCACGGTTTCATGCTCTCCCAGTACATCGCCAAGCTCTATGTGGAGAGCCTCCTGGGCCGACCGGTTCCCGACTACTTCAAGGAGATGGCCCTTTCAGGCAAGGGGCTGAGTGAACAGGCATTCAAGTAGCCAGCGCTTTCCATACATTAATAAAGGCGGCCCGAAATCATCGGACCGCCTTTAATTATACTATTACTGATTGAAGTGTTGCCTTACGTAGGGCGGAGCGTCTTGTGTCCCTGAAAACCTGTGCCACCCTCGGCACCATAAGAGGGAGGGACCCAAAGCGCCAGCAGGCGCTAGCGAAGGCCGTGCAGGGCTGCTCGAGCAATGGCAAGGCCGAAGCGGCGGGGTTTGGGGCGGAGCCCCGTGGACGCTTTGGGAGGGGTCGAGCGAAGCGAGACGGTTTTCAGGGACACAAACCGGAGCCCGAGGAGGGCAACTACTTCATATAGGAATACTTGTATCCTCGTGCCGGAACGAGGGTCTCCTTGATGGCGCGGGGGATAGCCCAGCGGATAAGGTTGAACTCGCCGCCAGCCTTGTCGTTGGTACCCGACTTGCGGCTTCCGCCGAAAGGCTGCATACCGACCACTGCGCCGGTGGGCTTGTCGTTCACATAGAAGTTGCCGGCCGCGTAGCGCAACTTGTCGGCGATCTTCTGGACTGCCATACGGTCCTTTCCGAAAACGGCGCCGGTGAGGCCGTAAGGCGAGGTGCTGTCGCAGAGATCCACAGCCTTGTTGAGATCCTTGTCGTCATATACATAGACTGTGAGGACGGGGCCGAAAATCTCTTCAGCCATACTCTTGAACTTGGGATCGGTAGTCTCGATGACGGTAGGCTCCACGAAGTAGCCCTTGCTCTTGTCGCACTTGCCGCCCACCACGACCTTGGCGTCCTTCGACTCCTTGGCGTACTTGATGTAGGAAGCGATATTGTCGAACGAAACCTCGTCGATGACGGCGTTGATGAAGTTCTGCGGGTCGCAGACGTCGCCCATCTTGACCTCCTTCGCAAACTCCTTGATGCCTGAGAGGATCTCCTTCCAGAGCGACTTGGGAGCGTACATACGGCTGGCAGCAGAGCACTTCTGGCCCTGGAACTCGAAAGCTCCGCAGAATGCGGCGGTAGCCACGTCCTTGGGGTCGGCCGAAGGATGCACGAAGATGAAGTCCTTGCCGCCGGTCTCTCCGACAAGACGGGGATAGCTGATGTACTTGTCGAGGTTCTCGCCGACCTGCTTCCAGAGGGTGTTGAAGGTAGCGGAGGAGCCGGTGAAGTGGACTCCTGCCAGGTACTTCGATGCGAAGATCTCCTTGCCGATGACAGAACCCTGTCCGGGGATGAAGTTGACTACGCCGTCGGGGAGGCCGGCTTCCTTGTAGATCTGCATCAGATAGTAGTTGGAAAGGATAGCTGTGGTCGAAGGCTTCCATACGGTGACGTTACCCATCAGCACGGGCGACATATTGAGGTTGGAAGCGATGGAGGTGAAGTTGAACGGGGTGAGGGCGAATACGAATCCCTCGAGGGCGCGGTACTCGACGGTATTGATCTGTCCCTTGGCGCTCTTGGGCTGGAAGGCATAGATCTCCGAAGCAAAGTGCGCGTTGTAGCGCAGGAAGTCGATAAGCTCGCATACTCCGTCGATCTCGGCCTGGTAGATATTCTTGCTCTGGCCGAGCATAGTGGCGGCGCTCATAACAGCGCGGTATTTGGTGGAGATGAGCTCGGCGATCTTCAGCAGGATGGAGGCGCGGATGGTCCAATCGGTCTCGCACCACTCCTTGCGCGCCTTCATCGCGGCGTCGATGGCCATCTTGACCTCCTTGGGGCCTGCCTTGTGGTAGGTGGCCAGGACGTGGTGATGGTCGTGGGGCATCACGACCTTGCCGGTATTGCCCGTACGGACCTCCTTGCCGCCGATGATAAGCGGGATGTCAAGCTCTATGGATTTCTGTCTTTCGAGTTCTTTCTCCAATGC
>JAFSXX010000034.1 GCA_017443845.1 Bacteroidales bacterium | reverse complement strand
TCACAGATACAACGCCTCTTGAAGACCTCTTCAACAAATCTAACCTCAATATTGACAAAGAACTTGACGGGTTCTATGAACCCACGTTGTTTGATTTTTAACTTTTAACTACGTCCACAACTTTTAGTGGACAGCAATGATAAAAAAAGATATAGTCTCCATCCACAAGTACAAGGACGACGAACGTCCTCAAGATGAAAGGTTACTCATTCTCTTCCGAAATGGAAAGAATTCATATGATTTGGTTGACATCGGTCCCAAAGGGAATTATACAATAAGAATAAAATATGACCAGGGGCCGATCATTGTCGAATCCGATCATATTGAAGAATTATTGTCTTATTATCTCGAAAGGGCTCATCTTTCGATCACGGATATCGACAAGAAAGAAAAGAGTATCGGTGGAAGGCTCTATTTCAAAGTTTCAGAGCCGGGTCCGCCAGTAACGATTTGGTCTGAAGATGAGAGTTTCCTTTGTTACAAATACACGAGAAAGGTCAAGGACAAGTATCAAATGGATACTCACTATTGGGTATGCGAATCTGACGAATCTGTCAATGCAGTTTACTTGATATTGGAATGGGCACATACCAACCCTGAAACCGCAGAGAGCAAATACGATGAAATGACCGGAGTCATAGACCGAATCATTGGAGATCCTGTAAAACGAAAAAGATACGAATCAGGTTCTCTCTATTCAGAATGGCATTATAATCATACGACAATTAAATGTATCGGCCATACCACTCCTATAAATAGCGTGCTGATAACTATCTACTGACACAGAGTTGGCCCTCGGTATTTGGACCTGGGGCTAACTTTATTGGATAGTTCCCCAACGGCAAGTCAAAGTCTCAAACTTGTCTTTTCGAACTTGAAAGCGTATCTTACAGACCTTTCTGTTCTGTCAGATAGGATAAACTATTGGAGTATGAGTGAAAAGAATAAATACTATATGTTCATTGACGAATGAGGATATGCACATTATGGCAGAAATGCGTGGCAAGCAGCAGTCCAAGAAGCAGAATGTCACCGGCTTACAGCTGGCTGACCTCATAGCTTACCCCATCACGCAGTATCTGCTCTATCCCGACCGGGTCAACTTCACCTATGACATCGTTAAAGATAGTATCTATGTGAGTGATGGCAAGAAATTGGGCTTAAAAGTGATTCCGCAGCCGGAAATGGAGGTATAAACAAAAAAGAGTTGAGATTTCTCTTCAACCCTTTTCCTACCGGGGACACCCCAGTCCATCTGATTGGATTTGCCAATCCGTTGCAAATGTAAGGCTTTTGGGGGATTCTGCAATCATTTTCCAAAATAAAAGCGGGTGGCCCGGAAGACCACCCGCATTTATGATGCAAAGGTTGGGATTATTCGACCTCGGCCCTTGCCATAGCCTCTTTGTAGTACTTCTGGTTGACAAAGACGTCTTCCTTGTAAGGATTGATGTGACGCTTCTTTGCCTGGCAGATGATATAACCAAGGGCGATGCAGTTGGTGATCAGTGCGAGAGCGCTGACAATCAGCATAGCCGTAGGGTTGGCTGCCACCGTATCGACGGTAGTGCCGACTGCAGCGGCCTCGCCGCCGGCTGCCTCGTAGATCTGCTTGATGGTCTCCACGCCGTTGGGATACTGCACGGGAAGGGTTGCCCAGTTGTTCCACTGCTGACCGTTCTTGAAGGTCTCCTGGAACAGGGGGAATACCTGTGCGAACATGCACCAGATAGCGAGGGTGTTGGCGCGGTTCTGGATCCAGCCGCCACGGTTCCAGCAGAGAGCTGCCACGGTAGGAGCGAGAAGCAGTGCGATACCGCAGAACCAGCTGTGGGTAGGCAGGCAGTTGTAGGTGTACGCGAAGTTCCAGATGTCATAGACGAGGATGTAAACCCAGGTCATATCGGCCCAGATCATATCCTTCTTGTCCTTGGACGAATAGACATTCCACCATGCGGTCATACAGAAGATGTTGAGCAGACCTGCGACACCGTTCATCACATTGTGCCAGCCGCCATAGAGCCATACGCCCTCAGAGGAGAGCCACCACTTGTTCCAGCCCATATACGCGGACTCGAAGTCGGAGACAACGGCGATGAGGATGTTGATAGCCACGATGATGAACGGGAAGGGTTTGAACCAGTGCTTTGCACCGATGCCCCATTTGTACTTGATCATCATGAAGCCGATACATCCCGTCAGGGCAGCGTACAGCTTGGCATAATGGAACCATCCGTTCATATAGACGTGAGTCGGGTTGTTCACGGCCCAATCCGCACCGGTGCGCGCACCGATGGCGATAGCCACGAAGTAAACCGTCAGCGCCAGGGGGATGGCGAAGAAAGTGATGATGCCGCCGAGTTTGGTACGGCGCGCGAATTCATTGAAGAGGATCAGGCCCAGGAGGACGACAAGCATCATTCCCCACTTGATAAGAGCGTGAGCCCCGTAAACTTGGAATAACATAAAAATAAGGTTTTAGATTATTTGAATGGTTAAGTCTTAAGTCTCTTAAGCACGGACCTTCGAACGGGATTTGACGAGAGCCCAGACGGCCCAGACCGCAGTAAGGGCAGCTGATATCGGGAGTCCTACGGTAAGTATCTCGTGGAGCATCACCCCCGCCCCGCCGCTCTGCCCGAGGGCGGTGAAGAAAGGATACTGCCAGGTGAGCTCGCCGTTGATGATATGATCCACGATGAGCATGATCGTACCGCCCCAGAGCATCTTCTCCAATGTGGGAAGCGAGCGCCTGAGCGGGCCGGCGCCCTGCGCCGATACGGAGTTCCTGTTGGCTTTGCAATATGCGCTGGTGATGATGGCCTGCGCGAGTGGAACCAAAAAACAAGACATATTGTAATACTTTAGTCGTTATACTTCAATTTGCTTTATCTCAACCTCGTTACCCCGCAGCAGATATGTATTGCCGCTGCCGCAGTGCGGGCATATCTTGCCGTGCTCAACGGTAGGATACTCTTTTCGGCAATCCTCGCAGAAGGTAACAGCAGGTATGGTATTTATCTTCAACTCGCACCCCTTGAGCATCTCCTCCCTGTCGGCGGCCCAGCGCCAGCAGTCGAGCAGATAATCGGGCACGATGGTGGAAACCTCCCCTATATCCATGACCACGGCGTTGATGTGGCTCACGGAGTTCTCCTCTGCTGCCTTTTTGACGTCGCGGATAATATAGAATACGATTCCCAGTTCGTGCATATCTTGGATTTCTGTCTTCGCAGGAATGACTTACTTCTTCTTGAACAAAATCTTTCCGGTACGCTTGACCATATAGGGCAGGATGCCTCCGAATTTGCCTTCCGAGGTGCGCATTATGCTCGCATCGGGATTCTCGCGGTAGAGATGGATGGCGTCGAACGCGCACTTGGTGGTGCAGATTCCGCAGCCGATGCAGCGGTTCTCGTCCACCACGGAAGCGCCGCAGGAAAGGCACCTGGAGGTCTCCTTGCGCACCTGCTCCTCGGTGAGGGTGAGGTGATACTCGGCGAAACGGTCGTCGCGCTTCACTACGCCGGCCTCCTGACGGGAGGAGTTGTCGTAGGACTCGACCTTGATATCGTCCTTGTCGAGCTCGATGAAGTCGCGCCTGTTGCGTCCGATGGTCATGTGTCCGTGCTGTACGAAGCGGTGGAGAGACTCGGCCGCCTCCTTGCCCGCCGCGATGGCGTCGATGGCGAACTTGGGACCGGTAAAGAAATCTCCGCCCACGAAGATATCGGGCTCAGCGGTCTGATATGTGAGCTTGTCGGCCACCGGCCAGACACCGCGCATGAACTCGACCCTGGTATCCTTGAGCAGATCCTTGAGCACTACGGTCTGACCGATAGCGAAGATTACCGTGTCGGCGTCGAGTGTAACAAGTTCGTTTTCGTCGTACTGAGGCGCGAACTTGTGGTCCGCGTCATAGACGGAAATGCATTTCTTGAATACGATGCCGCTCACCCTGCCATCTCCGAGGACCTCCTTCGGGCCCCAGCCGGGCATTATCTCGACTCCGTCCTCGCGCGCTTCGGTGCGCTCCTCGAGCGAAGCCGGCATAATATCCTCGGTCTCAAGCGAGAGCATCTTGACCGAAGAGGCACCGCTGCGCTTCGCCACGCGGGCCGCGTCGATAGCCACGTTGCCGCCTCCGACAACCACTACCCTGCCCTCGACCTTCACGTCGCCGCAGTTGGCCTTGTGCAGGAAATCGATGGCGGTGGAGGTGCCTTCGAGGGTCTCGCCGGGAATGCCGGGCAGTTTGCCGCCCTGGCAGCCGATCGCGACGTAGAAGCCCTTGTAGCCCTCCTTGCGGAGCTGATCGATGGTAATATCCTTTCCGACCTCCACGCCGGTGTGGATATCCACTCCGATCTCGCGCATTATGTCGATCTCGGCATCGAGGACGTTCTTGCCAAGCTTGTACGAAGGGATTCCGTAGCGGAGCATTCCGCCGGGAGCCTCGTCCTTCTCGAATACGGTGGGCTTGTAACCGGCGGTAGCCAGATAATAAGCGCAGCTCAGGCCGGCAGGACCGGCGCCGATTATGGCGACCTTCTCCTCCCAGCGATCCTGAACGCTCGAAGCGATATTGATCTCCGGGACGAAGCGGGTCAGGGCGTCGAGATCCTTCTCGGCGATGAACTTCTTGACGGCGTCGATGGCGATAGGCTGGTCGATGGTGCCGCGGGTGCAGGCATCCTCGCAGCGGCGGTTGCAGACACGTCCGCAGACTGCAGGGAACGGGTTCTCGCGCTTGATAAGCTCGAGCGCCTCGGTATATTTGCCTTCAGCGGCCTTCTTCAGATAGCCCTGGACGGCGATATGCGCGGGGCAGGCCGTCTTGCAGGGCGCCGTTCCGGTAGGATAGCAATTGATGCGGTTCTTGTCGCGGTAATCCTCATCCCACTTGTGGGGGCCCCACTTCACTGCGTCGGGGAGTTCCTGCTTGGGATAGGTCTGCTCGCCGTGCTTGGTGCAGAGCTTCTGGCCAAGCTTGACGGCGCCTGCGGGGCAGTACTCCACGCAGCGGCCGCAGGCCACGCAATTGGAGGGATCGACCCTGGCCACATAGGCGCTTCGCGACATATTCGGGGTATTGAACAGCTGCGAGGTACGCAGCGCGTTGCAAATCTTGACGTTGCAGTTGCAGATGGCGAATATCTTGTCCTCGCCGTCGATATTGGTAATCTGATGCACGAAGCCGTTGTCCTCGGCTTTCTTGAGGATCTTCATAGCCTCGTCATAGGTGATATAGTGGCCCCTGCCGGTCTCGGCCAGGTACTCGGCCATGTCGCCCACTCCGATGCACCAGTCGCGATAATCGTCGGCGCAGCCCTCGTCGAGCTTCTTGCGGCCGTAGCGGCAAGAGCAGATGCCCACCGCCAGGTGGCCCTCATAGCGCTTGAGCCAATACGAGATATGCTCGATATCGACCGACTTGTTCTCCATCGAGATAGCCTTCTCCACGGGAATGACGTGCATTCCGATGCCGGAGCCGCCCATCGGGACCATCGGGGTGATCTTCTCGAGGGGCAGGAAAGTCATCCTCTCGAAGAACATTCCGAGTTCGGGATGGCGGTCCATCAGCTCGACATTCATATTGGTATATTCGGCGCTTCCGGGGACGAACATAGGCACCCAATAGACGCGGTCCTCACGGTTGTATGTGGTTCCGGGAACCGGGCCGTCCTTGGTGTATTTGTCGCCGTAGTCGTACTCCATTATGCCCAGATGGGCCATCTTGTCGAGGAGCGCATCCAACGAAGCGCCGTCGGGGGTGAATTTCTTGCTTTTGTTGAGTTCGTGCAGCTGGGCATAGCTCCAATGTTTGCGCACCGCGAAGGGATTGCCGGGAAGCATTGCCAGCATCAGATCCAGCGCCGCCTCGCGCTCCACTGCCTCCATCTCATCCTCGAAGATGCAGGCAAGGCCCCAGTATTCGGGAGCCTCGGTGGTCATCTTGATCTTGCCGGGAATGCGGTCCGTAACGTGACGGAGGAGCTTAATGAGTTTCGGGTTGGGATTCTTGTCGCCAAAGTGCTTGGGGACGAATTTGGTTGACATTTCGGGCATAACAGTCCTGTTTCTATTTATTTTTCCAATTATTCACTTCATTGAGCAGCCACTCTGCGAAGAGCTCCACGCCTTCGCCTGTCTTTGCCGAGATGGGGATTACCTCGGCCTTGGGATTGCGCATCGCTATGTTCGCCCTGCATTTGGCGAGGTCGAAGTCGAAGAGCGCGGCGGCGTCCATCTTGTTGATCACCACCACATCGCAGACCGAGAACATCAAGGGATACTTGAGCGGCTTGTCGTCCCCTTCGGGAACCGAGAGGATCATCGCGTTGCGGGAGGCTCCCGTGTCAAATTCAGCCGGGCATACGAGGTTGCCCACATTCTCGAGAATCACCAGGTCGAGCCCCTCGAGGCCTATATTGTCGAGCCCCTGGCGGGTCATCTCCGCATCGAGATGGCACATTCCGCCGGTGTGGAGCTGGATGGTATCGATGCCGGTGGCCTCCTTGATCTTGACGGCATCCACGTCGCTGTCGATATCGGCTTCCATCACCGCTATGCGCAGCTTCTCTTTCAGAAGATTGATTGTCTTTATGAGGGTCGTGGTCTTGCCGCTTCCCGGCGAAGACATCAGATTGAGCAGATAAACTCCCTTGCCCTTGAGCTCGGCCCTCAGCCGGTCGGCGTCTCTGTCGTTGTCCTCGAAGACGCTCTTTTTGATCTCGATGACCTTTACGGTATCCATATTATCTCTCCTTTGCTGTTCTGAGCCCCTCCGTTATCTGCGAAGGGTCGGTAATCATCTTGCCCATTATCCAGTGGTATGCCGGAGTGCCGGAATCGCCTTTGGTAAAATTCTGGATGACATAACACTGCTTGAAGACCCATCCCCTCTCCGCCATATAGTTGGCGGCATCGAGCATCGAGTTGAACTCGATGTCGCGTCCGTATTCATCGACGAGCCTGCGGTCGAGCGACCAGAAACTCGCGTACTGGCCGAAATCAAGCTCGACCGTGGTCTTGTTCGAGAAGAGCCCGCGGCTGTACGAAACAATTTCGCAGTACACCTCGTAGGGCTGGATCTCCAGGATCGGGGCTGCGGCCTGCGCGGACTGCACGGCCTGTACCGCCTCGGTCGTGGCGGTTATGGTATTATCCTGTGCCTGAGCGGCATAGCCCGAAAGGGCCAGAAGCGCGGCAGCCAGATAAATCTTCAGAGTTCTCATAAACGAATCAAATCAGATTAATCTCCAAAGGTACAAAGTTTTTTGAAATGCAAAATAAATGTGCGAAACCGTCAGAAAAGCACGGGATCCCATCCGTAATCCTGATAGCCCTTCACATCCATTCCGGCCGCCTTGACGAATGCCGATACCGCGTCGCAGCGGACCTTCTCGCGTGCCGGAGCGTCTGAATTGATGGCGTGGAAGGCGTCATAATGCTCTCCGAAGATAGCCTTCGCGCTCTCCAGATTGCCGGCTCCGTCAACGACTCCTTCGAAGCCCGTAACCTTGTACTCGCCGTCGGTCTTGCAGAGATGCATAAGGCCGGGGTGGCTTCCGCCGGAAACCATCTTGAGCAGATCTCCCTCCTTATTATAAATAAAGACCCAGTAATCGCCCCAGAGGCGGATATCCTCCGGATTGCTCTCATCCTTCGCGACTATGGTTCCGCAGGGGATGCAGTACTCGCCGGGGGCGTACTGGCTGCCGAAAACCTCAGCCATATAATCGAATGCCGTCTCCTCGACCGTAGGGACGCTGATTTCGCAAACCTCTTCTTCTGCGGCTTCCTCTACCTTGTTGCCGCCCCCTTTGCAGGATGAAAATACAATAAGGCCGCCAATGAGTGCTGCGGCCGCCAAAAGTGAATTGAAATATTTCATAGGATTATGTGTTTATGCATTGATTCCGCCGCCGGGGAACCCGACCGGCACGTTCCGGTATCCGAGGCGCTTGAGTTCTATGGAAGCGCCGAGACGGAACATCACGCTGTAAATCCTGACCAACACGTAGAATCCGCGCTCTGTATCGGCCTCTACGCCCTCGTGGCGCATAAGCCCCTGCGCGGCAACCGCGAGGCTCTGCAGCGACAGCCGCAGCTTGACCTCCCAGGCCTCGTCGGCGCCAATGGCGGCCACAATGTGCTCGTCCATATCGTCGTACCCGCGGGGACCGTAATAGTCGCGGTAGCGGCGCACGCTGAAGCGGTCGAAACCGGCATCCCAGTCGTGTGCCACCCCCATCCCGAGGTATGCCGCCCAGGCTATCGCAACCTCCGGATAGGAATTGAAATTCTCCACGGCGTCGCCGACATACTCCTGCATAAGGGAGTCATTCCACTTGGAGACTATATCATCGCTCGAGAGCATCTCGCCGTCGGTGAGGCCGAGATTGGAGGAGAGCCTCAACAGCCCCTCCTCGAGAATCGACTCGAAGCGGTCGAGGTATTCGGTATCGGAGTAAGCCATCGCTAGCGGGACTTGCGGAAGTGGTACTGGATCTGGTCGTAGAACGAGAGGCTCTTACCCTCTGAATAGAAGCGGTCGAAATACTTGGAGCCGACAACGGGATAGCAGAAGACCCTCTTCTTGCCTTCCATATACCAGAAGCAACGGTTCTGGGTCCCTTCGAAGGATGTGTAATTGCTATAAATCTTAAGCAGACCCTCTCCCCTGTCGTATTCGAACACCGATTTGGCATTGGGGTCGCCGGTGACATCGACTGCCAGGACCAGCATCGAGCCGCTGTTCTGGGCGATCTTGAACGTAACCTTGTCGCCGACCTGGATGATATTTTTGTTTACAGTGTAATCATACTGATACTCATAGCCGTTTATGGTGAGGGTGCACTTGCCCGAGAGGTCGTCGAAATCGATCTTTTCGTAGTAGGCGCTGCCCCGCGCGGTATAGGTGTCGAGGGCGATTCCGCCGATGCAGTATTCTGTCAAATATGACGTATAGGAGCCCGTGGGGGCGTCATAGAGTTTCTCCTTTTGGCACGAAGCGGCGAGAAGGGTCAGTGAAACGAAATATAGTGCGGTTTTGAAAAAGTTCGCTTTCATAATTATCAGCCTTTGTTGTTTACAATTCGTAAAGATACTAAAAAATCCAACCGCCCGACACAAATTTGCGGCACTTCTGAAGGGGAGTGCGGGCGCCTGATTCGAAAAATCAATTAAGAATCATAATAAATAACTCCTAAAAACATCCGATTTTATACCCGAATTAATCGATTATTATATTTGAATCAATACAAAATTATATTATTTTTGCGGAAAATAAAGCAATTTTCAAATTAAACTATACACAATGGCAGAAAAACAACTGTTACTGGGAGATGAGGCCATAGCGCTCGGTGCCCTTCACGCAGGTCTCACCGGCGTTTACGCCTATCCCGGCACTCCCTCTACCGAGATAGCTGAATATGTGCAGTCCCATCCCCTCACCAGGGAGCGCGGACTCCACTGCACCTGGAGCAGCAATGAGAAGACCGCGATGGAAGGCGCACTCGGAGTCTCCTACGCGGGCAAACGCGCGCTCGTGTGCATGAAACACGTAGGTATGAATGTCTGCGCCGACCCCTTCATGGGTTCGGCGATGACCGGAGCCAACGGCGGCCTCGTGGTCACCGCCTGCGACGACCCCTCGATGCACAGTTCGCAGAATGAGCAGGATTCCCGTTTCTGGGGCAAGTTCGCGATGATTCCCGTATTCGAGCCCTCGAACCAGCAGGAGGCATACGATATGGTCCGCGAGGCGTTCGATTACTCCGAGAAGCGCGGCATCCCCGTCCTGATGCGCCTGACCACCAGGATGGCGCACTCCCGCGCCGTAGTGACCACAGGAGAGGTCCGCGGCGAGAACGAGATGCATCTTCCCGCGAATCCCCGCCAGTGGGTCACCCTGCCGGTCAATGCCAGGGTCCGCAACCGCCAGCTCATCAAGGATTACGCTACCTTCGAAGAGGATGCGGCCGCATCGCGGTTCAACGTCCTCACCGACGGCCCCGACAAGAGCCTCGGAATCATCGCCTGCGGCATCGCCTACAACTACCTGATGGAGAACTTCCCCGACGGATGCCCATACCCCGTGCTCAAAATCTCGCAGTATCCCTTCCCGCGCACCCTGGCGCTCTCGCTTGTCGGAATGGCGGAGAGGATCCTCGTACTCGAGGAGGGCCAGCCGGTGGTCGAGGAGATGCTCCGCGGAGTATTCCCCACCTCCGTCAAGGTTCTCGGCAGAATCGACGAGACCGTCACCCGCGACGGAGAACTCTCTCCCGACGTGGTCCGCAAGGCAGTGGGACTCGATCCCCTTCCCTCCTTCGGCGCCTCCGAGACTGTCGTTCCGCGTCCCCCGGCACTCTGCCAGGGCTGCGGCCACCGCGACTTCTACACGGCTCTCAACATGGCGCTCGAGAAGTATCCGAACGCCAGCGTCTTCAGCGACATCGGCTGCTATACGCTCGGCTATATGTCGCCCCTAAATGCGATCGACACTTGCGTGGAGATGGGAGCATCCTTCACGATGGCACAGGGAGCCGCCCACTGCGGAGTCTGGCCTTCCGTCGCGGTGCTCGGCGACTCGACCTTCACCCACAGCGGAATGACCGGCCTGCTCGATGCCGTCAACAACAAGTCGGACGTGGTGCTCTGCATCTCCGACAACCTCACCACCGCGATGACAGGCGGCCAGAATTCGGCCGGAACCGGTAAGATCGAGGCGATATGCGAGGCCCTCGGAGTCGAGAAGGCCCATATCCGCACCATCGTCCCTCTGCCCAAGAATTACGAAGAGATGCAGCGGGTGATCCGCGAAGAGATCGAATATCACGGCGTATCGGTAATCGTCTCGCGCCGCGAATGCATACAGACCCTCAAAAGGCACGCAAAGAAATGAAGAAAGATATAATACTTGCAGGTGTGGGAGGACAGGGAATCCTCTCCATCGCGACAGTCATAGGTTCGGCGGCCCTCCGCCAGGAACTGCACCTCAAGCAGGCCGAAGTCCACGGAATGAGTCAGAGGGGCGGCGATGTGCAGTCGCATCTCCGCATCAGCTCCGACACCATCCACAGCGACCTCATCCCCCGCGGCGGAGCCGACCTCATCATCTCGCTCGAGCCTATGGAGGCGCTGCGCTACCAGCCCTGGCTCGCAAAGGAGGGATGGATCATCACCAACACCACTCCGCTGGTCAACATCCCCAATTATCCCGATATGGAGGCGGTTCGCGCCTCTCTCGCCAAACTCCCGAATGTCATCGCGATTGACGTGGACGCCATCGCAAAGGAGGCCGGCTCGCCCCGCAGCGCCAATATGGTCCTGCTCGGCGCCGCCGCTTCGGTGCTCGGGATGCTCGATCCCGACAAGCTCCGCGATGGAATCCGCAGCGTCTTCATGCGCAAGGGTCAGGAGATCGTCGATGCCAATATCAAAGCCTTCGATGCGGGCCTCGCATCGGCTGTAAAGAGATAAGCGGATGAAAGAGCCAATTTCAAAGAAGCAGTTCGACTCCATACTCGCAGAGATGGAGATAGAAGACGTATCCCGCACCACCATCCGCCAGTGTTCGATGATCGGCTCGATGCTCGAAGAGGCCTCCGGAGAGGCTTTCTCGCACCTCGAGATCGGAGTTCCAGGCATCCCCGCCTGCCCCATCGGCATCAAGGCGCAGAAAGAGGCGCTCGACAAGGGGCTTTCCGCCATCTATCCCCCCGTACAGGGCATCCCCGAGCTCAAGAAGAACGCAGCCCGCTTCGTCAAGGCATTCATCGACGTAGATATCGACCCGCGCGGCATCGTGCCGACCGTGGGCTCGATGCAGGGCAGTATGACCAGCATACTCGAGTGCTCGCAGCTCGACCCGAAGAAGGACACCATCCTATATATATGTCCCGGTTTCTCGGCCCACGGCCGCCAGCCCGACATCCTGGGCATCAAGAATATCTTCTTCGATGTCTATGACTACCGCGCAGACCGTCTCCGCGAGAAGCTGGAGTCCTACCTCAAGGAGGGCAATATCGCCGCAATCCTCTACTCCAACCCCAACAATCCGGCGTGGATCTGCCTCTCGGAGGAGGAGCTTGCCATCATCGGCGATCTGGCCAACAAATACGACGTCATCATCCTCGAGGATATGGCATATCTCTGCATGGACTTCCGCAAGGATATGTCGGTGCCTTTCGAGCCGCCGTTCCAGAGTACCGTGGCCCGCTACACCGACAATTATGTGCTGCTGCTCTCGGCCTCCAAGATATTCAGCTACGCCGGCGAGCGCATCGGAATGACCTGCATCTCCGACAAGCTCTACCACCGCGAATATCCCGCCCTCAAGAAGAAGTGGGGAATCGGCAAGTTCGGAGACAATTTCATACTGAATTACCTCTACATCAATACCTCAGGCGCTTCCCACTCGGCCCAGTATGCCCTTTCGGCGATGCTGGAAGCCGCCACCGAGGGGCGTTACAACTTTGTTAAGGAACTCCGCGAGTATGCCCTCCGTGCACACCGTTCCCGCCAGATCTTCGAGGAGAACGGATTCCATCTCGTTTACGACAAGGACATCGAGCAGACCATCAGCGACGGTTTCTTCTACACCGTAGAATACCAGTCGCTGGGCAACAGGACGCTGCTCGAATCCCTGCTGCGCTGCGGCATTATCGCCATCCCCTTGAATACCACCGGAAGCGGCCAGAACGGCATCCGCGTGTGCGTTTCACGACTCCGTAGCGATGAAGATTTCAAGATGCTCGACGAGCGTCTCAAATTGTTTACGGAACTTGTGAAACAGGAAGGAAAATGATGAATTATGTTTCGGCTGACGAGGCCGTAAAACTCGTCCGAAGCGGTGACACCATCTGCTGCCAGGGAAGTACCAGCGTTCCAAGGATCCTCCAGGAGGCTCTCACAAGGCGCGCCGGTGAGCTCCGCGACGTGACCATAGTCTCCGGTTTCAATGTCAGCGAGGGGCCGGCCCCCTTCTGCAAGCCCGAGTACAAGGATTCGTTCATAGTCAACAGCATCTTCATCTGCGGCGACCAGCGGGCCTATGTCGATGCGGGGTACGGCAGCATCACGCCCTGCTTCCTCGGCGAGGTTCCGTATATGTTCCGCAGCCGGCAGATTCCGATCGATGTGGCATTCATCAACTGTTCCCTGCCCGACGAGAACGGATACTGCAGCTTCGGCATAGGAGGCGACATCTCCGTCGCAGCGACGGAATGCGCCAGGGTCGTCATCGCGCAGGTGAACAAGAGCATTCCGCATCTCTACGGCGGATGCCTTATCCACGAGTCGAAGATCAGCGCCGCCGTGCTCTGCGACGCCCCTCCCGTGGCTATGCAGTTCGGCGAGCCCACTCCCGTCGAGGCGGCCATAGGCAAGTACGTGGCATCCGAAATCCCCGACGGTGCGACTCTCCAGATAGGTGTCGGAGGCATCCCCAACGCTATCCTCAATGGCATCAAGGATCACCGTCATCTCGGCCTACATACCGAGGCCATGACCGACGGAGTCATCCGCCTCATAAAGGAGGGTGTCATCGACAATTCGCTCAAGAAGGTCAAGCCCGGCATCAGCGTGGCTTCGCTGGCTCTGGGTTCCAAGGAGATGTATGATTTCATCGACCACAACAAGTCGATGGAGTTCTACGATGTGGCCTATACCAACAATCCCTTCATCATAGCCCAGAATCCCCGCGCCTGCGCCATCAATTCGGCTCTGGAGGTGGATCTGACGGGGCAGATCTGCGCCGATTCGATCGGTGAGCATATCTATTCCGGCGTCGGAGGGCAGCACGATTTCATGTACGGCTGTTCCCTCTCGGATGGCGGCAAGACTTTCATCGCCCTCCCCTCCCGCACCAGTAAGGGCCGCGGCAAGATCGTCCCCACCCTCACGCCCGGTGCCGGCGTGGTGACGACGCGTTTCCAGACCCAGTACGTTGCCACCGAGTACGGTATCGCCTATCTCCGCAACAAGAATCTCCCCCAGCGCGCCAAGGCCCTGATAGCCATCGCCCACCCCGACGACCGCGAGGCCCTTGAACGTGCCGCCTGCGAAAGGTTCGGGTACGGGTTCCTGAGGTTAAAATAACAAAAAAGATGGCCGATACTTTTATCGGCCATCTTATCGATACAACTGTCCGGTTACTTCAGGATCCTGAACTTGCCGATGAAGGGAAGTTCTTTGGCCTTGCCGCCGACGGCATTGACGATACCGATGATGATGTAAATCAGTACGATAATGTCGAGTATCCAGGTGACCAGGCCGTGGTTGACTCTGGAGAAGAGCCATACGATCAGGTCGAGGATGAGTACGATGATGCCCTGATTGACGTGGAACTTCGCGAATTTGCTGTCCTTTGCCAGGAGGGGGATGAGGATGAGGATACCGAGGTATGATAGGATCGCCATCAGTTTGTTGGCCTTGATGTCGGCGGGATCATACTCGGCCGTCGTGTCGGGCGAGGCGTCGTTGATCTTGTCCTTGATCTCATCTACCTTGGGCTGCGCAGCCTCTTTCTGCTCTTTGAACTTGTCCTTGAGGTCGTCGAACTTGTCTTCGACCTTGTCGGAAAGGTCATCGAGTTTATCGGCCGCCTTGTCGCGGAAATCTTCGAGCCTGTCGCCGAGGTCCTTTTTCTCGGGAGCGGCGTCGGTTTCGGGGGTTTCGGGCATAGGGGTGGAATCTACCTCCTCAGCCGCGTTTTTGATTTCTTCGTCCATAGTTATTGTCAGTTATAGATTAAAATCCTGAACCGAACTCTACCCAGTATTTATCCTCGAGTTCCTTCCAGAGCTGGGCGGAACGGTTGAAGATATAGCGGGTATAGTTGTTGAGAGTGCCGGCAGTAGGGTTTTCTTCGACTGCCTTGAGGCCGGAGAAAGCTATCTCCTCCGCCCTGTCGACCTGCTCCATGAAGCCTTTCTTGGTAGCCTGCCACTGGAGGGTGGCGAGCTTGTTCGCACGGCGGAAGGTCCACAGCACGCAGTCGGGCCAGTAGTTCTTCTGGCCGCAGAAGGCATAGGCCTCGGGAAGTTCGGTGGTTCCGCAGAAAACAGGCACGCGGGGGCTCTGCGCCGGGTTGTCGACAGAGAGCCAGCAGATGCCGCCCACTGCGTCGGGAAGCCAGTTGCGGAGCTGTGCCACGAACGAATAAGCGCACCACGCCACGGAGACCGTACGGTGGAATTCTACCGTTCCGGGAGCGATGGCATTGAGGGTATTGCGCATCGTGGTGGTAAGCCATGGGTTGGCCACGGGGCTTATCTTTACGGAGTCGATCTTGACGTTCTTGCACATATCCAGGTCGGTTCCCTCGTAGGTGGCGCGGAAGAGATGCATCACCTGGCGGACATCGACCTTGGCATCGGGCTTTACATATACCGGAAGCTCATCCATCTCGCGGGTGAAGCCCTGCGAGGGAGCGAGAGCCGAGTAGATGAAGAACTCGCGGTCGGAATAATTCTTCTCGCGGCCGTCGCTGCCGAGATGTTTCCAGAAGATGAACTCGCCCTTACCGTCCCAGAGGCCGTTCTCCTTAGCCACCTGCTCGAGGTTGTCGGAGCAGAGGAAGTTGGCCTTGTCCTCGCGGTGGAGCTTGCCGATACGGGGAATGTTGGCGGAGACGCCGATGCAGTCGTCGGGTATGCGCTGTGCTACCCAGGCCGCACCGACCTTGTCCTTGCCCACTCCCACTATCTCGAACTGCCAGACTTCGTTCTTGTCGGCCACAGTGAGGCACTCGCCGGTATCGCCATAGCCGTATTTCTCGGCTGTGGTACCCATCAGGATGACTGCCTCGCGGGCGGTGGTGCAACGCTGGAGGGCGATGCGCTCGAGCTCCTCGATAAGGAACATCGCATCCTTGTTGACAAGTTTCCGGGGACCTACGAAAGTGGTCTCGCCGATAGCGAGCTGGTGCTCGTTGAGGCAGGGATATGCGGTATTGAGATAAGCGTATGTATGGGCGGCTTCGGGAATGGTACCGGCCAGCGTAACGCCGGTGGTATCGTCGCGGAAGGCGGTCTTCATCGTACCCTTGCGGACCTCGTGGAGGGCTCCGGCGGCATAATCGGCTGCGGGCTCTATCGTGGCCCAGGTGCGATATTTGCCATCGCAGGTGTGCGAGGTGATGACGGAGCCGTCTGCCGAGGCCTTGCGGCCGACCATAATACTGGTGCAGCTCTCCCAGTCATTGTCTTGAGCTGCACCGGTAAAACTGAAAAGGAGGGCTGCTGCGAGCAGCAGGGTCAGTCTTTTCATCACTGATACTGAGGATTATTCAGCTTTCTTGCATCCTGCCAGACAGCCCCAGAGGCAAGCTGCGAGGGCACCACCTACGAGGGGAGCGCAGATGAATACCCAGACATTCTTGAGGGCTTCACCGCCTGCGAAGAGAGCGGGTCCGAAGGAACGTGCGGGGTTGACGGAGGTTCCGGTAAGGTTGATGCATACGAGGTGTACGAGCACCAGTGCAAGACCGATAGCGAGGCCTGCAGGCTTGCCTGCGCCGAGCTTGGAATCGGTAGCGCCGAGGACTACGAGTACGAATACGCAGGTAGCGATGACCTCAACGAGGCAAGCGCCCCATACGCCGCCGGCATTTGCAACGCCGTTGGCACCCATTCCTGCAGGATCACCCATTGCGCCCGGAGCGCCGGTAGCTGCGATGATGGCCCAGAGAAGGGCTGCACCTACGATACCGCCGAGGAACTGGCCTACCCAGTATCCGCAAGCGTCTTTCCAGGTCATACGGCCTGAGAGGGCGACACCGAGGGTGATGGCCGGGTTGATGTGGCAACCGGAGATCTCACCGATAGTGTAAGCCATTGCAACGACTGCGAGACCGAATGCGATAGCCGTACCGACTACGCCTGCAGGTGTGCCGCAGCCCAGGAAAACTGCAGTACCGCAGCCCATGAGAGTCAGAACCATTGTTCCGATAAATTCTGCAAAATACTTTTTCATAATACTTTTGGTTTAAGGTGTTATTGATTGAGTTTATTGGTTTGTATTCTCTTTAGGGTACTCCTTGATATAGATGTCCTGCTGGGGGAACGGTATGGTGATACCGTTTTCGGCAAGGGCCTGATAGATGACCTCCCTCATACGGGCGGCGGTGGCCAGCTGGCTCTCCACAAGCAGGAATTCCTTGACAGCCAGATCCACGCTGCTGTCGCCGAATCCCTCCACGGTGACCTGGATGCCGTAGCGCTTGCCTATCAGCCTGCGGCCGTACTTGTCCCTCTCCTTCTTGAAAGGCTCGAGGGCCTCGAGGATGACCTTGCGGGCCGTCTCCACATCGGTGCCGTAGCTGACTCCCACGGGAATCTTGGAGAAGACATAGGGATTGTCCTTGGTCAGGTTGCGGAAGTTCTTGTTGAAGAGCGTGGTATTGGTAAATGCCATTATATCGCCCTCCAGGGTGGCGATCTGGGTGCTCTGGTAGGTGATGCTCTCAACCTGTCCGCGGACTCCGTCGCACTCGATATAGTCGCCCACGCGGACGCGGCCGGCCATTAGCTGGATTCCGTAGATGAAGTTGTTGAGCACATCCTTCATAGCCAGACCGAGACCGGTAGCCAGACCGGCGGCGACTATCGAGAGGGCTCCCATCGGAATCTTGAGCAGATTGATGCAGGCCACTATGTAGGTACCCCAGACAAGGATCGAGATCACGTTGTTGGCGAGGGTGAGGTTCACCTGGTTGGCGTGGACGAAGCTGCCCTCGTTCTTGGCCATCGCCTTCTGGAGCTTGTCGTGGCGGTAGAGCGCCTTGGCCAGATAATCTATGTACTTGAAGAGATAGAACAGGGATGTTACAAGCACCAGCTTGTAGAGCGACAGGTGGAGTATCGGATTGCCCTTTGTATCGCTCAGGTTGAAGAAGGGCTTGAAGAATATCTCCTTGCATATCTCGGAGAGGTCGAAGACCTTGGCCGCCATATTGATGCACAAAGGGATGGAAAGTACCGCCAGGATTGGCAGGACCGCCTTGCGCAGGAAGTCGAAGAACCAGGTCACCATAATGAAGGCGCCGGATTTCTCCTCGTCGAGAATCTGGTGGTTCTGCAGGTAGCGCTGCTTGCGGCGGGCGATGATGCTTTCGGAGTAGATCTTGAGCAGATCGTAGATTGCGGTCACCGTCTCGATCGCAGCGAGCTGGAATAGCCACCAGATGACCACCTGGACCCCGAGTAGCACATATCCGGCCCACGCCATCAGGGTGGTCGCACCGAATACCACGCAGGTTATCCAGGAATATATGGCATCGCGCTTGTCGAGGTTGTTGCGATGCTTCAGGCAGAGCAGCAGTTGCCATACGAAGAATATCAGCAGCAGCGGCGGGAAGATGAGGTTGACCAGGCGGTTGGGGATGAATATGATCCTGAAGGTGATCACCGCCAGGCCGAGCAGCATCACGGGTGCGTACATCAGGAAGCTGCGGTTGAGATCCTCGGGCTTGACGCGTATCAACAGCGACGCCGAGATCGCAGCGAGCAGCCACGCATAGACCAGCAGATGCTTCGAGGCCGCCCTGATGAAGTTCTGCTCCACGAACTGCGAGGCGATCATGATGGAGACGGCGAAGATCACCGAAGCGAAGAGGAAGATGAATCCGAAGCGGCGCCTCTTGAACTCCTCGTTGTTGAAAGCCTTTACAGTCTTCGAAAGGAGATATAGTATCGCCGCGCTGAGGGCCAGCGAGAACAGAAGGTAGAAGAAAATATAGATTGCGAATCCTGCAACCACCGGACCGCGCCACTCGCTCTCGTTGTGATGGTGATGCCCGTGGTCGCCGTGCGCATCGTGGTGGTCCGCTTCGACAAGGGCCGACATATATTTCTGCCTGGTATCCTGCACGGCCAGCTTGGAGTAGCGGCCGAAGCGCCGCAAGACGGAGAAGTAGTCGTCCTGGCCATCCACGAATATGCGCTTCTGAATGACCTTGTAGCGGGCCTGCGCATAGTTATAGGCCTCTTCGAGACGGTTGCTCAGGTCCACGTAGTGGTCGTTGTCGGCAACGATCCTGTCGCGGGCCTCGGTGTACATTTCGAGCAGGCTCAGGGCATACATCAGGCAGGCCTCGCGGTCCTCCCTGCCCTCTTCGTCGAGCATGAAGGGAGTGCCGTCGGAAGCGGTGTCACCGGGGGCGACCATCGCCTCGACCGGAGCGTGCGCGTGTCCGTGGTCATGCGAACCATGGCCATGGTCGTGGCCGTCGCTCTCAAGGGTACCGTCGGGCACCTGGCGGGAGCGGATGATGCCGAACTGCGCGAGCAGCGAGTCGGAGACCACCGGTATCGGATCCAGGGAGCGGAGGCTGTCCACGTCGAGGTCGGTGGTATCGTCCTGCGACTCCCTCTTGGGACGCGACGTCCCGGAAGGCATATAATCCGACATAAGGTCCTCCTTGGAGATGCTTATGCTGTCGGGGACGACGTCGATCTCGTCGAGCACGGGGGGAATCCTGCGCAGGGCCTCGATAAGGCGCTGGTAGCGCTCTATCTCGAGATTCATCGAGCTGACGATCTCGTCATAGGGCATGCGCCGCTTGCTGAAGGCCTCGTAATTGTCGGTAACGGCATTGAGCGCGTAGGCCAGGTCGAACGTATAGTCCTGGTTCTGGGAATAGAGGATCAGGGAGAGCTCGTTGCACTTCTTGATCATATCAACCATCATCCGGTGCTGGCGTTCGTTGCGCTGCCTGATGCGGGAACGGGAATTCTCCATCTTGGCATTCTGCTGCGAGAGTTCGAAGCGGAGCACCGAGAGGGTCTGGGTGATATCCTTCTCGTTGAAGACCGCGAAAGCGGGAATCGCGGCCAGCACGCACAGGAGCGCTATGAGTATGCGTTTCTTCTTCATCAAGGTCTAGTAGCGGGTATCCTTGCAATAATCCAACGGCGGTTTGCGGTCGCCCATCAGAGGCACGAACTTGAAGTCCGGACCGCGGCGCTGTTCGAACTCTTCGCGGATTTCCTTGAGGAGTTCGGGATGGGTGTAGAGGTCGTATGCGGTAAGATAGTATGTACGGGAGACATTCATCAGGCCCTTGGTGCCTATCGTGGTGCCGTCGGTAGCGACGCACTGCCAGCTGTGGAGGCCGCCGCATCCGGGCACGAAGGTCGAGGTGGTGATGGTGTTGGTCGGAGCCACCCAGGAGACATTGCCCACGTCGGAGGAACCTGAGGATTTGGATACCTGGTTGGTGAAGGGCCTGACCTCACGCATCACGCGGAAAGCGGCCGCAGTGTCGGTGACGCCCGAGTTCTTCATGATCTCGATGGCGAAAGCCCTCTCGCGTTCGTCGAGGATGACGCCGCCCACCTTCTGCATATTGTCGTTCATCAGCTTGGCCAGGTGGAGATTGGGAAGGGTCTCATAGTTGCCGTTCATGATCTCGTATTCCATAGTGGTGCCGGTGCCCATCGCAGCGCCTTCAGCAGCCTTGAGGGCGCGGTCGAGAAGTTCGCGGACCACTTCGCGGCTGTGGTGGCGGAAGTAGTAGAGGACCTCGGCGTGGTCGGGAACCACATTGGGCGCCGCGCCGCCGTCGGTTATGATATAGTGGATGCGGCTGTTGCTGTCTACGTGCTCGCGCATCATATTTATCATATAGTTGAAGGCCTCCACGGCATCAAGTGCGGAGCGTCCCTTCTCGGGGCTCACAGCGGCATGTGAGGGAATTCCGTGGAATTCGAAGCGGACGCGGACATTGGCGAGGTTCTGCGAAGCGTTGGAGTTGTTCGAGAAACCGGAGTGCCAGTCAAGGACCGCGTCAACTCCGTCGAAGCAGCCTTCGCGGACCATGTAGGCCTTTCCGCCTCCTCCCTCCTCCGCCGGGCATCCGAATACCTTGAGGGTACCCTGGTGGCCCTGCGCGAGCCATTTGGAGATGGCGACAGCGGCGGCTGTGCTGGCCGTTCCCATCATATTGTGGCCGCAGCCGTGGCCGTTGGTAGTGGGAGCATCCTTGGGGAGGCAAGGGTACGGAACCGTATCCTGCGCCAGTCCGGGGAGAGCGTCATATTCGGTAAGGATACCGATGACGGGGCTGCCGCTGCCGAATGTGGCGACATAGGCGGTGGGAATACCGGCTACGCCCTTCTCCACCGTGAATCCGTTCTCCTCGAGATGCTTGATGAGGGCTGCCGAGCTCCTGAATTCGTTATAGCCGGTTTCGGCATAAGTATGGAGTTCGAGCGAGAGATCGTGATAGCGTGTGAAATTGTTGTTGAGATAGACCATGCCCACGCTGGCAAGCTTCTCTTTCTCAGCCCTGTCTGCCTTCTTCGACTTGCTCGCGGCCTCGCTCTGGAAAGAAACCGCGCAAAGTGCTAGGGCAGCAATGGCCAGCAGAATCTTTTTCATTTTCGTCAGTATACAATTTAACGCGTAAATTTAATAAGTTTTACGGCGATTGGTACACTGAGGAAAAAGAAGTTCTCCACATAGGAATCAACATACGCGGAGCATTGCCGGTCTGTTCCGGCGCTGTCCCGATCAGTTGCCGGCAGTAAAATTCCTGGATGCGAACGGCAGGGCGAGCCGGAGCGCCAGATGCCAGTACTCCCAATTATGGGTGCCGTTGCGGACGCGGAGTTCGGTCTTGACTCCCGCCTTCTTCATCTTCATATGGAGGTTGAAAGAGAGTTCCAGCAGGTAATCGTCGTCGCCGCAGTCGATGAACCACTTGACGGTGCGGAGTTTATCGAGAGTGGCCTTGTCGGCGTTATCGACGAAGGCGAGGGCCGAGTTTTCGTGGACGGACTTGGATTCCAGATACATCTTGTCGTTGGGATCTTTGGGATTGTCGGAAACCTTCTGGTCGAGCCATGCGCTCATAGCATAGCAGCTCGAGAAGAGGTCAGGATGGCGCTGGCAATAGACCACGCTGCCGCCTCCGCCCATAGAGAGGCCCATAACGGCGCGCTGGCCCTTGCTCCCGCCGCAGCGGTACTTGCCTTCGACCTTGGGCATCAGCTCAGTGAAGAAGAAATCCTCATAGTTGTATCCTCCGGGAATATTGAAGTAGCCGTTCTGTACCTTATGGGTATCGGGATGGCCGGCATTGGGCATAATGATCACCATCTCGTCGGCCTCGCCGGTACCGATCAGTTCGTCAGCGACGAGTTTCATATTGCCGAGCGTCATCCAGTCGGAATATATGCCGGTCAGGCCGTGGAGCAGATATACAACTGGATAGTTCTTGCCGGACTCCTTGAAGCCGTCGGGCAGATAAACATTGAATTTGACGCACTGTCCCAGGGCTTTGCTGTCGATGCTGTCGGTGACCACGCGGCTCGCCGCGAAGGAGCTGACGGTACCGGCTGTCAGAATCAAGACGGCCAGGATTGCGAGGGTTGATAATCTTTTCATCGTAATATCCTTGATTTATTGTTTCTTTTTGATCTCTTTTCCAAATGGAAATACTGAATTGAGGGCCATCTTGAAGTGCTGGACCCCGAAGGGAATTCCGACGATGGTGACGCAGAATATCAGGCCGCAGACCAGGTGTATCAGGGCTATCTCCCACCATCCGAGCAGGATCCAAAGCAGGTTCATCACTATCGACACGCATCCCGGCTCATTTGGCCCGTTGATCAGTTCATATCCGAAAGGCCACAGGGCGTATGACCCGAGTTTGAAGAGCTGCAAGCCGAATGGAATACCTATAACAGTAATACACATAAGCAGCCCTACAGCCCAATAAATCAGAGCGATAAGGATACCGCCCAAAACCAGCCAGATTAAGTTGCCGAAAGTATTCATAGCATTGTTGTTACAACTGGACAAATATAATAAAAAAGATACTCTCTCTATCAATGCCTCTGATCTGCGGCCTCGGAGCTAATACCTACGACCCTGCGCTCTCGGAGTCAATGCCTCCGACCTCCGCTTCCAGACTATTGATTATTGATAATCGTCCTACGGTTTCTCTATCGCCTCATCCGCCCGGGCAGAGAGGAGCAGGACGACAGGCCTTGGAGGATGCTTGGAGGCAGGTTAGTCTGCGCCATCGGCCAAAATTGGGCTATGGAGCAGGCCTACCCCCTACAGAAACACTTCCAGGGCACATTTCGTTGCTCCACTCTGCCCTGAGTAATAACGAGAAATACAGAAGTTATTTGGTGCGGAGAGAAATTGAAGTTATATTTGTGGAAAGTCTTCTGCTTATGAACAAAGCGATTGCAGCCGCGATGGCATTGATCGTGGCAACGGCCACACTCCCCTCCTGTTCTGCCGGATGGAGGGCGGCGGAGTCGTCGGAGATTACCGAAGAGGCGGTCGTGGATGCCATTCTGAAGGAGCATTTCCCGGAGATTTTCCGGGCCAAGGAAGCTGGTGTCGTGCATGTCGACGGCATCATCAGATCCGTCAACCGGAAGGGAGAGATACGCTACAAGGTGGATTACGACTACCACCCGCTGCACAGCGACGGATGCGACTGAGGCCACAGCGACCCGTGCAGATGATTTCCCGGATAACTATCTGAAAAAGAAGTACCAGGCAGCGCTGCGGGGCGATACCCCGGAGGCATGGCCGATAGTGCGGTAGGATGCGTCCTGTACCGTGCCGTCCGACTTGACGTGTCCGATAGTGCGGTAGGAGGAGTCCTGGACGGTGCCGTCGCTTTTCACATAGCCGACCGTACGGTACGAGGCGTCCTGGACAGTGCCGTCGCTTCTGATATACCCGATTGTACGGTAGGATGCGTCCTGGATGGTGCCGTCGCTTCTGATATGTCCGACGGTGCGGTACGATGCATCCTGGACCGTCCCGTCCGACTTGATGTAGCCCAAGGTCCGATATGAGGCGTCGCGAAGATCCTGCGCGTAGGAAACCGCTCCGGAAAGCATCAGGAGCGCCATCAGCGAGAGAATAAAACTAAAGCGTTTCATTGTAAAAGTCATTTTCTCAGCATTTTTTCTATCAATATTCACGCCGTCCTGCCGCAGGGGCTGCCTCCGGCCGGGGGCAAGAGTTAATAGTTTGTTGGTAACTATAGGCCCTCGGGCAAGGCTCTTTGGGCAGAGTCGGGAAAAATGTGTATCTTTACACGAATATGTATGGGCGCGTGCGCGTACGATTATGGCTGTGCACAGCGCCCGGACAACACTTACGGCAAAGGAACAATAAGTTATATTTAAATACAGAAGCAATGAAAATCAAGCATTTCGCAATCTGCGCACTGGCCTTCGCGGCCGCCCTCCTCACCGCCTGCGGTGAGCCAGACTGGGGCGATGCGCAAATCAAAATCGACAAACACGAGCTCACTTTCGACGCCAACGGCGGTGAGCAGACCATCATCCTAAGCACCACCCGCCAGTGGAAGGCCAAAGATGTTCCCGAGTGGGTAGTTGTAACTCCTGAAAGCGGAGAGCCCTCCAGAAAGGACATCGAGGTAAGGATCAAAGTGGCCAAGAACGACGGCTACAACCGTTACGGCGAGATCGAATTCTCCGGCGGAATCGTCAGCGAGACCCTTTCCATCTCGCAGGCCGGCCCCGACGGAGAGGACGACGGCAAACTTACCGTCGCAGAATTCATCGCGAAGGGCGACACCCAGAACGAATATGTCCTCTCAGGCAAGATCAGCAACATCGCCAACTCCTCGTACTACGGCTTCGACCTGACCGATGCGACCGGTACCGTGGCCATCGCGTTCCCCAAGAATTTCAAGGATTACGTGGATAAACTCGAAGAGGACGGAACCGTGGAGGTCAAGGGAACATACCAGTTCTACGAGCAGAAGCAGACCCATCAGATGGCAAACGGCGAGATCCTCTCCTACACCGCTCCCGCCCCCATCGACCCCGCTTCGCTGCAGCTGCTTACCGTCAAGGAGTTCATCGACAAGGCAGATGCCGCTACAAACTACCGCCTGAGCGGAACCGTTTCGAACTTCAACTCACAGTATTCGAGCTTCGACCTCGTGGACGCTACAGGAAGCATCAACATCTATTCGCTCTCGGCAAAGAGCAAGGCTGAATATGCCGACAAGCTCGCCAACGGCGGCAAGGTCACCCTCTACGGAAAATATTATCTCTACAACGGCACCAAGGTCGAGATAACCAACGCCACCATCGTCAGCTACGAGGCTGCCCAGGTATCCAAGGTCACCATCGAGGGCACCGTGATGGCTGTCTCCGCAAAGGCGTTCATCGTCAGCACCTCCAACGGCGTCAAGTATGTCTTCGCCGATGCGGCTCCCGGCGTCAAGGTGGGCGACAATGTGAAGGTAGAGGGCGAAGAGGCTACATACAACGGCCTTCCCCAGCTCTCCAATCCCTCGACTACCGTAGTATCCTCCGGCACCGCGACCTACCCCACCCCCACCGTGCTGGATGCAGCGGCGTTCGACAAATATGACACCGGATTCGGTTTCGTCAAGTTCACCGGCCAGCTCGTCAAGTCGGGCAATTACTACAACATCGACGTTCCCGGCGCAACCCGCAAGGGATCGATTTCCTACGCTGCCGAGAACTACGACAGCTTCAACGGCAAGACCATCGACGTGACCGGTTACTTCGTCGGAATCTCCGGCAACATCTACTTCAACGTCATCGTTACCAAGGTCGAACTCAGCGGCAACCAGGTTGACAACAGCCTCAAGCACCCCGTGGTCCCCAATGTTACCTGGGCCCTCGGCGAAAAGGCATACGACGGCAGCACCTCCGGCAACAACAAGCAGACCGGTACCATCAACGGCACCTCGGTCGAAAACCTCGTAAAGCTCGGAACCTCGAGTGCAGGAGGCAGCTTCACCGTCAACGTTCCCTCCGGCAAGAGCAAACTCAACTTCTACTGCACCGGATTCAGCAAGGACCAGAGCGACGGCAAAACCCCTTACAAAGTCACCTGCGTAATCGGCGACACCACCAAAGAGATCAGCATCAAGAGTTACCTGGCTTCCGGCAACCCGCCTTACACCCTCACTCTCAGTGACGACAACGACTACTACACAGTCGAATTCCCCGCTACCACCGCCGATACCCAGATGACCATCACTGCCGCCGGCCGTATGCTCTTTATCGGCGTCACCGCTGAATAAAAGTGGAAATTATCCGCCATACACTCCGGACTGCTGCGGTGGCACTGGCTGCCGCAGCGGCCCTTATTTCGTGCGACCCCGCCAAAGAGACTCAGGCCGAGCCGGAGCTCAGCCTGCGCATCGACAACGTAGATGCCGGCAGCAAGAGCAACCAGTTCATCAGCGTCAAGGCCTCGAAGGAGTGGAGCCTCGAGATCAACTTCGCCGGAGGCGAACAGTACGACGTCACGCAGTGGGCCTATCTCGAGACCGACTCCATAACGGTAGTCCGGGGCTTCGGCGACAAGAACGACGTGGTATTTGGATGGGCGGCCAACAACTCCCCAGATGCGCGCACCCTCACCCTGGTCCTCACGAGTGCCGGGAAGAGCGTGACCCGCGAGTTCACCCAGGCCGGGATGCAGGGTTCCGTCCCCCTCCCCTCCTCGATCAAATCCGACCCTGTCCCCGGCTGGCTCGAACTGCCCGCCACCGACGACAAAGCGCTGTTCTTCATCACCCACAGCACGAACTATGCGGGCAAAGAGCAGCGCAACTTCTCGTTCTACTGGGACACCGCGGCCCTCGTGGCGCACTGGGTGGCATACCCTCTCAACAAGAAGCTCGCCGGCAGCGGCAGCAGGACCAACGAATGGGGCCTCGACCCCAAGATCCCGCACCGCTTTCAGCCCGTGCTCTTCAGGGGCTACAGCAACGCCGACTATGAGGGCGGATGGTACAACCGCGGGCATCAGATCCCTTCGGCCGACAGGCTCATCTACGAATCGAACATACAGACCTTCTACGGCACCAATATGACACCGCAGCGCGGAGAGCTCAACTCATACGCGTGGGCCTCGCTCGAAGGCATGGTGCGCGATTGGAGCTACCAGACCGACACCCTGTATGTGGTGACGGGATGCGTCGTAGAAGGCAGCACCGAAAGCGTCACCGACAACGAGGGCAAGCGCGTCAAGGTGCCCGTGGGGTATTTCAAGGCGCTGCTGGCCTTCAGCAAGGCCGGCACCATCGGCATCACCGGCTCCACCGGAGGCTATACAGCCGCCGCATTCTGGTTCGACCACAAGGCATACCAGTCGGGCCGCTATGCCGTCCTCGCCCAGCGGATGACCATCGACCAGCTCGAGGCCAAAACGGGCATCGACTTCTTCGTAAACCTTCCTTCAAGGATAGGCCAGGACAAGGCCTCCGTCGTGGAGGCCACCAGCGATTCCTGGTGGAAATAACACTCGACTATGAAAAGATTCCTATATACGTTAGCACTGACCCTTCTGGTAGCCGCAGGCGCCAGGGCTCAGGAAGCATCCGGAACCCGCAACTATGTCATAGGCTTCTACAACCTCGAGAACCTTTTCGACATATATGACGACCCGGCCAAGAACGACGACGAGTTCCTCCCCGACGGAGCCAACCAGTGGACAGAGGTCAAATACCGCAAGAAGCTCCACAATATGGCCAAGGTCATAAAGGAGATGGCAAAGGACAACGGCCGCTACCACACCATCCTGGGAGTGAGCGAGATCGAGAACCGTCTGGTGCTCGAGGACCTGGTGAGCCAGCCCGAGATCGCAGACGCCAACTACCAGATAATCCATTATGACGGTCCCGACCGCCGCGGAGTGGATGTGGCGCTGCTCTACAAACCCGAGCAGTTCAAATACATAGAGAGCGAATCCATCCCCTACACCTTCGGCCCCGACTCCAAGGTCGAATTCACCCTCGATGAGGAGGCCAAGGATTATTTCCGCACCCGCGACATCCTGATGGTGCACGGCACCATCGACGGCGAGCACTTCGCATTCTACGTGGCGCACCTCCCCTCCCGCGTCGGCGGAAAGGGACAGGATCTCCGCGCCCGCGGCGGCGAGATAATCTACAACCACGCCATCGGAATGATGGAGAAGTATCCCGGCATCAAGATAGCCGTGATGGGCGATATGAACGACGATCCTTTCGACGAGAGCATGGCGCTCTATCTCCACGGCAAGGAGACCCCGGAAGAGGTGGGAAAAGAGGACTTCTTCAATCCCTTCCTCTCGATGATCAAGAACGGATACGGGTCGCTCGGATACCAGGGCGTCTGGTGCATCTACGACCAGATACTGGTCAACAGCAACCTGCTCAACGCTCCCGAAGGGGGCCTGAAGATCCGCAAGATCGTCAAGGACACCTATTACGGACGCATCTTCAAGAAACCGTTCATGGTGACCCAGAAAGGCCAGTACAAGGGCTATCCGTTCCGCACGTTCTCCAACGGAGCCTTCATCAACGGCTTCTCCGACCACTTCCCCACTTACATCGTAATCAGAAAATAATAACATAACCAGATGAAAAAACTACTGACAACACTTTCCGCTGTCCTGATAGCCATCACTGCCCTGGCCCAGAGCGGAGGCGTCAAAGGCTCCGTGGTGGACCGCCAGGGCCGCGCCCCGATAGGCGACGCGAAGATCGTCCTCTCCCAGAAAGGCGAGGAGGTGGCCCGCTGCGCCAGCGCCAATGACGGACGGTTCCTCATCGACCGCCTCGCAGACGGAATGTACGATATGCTTGTGACCGCCGACGGATACAACGACCTCATCGTCAGCGTCACCGTGGACAAGGGCTTCGTCAAGGACATGATGTTCGTCACGATGACGGCAAGCCAGAAAATAGCCGAAGTGGACGATTCGAGCTTCACCGAATTCGATATGGACGACTCGGGATACACCGACACACCGACCATCCTCTACGGCTCGAACGATGTCTATACAAACATCGCAGGATACGGCTTCAGCGCCATCCGCTTCAAGAACCGCGGTTACAACAGCGAGACCCAGGATGTCTATCTGAGCGGTATCAGGCTCAACGACGCCATCACCGGATACTCCCCCTACTCCCTCTGGTCGGGCCTGAACGAGGCGATGCGCGCCAAGGAGACCACCATGGGCCTGGAGCCCTACACCGAGGGTCTCGGCCGCTACAACGGCGTCACCAACATTATGGCCAATCCCTCTTCGGTACGCAAGGGATGGCGTTTCAGCGCCCTCACCAACAGCGCGATGTACCGCCTCCGCCTGATGGGAACCTACGCTTCCGGTGAGCTGGACAACGGCATCTCCTACGCCGTCAACGTATCGGCACGCGTGGGAGGCAACGACTGGATCAAGGGTATCTACTACCGTTCGTTCGCCTATTATGCCGGCATCGAGAAGAACTTCGACGACATCCACAGGGTCACCCTCTTCACCTTCGCCACCCCCGGGCAGCGCGGAGCGCAGAACGCCTCCACCCAGGAGGTTTACGACCTGATGGGCGACAATATGTACAACTCCAACTGGGGATACCAGAACGGCAAGGTGCGCAACTCCCGCGTCCGCAAGACCTTCGAGCCCGTCACCGTGCTGCGCTACTCCTACACCCCCACGACGGACCTCGAGGCCAACGCCACCCTCCTCTGGAGGACCGGAAAGAACGGATACACCGCCCTCGACTGGTATGACGCTGCCGATCCCCGCCCCGACTACTACCGCAACCTCCCGAGCTACGCCTATATGGAGGAAGAGGACTACAACCGCAGCAACGACGAGAAGTACGAGTGGGCCCGCGAGATGTGGACGCAGCACAACCGCGACTTCGCGAATTACCAGCATCTCAACTGGGACCGCCTCTACAACGTCAACTACAACAGTCCCGACGGCCGCAGCAAGTACGCCCTCGAGGAGCGCCACGTGGACCAGAACGACATCCATCTGGCAGCGAACTTGAAATGGCGCGCCAGCGACCATTTCACCCTCAATGGCGGCGCCACCTTCCGCTGGAACAAGACCGAGAATTACAAGGTCATCAACGACCTCCTCGGCGGACAGTACTACCTGAACATCGACCAGTTCGCGGAGCGTGACTTCGGTGCCAACGAGGCCCTCACCCAGAACGACCTCGACTATTACATGGCTCACGGCGAGGCCCAGAAGATCGAGAAGGGCGGCAAATACGGCTACGACTACTACGCCAATGTCCGCGACGCCCGCATCTGGGCAAGCGGCGAATTCTCCTTCGGACGCCTTACCGCCAATGCGGGATTCGAAGCCGGATACAACAGCTTCTGGAGGGAGGGACTTCTCCGCAAGGGTCTCTTCGCGGGACTGGACGACAACGGCAACGAGATATTCTGGGGCGGACAGCGCCTCACCAACTATGACGCCGACGGCAACGTTATCTCATCCAAGGGCAAGTCGGACGTATTCGGATTCTTCGTATGGAACGCCAAGGCCGGAGCGGCCTACCGCTTCGACGGCGGGCACAGGGTCTCGGCCAACGCCGGATTCCTGAATGACGCCCCGACCTTCAACCAGGCATTCGTCTCGCCCCGTACGCGCAACACCGTGGTGCCCAACCTCACCACCACCAAGACCTTCTCCGCCGACGTCAACTACCAGTACAACAACGGCGGTTACAGCGCCCGCGTAACGGCATTCTGGACCAAGATAATGGACCAGACCGACGTGATGAGCTTCTACGACGATACCTACCACTCCTTCACGAACTTCGCGATGTGGGGCATCGACCAGAGGCACGCCGGCATCGAGATAGGCGCCAGGGCCCCCTTCTTCCTCAAGGGACTCACCATTTCCGGAGTCCTCAGCCTGGGCGAATACATCTACACCTCCAACCCGATAATGACCCAGACGATGGACAACAGCACCGACGTCCTGGTAAGCAACGAGCCGGTCGAATACTGGAAGAGCAGCCCCGTCTATAAGAAGGCCAAACTTCCCGACGGCACCACGGTACTCGACCAGAACGCCGACGGCGAATATATCATCGAGAAGGAGCAGAAGCACTATGTGCCCAGCACCCCCCAGCTCGCAGCCGAGATCGCCTTCAACTACAGGCTCCAGTCCTACTGGTTCTTCGAGCTCAACGGCCAGTACTTCGCCGGTTCCCACCTCGATATGAACCCGCTCTACCGCACCACCATCGCAGTCGCCGGCCCCGACCACGTCGTCACCCCGGCCGAGATAGACTATATGACGGCGCAGGAGAAGTTCGCACCCGCATTCCTGCTCAATGCCAGCATCGGCAAAAGCTGGTACATCAACCGCAAGTACAACTTCGGATTCTCGTGCGAGATCAAGAACATGCTCAACAACCGCAACGTCAAGACCGGCGGCTACGAGCAGACCCGACTCATCAACAGCGCGGCCCACAACCGCTACTACAGATTCGACTCCAAGTATTTCTATATGTGCGGAGCCAATTATATGTTGAACCTCTATTTCAGATTCTAAGGCCATGAAAAAGTTATTCATCATATCTGCGGCGCTGCTGCTTCTGGCATCCTGCACCTCCCTCAAGGAGGAGTTCCAGCCCGTTTTCACAGGCAAATACAAAGAGCCCGACAAGGCGCAGCCCGCGCAGATGAGCGCGAACACCACCATCGCCGAGCTCGCCGCGATGTACAACGGCAAGCCCTGGGACATCGACAAGAACATAATCATCGCCGGAAAGGTATCCACCACCGACAAGCCCGGCAACTTCTACAAGAGCCTCTATATCCAGGACGAGACCGGCGGCATCGAGCTCAAGTTCGGCCGCAACGGACTCTACAACGACTATCTGCCCGGACAGACCCTCTACGTGAAGTGCAAGGGACTGACCCTCGGAATGTACGGTTTCAGTTCGTCGGCCAGCTACGGCGGCAACGGAATGGTGCAGCTGGGCTTCACCGACCCTTCGGGCGAATACGAGACCTCCTATCTCGAGAACCCCCTGCTGATCGACCAGCACATATTCAAGGGTGAGACTGGCACGGAGGTTGCTTCGGAGGTCATCACCGAAAGCCAGCTTCCGGGAAAGAACGACACTCAGAAGAACAACCGCTACATTGGAAAGCTCGTGACACTCAAGGGACTCAAATATGCGAACGAGGCATTCGTGCTTCTCTACATCAACTCCAACTGGGACAAGAAGTCGCCCCAGAACAGGGTGTTTCTCTCCCCTTCCAACGTAGCTTCGGATCCCACCGCGGGCATCACCACCTGGGCGATGTCGAAGGCCAAGATGACCGAATACCTCACCTCGGGCCGCTGGGATGCGTTCCGCGTAGGCAGCGGCAACACCTACACGGGCGAGACCGTGGGCGATTTCAAGGGCGAGGGAAGTTATCCCGGCTTCGAGAAGGCAGCCTACTCAGTGAGCCAGTATTTCAAGATGGGTTCCAAAGAGATCCAGATCCGCACCAGCGGATACTGCAAGTTCAGCGATGTCGAGATTCCGGAATCGGTGCTTTCGGGCAAATCCACGATAGACGTCACGGGTATCCTGACGCTCTATCAGGGCAATATCCAGTTCACCGTCAATTCGATTGACGACATTGTTATCAACGACTAAATGAAGCGAATCACAACAATCATCATCGCAGCCGCAGCACTTGCCGCACTCCTCACCGGATGCGGCAAGAGCGAGGCTGAGCGCGTGGCCGATATCTATGCATTCTTCGGGCAGGATACCACCATAGCCGACTCATACGAAAAAATCAACCGCGTCTGCCCCGACCGCCCGGCCGGCCTTTCCGGAAGCAACGACATCATCGATTACTTCACGATGATGGCGAGCCGCTGCAAAGGGAAGAGTGATATCAACTTCTTCGACATGGGTCCCGGAAAGGGCCGCGACATCCTTCTGGAAATCCCCGGCAAGGAGAATGACAGGGTTACCCTCGTCGCAGCCGCAGCCGACACCTGGAGAGACTCCCTGACCACGAAGAACGACGATCTGGGCTGCATAGCGGCCTTCGAGGTCTTCAACGCCTTCAAGAGCCTGAACATCAAGCCCAGGAATACCGTCAGGATCCTCCTGTACCAGGATGTCGCAGGTACCCACGCGGGTCTTCACCCCTACCTCGAGTATTCCCGTTCCAAGGACGAGGAGCATCTTATGCAGCTGTTCCTGACCTCCGATCCCGAAGGCCCCAGGAAAACCTTCACCGTCGGAGAGCCCACCAGCATCTACCGCACCTTCACCAAGGTGATACCTCCCTTCTTCGAGGGATATGGCAACTACACCTTCGATCGAGGCGAGCAGCGTTTCGAAGCCTGGGAGCTGAAAGCCCCCCTCTACACCTATAATATCGACAGGAACGACGCCGCCAACGACATCGCCGCAGTGGTATCGCTCGTGATGCTGATGGATTAGAAGGGGTATCCGATACCGAAATGGATTGCGTAGCCGTCTCGTGAGAACCACTGGGATGGCTCGCACCATTTTTGGGTGTAAGGGTCGTAGGCCTTGATACCCATATCGAGACGCACGAGTATCAGGTTGAAGTCGAGGCGGAGTCCCAGTCCGAAGTCGAGAGCAGTGGTCCGCAGGAAATTGGCGGGAGTGAAGAGGGCGTCTTTCCCAGCATCGGTATCCTGCCCAGCCTGAAGTTTCCAGATATTGCCGGCATCCACGAAAAGGCCGCCCTGGAGCTTCCAGAAGAGCGGGAAGCGGAACTCCGCATTCGCCTCCAGGTGCATGTCGCCGGTCTGGTTGACAATGGAGAAGGAAGAATCGACAGGAGCTCCGCCGGGACCTACGGAACGCGCCTGCCATCCCCTCATACTGCTCGCGCCGCCGGCATAGAAGAACTTCTCGAACGGCAGCGACATCGAGTTTCCATACGCATATCCGGCGCCCGCTATGCCGCGCACCGCCACCGAGAACTTGCCGTCGTTGCCGAAATGCCAGGTCTGCGCGGTGGTCACCTCACCCCTCACGTACTGCGAATAAGGCAGGCCGAGGAAGAGCGAGGAGCCATACTCGTTCTGGGGAAGGATCTTGTCGAGAAGCGAGAGTACGTTTCCGGCGATGTCGAAATTGATACGGGTATAGAAATGGGTGCGCTTCGAATTGAGCGACGGGTCGGTGGTATAATAGAAGCTGGCACCGGAACCGAAGTCGAGGTGGTCCCTGTAGGCGTTCATCAGGTAGGGATCGGTCAGCTGCTGGTAGAAATCCTTCGACATGCTGTAGATGTGCACCAGGTTGAACTTTACCGGCGAGAGCTGGAAAACGAAACGGCGGCGGTAGGTAAAATTGTAGCTGTAGTTGAGCGATGCTATGTTCCGCTTGTACTCCGGACGGTTCTGATAGTTGAACAGGGCCGAGATCTCAGTCTGCGGCACCGAAGATATGAAGAGGTCGGAGGGCAGCAGCAGGAACCTGGGGAACTTGAGGGAGGTATTGGCAGCATACTCCTCGCTGCGGGTATTGTCGTGGAAAGTGAACTGGAAATTGCCGCGGAAACCGAGGGTGAATGTCTCCCCGCCTCCGAAGATATTCTTGTGGGCGTAGGAGATCGAGGGGGTTACGCCGAAAAGTCCGGTCGAATTGGTGGAGCCTTCGAGATTGAGTTTGATGCTCTGGAGCTTCGCCTCGCCGAGGATTATATTGCAGTCCACATAGCCGGAATCCCTCTCCTGCAGCTGGATATTGACCGAGTTGAAGAGGCCGAGGCTTGAAAACCTGGTATAGGTATTATCGACCAGTCCCTCGCGGTAGAGCATTCCGGGCTTGATGCGGTTAATCTCGTCGAGGAACTTCTTCTTGACCGGGAAGCGGCTTATGGTGGTCACGTTGACGTCGCCGAATCGGTAACGGATATGGGGCTTCGCTGCGGCCGGGGTCTCGTTGCGGGTATAATTCTCCAGACGCACCGTAAGGTCCGCCGTGCCGTCCTCCCTGGTCGTGTCGGCCAGGAAGAAGAAATAGTTCTTGGTAAATCCGTAATAACCCCTGTTGCGGAAGAGTTCGGCCATCTGCTCCGAGAATGCCTCAAGGGTGCTCTCCGAGAGGAATTTGCCGGGGCGCACGTCGCTGGTGGCCGAGTCGCGCAGCGCAAGGGTCCTGAGCGGCGCGTCGTCAATCACATAGGAAAGGGAGTCTATAACGAACCTGTGACCCGGCTTTACGGTATATGTTACCTTGGCCGTGCGGCCTTTGGTGCTCACCTGGGAGTTGATCTCGGAGCCGTAATAGCCCAGATACTCCAGGTGCGAGAGCATACTGTTCTTGCTGCTCTCGACAAGGCTGCTGTTGAAGGCCACGGGAGCGACGCCGAGCTTCTCCACGAACTTGTCCCAGGGAGTATCCTTTCCGGAACTCCAGTTATAGACATACAGCAAGGGATTCCATTTGCCTATGAAATAGGCGTTGGGCTTCTGCTTGATATAGGGCTGGAGCTCCGACGTCGAAGGCCCCTCCCCTACGACCACGACCTTATTGTCCGCCAGACGCAATTCGCCCTCCCCAAGCCTCCTCGTAGTGGAGCAGGAGACGGCCGCCAGAGCCAGCAACAATATGGTCAAAGCCCGTTTCATCAATCCGCAAAATTACTAAATAACTTGCATAATTCTGTATAAAGCCTTTGGACCGGGAGGCCGACCACATTGAAGTATGAACCCTCGATGCGGGTTATGCCAGCGTAACCGATCCACTCCTGGACGCCATAGGCGCCCGCCTTGTCGAAAGGCTTGTAATTATCGACATAATACCCTATCTCCGCATCGGTCAGCTCCTTGAAAGTAACATCAGTGCAAGCCGTAAACGACGACACCTCCCCCGCCCTGCGGAGAGCCACCCCGGTATAGACCTGATGGGTCCTGCCCGAGAGCCGGCGCAGCATCCCGCAAGCCTCTTCGCGTCCCGAGGGCTTGCCCAGCAGGCATCCGTCCAGGCAGACCAGGGTATCGGCCGTAATCAGCACCTCGTCGTCCTCCAGAGGCCTGCCGAACGAAGCCGACTTGTGGCGCGCAAGGAACTCCGGCACCTCGTCGAACGGCATATCCGCAGGATAGGACTCCGGATCGCCCTTGACCGGTTCCACGGTAAACTCCAGGCCGAGCCCCGCGAGCAACTCGCGGCGCCTCGGGGAACCTGAGCCCAGCACAAACCTCCAACCCTCGAACATCACTCCGCAAACTGCGCCCTGAGGGCTGCCATACGCTCATCGGCCCCGTCGCCGCGGGTACCGAAATAATACTTGATCTTGGGTTCAGTACCGGAAGGCCGAACCGAAACCACCGAGCCGTCCTCGCTGAAGAACTGCAGCACATTCGACTTCGGAAGCCCGGTCTTCTCCGGGAACTCATAGTCTATGACCTTGCAGACGGGCGACCCTGCCAGCTTCTCGGGAGGATTGCTGCGATAAGCCGCCATCATCCCGCGGATAGCCTCCGAGCCATCCTTTCCCTTCTTTGTCACCGACATAAGGCTCTCGCTGTAATAACCGAACTCCGCGTAAATCTCCTGCAGGTAACCGTAGAGCGTCCTGCCGCTGTCGGCCAGCCAGGCGGCGCACTCGGCCAGCATCGAACAGGTAATCACGGCATCCTTGTCGCGGACCTTCTCGCCCACGTTGAAGCCGTAGCTCTCCTCGCCTCCGCAGATAAAGACGCGGCTGCCCTCATTCCGGCGGACCACCTCCTCTATATACTTGAAGCCGGTAAGGACATTGAAAAGCTCGACTCCGAACTTGTCGCAGATAGCCCTGAGCAGTTCGGTAGTGACTATCGTCTTGACGCAGTAGCCGCGTCCGTCGCCGAGTTTGCCCAGTTCCTTCCAGCGGGAGAGGATGTAACAGGTAAGTATCGCGGCGGTCTGATTGCCGTTGAGAAGCACCATCCGGCCCTTATCGTCGCGCACAGCGGCCCCGACGCGGTCGGCGTCGGGATCGGAAGCCATCACGAGATCGGCTCCGACCTCTTCGGCGCGGGCGATTGCCATCTCCAGCGCCGCATGCTCCTCCGGATTGGGAGAGACCACAGTCGGGAAGTTGCCGTCGCTCACATCCTGGTCCGGGACATTGTATATCCTCTTGAAACCCATCTGGCGCAGGGCCGCGGGAATTATGCGGACTCCGGTTCCGTGGAGAGGGGTATATACTATCTTGAGATTATCCGCCTGACGCGCCACCGACTCTGGAGAGAGGGTGAGCGAGAGGATCTCGTCGAGATAAACCTTGTCGAGCCCGTCGATCGTATCGGGATGCAGGGTCTCGTCGAGTTTCACCTGCGACGGGGAGGTTATTTTGTTGACCTCGGCTATGATATTCCTGTCGTGGGGAGGCGTGATCTGCGCCCCGTCCTCCCAGAAGACCTTATAGCCGTTGTACTCCTTGGGATTGTGCGAGGCTGTGATCATCACGCCCGCCTTGCATCCCAGGTGACGGATGGCGAAGCTCAGCTCCGGGGTAGGCCGTATATTGTCGAAGATATGGACCTTTATGCCATTCGAGAGCAGGACCTTGGCGGTGGTCATCGCGAAGAGGGTGCTGTTGTTGCGGCTGTCGAACGATATGGCGGTGCGGATCTCCTCTCCGGGGAAAGTCTTGAGAAGATAATTCGCGAGCCCCTGGGTGGCCATCGCTACGGTGTAGCGGTTCATCCTGTTTGTTCCCACGCCCATTATCCCGCGGAGGCCTCCGGTGCCGAATTCGAGCACGCGATAGAAGCTGTCCTCCAGTTCCTTGGGATCGTTCTGGAAAAGTTCCTGCACCTGCTGGCGGGTCTGGGCGTCATATTCCTGCGAAAGCCAGCTTTTGGCGGTTTCTATATAATCCAGTTCCATCATTTCGAAAATTCTTTTACGAGCGCCTCCGGCATCTCCTTCTCCAGGAGATAGCGGTACCAGAACTTATAGTCCTGCATAGTGGAGTGACGCGACTTGGCGCCGCGGTATCCGTGATACTCCTCGGGATATATCGCCAGCTCGAAGTCCAGGCAATCCTTCTCCATCTGATCGACGAGCTTGAGGGTGTTCTGGAAGTGGACATTGTCGTCCGCCGTGCCGTGGGTGATGCGGAGCATATTGCTCTTGTCGCCCTTATAGCCCGACTTGGAGACGCGCTCCATCACGCGGGTCGAGGCATATCCCTCGGGATTGTCCTGCGGGGTATCCATATACCGCTCGGTATAATGCGTATCGTAGAGGGCCCAGTCATAGACTCCGCCTCCGGCGATGCCGTACTTGTAATACCCGCACCCCTCCGTAACCAGCAGGGTGGTCATGGTGCCTCCGAACGAGAAGCCGTAAACTCCGGTCTTATCCTTGTTCACCGCCCTCTGGTCGAGGAAATACTTGAGCCCGTCTATGAAGTCGCGGACCTCGACGGTAGCGAGGTTGCGGTATGCGGCCTCAAGCCCCTTCTTTCCAAGATGGCCGCTGACGCGGTTGTCGAGCACCACCTGGACAACATCGTGGTTAGCCCACCACTGATTGCAACCGGTGCCCCAGGAATCCCTCACGCGGGGGCTGTCGGGGCCTCCGTAGATGCTTACCAGGACGGGATAGTGGCCGGTATAATAGGGATTGTAATCCACAGGCCAGGTAACAAGGGCGGGCAGAACCGCACCGTCGCGCATCTTGATGTTGACCACTTCCGCCTTGCCGATGAGATAATCATTGAATTTCTCTCCGCGGCAGTCGAACACCACCGAGGTCTCCTTGCGGTCGGCGTTGCCTTTGGCAGGGACCGAGATGGCGACCAGCTGGTTGGGAGTGCGGGTGTTGGAAGCCAGCGCCATGATATTGCAGCCGTCCTCGGAAATCATCACGTTGCTGAAGTTGAGATTGCCGTAAGAGAGACGGTCAAGCTTCTTGTTCCGGAGGGTCACCCTGTAGATATCAACGCGGGTCGAAGCCTCGCGCTTGGCGGTGAACCAGAGATATTTGGAATCGACCTTGAGCAGGCTGACGCTCCAGTTCTCCCCTTCGGTGAGCTGCTCGAAGCGTTTGCCGTCGTAAGTCAGGTAATAAATCTGCTGCCATCCGGAGAAATCCCTCACGATATAGATTCCCTCCGGGGTGAAGAGCATCTCCTCCATCCACTCGATCCAGCAGTTCTGGTGCTCCTTGTAAACCGACTCGATGCGGCCCGTCGAGGGTTCCACCGAGAAGAGCTCGAGATCATCCTGGCTGCGGGGCATCCAGGAGACCATGAAGCGGGTACCGTCGCCGCTCCAGAAAGGGATGCCGAAGTACTGGTCCCTGTTCTCATCGAAATCGGCCCATACGGTCTCGCCGCCGCGGGCGGAGACAAAGCCCACGCGCACCTTGGGGTTCTCATCCCCCGCCTTGGGATAGCGGGTCTCGTCGAGATATCCGTGGAGCCCCGGGGAGTGGTAGATGGGGAACATCGGGACGCGGCTGTTGTCGAAACGGTAGAAGGCGATCACCTTGCTGTCGGGAGACCACCAGAAGGCCTTGTAGCGCGAGGGGCGGCCGAGGATCTCCTCGTAATAGACCCACGATGCGTAGCCGTTGAGGATAAGTTCTGAGCCGTCGAAAGTGTGGCGCACTATCTCGCCGGTGGCCACATCCATCGAATAGAGATCGTTGCCCAGCGTATAGGCTATCTTGCTGCCGTCGGGCGAATAGGTCGGATTCTTCCACCCCTTGACGGGATTGGGGAACTCCTCCACGCGCTTGGGAGCCTTGTAATCATAGGGGCTCGAAGTCCTTTTCCTGAAATCGTAGAGATAGGTCTTGCCGCCCTGCTGATAGACGGCCTGGTCGTTGGAGACGAATTTGAGAGGAATAGGAGTACGCTTCACGATGCTCTCGGGAAGCGCCTTGAGCTGCTGCTCCTCGGTCAGACGGATCATCTCCTTTGCCGCGCCCGAGGCGGGAACGAGGAGCAGAATGGCCAGAATCGGATAAACTATTCTCTTCATATTCTACCTCCTGCTGCCGCCCATAAAAATCATTATGTAATAGATGAGGGTGGCCAGTGAGCTGAGGGCCGCCACCACATAGGTATAAGCCGCAGCCCTGAGAGCCTTGGTGGCATACTCGTGGTTGGAGTAATCGGTAATCCCGGCCGTCTGGAGCCAGTTCAGCGCCCTCTGGCTGGCATTGATCTCCACGGGGAGGGTCACCAGCGAGAAGAGGGTCGTGAAGGCGAAGAGGATGATTCCCGCCAGCATTATGCCGGGGAAGATATTGATAAGCAACATTCCGGCCAGGAGGACCCAGGTAAGGGCCTTCGAGGCGAATGACACTACCGGCACGAGGGCCGAGCGCAGACGCAGGGGGCCATATCCCTTCGCGTGCTGGAGGGCGTGACCGCACTCGTGTGCCGCCACCGCGGCGGCCGCGACGGAGCAGGTGCCGTAAACCACGTCGCTAAGGTTGAGGGTCTTGTTGACAGGGTTGTAGTTGTCCGTAAGCTGGCCGGGGACGTGGGTGACCGACACATCGGTTATACCGTTGTCGGCCAGCATCTTCCTGGCTACCTCCGCACCGGTCATACCGTTGGTGATGCCGACTTTGGAGTACTTGGCGAATTTGCTCTGGAGCGAAGCCTGAACCACATAGCTGAGGATGGCTACCGCACCGAAGAGGATCCAATAGATTGCGTTTGCTGACATAGTTTTATCTGTTTTTATTGTTTTTCGAAATAATCATCCTTGAAGTTGACGAAATAGACCTTCCTGACCCCGCGGGTTATGGCCGTATAGAGCCACTTGAGGTCGTCCAGCTCCGGTTCCTTCCAAAAGGGATTGTCGATGAAGACGCAGTCCCACTGGCCGCCCTGCGACTTGTGGCAGGTGATGGCAGTGGCGTACTTTATCTGGAGGGCGTTGTAATAGATATCCTCGCGGACCTTCTGGTACCGCTTGCGGGCGTTCTTCTCGTCGGCATAGTCGGCGCTCACCCCCTCGAAGAGGGCCTTGCTCTGGTCGGCCGTAAGCGAGGGGGCCTCGCTCTCGAGAGTGTCGAGAATGATCTTGGCCGTAATCTCCACATCGTTGTAATCGGGGAACGAGAGGCAGGCCTCGGCGAAATTGAGGCCGTAGCGCTCCTCGTAATGCGAGATCTTGCGCAGTTCGGCCACATCTCCGTTGGCTATGAAATCGAGTTCCGGGACATCCTCGAGGAACTGGTAGCAATTCTTGACCACCATCAGCTTGTCGCCCCTGGTCAGGCGTTCCTCCCTGTAGAGCACGGTGGAACGGATGCCGGCGTTGTAGCGGTTCGCCCTCTTGTTGGAGCGGCAGAGCACCACGATATTGTCGAGTCCGTAGCGTCCCACCGCATCCGAGAGGGTCTCGATGAGGTCGCCACCCGTGATGCGCTCCACGTCCGGGAAGCCGCTGAGCCGCAGGCGGGGCACATCGGCCACTCCCCGCTCGAGCAGGGAACGGACGATGGTGGCATTGGTAAGGATGCCGCTCCCCTCGGCCTGGCGCACCACCGTCGAGAGGTCGGAGACCATCACCTTTCCGAACTGCGACATATATATTTCATCGAGCGCGGGGCTTTGTTCCATCCCGACAGGGGGAAGCTGGCCCCGGTCGCCGATTATCACAAGTTTGTTGTCCACCCCGGCCCGCACGAAGGCGATCAGGTCGGAGAGCAGGTCGCCGCTTCCGAATATCGAATCCTGCATAATCGCCGAGGACGTCGATATCAGGGAGGCCTCATCCACTAGGAAAAAGGTATCCTTCGCCTTGTTGATATTGAGCTGGAACTCCCCCACCCCTCCCGAAAGAGACTTCTGGCGGTAGATATGCTTGTGTATGGTGGAGGCCTTCTCGCCGGTGAAGCCCGAGAGCACCTTGGCCGAACGGCCGGTGGGCGAAAGGAGCACATATCTGTACCCGAGTTCCTTCAGGGTGCGGACGAAGGCGGCTATGGAGGAGGTCTTTCCGGTGCCGGCATAGCCGCGCACCAGAAGGATATCGCTCTCCCCGTACTGCACCGCGAATTCCGCTATGGTATCGAAGAGGCGTTTCTGGCACTCCGTCGGAGGGAAAGCCAGATGCGAGGCTATCTTGTCTGCCAGAAACGATGCCGCCCCCATCCTAATGCCTCCTGCTGAAGAGTGTCACAATCATAAGGGCCGAATAGATGCCCAGACGGCCGATGATCATCTGGATGCCCATTATCCATTTGGCCAGCGGGGCGACGTCAGCGAAATTGGCCATCGTACCCACCGAGCCGAATGCGGGCCCCACGTTGCTCATCATCGAAACCGAGACGCCGAGAGTCTCGAGCAGGTCGAATCCGAAGAAGGAGTATATCAGGGCGAAAAGGAATGTCATCAGGAAGTACATTATTACATATATCGAGACGCTCGAGAGAAGTTCGATGTCGATGATGCTCTTGCCGGAGCGGATCTGGACCACGGCGCTGGGGTGCGCGAGCTTGGTGATCTGCGCCTTGGCGGCCTTGTTGATAATCAGCACACGGTCGGAGCGCAGGCCGCTGGTGGTGGATCCGGAGCAGCCGCACTGGATGGCGACGGCCAGGAGGATCAGGGTACTGAAGATGGGCCATCCGTTGGTATCGGCTATTGCGAATCCGGTGGTGGAGATCGTGGAGATGACCTCGAAGAAAGAGACCCTCATCGCCTGTCCGAATCCCTGGACAACTCCGCCGGCCCAGATATTGAGGCCTACCGCCACTGAGGAGACCAGGATGGTACCCAGGTAGAACTGGGTCACCGGATTCTGGAACACCTTGAAAGAACGGGTGGCGAATGATGCGTAGATAAGGCCGAAATGGAGGCTCGCGAGGATCATATATGTCATCAGGATCGACTCTATGAGAACTGAGTCATAAGCCGCTATCGAGAGGTTTTTGGTACTGAATCCGCCCGTGGCGCAGACGCTGAAGGCATGGTTGACTGCATCGAAGAGCGGCATTCCGGCAAGCACCAGGGCTGCGATGGCGGTTACGGTGAGGCCGACATAGACCGTGACCACCACCCTGACGAACTTGTCGGAGACATAGTGGTAATTGTCCTTCGAGATGTCGCTCATCTCCATCTTGCTCATCTTGAAGCGGACCGAGCCGAACGAAGGGAGAATCATCATCATAAAAACTACGACTCCCAAACCGCCGATATAGTGCGACGATGAGCGCCAGAAAAGCAGGCCGTGAGGCAGTGCCTCGATATCGTTGAGGATCGTGGCGCCGGTGGTGGTGATTCCCGAGGTGCTCTCGAACCAGGCGTTGACCACGCTGAACTCCCCTCCCCAGAGGATATAGGGGAGCATTCCGAATATACAGCTCAGCAGCCAGGCCAGGATGAGGATCGCTATGCCCTCGCGGATGTTGATATCATTGCCCCTGCGGACGAAGATAAGGGGGAATATACCGAACAGGAATGTTATGAGCGAACTCAGCAGCAGCGGGGAGAATGCGGAATCGAAGCCATATACGGCCGAGACCGCCGCTGAGAGCAGCATAAAGATCGCGTTGCAGATAAGCGCGATTCCTACATTGCGGGATATGATTCCTATGTTCACTGCTTCTGGAGTTGTTTCTTATACGACTGGTTGAGATCGACCAGGTCCTTTATGTTGGAGTTGAGTTCCGCAATCTCGTCGCCGCTGTCGAGCTTGACATCGTATTTGCGTCCGAACTGCCTGTAGGCCTTGATATCGCGGTTGACCTTCAGGAGCGGGTTGATGACATAATAGTTGAGGTAGTAATTGAAGAGGACCACCAGTACGAGGGTCAGGATCATCGAGATGAACGAAGGCATCGCGCTGCGGTGATAATTCTCCTGGAGGTTCTGCGAGTTGCGGATAAGGGTCTTCTCGCTCTCATTGGTCAACTGGCTGAGATAGCCGCGGAACTTGAGATAAACCGGCTGGAGGCGGTCGAAGAACCATTCGCGGCGGATGAACTCATCGAATTCCCAAACTTTCTCGGCCTCGCCGACGACCTGCATATAGGCGGCATAGGAATACATCACCGAGTCGGCGGCCCGCCTCTCGGAAGCCGTCATGAACGAACTCCTGAGCTCGTTGAAACGGGTTCCGAAATCCTCCACGCGGACCGAATCGACCGTCGAGAAATCCTTGTCGATACCAGCCATGAGGCTGAGGTTGTTCTCCTCGGCTATATTGAGCAGTTCCTTGGCCGCGTCGATGCCCCTGACATTGTCGGCGATGACATCGGAGACGAACTTATTGGTGGAACGCATCTCATACAGCGATATTATACTCGAGAAGAAGAGGATCAGGCCCAGGACGACGCATCCCAGGAGCACCCTTCTCTTGATTCCTATCCCTTTGTTCTTAGCCATAGACCTTCGTTTTATGATATAACTTACAAAAATAACTTTTTATCGGGGAAAAGTCAAAAAAAAGGCCGGTATCGAACCGGCCTTCCAGATTGTATGTCAGATGCTGTTATTTGTCAGCGGTGTAGGCGATCATTTCGAGCACCTTGCAGGAGTAACCCCACTCGTTGTCGTACCAGGAGACTACCTTCACGAACTTGTCGGTAAGATAAACGCCTGCGTTCGCGTCGAAGATGGAGGTGTGGCTGTCGCCGAGGAAGTCGCTCGATACGACTGCGTCCTCGGTGTAACCCAGGATACCCTTGAGTTCACCCTCGGAAGCCTTTTTCATCGCGTTGCAGATATCCTCCTTGGTAGCGGGCTTGCAGAGGTTGACGGTGAGATCGACGACAGATACGTCGATGGTGGGAACGCGCATCGAGATACCGGTGAGCTTGCCGTTGAGGGCGGGGATCACCTTGCCGACAGCCTTGGCTGCGCCGGTGGTCGAAGGGATGATGTTGCCGCTTGCTGCACGGCCGCCGCGCCAATCCTTAGCGGAAGGGCCGTCAACGGTCTTCTGGGTAGCGGTGATGGAGTGCACGGTGGTCATAAGGCCGCTCTCGATGCCGAACGCGTCGTTGAGCACCTTTGCCACGGGAGCGAGGCAGTTGGTGGTGCAGGAAGCGTTGGAGATGATATTCTGGCCCTTGTAATCCTTGTGGTTCACGCCATAGACGAACATCGGGGTGTCGTCCTTGGAGGGAGCGCTCATGATGACTTTCTTTGCACCTGCCTTGATGTGAGCCTCAGCCTTCTCCTTGGTGAGGAAGAGACCGGTGGACTCGACGATGTACTCGGCGCCAACCTCGTCCCACTTGAGGTTTGCGGGGTCCTTCTCGGCGGTTACGCGGATGGCGTTGCCGTTGACCACGAGCTTGCCGTCCTTGACCTCCACGGTGCCGTCGAAGCGTCCGTGCATAGTGTCATATTTGAGCATATAAGCCATATAGTCCACATCGATGAGGTCGTTGATTCCCACGACCTGGATGTCATCCCTGTGCTGAGCCGCCCTGAAAACCAGACGGCCGATACGGCCGAAGCCGTTGATTCCGATTTTTATCTTTTTCATTGTGAGTTGATTTGATTGCTCTTTCGGTTATAATCAGCAAAAGTAACAAAAATTATTATACGGTGAAATTTTGTACCTTTGCGACCTATGGAACAAAGGGAAATTCTCATTACCAACGACGACAGCATCCAGGCGCGCGGCATACACCTGCTCGCCAAGATGATGCGCCGCTACGGAAACGTGACCGTGGTGGCCCCCAAGGAGCCGCAGTCGGCAAAATCTGCCGCCCTCACCCTCCGCACCCCGATGTATCTCGAGACCGTCTCGGAAGAGGCGGGGCTCCGCATCTTCACCCTCACGGGAACGCCCGCTGACTGCGTCAAGATGGGGATGCGCATATTCCTCGAAGAGGGGCGCAGGCCCGACCTGCTGATGTCCGGCATCAACCACGGCACCAACGCATCGGTCGCCACCGTATATTCCGGCACCCTCGGTGCGACCGCCGAAGGCTGCATTTACGATGTGCCCTCGATCGGATTCTCGCTCGACTCGCACGATCCCGAAGCCGACTTTTCGGTAGTCGAGCGGTTCGGCCCGCAGCTGCTCGAAGAGGCGCTCCGCAACGGCATCCCCAAGGGGACATATCTCAATATAAACTTCCCCGATATGGCGCCGGAGTGCGTCAAGGGTATCCGTGTGACCCGTATGGGACGCGGCCGCTGGGTCCGCGAATACGATCCCGAGACCGACGCCGAAGGCCGCCCCTGCTATGTGATGCGCGGAGTATATGAGAACCTCGAGAAATCGGCCGAGATTCCGGCTAACGGCGAGGGTATCACAGGCGATTATATGGCCGTCAAGAGCGGCTATATCACTATCACCCCGGTCAAGCTCGACAGCACCGACTACGCTTTCGCCGACACCATATCGCAAAACTGGAAACTCTGACATCAGGATAACACATGCGTTACTACCTCATAGCAGGCGAGGCCTCGGGCGACCTCCACGGAGCCGCGCTGATGCGGGCCCTCGCAGAGAAGGACCCCGCCTCCGAATTCCGCTACCGCGGAGGCGACGCGATGAAGGCCGCGGGCGGAACCCTTTTCCGCCACTATGGGGAGAGCGCCGTCATGGGTTTCGCGGAGGTGGCCGCAAAGGCGGGACGCCTGCTGGCCGACCTGCGGACGACCTGCGAGGATGCGCTCAGCTGGAAGCCCGACGTGCTGATCCTGATAGACCAGCCGGCATTCAACCTAAGGGTGGCCCGCTACGCGCACAGGCACGGCATCAGGGTCTTCTACTACATAGCCCCGAAGCTATGGGCGCGCGGAGAGGGGCGCATCAGGTGGATACGCCGCTACGTGGACGAACTGTTCGTCATCTTCCCGTTCGAGGTGGAGTATTTCGCGAAACTCGGAGTGAAGGCCCATTACTACGGCAATCCGCTGGCGGACAGCGTGGGAGAGCCGCAGGGAGACGCCCCCTTCCCCACCCCTGACGGGCGTCCCGTGATCGCCCTTCTGCCGGGCAGCCGCAGGGCCGAGCTCAAATGGATGATGCCGCGCCTGGGGCAACTTGAAAAACTTATGGAGGCCTCCGGAAAATGGTCCCCGTACCGCCTTGTAATAGCCGGGGTTGACAGGTTCACTCAAGACGAATACGCCGCCTTCCTGCCCGGGGACTCCCGCATCGAGGTGCGCTACGGAGAGACCTGCGACCTGCTGCGCGAAGCCACGGCCGCCGTAGTCTGCTCGGGCACCGCCTCGCTCGAGGCGGCACTTGTTGGAGTACCCCAGACCGTCTGCTACGGTTTCAGCCGCATCACCTGGCTTCTTGCCAAGCTGGTGGTCCGCATCAAGGATGTCAGCCTGCCGAACATAATTCTCGGCCGTCCCGCCGTCCGGGAACTCCTGCAGGACGACTGCACCCCCGAAAACATTCTCAAGGAGCTCGACTCTCTCGTCTTCGACCCCGCCCGCCGCTCCGCCCTCAAGGCTGACTGCGCCGAGCTGCGCCAAATGATGAAAAATCCCGGAGCGGCTTCTCGCCTGGCCTCCGGGATCATCAGTCTTATTGTCTGATCAACAGCCATTAAGGAGCTGACCACTCGACAGTGAGCTCGTTTCCTGTCTGATAATGCTTGAATGTAACAGGAATCGGGTCGGTAGGCACGCCGTCAGAATTGTGTCCGACGGGGAGCCAGCGGAGACCGGTGGTAGCGAGCCAGTCTGCGATATCCTGGTCGCAGTAAACAGTAAGACCTCCAAAGACGGAACCGGGACGGTTCTCATAGCTGGAATTCGTATAACTGAAGAAGCAGGAAGGTTTGCAGCCGAACCTGAAAGTGTCACCGCACTTCAGCTCGCGGAGATTCTTGCAATGGAAGAAGAAATAACCGGTAGTGGTGCCGCTGGTGAGATTCTCACCTCCGTCGATCATACTGACATCGATCACCTGGATGGCATCGCAGCGGTTGTAGAACGAACGCACCTCAGTAGCGCTTGCAAAGCTGAAGTTGGGGGTCTTGACCTCCAGCAGGTTGTGGCAGTGCTGGAAGATACGGCCAAGGTTGGTGGCATTCGAAGTATCGAAGCTGGAGAGGTCCAGATTGACGAGCGACTCGCAATAGTAGAACATATAGCCCAGGTTGATGCAGTTCTCGGTATTGAAACCGCTGACATTCAGATTCTCGAGTGCATAACAGTCGTAGAACATGGAGTTCATCGTTGACACGTTCTCAGTATTGAAATGGCTGAGGTCCAATGAAGTGAGTTTCTGGCAATCCTTGAACATAGCTTCCATCGTCTCTACCTGATCGGTATTGAAAGACGAGACGTCAAGTTCGAGCAGATTGATACAGTACTGGAACATATATGTCATCTCCGTGACATTGGAAGTATCGAACTTGCTGCAGTCGAGTTTCTTGACATTGCGGCAGCCGTTGAACATCGAGCGCATGTTGGTCACGTTCCCGGTGTTGAAGTTGCTGAGGTCGATCTCCTGGAGTTCGCGATGGGTAAGGCCCGCATAGCAGAACATATGGTTCATCAGTTCGGCATCCTCCGTATTGAGGCACTTGAGGTTGTCGATATACCTCATCGAGCCGAAGAATGCGAACATATAGGAAGCGTCAGCGGGGACCTTCAGAGTCTCTGCGGGGGTATTGATGCTCACCACGCCGGAAGTCTTGTCGTAAACCAGATATACAGGCTTCTCGGAAGCGAGATCCTGAATCTGAACGCCTTCAGTTTCGGTGCAGAGGTTATTGAAGACGATGCGGGTCACGCACTCTTCGTCGTAGGTATTATGCGACGCGCTCTCATCTTCGAGTACCAGCATCTTGATCGCGGTATTGAAGTCAGGTCCGGAAGGCAGGAGGGCAACTCCGCCTACGTTCTCGATTGCGGTGAATCCGTTGAAGGGGAACTCGGCGGCATATACCTTCGAACGCTCGATGGTTACGCTCGCGCTCGATTTCATCTTGACGGAAGCCACCTTGCCGTCGGTCGTATAGACCTTCACGGTCATTCCGGTATATGTGCCGGCGGGGACGCTGATGATGAAAGGCACGGGATCGGCGCCGATCGCGACACCCTCGCCGCAGTTCAGCGTTACGCTCTTCTGGCCCTCTTCGATGACGGCGGTGCTGTTCTCCACCTTGAAGGTTCCGCTCAGGGGCTGGTCGGCAGTGACTACGACACTCTTGACCTTGATGCCGGTCTCACCCGTCTTGATGTTGAGTTTGAGCAGGCCGACGAGGTTCTTGAAGAGCAGATTCTCATCGGAAGACTCGGCATACATCGGAATGAACTCGGTTCCGTTGGGGACATAATTCTGGACTCCGGGAAGACCGCGGCTCGCATTTATGGGATAGATAGCCTTGTAGGGAGCCACGGGGATATCCGCGGGATCGCGTCCTACGGTATCGAGGACGAAATAGGTAGTTGTTACCTCTCCGACGGTAGAATAATATGGATACTCGCCGTTGATAAGGATCTTGTCGTTCAGGTTCCAGGCCACGTGATAAAGATCGCCTTCCGCCAGAAGAGCAGCCCTGGTGGCCCCATCTTCGATCGTCGCGGTGAAGATTTTGCTCTCGCGGCTGATGCCGGGAACGATTTCAGACATCTGGCAGCCTGCCAGTAGGGCGGCTGCAGCTGTAAGGATAATAAGAGATTTCTTCATCGTCCTGTCCTCCTTAAAATGGTTTCACACCTTCGAACAGGTCGAAAGAAAAGCCGGTTCCGTTGCCGAAGTCCTCGGTCGAACCGCCGTTGCTCGCACAGATCACAGTCTCCGATTTGAGGATGGAAACTTCTGCGAGCGGAGATGTGTAAGCACTTTTCCTCATATTGTTAGGTAGATTGGTTAGAGTTGAAAAAATCAGTGTAAAGTTAAATAAACTTATCCTTAAAATCAAATTCACTCCTGCGTCCGGGGTTTGCGGACCCGGTTGGGAATGACCTCGGGAAGCACCATCGAGAGCTCCATAAAGCCAGCGTAGTCATCACCGTCATACCACGGAGTCTGGAAAATGAGTTTCTTGACTCCCTCCTTCTCCACGGTATAGACATTGGTCCGCGGATGGGCGAGCATATCGGCCAGCATCGAGCGGGCGGGTTCGGGATGGCAGTCCAGGACATTGTCGCCGATTATCTCCCCCATACCAGGTTTAAGGAAAGTCTTCTTGGATTTCTTGTTCATATCCAGTATGGTACCATCCTTGGCACATACCGTAACGGCCACGTCGGCCCCTTCGAAATAATCTCTTTTCATAATACGCAAATATAGGAAATTCAACGCACCCCCGCGTCGAATTTCCAGATAATGCGCATCAGAAGGCATCTGGAGGCTCCGTTGTAGAGCGAGATGCCGCGTTTCTCGGCCGAGAAATCGGTCAGCATCACCGACATCAGCAGGAGCCGGAATATGTCACTCCTTCGAGGCATTCTGCTTTTCGATGGCATACATCTTCCGGATCTGGAGCGGAGTCAGGACTTTGCGGAACTCCGCATAATAGCGCTCCCGCAAATCGAGCACCTTCCGGCTGGTCCGGAAGTCGGCCTGGATATTCCTCTCGGCCTGCTCATCGGTGGTCACCTCCGCCGAACGGCCCTGGCGGGACTCGCGCATTATGACGGCCATCTCCTTCTGGAATCCTTCGTAGAGGGGCACGAAAGCATTCTCATCCTCGGCATCGAGCCCGATCTGGCGTGCCATCTTCACGGCGCGGTAACGGTTGACCTGCTCCTTCGTGGGGCGCTCCTTCTGGGCTGAGGCCACCGCCGGAAGGAGACATATCAGCAACGCGGCCAGTAACAATCTTGTTCTCATAGCTATTCAAATATCTGGAGGAAGTAATCGTATTGATATTGTTCTTCGGCCTGGGCCAGATAGGCCTCGTCCGGCTCGGAGGAAATATCCCGCGAGGGGTTTCCGATTATCAGGAACAGGGCGACCGCGACAACGGCGAGCGATGCGGCGGCGAGGGTGTTCCGGCGGCGGGAACGGATGCGCGAAGCGGAGCGCAGGATCTCACTGCGGGCCGAGTCGAAGTACCCATCGGGTACGGTGTAGGGATTATTGTCCGACATATTGTTTGATAATGTTTTTTGCCTGGTTGTAACTCGATTTCAAGGTATTCACGTTCGACCCCGTTATGCGCGAAATCTCGTCATAGTCGAGGTCGTCGAAATAACGCAGCGAGAAGACAGTCTTCTGGAGCGGCGAGAGGCGCAGCATCCCCTTCTGCAGGGCCACCGCCTCGGCCTTTGCCATATCCACGAATCCTCCCCCCTCGAGCGCGGCGGTGAGGTCCTCGGTGAGCTCCGGCGACTCGGCGCTGCGGTAATTCTTGCGGATCCAGCGGTTCACCTCGTTGGTCGCTATGCGGTAGATCCACGCGCGGGCGGCCGAGGGGTCGCGGAGCTGCCACCAGTGGCGGTATGCCTTTATAAAGGTCTCCTGAAGGATATCCTCGGCATTGCCGTGGTCCACCACCGAACGGCGGATATGCCAATAGACCGGCCTGTAGTAGAGGTCGGTAAACTCTTCGAAAGAGGGCTTCCTTGCGTTCATCTCACATATTAGACATAGGTAAACCGGAAAAGTAAATGCGGCACGTTTACTTTTTTGGCCGAACAGTGTCTTAAAGATAAAACATTTTTTATGAAAAAGCACCTGACTGCAATTATCGCCTCGTTCCTGTGCGCCGCCGCAGTGGCCCAGAACCCCGCTACGACCAGAATGGTATGTGACGAAACCTGTGAGACCGATTCCAAAGCCGACCACGGCTCAGATGCCGGCTATGCCGTCGTCTCGCCCGTAGGCCGCGGTACCGTGGAGATGATAGCCCAGGCCCCGCGCCTCACCACCCTCGAGGGCAAGACCATCGCCGTCGTCGGAGTAAGTTTCATGACTTCCGTCACCCACCCCGAAATAAAGAAACTCGTCCTCGAGAATTATCCCGGCGCGAAAGTCATCCTGCTCGACGAGATAGGCACCGCGGGAGTCTATGCGGCCCCGGGAGTCACCCGCCGCTCGAATGAGGAGTTCAAGTCGAAGCTGCGCTCGATGAAGGTCGATGCCGTGATTTCGGGCAACGGAGGATGCGGCCTGTGCACCCCCAAGGAGACGGGCTCCTGCCTCGCTGCGGAGTATCTCGGCATCCCCTCGGTCATCGTAGCCGGACCGGGTTTCGCCGACCAGGCCAGATATACCGCCCTCAACAACGGGGTTCCTGTACTCAGGGTGGCGCAGTACCCGGGTGCCTTCGCCGCGCATATGCGCGAACAACTAATAAAGAATACCCGCGAGGTGGTCTGGCCGCAAATTGTCGAGGCGCTCACCAAGCCCATCTCCGAAGAGGAGCGCCAGGCAGGCCTGGCATCGGGTCACGGCGATATCCGCGACGATGTCTATTTCGGCACGGTGGATGAGGTCAACGCATATTTCAGGGAGATGAACTGGAGCGACGGCCTGCCGGTTATCCCGCCCACTTTCGACCGCGTCATGGAGTTCCTGAAATTCAGTCCGATCAAATGGGACGAGACGGTGGCCGTGCTGCCTATCGCCCACCGCAACACCACGGCCTGGCACGTGGCCGTAAACGGCGTGATGTCGGGTTGCAAGCCAGAGTATATGCCTATCCTCATAGCTATGACCAAGGCTATGGGAGCGGCGGAGTTCCGCCGCACGCTGGCCAGCACCCACGCCTGGATTCCCTACAGCTGGCTCAACGGTCCGGTCGCGCGCCAGCTCGGCATCGATTCGGGGCAGGGAGAGATCAACGAGGAGGCCAATATCGCCATCGGGCGCTTCATGAACCTCGCGCTGATGAACCTGTGCGGCTATTATGTCAAGCAGGACCGTATGGGCACTTTCGGGTATCCCCTCTCCTGGTGTCTCGTGGAGGATGACGCCGCCTGCCGCAGGGTGGGTTGGAATCCTTATCACGTGAGGGCCGGATATTCTCTCAATGACAATACTGTTACAACCGCCTCCACACTCCTCTGGGGCAACAATATGGCGCCTTCGACCACCGACTCCCAGAAGCTGATGGAGCTCCTGGCCTGGGATATCGCGGAGCGCTGCCAGTTCGCCCTGGGAAGCGGCAAGCAATATACCTTCCGCACCATCCTGATGACGGAAGCCGTAGCGGCCAATCTGGCGCGCAAGTACAAGACTCCCGAGACTCTCGAGAAGGATCTCATCACTACCTCGCGCCGTCCGGTCAAGGAGCGCGCGTTCGCCAATTATTATGCGAATCCCGGCAGCGCCAAGGATGGCGGCGAGCATACCCTGAAGCAGTATGCGGCGCATATCCGCAAGAGCGAGGGCGGTGTCATGACCCCGACTCCCGTCTGGTACGATTCGCCCGATAAGGAGCAGCTCACTATCCCTACCATGAGGCGAGGTATGACTGCCTTCATCATTACGGGCGACGCGGCCCGCAACAAGGTGCAGACTATGCCAGGCGGAGGCTACGCCACCGTCAGGATCGAGTTGCCCGCCAACTGGAACGAGCTGACTACGGCACTTGGCTACAGGCCGTTGGAGGAGTTTTATCTCAAGTAAATAATCCCCGGGCAATTGCCTTGGCCCGGGCCTTGGGCGAAGCATATCCTGGCCTGGGAGGATGTAGAGTCTCGCAGGTAAATACGGGGCTCTGCCCCGAACCCCGCCGCTACGGCCTTGCTATCACGCAATCCAGCCCTGCACAGCTCAGCTCATCCCATCCCAGCCCATCCCAACACAACACTCCCATCTCAACAATCGCGAAGCGCGGCAAACGGCCACGGGGGCTGCGCAAGGGCACTCTGACGCGCTCCGTGCCCCCTTTTGCCCTCACGGAGCGCAATGGATTGACGCTCACGCGCCACAAGGCACGCCTGAGCGCTCCTCAAAAGTTGGTTTGGAATAAAAAGGACTGAATCGCATCCGGTTTTCCTTTTTTGATCATGGGCAACGCCCCTCGAAAAACTCACGAGGCTTTTGTGTTCAAAGCATTTCTTTCACCTCTTCGTAAACCAGTCCGGAAAGACGGGCTATCTGCTTAAGCGAACTGTTGTAGCGACTTTTCATCGTCCTGGCAAGCACAAGACGCTGCTGGGTATTGAGATTCTTGATACTGTTTGTTCCGAACAATTCCCTGCAAAGTTCATTTTTATGCTGACGCATCTCCTGCATTGGGATTGATAGACGGGAGATGCTGCCGCCACGGGATTCCACGTCCTCTTCCCGGCTTCGGCACATAAAAAAATTAAAACTCTTGCAAGTCTTGAATAGCTGCTCCACTATCTCATACGGAACATATTCTCCGGGAAAGATCAGCGGACCAATCATCCTGACATTGGATGACGCCCGCTGCCTGGTACGGAGAGCCGCTCTGCGTGAGTTCAGCCCCAACTCGCCGGAGAAATAAGAGAACTTGGAGTCGGCCAACCATGAAGGAGAGGACCAGTAGCCATTCTGCCTGAAATATAATGGAGCGCTCGACCAGGGATAATCGAGTGCGTTGTATCTGAGGCCGGCGACAGGGGCATTTTTCAAGGTATAGCAAATGACCGTCTTCAGATAACGGTCGTCCTCGACCGGCTGATGGCCGATGGGGACATTTTCCAGTTTGTGCCTCTCCCCGCGAGTAACGGCAATATGCCAAGAAGTCCGTCTGATGTAGTCGTGCACAAACCGGTTGCACTCGTCGAACTCACCGTAAAGGACGAAATGGACGTGGGTATCCATCAGGCAGAAAGCGAGAATGACAATTCTGTACCCCTGGAGAGTTACGTAAATCCGGTTCATGCCGTTGATGAAATCGCTTTCATCATTAAAAATGGCATCTACCGCATTTCCGTCGGTACTGAAATGCCAGCAACGTTTGATTTTGATTTGGGTGCCTTTGACAAAAGGGACATTGAGTCCCAGATCGGAAATGATCTGCTCGAGCAGTTCTTTATCAATCTTCATCTTCTTATCCAGCGCCTCAAGTGGCTGCTCAATTGACAAAGATAATGACAGGAGCAATGAATTGCAAGAAAAAGAGGCAGGAGAATTGCAAAGCGATTTTCACGGAGCGCGCGATGCCTCAATTCGCTGGGCAGATTGGCAGTATATCGCGCTCCGTGGCCCCTTTTGCCCTCACGAAGCGCGGAAAAGGTTGCTCAGTGAGCTACGTGATGCCTAGGCGCGGTCCGCGATCGTCGGGGTCGACGCGATCGTCGGGGTCGTCGGGTTCGCCGGGTCTGGTCTGGCGCTGGCGCTGGCGCTGGCCGGGCTGCATTGCAAAATATTTTCAAAATTTTTGTACCTTGCGTTACAAGGTATTGAAAAATATTTATATCTTTGTGACGTAAATACTGAATTCAGAATTTATTTATTGTTTTACGATATATATTTATATTTTTTTTTGCAAAAATTCAAAATATCACCCATGAAACGGATATTAAGTCTTATCATTGTCAGCGCACTCTGCTGCTCTCCCCTATTCGCAAAGAAACAGGCCGAAGGAACGGTGACGGGAATCGTTTCGGACACCGCGGGGAACCCCCTCGAATTCGCGACGGTTTTCCTTACTGACGGCGAAGGGAAGGTGGCGGCAGGAACGTCGGCAGACGAAAACGGAGCATTCTCCCTCAAGGCGGCTGTCGGTACCTATACCCTCACCGCTTCCCTCATCGGTTACAAGGACGCAACGGTCGAGGTGCGGATCGGCACCCAGCCGCAGCAGATGGGCCCGATTATGCTTGAAGAAGACTCCCAACTGCTTGAAGGTGCCACCGTAGAGGCGATTATGCCCAAGACCAAACTGAAAGGCGAAGGACTTCAGACCGGCGTGCGCGGATCCGTGCTGGAGAACGTGGGCTCTGCAAACGACGTGCTGGCCAAGACCCCCGGCCTGATAAAGGGCAAGGACGGCATCGAAGTCATCGGCAAGGGAGCACCCCTTATATATATCAACGGACACAAGGTGACCGACGCCGGCGAGTTGGACCGCCTTCAGAGCAACGAGATCCAGAGCGTGGAGGTAATCACAAACCCGGGAGCGCAGTACGACGCCACAGTACGCAGCGTGGTCCGCATCAAGACCATCCGCAGGCAGGGAGACGGTTTCGGATTCAACTTCGATGCATCTGATTCCCAGGCTCTTGACTGGGCCGAAGGCAACCGCCCTGCATCAAATCTCAATGTCAATTACCGCACCGGAGGAGTCGATCTGTTCGGAGGTATCAACTTCAACAGCTACAAGACCAACCAGATCAGTGACGCCGAAACCGCCAGCTTCGGAAAAGACAAAGGCGGGAACGACTGGACTTTCGTGAACAAGGGAAACATCGACGGCATTTTTGCAACTCAGAACCTCCACGGCAACGCCGGAGCGAACTGGCAGATGGCGGACAACCATTTCCTGGGCGGCAAGGTGGAATGGGGAAAGACCCTGAGCACGATGGACAGCACACTGATAATAACCGACGCCTTTGAAAACGGAGAACTGATCGATAAACTGAAGTCAGTCACTATAGACAGAATCGGAGCGGTCGCGCCCCTCAGCCTCGGCGCCAACGTCTATTATAACGGACTGGTAGCCAACAAATTGAACATTGATATCAACCTGGACTATTACGGCACAGACAACTCCACTGTGTCGGTTGCGAGGGAAATCAGCGAGATGACCCACGATGCCGAAATCAAGAGCGAAAGCAGCAATTCCGGCCGGATGTACGCCGCCAAGGCAGTGCTCTCCTACCCCATCTGGATGGGACAGCTTCAGGCCGGAACCGAAGAGACCTTCTCACGCCGCAGCGACAACTACAGCATCAGGGGACTCGACATCATTCCCGCCTCCTCGGCAAGGGTCAGGGAGGACAACTACGCAGGCTTCGCATCCTATGCCTTCTATCTCCCCAAGGTGGGACAGTTCAGCGCCGGAATCCGCTATGAATATGTGAATTATGAGTACGAAGACGAACTGAATCCGGATAGCGACCTGAGCCGTCCTTACGCCAACTGGTTCCCCAGCGCATCCTACGCCGGAGCGTTCGGCCCTGTCCAGATGATGCTCAGCTACAACCGCAAGACAAGGCGTCCCTCCTATTCCCAACTCGACGGTGCAATCCGCTACAACAACCGCTACATCTGGCAGAGCGGCAACGCGAAGCTCCAGCCCGAACTCTCCCACGACCTGAGCGCTACCGCCGTTTGGAGGTTCGTCACACTGATGCTGGAGTATTCCAGGACCGACGGAACCATAATGGTCTGGTCCTCACCGTACAACGATGAAGGCATAGCCCTGGTCAAGCCGATGAATATCGACACCCCCTACAGGAATCTGACCGCATTCGTGAACCTAACTCCGACAATCGGTCCCTGGACGATGAACTACACCATAGGAATGATGCCCCAGTGGCTCACCATCAACGCTCCCGACCCGCGCGAGCCTTCAGGCGTCAGGGAGACCAAGTTCAACGGCAAGCCCATCTGCTTCGCCCAGCTGTTCAACACTTTCAACTTCAAGGGAGGATGGCAGTTCGAACTGGGAGGCATGCTGCAAAGCAAGGGATATGCACAGAACGCGATAATGGAGCGGAATTACTTCGACCTTTCGGCAGCCATCCAAAAGACCCTCCTTAAGGACGGATCGCTGATACTGCGACTCGAAGGAAGCGACCTCGCCAAAACGGCGTACACGAGCATTTCAACCGATTTCGGCTGCCAGAGCATCTATCAGACAAATTACTTTGACACGCGGCGGATCAAGTTCTCAATCCGCTACAAGTTCAACTCCGCAAAGAGCAAATACAAAGGCACGGGAGCCGGCGTAGAGCAGAAAGCCAGGATGTAAAAAGAAGGGCTGAGAAAAACTCAGCCCTTCTTTTTTAACCGCAGTAGAAATACTTCTCCACAAGGTGGCGCATAAGGCTCGAGTCGGCCTTGGCGCGGCGGTGCAGGTCGCTGTCGTCGAAGGACTTGAGGGCCTTGATAATGCCGTCGATCATCTTGGGCTGGAAAACGCCTGCCGACTCATAAACGCTGCGCTTGGCGGCGAGGCAGTCGGCCGATTCGCAGCAACTTACGGGCAGCGAATCAAGGGTTGCGAGGCGGCCCGCATTCTCGGGCTTGTGGATGTCGAGGTCCACATACTTCTCCTCGGCGATCCTGAGGGCCTCAGCCTCAGGCATCTCCAGGCCGTAGCGTGCGGCGACACAGAGGCTGGCCATCAGCTGATATACATCGGCCGAGCAGTCGGGAGAGCGCATCTCGAAGGTCTGGCGCGACTTGGTATCGAGCCTGAGGGCCTTCTCGCCGGGGTTCGCGGCGGCGCACATATCTTTTCCGGTGGACCATCCGAGGGGCACGCGGACCAGCACCGAGCGGTTGCAGTCGCCCCAGCAGACATTGGTCGGAGCCTCCTGGTGGGGAACCAGACGGAAATACGAAGTGGGGTTCTTGTTGCCGAATGCTGTAATCGAGGGAGCCAGCATCATCATACCCGCAATGGCCCGGCGGGCCTCATCGGAGAGTTTGCCGTCAGCGCCCAGGGTGACGTTCTGACCGTCGCGCATCAGGCGCATGTGGATATGCATACCCGAGCCGGCCTTGCCCACGGTGATCTTCGGGGCGAAGGAGACGTCATAGCCGTAGCGGTATGCCAGGTTGCGGATGACCCATTTGGCCAGCACCAGCTGGTCGGCCGCGGTCTCGACGGGATTGGGGAGGAATTCCACCTCATTCTGCTCGTAGATCTTGCCGTCGAGGGTGAAGTTGCCCACCTCGCTGTGGCCGTACTTGATCTGTCCTCCCGTCTGGGCGATGTACTCCATGCACTCCGTGCGGAAGGTATTGAGCTTAGCGAAAGGCTCCGATTCGTGGTAGCCGCGCTGGTCGGTGGCGGGGAAGCTGGGTTCATCTTCGGTGATGACATAGTACTCGAGTTCGCCCATAGCCTCGAAGGTCATTCCGGTACTCTTCTCGAAGGCCTCCTCTGCCCTGAGAAGGGTCTGGTAAGGGGAGCATCCGAAAGGCTCGCCGTCCTTGTCGAAGAAACTGCAGAGCATCGACACGGTGGGAATCTGGGCGAAGGGATCGACGAATGCCGTCCTGTAGCGGGGAATGATATAAAGATCGCTGCTGCCCGGCTCGACGAACGAGGGGAAAAGGCTCGAACCGTCAACGCGCTCACCCTCGGAGAGGATGCTCTCGAGGTATTGGAGGCTGTTGATCATAAAATTCAGCGTCTTGATCCTGCCATCTTCGGCGGGATACATAAAGTTGACCATCTTGATGCCGTTTTCCGTGATGTAGCGGATGATGTCGTCACGGTTGAGATCTTTGGGTTCCTTACCGAGGCTCGCCACTATCAGATTGGGGCTCAGCGCGATATTTTTATTCATTTCGATTTGATTTTATCTGTTAACCATTTTTTTGCCGTAAGACTCCGATTTTCAAATCGGGACGGCAAATATAGTCATTATTTTGAATGATTTATCATTAGTCCCGCTCCCGGCGCTAAAATCCGTTTGGCGCAGAATCGCCAAAAAGCATATATTTGCAGAAGAAACACTTTGAACTATGGGAAACACAATTTTCAGGAAGATAGTGGTTATCGCCGCGCTGGTAACGGCTGCCGCAGCGACATACGTCATAACGACATCCTCTTCCGACAGGGAGAGTGCGGCAGAAGAGCCCTTCTCCCCCGCCGCGATGACCGCTCCCGCATTCCTGAGCCCCGGCGACAAAATCGCCATCCTCACTCCATCCTACGCCACCGACTCCGTCAAAATCGACAAAGCCGTGGAACTGATCCGCGGATGGGGCTATGAGCCCGTCCTCGGGCCCAATGTGGGCAAGCGCTTCGCCAAGGCGTACGCCGGCACAGTCGAAGAGCGGCTCTCCGACATCAGGTGGGCCCTCGAGGATCCCGAAATCAAGGCGATAATATGCCAGAGGGGCGGCTACGGCGCCCTCCATTTCATCGGCGAGCTGATGCCGTGGGAATTCGCGCGCAACCCCAAGTGGATCGTGGGATACAGCGACATAACCACCCTGCTGAGCCTCGCGGCCTGCGGCGGCGTGATGTCGGTCCACGGCGTGATGGGCAACGATATAGCATCGGCCGAGGGAGCCGACACGAGCTGCATCATGCTGCGCGACCTGCTGGCCGGGAATATTCCCTCCTACTCCGTCCCGGACCATCCCGCAAACATCCGTGGACGCTGCACCGGCAAACTGGTGGGAGGCAATATCTGTACATTCGCGCCGCTGGCCGGAACTTCGTCCGACTTCACCGCCGAGGACGGCATAGTACTCTTCATCGAGGAGATCGAGGAGAGTTACCACAATATCGACAGGCAGCTGAACATCCTGCTCAAGCACGGCCTTCTCGAGCGCGTCAACGGCGTGATTCTCGGGGACTTCTCAGGTTGCAGGAACGACCTCGATTACCCTTCGGTCGAGGCACTGATAGCCAGCTACTTCGAAGGGCGCGGGATACCTGTATGCTGCGGCTTCCCGGCCGGACACGGAGGGGTCAACTGGCCCCTGATAATGGGAGCCGAAGTCTCGCTGCGGGTCGGGCGCGACGGGGCGCAGATAGAGTTCAACCTTTAATTTATTCCGATATGGACGACAACAATGTTTGCGACCTCTGGTTCGCCGCAGGATGCTTCTGGGGAGCTGAGAAATACTTCAAACTGATCGACGGCGTGGTCTTCACCGAGGTGGGATACGCCAACGGCAATACCGAAAATCCGACTTACAAGCAGGTTTACACCGACACCACCGGGTATGCAGAGACGGTGCATATCCGTTTCGACCCCTCGCGGATCTCGGCCGGGGAGCTGACAGCCCTTTTCCTCAAGGCTATCGATCCGCTGAGCCTCAACAAGCAGGGCGAGGATGAGGGTACGCGCTACCGCACGGGAATCTATTACGCCCCGGGAACTCCGCTGGAGGAGATCCGGCACGAGATGGCCTCGGTGGAAGCGGCACTCGGAGCGCCGCTGGCGGTGGAACTGCTGCCGCTCAAGAACTTCGTGAGGGCCGAGGATTACCATCAGGACTATCTCGACAAGAATCCTGGCGGTTATTGCCACCTCACTCCTGAGATTTTCGCCATCGCCTCAGGGTATAAAGCGAAGGAATGAGAATCATAGCCAGGATACACAACGACCTCAAGACCAAGTTCGGGCTGCCGCGGCAGAGCGGCCTGGCGCCGTCGCTGGTCTCGCATATAGTCTTCGAGTCGGAGTTCCGCAATCCCGACGCGCTGCGAGGACTGGAAGGTTTCTCGCACATTTGGCTTATATGGGAGTTCTCGGAGAGCATACCTGGGAATAACGACGGGAACGGACGGGAGAGCTGGTCGCCGACGGTACGACCGCCGAGGCTGGGAGGCAACCGGCGTCTGGGGGTCTTCGCCACGCGTTCCCCCTTCAGGCCCAATCCCATAGGGCTCTCCTGCGTGAGGCTTGAGGGAATCGATCTCGACTCCCCCCGCGGGCCGGTGATGACAGTCTCCGGAGCCGACCTTATGGACGGAACGCCGATCTTCGATATCAAGCCCTATCTGCCCGGAGTGGACTCCCACCCGGAAGCGCTGGACGGATTTGTCGGCGAGAGGCCGCAGAGATTGCTCGAGGTCGAGATCCCCGCTGATGTCCTGGCAGAACTCTCCCCGCGCCTCGATTCCCGCCAGCTGTCGGCCCTCCGCGAGATCCTCGCCCAGGACCCCCGCCCCGCCTACCACGACGACCCCTCCCGCATCTACACCCTCGAGTACGCCGGCCTGGAGATCCGCTTCCGCTGCGACGGCCATACCGCTACGGTCGTAGGGTTCGAGTAGTTGCTGTAACAGAATCCGTTTTTTTTGTAAATTTGCAAGTTATAGTATATAACAGGCAAATTGATGGCTAAGATAACTCATAAGGCTGCGGCTGAGCGCGTGGCTCTCCTGAAGAGGGAGCTGGAGGTGCATAATAGGAATTACTATGTGCTTAATGCGCCTACTATCAGCGACTTTGAGTATGACTTGCTGATGCAGGAGCTGCAGGGGCTCGAGGCCATGTTCCCGGATCTGGCGACGCCGGACTCCCCTACGCAACACGTCGGCAGCGATCTTGAAAGCCCGGCGGAGTCCAGCGAAGGCAGCCGGAGCGAAGGCAGCTGGAGCGAAGCCGGAGACGCTAGCCAAGGCAAACCCAGCGAAACCAGCCGGAGCACCGAGTTCCAGCAGGTGGCACACCGATATCCGATGATGTCGCTGGGCAATACCTACAGCCTGGAGGAGCTCTACGAGTTCAACGACCGTATCGCCAAGGCCATAGCTACGGATATACATCTGCCTGGCAGCGCTAACGATGGGGACAATGCGGCCGCAACACAAGCCGCAGGACAGACTCCCCGCTACACCTTCTCCTGCGAACTGAAATTCGACGGCACGGCCATCTGCCTCACATACCGCAACGGGAAACTTCTTCACGCCCTGACACGCGGCGACGGCACAAAGGGCGACGACGTAACCCGCAATGTGGTCAACATCCCCGCAATCCCGAAAGAGCTAACACGGAGCGCCGGCGGTCCTGAGATACCGGAAGAATTCGAGATCCGCGGGGAAATTTATATGCCGTTCGCAGACTTCGAGAGGCTCAACGCCGAGCGCACAGAACGGGGCGAGATCCCTTTCGCAAATCCCCGCAACGCCGCGGCCGGAAGCCTTAAGCTGCAGACTCCCGAAGAGATGGCTAAGCGCGGCCTGGACTGCGTCCTCTATCATTTCATCACCGACAACAACCCCTTCAAGACCCATATCGAAGCCATTGAGGCGGCCCATTCCTGGGGACTTCCCGTATCGGAGTACAGCCGCAAGGCAAACAGCATCGGGGAGGCCATGGAGTACATCAAAGAGTGGGACACCAGGCGCAAACAGCTCCCCTTCGCCACCGACGGCATAGTCATCAAGGTCAACGAACTCGACCTCCAGCGCCAGCTGGGCTTCACGGCCAAGAGCCCGCGCTGGGCGACTGCGTATAAGTTCAAGCCCGAATCGGCCCTCACTCCCCTGCTCTCCATCGATTATCAGGTGGGACGCACCGGTGCGATAACCCCCGTGGCCAATCTCGAGCCCGTCCCCCTCTCCGGCACCATAGTCAAGCGCGCCAGCCTGCACAACAAAGACCAGATGGACCTGCTCGACATCCACATCGGCGACTGGGTCTATGTCGAGAAGGGTGGCGAGATAATTCCAAAAATCACCGCAGTGGAGCGCAGCAAGCGTCCCGAAAGCGCCCGGAAGCCCCACTTCCCCGAGGTCTGCCCCGACTGCGGCACCCCTCTGGTGAGGGACCTCGAGCAGGCGCGCCACTACTGCCCCAACTCCGACAACTGTCCCGAGCAGATCAAGGGCCGCTTCATCCACTTCGTCTCGCGCAAGGCGATGGATATCCTGGCCGGCGAGGCAACCATAGAGCAGCTTTACGACAACGGCTTCATCCGTGAGCTCCCCGACCTCTACACCCTCACCCCTCTCCAGCTGATGAGCCTCGAAGGGTGGCAGCGCAAATCGGTAGACAATTTCCTCGACAGCCTCGAAAAATCGAAATCCGTTCCCTTCGAGAGGGTTCTCTACGCCCTGGGCATAAGGCACATAGGCGAGACCACCGCGAAGGGCGTGGCAGCCCACTTCGGCTCGATGGAGGCCCTTATGGGCGCATCGAGGGAGGATCTCCTGCAGGTCCCCGACATCGGCGGCATTATGGCCGACGCCGTCCTCGAGTGGTGCGCGAACGAGAAACACCGCAAAATGGTCGAAACCCTGAGGGCAATCGGCCTGCAATTTGAAATAGACGAATCATCCCGGCAGAAACTCTCCGACTCTCTCGAAGGGTGCACGGTGGTGGTATCGGGCAACTTCTCCATCTCCCGCGAGGAGATGAAGCGCCTGATAGCGGCCCACGGCGGTAAATGCACCGGCAGCGTGAGCGGCAGCACCACCTATCTCCTGGCTGGCGAGAAGGCCGGCCCCGAGAAGCTCAGGAAAGCCGAGAAGCTGGGAATTAAAGTTATATCCGAAGAGGACTTCCGCCATCTGACGGAGGGCTCCGAGGCACCCAAAGACCTATTTTCCGAAATATGAAAAGTACCTTTACGGAAGAAGACTATCAACTCATAGAGCAGGAATTCTCCGGCCTCAGGGAGGCGAGCCGAAAGCGTTGCGCCAACCGCCAGGAATATGAGACTGTCCTCAAGGCATTCGACTTTGCGAACGACGCCCACAAGAATGTCCGCCGGCGCTCCGGCGACCCGTACATCCTCCACCCGATAGCGGTGGCCAAGATAGTAGTCAGCGAGATAGGTCTGGGCTACAAGTCGATCAGCGCCGCCCTGCTTCACGACGTGGTGGAGGACACCGACTTCACGGTGGACGACATCAGGCGCAACTTCGGCGACAAGATCGCCTCCCTCGTGGACGGCCTCACCAAGATCAAGACCGCCCTGGACGGCAGCAAGGATACCACCAGCCTCCAGGCCGAGAATTTCAAGCGGATCCTCCTCACCCTCAACGACGACGTCAGGATAGTCCTCATCAAACTGGCCGACCGCCTGCACAACGTCAGGACCATCGAGTTCATGCCGGAGTACAAGCGGGACAAGATCCTGAGCGAGACGATGTACATCTTCGCCCCCCTGGCCCACCGCCTGGGACTCTACGCCATAAAATCGGAGATGGAGAACATCTGGCTCAAATTCCGCGAGCCGGAGGCCTATCAGGATATAGTCTCGAGACTGGAGAATATCGATGCCGAGCGCAGGGAGGAGATGGAGACCTTCACGGAATCCATCCGGCGCGAGCTCGAGAAAGCGGGATACGGAGACAGCAAGATCCTCAAGCGTCTCAAGAGCCCCTACTCCATCTGGAACAAGATGAACACCAAGAATCTCCCCTTCGAGGAGATTTACGACCTCTACGCCATCCGCATAATCTTCAAGCCGAAGGAGGAGTACACCGAGCGCGAACAGTGCTGGCACATATTCACCAAGATCACGGCCCTCTATCCCTACAAGGCCGACCGCACCCGCGACTGGACCAAGGAGCCCAAATCAAACGGCTACGAGGCCCTGCACCTCACCGTGATGTCGCCCGGAGGCAACTGGGTGGAGGTCCAGATCCGTTCCGAGAGGATGGACTCCATCGCAGAGCGGGGCGTGGCGGCCCACTGGCTCTACAAGAAAAACGGAGAGGCGAACCAGGAGACCTCCGACTTCGAGGTGGACAACTGGCTCAAGAAAGTCCGCGAGATAATCGAGAACCCCGACGCCAACGCCATCCAGTTCCTCGACGACTTCCACAAGGAGCTCACCACCGCCGACATTTTCGTCTTCACCCCCAAGGGCGAGACGAGGCGCCTTGAGAAAGGCTCCACGGTGCTCGATTTCGCCTACAGCATCCATACCGACATAGGCAACAAGGCCATCGCCGGCAAGGTCAACCAGAAGCTGGTGCCCCTCTCGCAGGTGCTCCACAGTGGCGACCAGGTGGAGATCATCTCCTCCGTCACCGGCAGTCCCAAGCGCGAGTGGCTCGACTTCCTCAAGACCACCAAGGCCAAGAGCCTGGTTATGGAGAGCCTCAAGAAGAACACCAAGGACAGCATCGGCGAAGGATTCCGTATCCTCGACAAACGCCTCAACGACCGCGGCATAGCGGAGCGCATCAAGGTGATGAAGCGCCTCCTGGCCTACTATAAATGCGAGACAAAGGACCAGTTCTACGCCAAGATCGGGCTCGGCGTCCTGACCCTCGACGACCTCGACAAGGCCCTCCGCGCGAGCGCTCCCGCCTCCGAGGGATTCCTGGGCGGCATCAACAAACTCTTCAGGCCCAAGAGCAACGGCAAGGAGATCGACCGCAAAAAGGAGTACATCATCGGAGAGGGTTCGGAAAACACCAATTACATTATCGCCGACTGCTGCAACCCCGTCCCGGGCGACAGCGCCCTCGGCATAATCGACGACCAGGGCCGCGTGGTGGTCCACAAGAAGAGCTGCAAGGTGGTCAACGACCTGGCCTCCAAGATGGGCGAGAAGGTAATCGCGGTGCGCTGGAGCGACAAATCCGTGATGCGTTTCCTCACCAAGATCGTCATCCAGGGAATCGACCGCGCCGGACTGCTGAACGACATCACCAAGGTCATCTCCTCCGAACTGAACATCAATATGCGAAAGATAATGTTCGAGGCCCACGACGGAGTCTTCGAGGGATCGATCGAACTGTATGTACGCGACAAGGCCGATATCGAGAGCCTCACAAGGCGCATCGGAGCCGTCAGGGGGCTCGAATCGGTCACCCGCGCAGAAATCAACCAATAATGAGAGCAAACAAGACAACCGCATACCTGCTGGCCGGCCTTATCTGCTGCTGCCTCCTCTCGCGCTCCTGCGCGAACACCACCACTCCTCCGGGCGGCGGCCCCAAGGACACCATCCCGCCCGTACTGGTGAAGGTCATACCCGACCAGTACGCCACCGGGTTTCCCCTTGTCAAAGGCAAGGTGACCCTGCAGTTCGACGAATACACCGTCATCAAGAACTCCTCCGACATCTTCCTCTCTCCGCCGACCAAGAAGAAACCCCTCTCGGCGGTAAAGGGCAAGGGCATCGTGGTGACGATGCAGGATACGCTGCAGCCCGACCGCACCTACACCATCGACTTCGGACAGGCGCTGGCCGACAACAATGAGGGCAATCTTGCCCCGAGATACGTATATACCTTCTCGACCGGCGACGTGATCGACTCGATGTACTTCACCGGCAGCATTGTGGACTGCCAGACGCTCAAGCCCGCCGCCAAGATGCTTGTGGCCGCATATACCGACCTCAGCGACTCGGCCTGCTTCAACGTCTTCCCCGACGCGGCGAGCCGCAGCGACGACTGGGGATTCTTCACCCTTCGCAACATCAAGCCCGCCGAGTACCGCATAATCGCCTTCACCGACGAGGACGGCGACAGCAAGTACAACCCCGACGCCGACAACGTGGCCTTCCTCGACACCCTCTTCACCCCTACCGCGGTGGTGAACGATTCCATCTACGAGCTGCGCGGCTTCAACATGAAGGATACCGCCAAATGCGCCGCACGCGTCCCGATGATCACCCTCTCGGCCTTCAAGGAGCTCCAGAGCGTACAGTATCTGCAGAACTACGGGCGACTCAACGAGAAGTTCGGATTCCTCAAGTTCAGCTCGGCGAACGTCGATATCCGCAACCTCGAGTTCTACGGCATCGACTCCACCGACGTGCTGCTCCAGTACAACCCCTCGCGCGACAGCATCAACTTCTGGATAACCAGCCGCTACAGGCTCGACGACAGCCTCCTGGTGAGGATCGACTATATGAAGACCGACTCCACCGGAGTGCTCGCCGAATTCTCCGAGGCCGTAGCGATGGCGATGCCCACCGACACCAACATCCTCAAGAAGATAAAGGAACACGAGAAGGACACCACCTTCAAACTCAAGGCGACCTCCACCAATGAGACCGTCGAACAGGAAGGCATAATCCTCGAGAGCGAGGATCCCATACTGGAATTCGTCCTCGACTCCCTGCGTTTCACCGAGACCAACCCCAAGAACCAGACCGAGGATAAGCAGGTGATCTTCACCCGCGACACCGCCGAGATCCGCCGCTTCGTCATCCGCCCCGACTGCACTCTTCAGATAGGATACGACTACAAGCTCATAATCCCCCAGGGCACCTTCGTCAATATGTACGGCCTGCCCAATGCCCGCGAGGAGATAAAGATCGCCCTTCCCAACGACGAGAATCTCTCCTCCCTGGCCCTCAATGTAACCGGCGCCGATATGCGTTATATCGTGGAGCTTCTCGACGAGAAGATGTCCCAGACGCTGCGCAGGTTCACGATCAATGCCGACGGGAAGCTCAACTGCCCCTATCTCAAGGCCGGGAAATATGCCATCCGCATCACGCAGGACCGCAACGGCAACGGCATCTTCGACGTCGGCAACCTGCTTGAGCGGCGCCAGCCCGAGGTGGTGAAGGTTTTCACCTTCGAAAACGGCGGCAATCTCATAGAGATACTCGAGCGCACCGACCTCGAGCAGGACATCAACCTCAAAGAACTGTTCCGATGAAGATTCACAAGATAGCGTTGGCAATTATTCTGGCCCTGGCCTCTTTCCAGCTCAGGGCGCAGGATATCGTGCCCGACCTGCAGGACGATTTCAGCAGCATCGACACCCTGCCGCAGCCCAAGAAATTCAAGAGCCGCCATATGGTCGGCTTCAAGTATTCCTACGACCTCTGCACCGTGCAGGCCAATCCGAATATCAGCCAGGGATATATAACCTCGCCGGTCAATTTCGAGGTGGCCTATACTTACTACAGCGCCCTTTGGGACTATGTCAACATCTTCGGACTCCAGGTCGGCGCCCGTTACGCCCACCAGGGATACAGTTCCGAACTGAACGGCTGGGGCGAGAAAAACACCATTATCGAATTCCCCCTCCTGGCGCAGGTGCACCTCGATGCCGGGATGTTGAGGTTCCTCATCGATCTCGGCCCCTACTACTGCTATAAGCTCGACACCGACCGCGAAGGCGGATTCGACCAGTACGACATCCGCCACGATTACGGCATTATGGGCGGCGGCGGAGTGGCATTCGTCTTCAAGAACCTGGAACTGCACCTGGAAGGACGCTACAAGTACTCCCTCTGCAGTATGTACCATACCAACAAGTTCAGCGACCTGTACTGGATGCTGGCATACCCGCGCAACATAATCATCAGCGCCGGGCTCTTCTATAATCTGTGGTAGGATGGAAAGGATCAGTTTCGATATAGGCGCTCCCGTCCAGGGGCATCCCGAAAGCCTTGTGCATCTGGGAGGCGGCTCGCCCGTGGTAATCCAGACTATGTGCAACACCTCCACCCAGGATGTGGAGTCCTCCGTGGCCCAGTGCCGCGAAATGTACCGCGCCGGAGCGCAGCTCATAAGGCTCACCACCCAGGGAATGAAGGAGGTGGAGGCGCTCGCACGCATCAAGGAGCGACTCCGCGCGGAGGGCATTTATACGCCCCTCGTAGCGGATGTCCACTTCTCTTCGGATGTGGCTCTCGCCGTGGCCGGCATAGCCGACAAGGTCCGCATCAATCCGGGCAATTTCGCACGGGTGCACGAGGAGGCCTGCGACAGATTCCGCCAGTTGATAGCCCTCTGCCGCGAGAAGGGTACCGCAATCCGCATCGGGCTCAACCACGGCTCCCTCGGGGAGCGCATAACCTCGCTCTACGGCAACACTCCCGAGGCGATGAAGGAGGCGGTGATGGAGTGGCTCAGGATGTGCGAGGAGGAGGATTTCCACAAGGTAGCGGTATCGCTCAAGGCGAGTAACACGAGAGTTATGGTGGATGCCTACCGCCTGCTGGACAAGGCGATGCGCGAGGAGTTGGGGCACCTCTACCCTCTCCACCTGGGCGTCACCGAAGCGGGAGGAGGCGACACCGGCCGCATCAAATCGGCCGTCGGAATAGGCACCCTGCTGCGCGAGGGCATCGGCGATACGATCAGGGTATCGCTCACCGAGAATCCCGTCGGCGAGATCGAGGCCGGAAGGCAGATAGTCGAGGCCTGCGAGGCCGCTCCGGGCCCCATCCACGCCTCATCCTGGAACGAGTTCATAATCCGCGCATCGGTCCTCTACGGGCCGGACCTGCTCGAATGCCGCGCAGACGACTGCGACCTGTCAGGCTGCACCGCCGAAGGGAAGCCGCTTACCGCGGAGCAGGAAGATTATTTCAAGGACGCCCTGCTGCAGGCCTGCCGCAGGCGCTTTACCAAGCCCGAATACATCGCCTGTCCCGGCTGCGGACGCACCCTGTACGATCTCGAGACTGTTTTCAACGAAGTCAGGCGACGCACCTCGCACCTCGCCGGACTGCGCATAGCCGTGATGGGCTGTATCGTCAACGGCCCGGGCGAAATGGCCGATGCGGACTACGGTTATGTGGGCGAAGGGCGCGACCACGTGACGCTATATCGTGGCCGGGAGGCCGTCCTGAGGCACATCCCCCAGGATGAAGCGATAGACAAACTGCTGGAACTCATCGCATCCGACCGCGCCTGAAGGGGACCCTTGCAAGATAAAATTTAATTTGTATATATTTGCGGCCCTATGATACTAACAGACATACTTCTCTTTATTCTGGGCGCCGCGCTGGTTATTTTCGGAGCCGACTGGCTCGTCGACGGCGCCTCCGGAGTCGCAAGGCGATTCGGTCTTTCGGAATACGTAATCGGAGCCACCATCGTCGGCATCGGAACCTCCATGCCGGAGTTCGTCGTGAGCGCGGTGGCAGCAATCAAGGGCAACGCCGACATCGCAATCGGCAATGTGGCGGGCTCGAACATCTTCAACACGCTGATGATCCTCGGAGTCACGGCGCTCATCCTGCCGCTGACCTTCAGCCGCAGCAACTTCAAGATCGACCTGCCGGCCTGCATCGCAGTCTCGCTCCTTTTCCTGCTCTTCGCCATTGGAGGAAAGGTATCCCGTCTGGAGGGCATAATCCTCTTCGCGCTGTTCGTAGCATATATATGGTATAATTTCAAGCAGGGCAAAGGACAGCCCGACGAGGGCACCAAGGAGCCGCCGATGCCGATATGGAAGATGATCGCATTCATCGTCGCAGGCCTCGGAGGCCTCATTCTCGGAGGCAACCTCTTCGTGGACCACGGAGTCAACATCGCCCACTACCTGCATATCTCCGAGGCGGTGATAGCCAATACCATCATGGCTGGCGGCACATCGTTGCCCGAACTGGCTGTATGCGTCGTGGCCGCAGCAAAGGGACGCGAACAGATGGCCATCGGCAACATCATCGGCTCGAACATCTCGAATATACTGCTGATCATCGGCTTCAGCGCGGCCATAAGCCCGCTCAACGTGCTGCCGGTCAACTTCTTCAGCATCGTAGCAGTGCTCATATCCGCAGTACTGCTCATGCTCACCGCATTCCCCCTGCGCACTCTCAAGCTCGAGCGCTGGGAAGGAGCGATCTTCATAGCCCTCTACGTGGGTTATGTGCTGATGATCCTCCACAACGGGGCGGCGGCATAGCCGCACATCAGAGCCCCAGGGCGATGATATCGGAAATCAGGTAATTGCTTCCCGCAATGAAGATGAGGTCCCCCGATCCCGCCAGGCGGTCGGCTTCGGCTAGCGCTTCGGCCGGATTGGGGACCACCCTGCCGCCGATGCCGTAATCCGACAGGACGTTGGCGAGCTCCCCGGCCGAAAGGGCGCGGGGCGACGAGGGTGAGGTCAGGATGTAGTTGACGTCCCTCGGCAGGAATTCGGCGATGGCGTGGATATCCTTGTCGGCCACGACGCCGAAAATGAAGAAGATATTGTCATAATCGCAGCCGATCTTGTCGATCTGCTCGCGGATCCAACGGAAGGCGTGGGCATTGTGGCCGGTATCGGCTATTATGCGGGCCTTGCCGCGGTCGTCCTCTCCCGAGGGAGCAGATGCGCTGCGGAAAGTCTCCCAGCGGGCGCGCAGCCCGGTACGCAGGGCGGCGTGGCGCACACCGTCAATCACCCTCTCCTTCCAGTCGGGCAGGGAGGCGATGTGGGCGCGGCCCCAAGGGGTTTCGACAAGCCTGTGGACAGCCTCCGAGAGTGTGCGGATATTGCGGCTCTGGTAGTCTCCCTGAAGGTCCATATCTTCCGTGGAGAGCGGCAGGAAGAGCTCTGCGGCATCTTCCGCGAACCAGATGGGGCTGCCCTTTTCGGCGGCCTTCGCCTCAAAGACGGGGCGCGTCTCGGGCAGAGCCTCGCCTATCACCACGGGGACTCCGGGTTTTATGATGCCGGCCTTCTCCCCCGCCACCTCGGGCAGCGTATAGCCGAGATACTGGCAGTGCTCGAGCGAGATGTTGGTGATGACGCTGAGTTCGGGAGTTATTATATTGGTGGCGTCCAGACGGCCGCCGAGGCCCACCTCGATGACCGCGACATCGACCTTCTCGCGGGCGAAAAAGTCGAATGCCATCGATGTCGTGATCTCGAAGAACGAGGGAGCTATGCTCTCTATGGACTTCCTGTTGCGCTCGAAGAATCCGAAGACCTCCTCCCTGGAGATCAGCTCGTAGCTCCCGTCGGGCTCTATGATCTTCATCCTCTCGCGGAAGTCGGTCAGATGGGGCGAGGTGTAAAGGCCCGTCCGCAGGCCGCACGAAGCGAGCGCGGATGCGAGCATCGAGGAGGTCGAGCCCTTGCCGTTGGTGCCGGCCACGTGGATCTTGGCAAAACTGCGGTCGGGGTATCCGAGAACCTCGTTGAAGGCGTTCATTGCGCCGAGTTCCATCTTGAAAGCCCTGTCACCCACTACCTGGTAGGAGGGGAACTGACTGTAGAGCCAGTTGATGAGGGCCTCGTATTCTTTTTCGCTGAATTCCATAGTGGCGGCAAATGTAGAAAAAAAAGTATTATCTTTGTCGCTTTGTGGAAATAAGACAGAAATCAATATAAGTTAAGTTATTCAAAGTATGACCAAAAGAGTTTACCGCTTCGGCGGCAAAAGTGCCGAAGGCAACGGCACGATGAGAAATGAGCTGGGTGGCAAGGGTGCCAACCTGGCCGAAATGTGCAAGATCGGAATCCCTGTTCCCGCAGGTTTCACAATTACCACCGGATGCTGCACCGAGTATTTCGACCTCGGCGGAAAGTATCCCGAAGGACTCGAGGCTGACGTCAACGCAGCCCTTGCCGAGACCGAGAAGATTATGGGCAAGAAGTTCGGCGATTCGAAGGATCCCCTCCTCGTTTCGTGCCGCAGCGGAGCCCGCAGCTCGATGCCCGGTATGATGGAGACAGTCCTCAACATCGGTCTCTGCTCGGCCACCATCCCCGGCCTCATCGAAAAGACCAACAACCCCCGTTTCGTGTATGACGCTTACCGCCGCCTCATCATGATGTATTCCGACGTCGTGATGGAGAAGGCCGAGGGCATCGAGCCCGCCGACGGCGAGGGCATCCGCGTCCAGCTGGACAATATGCTCGGCGAAGTCAAGAAGGCAAAGGGTTACAAGAGCGACACCGACCTTACCACCGAGGACCTCAAGGAGCTCTGCGAGGCATTCAAGGTGCGCGTCAAGAAGGTGCTTGGCAAGGAGTTCCCCGATGACGCATACGCTCAGCTCTGGGGCGGCATCGGCGCAGTCTTCAAATCCTGGAACGGCCGCCGTGCAATCGCTTACCGTCGCATCGAGGGTATTCCCGACGATTGGGGAACCGCTGTCAACGTGCAGTCGATGGTATTCGGCAATATGGGTGAGAACTCCGCTACCGGAGTCGCATTCTCCCGCAACCCCGCTACCGGCGAGAACAAGTTCTACGGCGAGTGGCTCATCAACGCCCAGGGCGAGGACGTCGTAGCCGGCATCCGCACCCCGAACCCCCTCAACGAAGCAACCAAGAACGACCATAACCGCCACCTCGCATCGCTCGAGACCGCGATGCCCGAGGTTTACAAGGAGCTCGACGCTATCCAGCAGAAACTCGAGCACCACTTCTCCGATATGCAGGACATCGAGTTCACCATCCAGGACGGCAAACTCTGGATGCTCCAGTGCCGTATCGGAAAGCGCACCGGTATCGCAGCCCTCAATATGGCTATGGATATGCTCGACGAGAAGCTCATCGACGAGAAGACCGCCGTTATGCGCGTCGCTCCCAAGCAGCTCGACGAGATCCTCCACCCTATCCTCAACCCAGAGGCTGAGAAGGGCGCGAAGGTTATCGCAACCGGTCTTCCCGCAGGCCCCGGCGGCGCTGTCGGCAAGATCTATTTCACTTCCGAGGCAGCCATCGAGGCTACCAAGCGCGGCGAGAAGGTCATCCTCATCCGTGAGGAGACCAACCCCGAGGATGTCGAGGGTATGCGCGCCTGCTCCGGCCTGCTGACCGCACGCGGAGGTATGACCTCCCACGCTGCACTGGTGGCACGCGGATGGGGCAAGTGCTGCATCGTCGGATGCGACGCAGTAAGCTTCGCAGAGAAGAACGGCAAGAAGGTCGCAGTCATCGCCGGCAAGGAATACAACGAGGGCGAGACCTTCTCGCTCAACGGCAGCAAGGGCTTCGTCTATGCCGAGGCTATCGCTACGATGGACGCTACCGAGAACCCCCGTTTCGTCAAGTTCATGGCAATGGTTGACAAGTTCCGCAAGCTCGGTGTCCGCACCAATGCCGACAACCCCGAGGATGCTGCAAAGGCTATCGAATTCGGCGCCGAGGGTATCGGACTCTTCCGTATCGAGCATATGTTCTACGGCAAGAACTCCGAGGCTCCCCTCGCAAAGCTCCGCAAGATGATCCACTCCAAGACCACCGAGGAGCGCAAGGCCGCTCTCGCAGAGCTCGAGCCTTACGTGAAGGACGCTACCAAGAACACCATGAAGGTTATGGGCGGCCGTCCCGTCACCTTCCGTCTGCTCGACCCGCCTTTGCACGAGTTCGTCCCCAAGACCGCCGAGAAGCAGGCTGAGCTCGCCAAGGAACTTGGCATCAGCGTAGAGGAGGTCAAGGAGCGCGGCGAGTCGCTGCACGAGGTCAACCCGATGATGGGTCACCGCGGCGTGCGTCTCGGCATCACCTATCCCGAGATCAGTGAAATGCAGTTCAAGGCTATCTTCACCGCAGCCGCAGAGCTCCAGAAGGAAGGCATCGAGTGCCATCCCGAAATCATGGTTCCCGTGACCGTGGATGTACGCGAGCTCGACTTCCAGAAGAAGATCTGCGAGGCTCAGAAGGCAGCTGTAGAGGCCGCATTCGGAGTCAAGATCGACTACAAGTACGGTACTATGATCGAGATCCCCCGCGCAGCTATCCTGGCCGACAAAATGGCCAAGACCGCTGAGTTCTTCTCCTTCGGTACCAACGACCTCACCCAGATGACCTTCGGCTTCTCCCGCGACGACGTCGGAGCGTTTATGCCCGATTATCTGGCCAACAAGATCATCGATGCTGACCCGTTCAACATCCTCGACCAGAGCGCTGTAGGCTATCTCGTAGAGCTCGGCCTCAAGGGTGGACGCAAGACCCGTCCCGACCTCAAGGTCGGTATCTGCGGCGAGCACGGCGGCGAGCCTTCGAGCGTCGCTTTCTGCCACAAGATCGGTATGAACTATGTCTCCTGCTCGCCTTTCCGCGTGCCTATCGCACGCCTGGCAGCAGCTCAGGCAGCTATCGCAGACGAGAAATAGGACACTTGCTCCCGATGATGGATTTAGGGTGACGGCGCTGCCGTCACCCTTTTTGTTGTATTCCATTTTATGCCGGACGCGGTGATGGAGACTTGCTCATTTTCGGCAGGTCTCCGTCAAAAATGGGCGTTTTTGATGGAGACCTGTCATTTTTACGCAGGTCTCCATCGCCTTAGTGCCAATTTTGTTAAATTTGCATCATAAGACATCGCAAAAATGAAAATCTCTGAAAGCCACATAATCACGGCCATCAAAGGCTATCTCGTCGGAGCGGCGAATGTCGTTCCGGGCGTATCCGGAGGCACTTTCGCCCTTATAACCGGCATTTATCAGCAACTTATCGACGCGCTGAACTCCATTCTTTCCGTAAAGACCTGGAAGTTGTTCTTCACGGGAAAATTCAAGGAGTTCTGGAAGGCCGTCGACGGGCCGTTCCTGCTGGCTTTCGCCTTCGGAGTGGTAGTCAGTATCTTCTCGCTGGCCAAACTCATAACCTACACTCTTGCTCATTATCCCGTCGAGACCTGGGCTCTGTTTTTCGGGCTCATCCTGGCTTCGAGCTGGTATATGTTCAAGGACCTCAGGCCGATAGGATGGAAGGGTGTGCTGCTGGTACTAGCAGGCGCCGCCCTGGGCGTAGTGATCTGCACCCTCTCCCCCGCCTCCACGCCAGACAACTGGTGGTTCCTCTTCCTCTGCGGAGCCATAGCAATCTGTTCGATGATTCTGCCGGGAATCTCAGGCAGCCTGATCCTGGTGCTGATGTGCAAGTACGATTTCGTGATGCAGGCTGTCTCAGACCTTAATATTCCGGTGCTGCTGGTCTTCGCGTCAGGTATGCTCATCGGAATCCTGGCTTTTTCAAAGTTCCTCCACTGGCTTCTGGCTCGATGGGAAAGGCCCACCATGCTGGTGCTGCTGGGATTTGTACTGGGTTCGCTGGTGAAGGTTTGGCCCTGGTCCAATCCCGAGGCTATCCGCGCCTCGCAGGGCCTCGCCGAAGGAGCTGCTTACAATCCCCATATCGTCCAGGCTATCATCTGGTGCCTTGTCGGCATCGGTGCCGTAATACTCATCGAATTATTTGCCTCAAAACAGAAGAAAACCGAAAAATAAACTGACTATGAAAAGACTGGTAATTTTGATTTCGACGTTCCTCATCGCATCCTGCTGCGCTGAAAAGCCTGCACCCGACCTGGCAATCGTGCCCAACCCCGTTTCAATGGTAGGAGGCGGAAAGGGCGTAGTTCTGAAAGAGGGCGCGGAGCCCGCAGTCAAGACCCGCATCGACAAGAAACTTGCGGAGGAGGAGTATGTTCTCGACACCCGCTGCGGAAAGGTGAAGATCACCGCCGGCAGCGAGGCGGGCATTTTCCGGGGAAGGCAGACGCTGCTGCAGATTGTCTCGCAGGTGCGCGAGGCGGGCGCCGGCCGCATACCGGGTGTGCTGATCAAAGACAAGCCGGCATTCGCCTACCGCGGTGCCCACCTGGACTGCTGCCGCCACTTCTTCACCGTGGATGAGGTCAAGCGGTACATCGACCTTATCGCGATGCACAAGATCAATGTCTTCCACTGGCACCTTACCGACGACCAGGGCTGGAGGGCGGAGATAAAGTCCTACCCTAAACTGACTGAGATTGGCTCGGTCCGCGCCGAAACTATCATCGGCCACCAGAGCCAGAAAGATCCGAAGTACGACGGTACTCCCCACGGGGGATTCTACACCCAGGAGGAGATGCGCGATGTAGTAAAATATGCAGCCGAGCGCTATATTACCGTCATTCCCGAGATCGAGATGCCCGGCCACGCCTGCGCCGCACTGGCAAGTTATCCTGAATTGGGCTGCCGAGGCGCAGATTATCCCTACAAGGTTGAGACCCGCTGGGGAATCTTCCCGGAGGTGCTCTGCGCGGGAAATCCCGAGACCGTGGTCTTTCTCGAGAAGGTGCTCGACGAGATCTGCGACATTTTCCCTTCGGAGTATATCCATATCGGCGGTGACGAGGCTCCCCGCAGCGAATGGGAGAAATGCCCCAAGTGCCAGGCGCTTATGAAGGAGAAGGGTTACACCCGCGAGGCGGAACTTCAGAGCTACCTGATCACTACTGTCGAGAAGTATCTCGCCGAAAAGGGACGCAAGATAATCGGATGGGACGAGATCCTCGAGGGCGGCGTTTCGCAGAGCGCGACAGTTATGTCGTGGCGCGGAGCCAAGGGAGGCATAGCCGCAGCCAAGATGGGCAACGACGTCATCATGACTCCCAACAGCCACTTCTATCTCGATTATTATCAGACCGCGGACCCCGCCGGCAACGGCGAGCCTCTCGGCATCGGACGCCATCTGCCGCTGAGCAAATGCTACTCTTTCGATCCGTTCGACCAGCTCGACGAAAGCGAGAAATCCCACATCAAGGGCATCCAGGCCAATCTTTGGGCCGAATATATAGCCACTTTCGACCATATCGAGCACATGGCCCTGCCACGTATGGCGGCCCTTGCCGAGGTGGCCTGGAGCAATGAGAACAGGACTTCCTACGAAGATTTCGTGAAGCGCATCGAAACCGCGCTGCTGCCCATCTACGAGAGCCGCGGCTACAACTATTCAACCTACGCTTTCGAGGGAATCGAATAACTTAAAGGAGAGGTTTCATTACGCGGCGATAAATCCCTGTAAGCCAGGCAATCGCCATCCCATAATTGACTACGGGTACGCCCGCCTTCACGGCCGGGCGTATTCTGTTGAGCAACTGCTTGCGGGTCACCACGCAGCCGCCGCACTGGACCACAAGGGCATAGCGGGATATGTCGCCTCCAATGGCATCAAGACCGGCTACGAAATCGAACTCCAGCTGCCTGCCGCTGTAGCGCCTTATCAAGGCAGGAATCTTGACGCGGCCGATATCCTCGCAGGTGGCGTGGTGGGCGCAGGATTCGAGCATCAGAATGCGGTCGCCGTCCTGCAGCGAGTCGAGTTTCTTCACTCCTTCTTTGTACTGCCCGAAGGCGCCCTTGCTGCGGGCCAGCAGCATACTGAAGGAGGTCAGCGGAATCTCCTCCGGAACGGCCGCGTTCACTGTCGGGAACACCTGGCTGTCGGTTACCACAAGAGTAATCTCCCCGCCGTGCGCAGTCACATACGCCCCCAGTTCCGAAGGCTGGAGCACCACCGCGGTGGCGTTTCGGTCGAGAATGTCGCGGATTGCCTGGACCTGTGGAAGGATGAGCCTTCCTTTAGGCGCTTCGGAGTCTATGGGACAGACCAGGACAATAAGGTCGCCGGCCTTGACGAGCCCCTCGAAGACGGGCCTCTCCCCTCCTGCCACGCTCTTTGCGGCGGCATTCAACGCCGCCACCAGAGAATCCCTGAGTTCTACCGGAGCGCCTTCCGCGCAGCTGTATTCCAAAGGCTCGGAGCCATATTCGGAAGCCAGCCGCGAAGCGAGTCCGGAGGGCATCTTGCCAAGGTCGTACTTGTTGTGAATCAGCACAAACGGGGTATCGTATCCTTTCAAGAGAGCAGCCATCTGAGCAGCCTCTTCCGGGAACTCTTCGCCGGTAAAAACTATGACTCCCAGATCCGCCTGTTCCGCCACCGCGCGACTCTTCCTCACTCTCTCGGCGCCGAGCGCCCCTCCGTCATCATCCAGTCCGGCTGTATCCACAAGCGTGCAGATGCCCATCCCGGGCAACTCGATGCGCTTTCGCACCGGGTCCGTCGTGGTTCCCGGCACATCGGAGACACTCGCCGTCTGCTGCCCCGTCAGTGAATTGATTATCGAACTCTTGCCCGCATTGCGGTTGCCGAAGATAGCTATGACTGTATTATCCATATCTGACTTCCCTTTCCGCAAAGATAAACAAAAGCAGTTATTTTGAACCGCGCCGTCCGGTGTTTGCCTCTGCGGGTAATACTTTTGTCAAATATCAAACATTTGACTATCTTTGAATCTTTATAAAGGTAATGAACATTATCATCTATTATGAAATACTTCCATTCCATTCTACCGGTTCTCCTCTGCGTAGCGCTGTCCGGCTGCAATACCGACCGCGAACCGGCTATTCCTGGCGACGGGGCCTTCCAGGCTACCATCGAGGCGCAGAAGACCGCAAGCCGCACCTCCCTCTCCGGCACCACCATACTGTGGAGCGAAGGCGACACGATTGCCGTTTACAGGGCAGACATCCTGCCCGACGGACCCGGCGTTAAATTCGGCCTCCTTGCCGAAGATGCAGGATCCGCACACGGACGCTTCGTCTCCCCAGAACATTCCGACTGGGGCGCATACACCTGCAATGCCCTCTATCCCGCCTCGATGGATGGCGGGTTCGACGGCAAGACCCTTACCGTCAATCTCCCCGAGGTACAAGTATATTGCAAGGGTTCATTCGGCCCTGCGGAAAGCCCCGCGGTAGCGGTTAACGGCTGCAACGGAGTTATGGCCTTCAAGAACCTCTGCGGAGTGATGGCGGTCAAGGTCACCGCGGCAGAGGCGATAACGGAAGTCCGTCTGACCACTCTTGCCGAAGAGGCCCTCTGGGGTCCCGCCACCGTGAGAATGGATTACACCGACGCTCCCTCTCTCGTGATGGCAGCCCCCGCATCCCCCGGGCAGAAGACCATCGTTATGAAGGTCGATGAGAACGACACCGAAGGACAGGTGATCGAACCGGGCGCGACATACGATGTGAATGGCAGCACCTTCGCGGGAACCGCCGCAGAACCGATGACGATGTATTTCGTATTGCCTCCGGGAACCCTCGCACAGGGATTTATGGTGACCGTGGTCACATCCGGAAGCAAATATATGCAGAAGTACGCGGTGGCATCCACGGCCAACGCCACCGCGCGTTCGGTCATCACCGAGATGCCCAATGTGGATTTCGCGGACCAGTCCGAGGTCGAGATCCGCACCGATGTCTTCAACAAGGCTTTCTACAAGGACCTGTTCCTGGATGCCGGAATCGGCCTCAACGACAAGTTCTTCGTCGGAGTCGCCGACAAGGACCACCTCAACCTCACATACGAGAAGTTCGCCGGAAAAACCAACAACGCACCATCCAGAGCGCCCAGAACGAGGCATTCTGCGGCAATATCAATGACGAGAACGGAGTCCTGCTCTATCCCGACGGAGAGCCGCGCTACAGGATGGTTTATGTAAACGGAGGCGTTTCCGCCACCCACGGAGTCAGCCTTATGGCACAGGGACGCGACCACTTCTGCCAGTTCGTCAACAACGGCGGCAGTTACCTCGGCTCCTGCGCCGGCGCCTATGTCGCCTCCTTCGGAGTGATAGAAGCCGGAATCACCACCACTAACCCGCCTATGATGTCGTATAATGGATATATGGGACTCTGGCCCGGCCTCTGCGACAACACCGGCCTTACCGACGTATTCCCCGATTACACGGTTCCCGAGGATTCCCCCCTCCTGAAATACGACAATTTCGGAGGAGACCTCAGGATCGACAGCATCAAGCAGTACAACGGCCCCTATTTCTCGAGGTTCGACGAGGTGCCCGGAACCGAGGTTCTCGCCCGCTTCGATTATCCGGCCTACAGATGCCATACGCATCCGTCCATCATCTCCTACAAGCCCTCTTCCTGGCGCGGACGCGTCACCATTACCGGAGGCCACCCCGAGCAGGCCACCGAGGGTGAAGGCCTCGACCTGATGATCGCACTGATGAAATATTCCCTCGACGGAATGGGACCCGCGAAGGTGAAGGCTGTGCTCCGCAACGGAGAGATCCGCCAGATGACCAAGTCCACTTCGGACAATGATCCCGACCACGCGAAGGTGGGCGACAAACAGTGCCATAACTTCGTATTCGGCCTGCCCGATGGAGCGAAGAACATCCGCATCCGCCTCGAGGTCAAGGAGGATTTCAACGTGAGCCTGCGCCTCGCAAAGGGAACCTTCGCCTTCAAGGAGGATGCGCAGTACTCGGTCGAGAACGGCAACCTTGTAAAGGAACTCACTTTCGACACCCTCGAAAAGGGCACCTGGTACATCGGGGTCCAGTGCGAGGATACAGTCGTCAATGATATCAACAGCACTTACGGCCTCTCCTACAGCGGCAAGCTGGCCGCCCTCAACGGAGCGCCTTACACCATCCAGGTCAGCTGGGAATAACGACAGGAGGAGACAGTGATGAAAAAGATTTTTTCGATAGTTTTGACTGCCGCCGCGATTCTTACGGCCTGCGACAGATTTGAAGGAGAGAATTCAGAAGTACGCACCTCCTTCTTCGGAACGATAGTCCCCGCCACCCGCACCACTTTGGTCGAGAACGGCGAAGGATATACCATCAACTGGGTTGCAGGAGACCGTATCTCCGTCTCCAACGGAAGCGCGGTCGCCCTCTATGAAGCCTCCGCCGGAGGTTCCGCCACCACTGAATTCAAGCCGGTCGGAAACCCTCTCAGCGGCTCTTCCTTCACGGCAGTCTATCCCGAGACCCTCTTTGAAGGAATCCTCCCGGCCACACAGACTTATGCCGGAAACGACATCGTCGGAATGCCTATGGCGGGCAGTTGCGGCGACGACCCTGCGCAGCTGATATTCAGTCCCGCGAGCGGCATTGTCCGCATTCAGGTGGCCACCGGGCAGAGCGGAGTTTCGCTCTCTGCGGTAAAACTCTCCGCCGACCAGCCCATGAGCGGCTCCGCAGTGCTTTCCAACGGCATCCTCGGAGTCACCGAGGGCTCCGGAGTCACCCTCGACTGCGGTGAAGGAGTGGCCATTGGTGCACAGGCCAAGCCCTTCCTCATCCATATC
>JAFSXX010000033.1 GCA_017443845.1 Bacteroidales bacterium | reverse complement strand
AGAAGCCTTGAATCTGGATGCCCAGGAAACCATCGAGCATTACGCCGTTTGGGGCGGTGTCCCCAGATACTGGAAACTGGCGGAATCCTCGGCTTCCCTGAAGGATGCCATTTGGACACATATCCTGTCTGACATGGGAGCTTTGTACGAAGAACCGCTCCGTCTTTTCCGGGACGATATGAAGGATATCGTCAAGACATCAACCCTCATGTCCGTCATCGGGGACGGGACCAACCGCCTGTCTGAGATTGCTTCCCGCCTGGGTGAACCCGCAACGAACCTTTCCAGGCCGCTGGCCAAGTTGATAGATCTGGGATACCTGGAGAAAGAGGTTCCTTTTGGTGAATCTGTAAAGTCTTCCAAGAGAGGCCTATACAGAATTGCCGATCCATTCCTCCTTTTCTACAACAAGTTTGTCGTACCCAACAAATCCTTCATAGAACTTAGACGAAATGCTCCTGTTGAAACGGCGCTTGAACGGGATTTCCCTGGGCATGTCGGTTATTGGTGGGAGCACATCTGTCGTGATGCCGTGAGCGGAAATATAATTGACGGAATCAGTTACGGCATTGCCCGTCGTTGGTGGGGAAAGATTAAAGTTATGGGCGAAGACGGAAAGCCGGAAATCGAGGATATTGAACTGGATGTCGTAGCTGAGTCTCTGGACCACTCGACCATTCTCATTGGAGAATGCAAATGGACAACCGGCGAGAATGGACGTTTATTGACAAACAGATTGAAGAAGATAGCGACATTGCTTCCGTTTACGAAAGGAAAACAAATCGTATATAAACTATTTACTAAGATACGACCGGATGACGATGCCGGCAACTCTCTCCTGCCAGAAGATGTGCTGCAGTTACTGCGATGACCACTTGTCTGCTGCGGAATGTCAAGCCGGGAGCAAAAGAGTCCGAGGAATGCCGAACCGGGCAAACGCAAAGCGGGCCGACCCTACTGGGTCGGCCCGCAGATTTTTTATGCTATAACTATTGCTCCTCATCAAAGGTCGCCGCGACGGGAAGGACATATTTGGTGCCGTCGTCTGCAACAAGAGTGATTGTAAAATTGTGTACCTTGGACAGCGTCGGAGGCGTGGGGAAGTTTAATTCAAAGAGCCATGAGTTCACTCCCCAGCGCAACAGCGTCATATCACGTGTTGTTAACGAGTCTCCCTCAACTAGCACTCTTTGATAAGGCTCCTCTTTTTTATAATCACTTTCTATGAAATTGAGGCAGGAAGAGGCTAGGTAATAAACAATGTCAAGAAGTGATTCTCCCGCTTTATGCATTTCATCATAATCATGATCGCTAGCAAGTTCAATGCTAGTGAAATTCTGGAAAAAGCAAATATTTGGGAACCTGTAAGTATACTTTAAAGGATATCTCGTATCGCTGTTTTTTACACTAATATTACGAAAAAGAATACTGTCCTGCCCTTGAGAGTTGTGCCAAGCAATATGAGCGCCAGGTTTTGTATGTACAATTATTTTATAATTACTAAGCTTTTCAGGATAGTCCGTGTTTGTTTCCTCCCTATTAACAAACTCCGCATCAAGGTTTCCTACCGAGTATCCTGCCACAAATGAGCCACGCGCTTCATATAAATCAGGTTCTTGAACACATGAGGACAAAATAAAGAAAGCAAGAATATAAAGACAGAAATAAATATGCTTCATAGCAATCAATATGTTAATGTTCTGTAATAACAATTATAATTGTGTTCTGCTCTTTCGGAGGCTGTGTTATCAATGTTGACATCTTGATATTCTGGTCCGGTTCTAGGAGAAAAGACTTTGGAAGCATAATATCCATTGGACACGCCCCAATAGCCCCAGTTGCAGTGAAGATATGTAGCTACGCTGCCGTTGCTCTTGTATGATTGCTGGATTCCATCCACTATCCAAGCATGTCCGTGGGAAAATGTGATATTATTGAATCCTGCCATAACTACAGGCTTTCCAGAAGGAAGCATATCGGTCACATAATCCAACTTGTAATTCAAATGCCTTTCTGCTGTGTATATCTGTATTGAGTGGAAGTAGATGGCGGCCTCTTGAAGTGATGCATGTGATCTTTCGGTACCGAAAGTCGTATGTACAGCTTTTGCCACGTCTGCCACATATCTGAAAACAGAATCTGCCAAGGACTCTCTCTCTTGAATTACAACCTGCTTGGGAGAATGAAGAAAATCTTGCATATCCTTGCAATTATAGTTTGTACCATATGCATGCACAAAAGATGAATTCTTTTTGTAACGGCATAATGCCATTGCTGTCGCCAACCCTACACAGCCAACTAGACATCTTTCTCCTGCCTCGTTTAGACAATATTTAGAAAACTCGGCTTCCTGATACCACCAATTGGGAAATAACGGGGAAACATTAAGCAATGCTGTATTATTTCTTGTTTCAATCTCTGTTTCCTGATCATCAGATCCAACATTAACAAGATAATTACCTATAACATTCTGCATAAATGCGGAAAAATCGCTTTCTTGACTCACATTGTTGTCTTCTATCATAAGGTTCCCGTCAATTGTTCCTTTTTCGGTCACAGCTATTACGGGATCAGGCAAGTTACTATTAGCTGCAAGAATGGCATATCCGCCATCATTTTGGTAATTAATAAGATAAACGAGAGGTTCATCTGTACTGAAAGACTCATCTGAAGACTTAGTATGCACTTCAATATCTGAGGGTTTTACAGTAATAATCTCATCAATGGCACGATTTCGCTGACTTCTTGTGATTCCACCGCTAGAATTTATCGTCTCATAAAACGAGTCAAGGTTTTTCAGAGCTTCTGAGATTGTGATTATTGAAGATTGTTCTGTTGTAGTTAAAGGTTCTTCTGTTACGCCCTCAATAGAACAAGCCGAAAACAAAAAGGCCACAATAGGCAAAAATCTTTTTTTCATTCTTCGTAAAGTTAATAATAACTGATCATTTTATAAAACAAGTACAATTATGTTTATTGTCGAGTGGCAAAACTATTTAAATATTGTTTCGCCGAGACAAAAAAGTTGCTGAACCCGACATTTTCGATGTTGAAACCGACATTTTGGGTGAATAATCAGAATTCGAGTTCCGCCGCAAGCACTTCGCTTAACGGAGACAACGGCAACGGGCGGGTGTCTTCCCGTCCATAAAATGGCATAAAAACATGGATGGCAAAGCGGGCCGACCCTACTGGGTCGGCCCGCAGTTCTTGAGAACGACAGTCTGTTTTAACGATATCTACAACTTGTAGATCAAGCCGATAGTGATGTCGCCTAGATTCAGCGAAGAGTCAATGCCAAGGTACGCCGTAGAATATGTGCTTCCTGAAACATCAAAGAAAGAGTATCCTATACTGAATAAATCAAGGCCTGAACACAAAGACACTTTAGGAGAGATATCGTATGTGACTACCGGCTTAACGGAGATTCCTGCAATAAAAGTATTGGCTGAACCTCCGGCGGCAAAGATATCCGACAGATTCAGGTTGCCCTCCGCCCATACAGCCAGGGAATTCCAGGAAAGGCACTTATACCGCGCATACGGATTGAGTCCTGCGGTAAAGAGGTTGGCCGAGGAGGTTGACTTCGTCTCAATCATGCTGTTTTTCGACGATACTGATTTTTCACCGTCGCCGGCAGTAATACCGAGAGAAAGCCGGACCCCGGCCATCCACTTGTCGCCGAGGCAGTAACCGTATTCAGGTGACAGCATCAGGGAAAAAGAATTAGCCCTGACGCCTCCGAATGTTGTTGCAACCCCTGCCGAAACGCTTCCGCCGACATACCTGTCTGCGGCTGAGGTTTCAACTGAGAGAAGGCTTATAAGAAAGCCTGACATTATTATAAGGAGAGTTCTTTTCATAGCGAAGATTTGTTTGAGCTGTAATAGGGTATAAATGTGTCGAGGGTGCATTTATAAGGATCGCTGTATAATCTGCGGAATGTATATTGCACCGGTCCGCTTACCAATTCAGCGGTCCTGAAGTCATAGAATAACGTGTTGACAGTGATGTACAGATAATTGTTCCCAATGCTATTAATCTTGATATCCTCACTTTTGGGCAAAAATGTATCAATGTTATCGATTGAAATGATATCTTTCACTGAAAACGATACCATACCGTCAGGATTGATAGAATAAGCAAACCCAAAGGCACAGAATTCTACTCCGAATTGCGAGTATGTATTACTATTCTCATCATACTTGAGCCCCTGGAGCGGAATCTTCACAAAACTGCTTTCGCTGAGTACATTGAAATCCCGAACGGGAATCACGTGAATTACCGATTTGTTCAGGGCTTCTTCAGCCCAGTCTATTCCGGAGAATTCTGCGAACAAGTCTTTGCCCGACACCGAATCTCCGTTGATATCGATGTCGTTGTCTGACATCCAGACAGCCGATTCACACATATACTGGCCTGCAATATCCTTTGAAAAACGGCTGACACCATCGTCTTTGGTACAGGAACATACAATGAGAGCAAAAGTAATAAGACAGAGTATTATGGTTTTCTTATTCTTCATCATTAATACATCTCTGAAGGAATAATACATACAGATATAGCATTATTATCATAGTTGCGAAGGGTAAAGGTAGTATCGTTACCGCTAATTGTTCTGTTAAGAACAAAATCTTCAGCATAGTTAATGATAGATCTGGATATTAGATCAGAATTCTCTTGATGTGAACGAGAGAATTGATATCCTTTTGTTGTTGTGGTTCCGAGGCCCGCTGATGTCTTCTGTTCTTCATTACCAGAAACAGTTATGTTGGTAGTAAATCCGAAAGAAAAGGTATCGACCGTTGTAACAGTATCACCGGAATCCTGCTCTGATATTTCAAGATAATAATCAACGGCATTAGTACCAAGGCTCCAATTGAAGAAGTATATATCCGTTTCTGGATAATACCATTTAGATACAATAAAGTTCTTATCAAATACATATGTATACTTTGCCTTACGCCAGAATGAAGAGTGAATATAAAAGAATCTTACATTGTTGAATTCAAATAAATCACCAGGTTGTACTGTAAAGTAATATGGTGATTGTATTGTCTGGCCAGAAGATGTCTGGCGGACGCAATTGATAACTATTTCCAAATTGCCATCTTCAAAAAACTTTGTATTAAGTTCCATTAGTCCAGTAGCCATTACAGCATCCGGAGTCAGTTCTTCAATATCATTATTTCCTTTGTAATATATAAAAGATGTATCTATTGATTTGTTTTTTATTGGATCACCTAAATCGTCGTCATAATTAACAATATTATTCAGGTTTAGCTTAAATCTGAATAGTTTCTCATATACATTTCTCTGCAAAATGCCATTTGTGAGATTATCGTTTGTCATCTGGTAATAACAGTAGTCTCTTTGACATGCCACTGACGAATTCACTCCAAATTCATTATACGCATCGTATGCTCTCCGGCTCAACTGCCTTAATTGTGATGCAGTAACAGTCGGAGAGTTGCCTATCATTGTCGGCACTACCGTTCCATTATAATTATGAGTTCCTCCTTTTGTTAATAAACCATTATAAGCATCATTTTTAAACTCATAGGTAAAGCCACTACGGGTGATACCGCTAACCATCATCCTTTCATTGTTTTTAACGACAAGAAAGGGAAAGGCCGGAATCTGATTCTCATCCAGTTCGCAAACGACCTCTCCATTACCGAAATATTCATTATTGCAATTACCTTCGCGATATGTAACAACTATCTCATTATCTTCAGTATCCCAATTATTAGCTGAAAAACCATCGCTTGACAACCAGGACACATCTGGTACAAGAATATTTAGTAGTGGTAGTGCATTCTCAATCTCTTCAAGTTGACTTTCTGAATCACAGTATTGCAATAAGATCTCTCTAAAAGATCTACCCTCTACAACCACTTTATCTTTAACCATACCATACAGCACATCAAAATCGTTGTCAAACTGCTTTATTGCTTCATTTTTGATAAATGAACGCATCGGCTCCGAATCATATATTGCTTTGGACAATATTTCCGAAAAATGTTTTTCGTATACACCTAAACTCTCTGTATTACTAATCAGATTTGAGGAAGATACGATAGATTCAGACTCTTTGGAGCATGCTGCACCAAATAATAACAATACAAATAATAAAGATTTTTTAATACTTTTCATATAACATTTTGTTTAATTGTATCGACAAAAGTATCGAAGAAACCTATCGCCGAAGCAAAAAAGTTGCTGAACCCGACATTTTTGATGTTGAAACCGACATTTTTAGTGAACAATCAGAATTCTTGGGCTAACTTTGCGAGAAAATTGTAGTCAGAGCAATGAGGTATTACGAATTTCTGAATACATATAATACGACTCCGGAGGAGGCCAGAAGGAGGCACTTACTGTTGTTCGTCGCCGCCTTCATCTTCTGCTCCGCAATCTGGGTATTCGTCAATATCGGCTACTATGCCGGTCTCGATCCCGGACAGAGAGCGAAAACCATTGCGGCTGACCTTATCGGAAGCATAGCGGAGGTAGCTGTTCTCGTCTTTCTGTCACTGTTTTACAGCAAGCAGATCGTGTTGTTCTTTATGAAGGAAGAGAAGACGATGAGGCGACTCTTCTGGCAGGTTCTGATCCTGACTGTGATGAACACCCTGTCAACTGTAGTAATGGCTCTGCTGTATCAATATATCTATCCGGACAGGGAATCCATTTTCTGGAAAGTGATGTTTACCGACGGGATAGTGGTTACGACGATTTCTTCAACTTTCTTTGTTTCGTACCTGATAAGCCGTTTCCGTGATGAGCAGGAGTCCCGTTTGAAAGCCGAATACAGCGCAAAAATGAAGGAGTACGATGCTCTTCAATCAAAGCTGGACAAACTGGCGATACAAAGTGACAACCACTTTATGTTCAACTGCTTCAGCACGTTGGCTGGAATGGTAGAAGACAACCATGATGCAACTCTCTTTCTTGACAGGCTTACCGGTATGTATCGGTATCTTGTTATCAATGCCGACAAGCATCTGGTTCCTCTGCAAGAAGAGATTTCCTTCACAAGGCAGTTTGCCGAATTGCTCAAATACCGCTATAAAGGAGTCGATGTCACTATTGACGTTCCGGAAGACGTTCTTTCTCCCCTGGTCTCCCCCGTTTCCATACAACCCTTGGTGGAAAATGCCGTCAAGCATAATCGCCACGGATCTGAAGATTCCCTCCGCATCAGGGTGACGAAAGAGGGAGATTATATAAAAGTCAGCAACAATATCCTTCCGCTCACGGATATGGAGGAATCGTCCGGAAAAGGGCTCGAGAATCTAGCGTCCAGATACAGGACGCTTTCCGGCAAGGAGATTGGTATTCATAATGAAAACGGTTATTTTACAGTAAGCATCCCTTTACTGTTTATTGAAGATCTTGAAGATGAAGATTTTGATAATAGAAGATGAAGCAACCCAGGCTGCTGCTCTTGAAGCGAAGCTTTGCAGGCTTCGCCAGGATATCGATATCGCAGGGTGCACTACAAGTATAAAGAACTCTATAGCTTTCCTCGAGAATCATCCCGATATCGACATAATATTCTCCGATATAAAGATTGACGATGGCCTCTCTTTCTCGGTTTTCGACAAAGTCCAGACAGAAGCTATGGTCGTTTTTATCACAGCATTTGACGAATACGCCCTTAAGGCGTTCGATTACAATTGCGCGGATTATATTCTGAAGCCAGTTTCCGATGCCGCGCTCGAAAGGGCCCTGACCCGCTGTGAAAGCCGTTTCGAAAGAATAGGCGGTGACGAAATCAGCACTATGTCGCGCGAAATCCTACACCACGAAGTTAAGGTGAGAAAAAGGCTTTTCCTTCAAAAAGGGCAGAAGATGCTGATTATCAACGTAGAAGACATATGCTATATTACCACCGAACGTGGATATACCAAAGCATTCCTCTCTGACGGAAACTGGGGCATTCCCAACACCCATTCCCTGCTCGACCTTGCAGCCAGCCTGGATAAAAAGAGGTTTTTCCGGGCCAACCGCCAGACTATTGTAAACATCGAGAAAATCAAAAGCATTGATGCAGGAGAAGGTCGAAATTTCATCATCACATTGGATGCACCCTATTCGGATACTGAGATTCCTTTGACGACCGAACGGCGTAAAATACTTATGGACCTTCTGATTCAACCGAAGTAAAACAAGCGGGCCGACCCTACTGGGCCGGCCCGCAGATTCTAAGCAAAGCCTGTCTTAGTCAGCGTACTCAGCGAGGATGCCCTTGACATCCTCGGGAACGAGACGGCCGTACGTCTTGCCGTTGATGGTCATCACGGGAGCAAGACCGCAGGCACCGACACAGCGGAGCACGTCGATGGAGAACTTGCCGTCGGGGGTAACTTCGCCTTCGCTGATCTTGAGCTCGCTCTTGAGAGCGTCCAGGATCTTTTCGCCGCCCTTGACATAGCAAGCGGTACCGAGGCAGACGGAGATGGCGTATTTGCCCTTGGGCTTCATTGTGAAGAAGCTGTAGAACGAAACGACGCCGTAAACCCTCGTAGCAGGAATTCCGAGGCACTCGGCCACGACCTTCTGGACTTCGACGGGAAGATATCCGAAGTGGTCCTGAGTCTTGTGAAGCACATTGATCAGGTCACCGGGATTATTATTGAACGAAGCGCAGATTTCCTTGATCTTAAGGTAATTGGCTTCCGAAATATTTACTTTTGATCCACACATAGTTCAATTATTTTTCGATGTCAAACTTGATCTTCTTGTCGAAGTAGTGAGTGTGAAGCAGATGGTGCGACTTCTCGGAGCAAGGCTCGCCGTAGAACTCTTTGTAGATCGAGATGATCTCGGGATTCTCGTGGGACTTGCGCAGAGGCATCTCGCGGTCTGCCTTGTAAATTGCAGCATAGCGTGCCTTCACGATGGAAGCGTCGCCGTGGTGGTAAGGCTGTCCTGCACCGTCGATGCAACCGCCGGGGCATGCCATAACCTCAACGAAGTGATAAGGGCAGTTGCCGGCCTTTATCTGCTCCATGATGACGCGCGCGTTCTTCATTCCGTAAGCGACAGCGACCTTGACGTCGGCAACGCCGGGAACGGAAACTGTAGCCTCGCGGAGGCCTTCCAGGCCGCGGACCTCTTCGAAGTCGATCTTCGGGAGGGTCTTGCCGGTAAGCACCTCGACTGCGGTACGGAGAGCCGCCTCCATCACACCGCCCGTTACGCCGAAGATGACAGCCGCACCGGTGGATTCACCGAGAGGAGAGTCGAACTTGGCTTCGGGAAGGGTAGTGAAGTCGATGTTGCAGATCTTGATGAGGCGTGCAAGCTCGCGGGTGGTGATGGAGTAATCCACGTCGGGATTGCCGTTCACCTTGAGTTCCTCACGCTCGCACTCGTACTTCTTGGCGACGCAAGGCATCACCGAGACGCTTACGAGATTCTCGCGGGCGACGCCGATCTTCTCTGCGAAATAGCTCTTCACGGTAGCGCCGAACATTCCCTGAGGGGACTTGGCGGTGGAAGGATACTCGCGGAGTTCGGGATAGAACTTCTCGTAGAAGTTGACCCAAGCGGGGCAGCAGGAGGTCATCAAAGGAATCTTGACGTTCTTGTCGCCGGCGAGATAAGCCTTGATGCGCTGGATGAACTCGGTGCCTTCCTCCATGATGGTAAGGTCGGCGGACCAGTCGGTATCGAATACATAGTCGAAACCGATAGCCTTGAGGGCGGCTGCGATCTTGCCGGTGACGATGCTGCCGGCAGGCATACCGAACTCCTCGCCGAGAGCGACGCGGACTGCGGGAGCAACCTGGACGCAGGTCTTGACATCGGGATTTGCGATGTCGCGGAGGATGCGTGCGGTATGGTCAACCTCGGAGAGGGCTCCGACAGGGCAGACAGCGATGCACTGGCCGCAGAAGATACAGTTGGTATCGATGAGGTCCTCGCCGAATGCGGTCGAAACCACAGCGGGGAATCCGCGGTCCACAGCGCCGATGGCGCCGACGGTCTGATACTCGTGGCATACAGCCTCGCAACGGCGGCACATTATGCACTTGCTCTCATCGCGGACGATCGAAGGCGAAAGGGTGATGGGATAGTGGGACTGCTCGCCCTTGTAGGGGATGTCGCGGATGCCCATATCGGCAGCGAGAGCCTGGAGCTCGCACTTGCCGCTCTTGGGGCACTGGAGGCAGTCATTCGGGTGATCGGAGAGCATAAGCTCGAGGACGGTCCTGCGTGCGTTGACGGCACGGAGGGAGTTGGTCTTGACAACCATGTCCGGCATACATTCGGTAATGCAGGCGGGAGCGAGGTTGCGGCGGCCGGCCACTTCCACGACGCATACGCGGCATCCGCCCGGATGGTTCTTGAGGGCGAGGCCTTCGAGCTCGAAATTACAGAGGGTAGGAATCTTGATACCCATCTGTGCAGCAGCCTTCAAAATGGTAGTACCTTTGGGTACTTCCACGGTTCTGTTGTCTATAGTCAATTTGATAGTATCCATATATAATTCCTCCCTTATTTAATGCTGATAGCACCGAATTTGCACTTCTCGTAGCAGGTACCGCACTTGATGCACTTGTCCTGATCGATGACGTGCGGGTTCTTGACGGTACCGGTGATAGCGCTGACAGGGCACGCCCTTGCGCAGGCGGTACAGCCCTTGCACTTGTCGGGATCGATGACATATTTCTTGAGAGCCTTGCACTGGCCGGCGCGGCACTTCTTCTCGGTGACGTGCTCGACGTACTCGTCCCAGAAATTGTTGATGGTCGAGAGAACCGGGTTCGGAGAGGTCTGTCCGAGGCCGCAGAGCGCGGTATCCTTGATGACGTTCGAGAGGTTCTTGAGCTCTTCAAGATCCTGCATCGTGCCCTTTCCTTCGGTAATCTTGGTGAGGATCTCGAGGAGGCGCTTGTTGCCGACGCGGCAAGGAGTGCACTTTCCGCAAGACTCATCGACGGTGAAGCCGAGGTAGAACTTGGCGATAGCCACCATACAGTCGTCCTCGTCCATGACGATCATTCCACCGGAACCCATCATCGAACCTGCAGCCACGAGGCTGTCATAGTCGATAGGGGTGTCGAGGTGCTTCTCGGTAAGGCATCCGCCCGAAGGACCGCCGGTCTGGACAGCCTTGAACTTCTTGCCGCCCTTGATGCCGCCGCCGATCTCGTAGATGATTTCGCGGAGGGTGATTCCCATAGGGACCTCGATAAGGCCGACGTTGTTGATCTTGCCTGCGAGTGCGAAGACCTTGGTACCCTTCGACTTCTCGGTACCGATCTTGTTGAACCAGTCAGCTCCCTTGTTGATGATGACGGGGATGTTGGCATAGGTCTCGACGTTGTTGACGTTGGTCGGTTTCTCGAGATAACCGCTCTGTGCGGGGAACGGGGGTTTGAAGGTAGGCTCGCCGCGCTTTCCTTCCATCGAGTGGATGAGCGCGGTCTCCTCGCCGCAGACGAATGCGCCTGCACCGTAGCGGAGTTCGATGGTGAAATCGAAACCGGTACCGAGGATGTCCTTGCCAAGGAGTCCGTACTGCTCTGCCTGCTCGATAGCCACCTGGAGACGGTGGATTGCGAGAGGATACTCGGCTCGGATATAGATAAGACCGTGGTTTGCACCGATGCAGTAACCGCAGATTGCCATTGCCTCAAGGATGGAGTGAGGGTCGCCCTCGAGGAGGGAACGGTCCATGAACGCACCCGGGTCACCCTCGTCGGCGTTGCAGACTACATACTTCTGCTCGCCTACGCGGCTCTTGGATGCGATCTCCCACTTAAGTCCGGTGGGGAAGCCTGCGCCGCCGCGTCCGCGGAGGCCGGACTTCTTGATCTCATCGATGACCTGCTCGGGGGTCATCTCGGTAAGGCACTTGCCGAGAGCTGCATAGCCGTCGCGTGCGATGGACTCGTCGATGTTTTCAGGATCGATGAAACCGCAGTTGCGCAGCGCGATGCGGACCTGCTTCTTGTAGAACTCCATGTGCTTGGAGTCGGAGACGCTCTGGTTGGTGTCGGGAGCCACATAGAGGAGGCGCTGGACCTTACGTCCCTTGATGATGTGCTCCTCGATGATTTCCTTGGCGTCCTCGGGCTTTACCCTTGTGTAGAATGTATTGTCAGGGATGATCTTGACGATGGGACCCCTTTCGCAGAAGCCGAAGCAACCGGTGACGACGACCTTCGCGAAATCGTTGAGGTCGTGCGCGGTCAGCTCCTTGTTGAGTTCCTCAATGATCTCCTTGCTTCCTGATGCGGTGCAACCTGTACCACCACATACCAAAATGTGCATTTTAATTGCCATAATCGCTCGTGTGGGTGGTTAGGGTTAGATTGACCTGTAGTTTGCCGGCAGAATGCCCTCGATGAGCTCGCCGTTGACAATGTATTTGTCGATGATCTCCTGTGCGCGGGCGATGTTGACATTGCCGAACACGACGGGATCCTTGCCGGGAATGGTGACCTCGACAGTAGGCTCGGCATGGCAGTAACCCATATCGCCGACCTGCATCACCAGGGCCTTGATCTGACGCTTGTCGATCTCGGTGATGAGGTAGTTCATGGTTTCCTTAGCACCCGAGGCGATACCGCTGGTGGCCATACCGACCTTGATTTGAATGATAGCTTCGGAAGAGTTGCTGTTTTCACGCATTGACATCTTGCCTTGCATACCTTCTCTCATCTTGCGGAGTTCCGCGAGATTTTTGATTTTATCCATAGGTTTCCTCCAATGTTTTGAAATGTTGATTATTTAGTTGCAATATAGTTCTGATTTATCCGCCAAAAATAATCCAATTTTCGATGATAACCAAAGATTTTGTAATTTTGTATTCCTTAATAAAGAAAAGGCAATGGAAGAAACTGGCGGAAAAAAGGAGCGCAAAGGTCTGGCGCTCCACTGGAAAATCCTCATCGGAATCGGACTCGGTGTCATTACAGGCATCGTTCTTTGTAAAATCACCCCTTACGAAAACTGGTCACCCTGGATCAAGTGGGCGGGAGATATGTTCCTCCGCGCGCTCAGGATGATCGTCATCCCGCTCGTCTTCACATCCATCGCGATGGGCGTCGCCGGAATGGGCACCACCGCCGCCCTGGGACGCATCGCAGGCAAGACAATCATCTATTACGTGGCCACCACCCTGGTAGCCGCCACCATCGGCCTGACGCTGGTCAACATCGTCAAGCCCGGCGTCGGAGCGTCGCTCAACCTCACCGAGGAGGTCTCCTCCGTAGGAGCCGTGGCCGACAGCGCCGGCAAGGTCTCGTTCATCGACCAGATCGTCAACATCGTTCCGGCCAATGTATTCGAATCGGCCGCCAAGGGCGACCTGCTGCCGATCATCTTCTTCGCCATCATCTTCGGTCTCTTCATGACCAAGGTCGACAAAAAGCACAGCGACGTCCTCTCCGGCGTCCTCAACGCCACATACGAGGTGATAATGAAAATCACCTTCGCAATCATAAAACTGGCACCCTACGGAGTCTTCGCCATCGTCGCCAACATAGTGGGCAAACAGGCCGACGACCCCGCGGCCCTGCTTTCGATGCTCAAGAGCCTTGGAGTATTCGTGCTGGTAGTCTGGTGCGGCCTCCTGCTGCAGGGCGGAGTCGTCCTCCCCTGCCTGGTCCGCTTCCTGGGCAAACAGAACCCCTGGAAACACATCTCCAAGATGTCCAGCGCCATACTTACTGCCTTCTCCACCTGCTCCTCCGGAGCGGCGCTGCCCATCAACATCCGCGACTCCCAGGAGAAGTGCGGAGTCTCGCCCAAGATCGCAAGTTTCGTCCTGCCGCTCGGCAGTACCATCAATATGAACGGCACGGCGCTCTATGAGTGCGTGGCCGCCATCTTCATCGCCCAGGCATACGGCATCGAACTGACACTCGTACAGCAGATTGTGGTAGTCCTCACCGCCCTTCTGGCAGCCATCGGCACCGCCGGCATCCCCATGGCCGGAATGGTGATGCTGGCCATAGTCCTCGGCGCCGTCGGCCTCCCTCTCGAGGGCGTCGGCATTGTCCTGGCCGTCGAGCAGTTCTGCGACATGCCCCGCACAATGATCAACTCCTACGGCGACGCCTGCGGAGCCGTCATCATCGCCCACAGCGAAGGCGAAGAACTCACGGTCAACGACTAGGGGCTGGAGCTGGAGGGCTGGAGTTCGGCTGGAGAGTTGGGCTCGACAGGAGGGTTGGAGTTCGGTTTGAGCCGGGGATAGGGTTCGGCCGGAGAACTGAACCGGTAGGCTGAGCCGGGATGTTGGGCTGGGATGTTGTGCTGGCAGCACAGTTCAGGTGTCCAGCATGCTGTGCCGGTTGGACTGAAACGCCTCAGTTTTCGGGCCTGGTCCACATCTATTTGGGACAACCTGGGCCGAAACACACAACCACACACAAATGAGAGTTTGTTCAATGAGACACTTTTGGGCTTTCACCCTGGGATTGACGCTGACAATTGCCTGCGGCCCGGCAAACATCACCGCTTCCCGGGCCGATTCCGCATCTGACAGTCCCATTTCCATAGCCGATTCACCATCTGATCTTCACATTTCCCGGACCGATTCAGCATCCGTTCTTCCCATTTCCCGGACCGTCCGTCCCCACGAAATAGAACCGAAAATCCCCGGAGCGACATCTATCTTCCTAGCCGGAACCATCGACGGCGGGAACAGCATAGACTGGCAGGAGGAGGCCGCTGCGATGCTGGAGGCGGGGCTGAAGAAGTGCATCATCTTCAATCCCAGGCAGAAAGAGTGGCACCCGGAGCGGCCCGGCGAAATGGACTACCAGGTCGGATGGGAACTGGAGCATCTCGAGAAGGCCGATTTCATCTTGATGAATTTCCTGCCGGGAAGCCAGTCGCCGATCACCCTGCTGGAACTCGGACTCTTCGCCCGGAGCGGCAAACTCTTCGTCATATGTCCGCCGGAATTCTACCGTTACGACAATGTCCGGATCACCTGCAGCCGTTACGGCGTCCCCCTCCACGCATCCCTGGAAGATGCAATCCGCGCAATCCTGAACGCTCAGCGACGCTAAAGTCGCCCGAAAGTGTCGCCGTCGTCCCAAAAAGTGGGACGACGACAGCAGAAACCTCCCGAAAGTGTCGCTGTCGTCCCTAAAAATGGGACGACGTGTCGCTGTCGTCCCAGAAAATGGGACGACGACAGCAGAAACCGCCCAAAAGTGTCGCTGTCGTCCCAAAAAATGGGACGACGGCAGCGAAAACCGGCTGGGAAAGCGGGAGCGGACGACACCACAGGAGCTACGGAAACTTCGGGAGTGGTGTAGCGATGAGCGAGACTGACGGGAGCAGTATGGCTATGAGTGGAAGCCGCAGGACGATGAATGAGACCGGCGGGGGCTTCGGGGGTGACGGGACAGCGAGAAGAAGATCAGCGGACGCGAATGAAGCGATCCTTCCCGGAGAGGTCCTGGAGGACTTCTACAGCACGGTGAGCAGGAGCAGGAGAAGGAGGAGGATTATCACCATTTTCGCCGAACACCGCGGCGGTTTCTGCACCGAGCCGCTCATTGATTTCCATCCAGATTTCGCCGCCGGGGAGCAGCAGGGCAGAGGCCCAGGAACGGATGGCGGCGTAGAAGCGCAGGGGGTCGTCGTCGGGGACGAAAAGGGCCTCGGAAGGCTCGTAGTCGAGGACGTTGCGGCGCATCTGCGCCCTCTCCGACTCCATCACATAGGGCGGATTGGAGACTATCAGCGAGAACTTCGGGAGACCGGCCGGGGGGGCCTTCAGGATGTCGGCCTGGAAAAAGACCGGCCGCGCTCCGCCCACCTTGATCCGCTGGCGGCAGGCCACATCGAGGGCCGCGGTGGAAATGTCGCAGCCGAAGACCTGGGCCTCGGGAAAGGCGCGCGCCAGGGCATAGGCGATACAGCCCGAGCCCGTGCAGAGGTCAAGTATGTTGAAGGGTTCGCCTTCGGGCACCGGCGGCTCAAAGGTGTCGAGGATCAGCGACACCATCTCCTCGGTTTCGGGCCTGGGAATCAGGCATCCCTGAGAGACCCGGACTTTCATCCCGCAGAATTCCGTGAAGCCCAGCACATATTGCAGGGGGCACCCCTCCTCCATCCGGGCAAGGGCCCCAAAAAGCGCCTCCGCAGCCCCACCGGAAGTTTCGGAGGTGCCAGAAGTGCCAGAAATAGCACCACGTGCACCCGCCACACCGGAAGCATCGGACGCTCCAGCCCCACCGGATGTATCAGAAGCACCGGAAGCGCCAGAAACAGCACCCGCAGCACCCACACAAATCTCAGTCTCCGGCTCGGCTATAATTATATAAGGCTGGATGCCAAGATAATGGCACAGCAGCGCCGAGGCGGCGGCGCGGGCCTCGTCCGCGCCATATATCGGAGCGAGACGCTCGACGGCCATTGCTATGAAATCCCGGTAAGTCATCTTTCGGTTACCCCTCTGTCATTTACCTATCAATCAAAATACCCGTTATCGTTCCCCGAGGAACCTCCGAGGTCCTCTTCCGAACCGGTGCAGCCCAGATTCATATTCCATCCCAACGGCGGTACGAATTTGTCGTCGGAATTGATGTTGATCGAGGGGTCGTTGTAAATCTTTTTGTAGAAAATGCCGAAAATCGGGAGGGCCATGTTGGAACCGCCGCCGAGGGCGAGGCTTTCGAAGTGGACCTGACGGTCCTCCGCGCCTACCCATACGCCGGTGGTCAGTTTGGGGCAGTAGCCTATGAACCAGCCGTCCGACTGGTCGTTGGTGGTTCCCGTCTTGCCGGCCACGTTCGAGATGCCGTATTTCCACTTCAGGCGGCTCGCCGTACCCTCGTTGACCACGCCCAGCATCAGGTTGACCATCAGATAGGCTGTAGGGTCGCCGATGGCCTCACGCTTGCGCGCGGAGAAGTTGGCCAGCACGTTGCCGTCCTTGTCCTCGATGCGGTTGACCAGCATCGGGGAGGTATAGACTCCCCTGCTCGGATATGTATTGTAGGCCGCCACCATCTCATAGACCGAAAGGTCGCACGATCCCACGCAGAGCGAATAGACCGGATCGAGGTAGCTGCCGATGCCCAGCTTGCGGCACATATTTACCATTGCCTCGGGCCCGAACTGCTTCATCAGGTAGGCCGAGATGTTGTTGGAGCTGTGCGTCAGGCCCCACTTGAGGGTCACCGTGCGGCCGATATAGGCGGCCCTGTCGGTGCTGTGCGGCGTCCAGACGCTGTTCTCCCCCACCTCGAAGGAATAGGGCACGTTGACCACCTTGGAGCAGGGGTTGTACCCCTCCTGCATCGCGAGGGTATAGAGGAACGGCTTGATGGTGGAGCCCACCTGGCGCTTGCCCTGCCGTCCGTTGTCGTACTTGAAGTAGCGGTAATCCGGACCGCCCACGTATGCCTTGACCTTGCCCGTATGCGGCTCCATCGCTATCAGCGCGCTGCGCAGGAACGACTTATAGTATTTAATGGAGTCGTAAGGCGTCATCAGGGTATCGATGTAATGGTTCTTGTTCCAGGCGAAGACCCTCATCTTGACCTGTTTGTGGAACGAATCGATTATCTCCGCCTCCGGAATCCCCTCGGCCTTCATACCGGTATAGCGGTCGCTCCAGCGGATGGCCTGCTTCATCAGGGACTCCGTCACATCCTCCGGAATGTCGTTGGAGAAGGGAGCGTTGCGCTTGTATTTCAGATCGTTGTAGAATGCCTTCTGAAGCTCGCCGCCCAGATGCTCGGCGATGGCCTCCTCGGCATATTTCTGCATCCTAGAGTCGATGGTGGTATAGATGCGCAGGCCGTCCTTGTCGAGGTTGTACTGCGTCCCGTCGGGCTTCAGGTTCTTGTTGAGCCATCCGTATAGGGGATCGTCTTTCCAAAGGGTGGAATCGACCCTGTAATCCTCGACCTGCTTATATGAAGAGCGTTTCGGTTCCTTCGCGTTCATCGTCTTGCGGAGCATGTCGCGGAAATAGGCGCCGATGCCCGAGTTGTGGTCCTGCTGCTGGTAAACCAGCTGGATGGGAATCTGCGAGATGGAGTCGCAGTCGTGCTGCGAGAGATAGCCGTGCTTCACCATCCTGCCCAGGACGTGGTTGCGCCTTTCGAGCGACTGCTCGGGATTGATGGCCGGATTGTAGCGGGTGGGCTTGTTGACCATTCCTACCAGGCAGGCGCTCTCCTCGGTGGTCAGCTCGCGCGGCTCCTTGGAGAAGAAGGTGCTGGCCGCTGCGCGGATGCCGTAGGCGTTGCTTCCGAAGAAAATCGTGTTGAGATACATCGTCACGATCTCGTTCTTGGTATAGTTGCGCTCCAGCTTGACTGCCGTAATCCACTCCTTGAGCTTGGTAACCACCAGTTTGACATACTTCGCCCCGGGTATCTTGCTGCGGGCCTCCTCGCGCGGATAGAGCGACTTGGCGAGCTGCTGGGTGATGGTACTTCCGCCGCCCTGGCTCGAATTGCCCATCAATATGGTCTTGAATCCCACGCGCGCCAGACCTCGGAAGTCGATGCCCGAATGCTTGTAAAAACGGGAGTCCTCAGTGGCGACGGCGGCATCTATGAGGGATTGCGGGAGCTCCTCGAATTTGACATAGGAACGATTCTCGAGATGATATGTGCTGAAGGTCTTGCCATCTTCCGAGATAAGCAGTGTGGCGAGGTTGCTGTCGGGGTCCTCCAACTCCTCGAAGGAGGGGATCTCGGCGAACAGGTCCACCAGGAGCAGCATCAGTGCTAGCATCCCTATCGGTACCAGTATGATGCCCCAGAACCATTTCTTCAGCTTATTTTGCTTTGCGGTTTCCATTTTTGCAGCCGGCATTTTTTTAACTTCGTTAAACAATTCCGAATTCGCAAAAATAGGAATAATTATTTTGAATTTTGCCCACTTTATCCCTTACTTTGCAATCTGATGACAAAAACGAAAGAGAAGTTGGATATGGGAGCGAATCTTGTTATAGTAGAGTCACCGGCCAAGGCCAAGACAATCGAAAAATTTCTGGGAAAGGATTATACCGTGAAGGCGAGCTACGGACACGTCCGCGATCTGCCTTCCGATAAATTGAGCATCGACACCTCGGGCTCCTTCGAGCCCCTCTACGTGGTGCCCGCCGACAAGAAGAAGGTGATCTCCGACCTGGCCGCCGAAGTGGCCAAAGCCGACACCGTATGGCTGGCATCCGATGAAGACCGCGAAGGGGAAGCCATCGCATGGCACCTTTGCGACACCCTCAAACTCGATCCCACGGCCACCCGCAGGATCGTGTTCCACGAAATCACCAAGAACGCCATCCTCAACGCGGTGGAGAACCCGCGCGGCATCGATATGAACCTCGTCAAGGCGCAGCAGGCCCGCCGCGTCCTCGACCGCCTGGTGGGATACGAACTCTCCCCCGTGCTCTGGAAGAAGATCAAGGGAGGGCTCTCGGCAGGCCGCGTACAGTCGGTCGCAGTCAGGCTCATAGTGGACCGCGAGAGGGAGATAAACGCCTTCAACGCGCAGGGCTACTACAGGGTTGACGCCGTCTTCGCCGCCGGCGACGGAGGCACCTTCAAGGCCACCCTCGACAAGCGCTTCGCCAACGAAAAGGAGGCCCTCGAATTCCTCGAGAAGTGTAAGGCAGCCGAATTCACGGTCTCGCAGGTCGAGAAGAAGGCCGGAACCCGCAGCCCCGCGGCCCCCTTCACCACCTCCCAGCTCCAGCAGGAGGCGGCCCGCAAACTGGGATTCTCCGTCAACCAGACGATGTCCACCGCTCAGAGGCTCTACGAGGCCGGTCTCATTACATATATGAGAACCGACTCGACCAACCTCTCCGCCCTTGCGATCAACACCGCCAAGGAGACCATCACCGGACTTTACGGGCCGGAATATTCCAAGCCCCGCAACTATAAGACCCGTTCCAAAGGAGCCCAGGAGGCACACGAGGCCATCCGCCCCACATATATAGACAACACCGCCATCAACGGTTCCGCAGCCGAAAAACGCCTCTACGACCTCATCTGGAAGCGCACCGTCGCATCGCAGATGGCCGACGCGCGCATCGAGCGTACGGTGGTCACCATCGCCGGCGGCAACATCACCGAGGAGTTCACCGCCCAGAGCGAGAAGGTGCTCTTCGACGGCTTCCTGAAACTCTATATCGAAGGCACCGACGACGAGGAGACCGGCGAGGCCACCTCCACCCTTCCAGGCCTGCGCAGCGGCGCATCCCTCACGGGAAAGGAGATCAAGGCTACCGAATCCTACACCCAGTGCCCGCCCCGATACAGTGAGGGCACCCTCGTCAAGAAGATGGAGGAGCTCGGAATCGGCCGCCCCTCGACCTACGCCCCCACCGTCAAGACAATAAAGGACCGCGGATATGTCTTCGAGGGCAGCAAGCCCGCCACCGAGAGGAGCATCCGCATCCTCACCCTCAAGGGGGGCGCCATCACCGCCTCCGACAAGAAGGAGATGACCGGAAGCGAGAAGAAGAAACTCTTCCCCGAGAATATCGGAATGGCCGTCACCGATTACCTGACCGAATCCTTCCCCGACATTGTGGACTACGGCTTCACCGCCAAGGTGGAGGAGGATTTCGACAAGATCGCCGGCGGCAAGAAGGTATGGAACAAGGTCATAGCCGACTTCTACTCCTCGTTCCACGAGAGCGTCACCGAGAGCCTCGCCGAGAGGGCTCCCAAGACCGAGAGGGTCATCGGCACCGACCCCGCGACCGGAAAGCCCGTCATCTCCAGGATCGCGCGCTACGGCGCCATCGTCCAGCTGGGCGACAACGACGACAAGGAGAAGCGCTTCGCATCGCTGCCCGAGGGAATGCTCATCGAGAACGTAACGCTCGAAGAGGCGCTCAAGCTGCTGCAGCTGCCCCGATGCGTGGGAAGATACCAGGGCAACGACATGACGGTTGCAATCGGTAAGCTCGGGCCCTATGTCAAATACATCGAATCCGAAAGTAAAAAAGTCAAATACGTATCTATTCCCAGAAATCTCAGCCCCTACACCCTGACCGAAGCGGAAGCACTGGAACTCATACGATCCGAAGCCGAAAAAGAGGCTTCAAGAGGCCCCATTGCCGAATTCAAGGAGCAGGACATACAGATCCTCAACGGCAGGTACGGACCCTATATCAAGCACGCCGGGGCCAACTACAAGATACCCCGCGGAACCGATCCCGCTTCGATAGATGCCGAAAAAGCATTGGAAATCATAAGCAAGGCCGGGGAGAAACCCTCCGCCAGAAGGGGATTCCGGCGCAGAAAAAGCTAATTTTCTTTAAATATTTGTTAAAAAATGTTGCATTGTTTCATTTTTTAACTACTTTTGCTCTCCATGAAAACAACTCAAAAAGTGTCAGTTTACCATATTGATGACACTGACAAGAAAATCCTCAAATTCCTTGTTAAAAACGCAAGGATGCCATACCTTGAAATAGCCCGCGAATGCGGCGTTTCAGGTGCAGCTATCCACCAGAGAGTCAAGAAGATGGAAAATAACGGCGTCATCACCGGAAGCCGTCTTCTTGTAAAGCCTTCCACCCTTGGCCTCAATGTTTGTGCCTACATCGCAGTATCTCTGTCAAACGGCGACCTGGACAGTACCATAGAGGCTTTGAAAATGATTCCGGAAGTAGTCGAATGCCACTTCATCACGGGCGAATTCGGAATGTTGCTTAAGATTTATTGTTCTGACCACAATCACCTTATGGATGTGATCTGCAACAAGCTCACCAGCATTCCCAGCATCCGCAAGACTGAAACCTGGCTCTCACTCAATCAGGCCATCGACCGCCAGATTTGGGTTGACAACTATACGGACGTAGCAAAGAAGAAAAAGAAATGATCAACGGCCCGCAAGGGCCATTGCCATTTTGTAATCCTCCGGAGTGGTTATCTTGAAATTGCCCCGGAGACCTTCGCAAAGGGTTATCTTGAAGCCTGCCGACTCCACTACCGACGCATCGTCGGTAAATGAAGTCGAGTAGGCTTGTTTATATGCCGACCTGAGTATCTCGCTGCGGAACACCTGGGGCGTCTGGACCGCCACGATCCGCGAACGGTCGATGGTGAGGGAGCTCCCCGAAGGGTCCGTCTCGCGCAGGGAATCCACCACCGGAACCACGGGAACGGCCGCCTCGCAACGCTTCGCGGCGTCGAACATCCGGCCCAGGAATTCCGTGGTTACGAAGGGCCTCACGCCGTCGTGAACGGCCACCACAGCCCCGTCCGGGACATACTTGAGCGCATTCTGGACCGAATGGAACCGGGTGATGCCCCCGGTGGCCATTGTGTAGCGCTCCAGAAAGCCCGTGGAGGCGCAGTATTCTTTCCACATCTCCTTGCCGGAGGCGGGCAGGACGATGACCAGGGAGATGGCCGGATCGTACTCCAGGAAGCGCTCGACGGTAAGGCGCAGGATAGGCTTTCCGCCCAGTTCGAGAAACTGTTTCGGGACGGCCGCGCCCATACGCAGCCCCTCTCCTCCCGCCATTATGACGGCATACTTTTTCCTCTCCATCAAATATTTTTGTAAAAAATATTGCAGTTGTGCAAATGTAGAATTTTTTTGAGTAATTTTGCTATTCGTACTAACCTGCTAATTCAACATACCTCAAATGGCACTCAATTTTCTCACACAGGATCTCGCGATAGACCTTGGAACCGCCAATACCGTCATTTTCATGAACGACAAGAAAGTGATCGATGAGCCTTCCATCGTCGCAATAGATAAACTCACCAACAAACTCATCGCCGTCGGCTCCAAGGCAAAGGAGATGCACGAGCGTACCAGCCCCAACATCCGCACCGTCCGTCCCCTCAAGGACGGAGTCATCGCCGACTTCGACGCCGCAGAGATGATGATCCGCGGCTTCATCGGGATGATCAACTACAAGAAGAGCTTCTTCGCCCCCAGCCTCAAGATGGTGGTCTGCATCCCTTCCGGTTCCACTCCGGTCGAGATCCGCGCCGTCCGCGACGCAGCTGAGCGCTCGGGAGGCCGCGACGTGGCCCTCATCTTCGAGCCTATGGCAGCAGCCCTCGGCATCGGTGTCGATGTCACCGCCCCTTCGGGCAGCATGATCGTCGATATCGGAGGCGGTACCACCGAGGTGGCGGTCATCTCCCTCGGCGGCATCGTGGCCGACGAGAGCATCAAGACCGCGGGCGATGTCTTCACCAACGACATCCAGCAGTACATGCGCCAGCAGTACAACATCAAGGTCGGTGAGATTACCGCAGAGCGCATCAAGATCGAGGTCGGAGCCGCTATCTCGGATCTCGACGAACCCCTCGACCCCTGCATCGTGAGCGGCCCGAACCTGATGACGGTGCACCCCGTGGAGGCATCCGTCTCCTCGCAGGAGATCGCGCACTGCCTCGACAAGTCGCTCGTCCGCATCGAGCAGGCAGTCCTCTCCGTCCTGGAGCAGACCCCGCCCGAACTTTACGGCGATATCGTCAAGAAGGGTATCTTCCTCACCGGCGGCGGCGCCCTCCTCAGGGGCCTCGACAAACGCCTCGCAAAGAAGATCAACATACCGTTCCACGTGGCCGAGGACCCTCTGCGCGCCGTAGCGAGGGGCACCTGCACCGCACTCAAGAATTCAAGCAGATTCAACTTCCTGATGAGATAATGCTCAGATGCGGCGCACAGAGCTATTCTACATTATCTCCACGGTGCTGATCTTCGTGGCCCTCGAGGTTTTCTCGATAATCCTGGCCTCCAACAACAGCATCGTGCAGCGTTACCGTGTGATGGGGGGCGTGCGCAACGCCCAGGCCTCGATGTGGAACACCTCCCGCAAGGTCCAGTATTTCATCAACTACAAAGTCGAGAATGAGAAACTGGCGAAGGAGAACATAGCCCTCCGGCAGGAGCTCGACCGCTACCGCACGGCGGAGGCCGCCGTCGATTCGGTCAGAAAGAGTGCCGACTACACCTACATCCTGGCCAGGGTCGTCAAGAACTCGACCAACAGGCAGCATAACTTCATCATCCTCAACCGGGGCCGCGCCGACGGCATCGAAACGGGGATGGGAGTCATCACCGACAACGGCGTGGTGGGAGTGGTCAACGCCGTGCAGGACAACTACTCGCAGGTCATCTCCTTCCTGAGCGCCGACCAGAGGGTCAGCGCCAAGATAGCCACCAACGGCACCTTCGGCCCGCTCTCCTGGAAAGGCCGCTCGGTAAGGCAGGCCCGGATGAGCGAGATTCCCGAGCATACCGAGGTGAACCCCGGCGACACGATCCTCACCAGCGGTTTTTCGGCCATCTACCCGCCCGACATCCCGCTCGGCACGGTGACCAAAGTATTCGACAACGGCGTCTCGATCGACATCAATGTCGAACTATTCCAGAATTTCGGCGCGCTGCAGCACGTCTATGTCGTGGCCAACAACAACGCCGCCCAGATAAAGGAGCTTGAGAAATGAAAAGCGAACTCTGGAACATAATACTCTTCGTCCTGATCTTCATACTGCAGGTACTCATCAGCAGCTATGTCGATCTGGGCGCGTATATCTACATCTGCCTCATCCCCCTGCTGGTCATCAATATCCCGATGAAGGTCGATATCCGGCTCACGATGATCATCGGCTTCGCAATCGGACTGTTGCTCGACGTCTTCGCCAACGGTGTGCTGGGCCTCAACGCGGCGGCGGCAACCTGGGTCGCGGCCTTCAAGGGCCCCATCTTCCAGAAGACGGTCAACAAGGAGCACCGCTACAACATCGAGGTCCCCTCGATGCGCAACATAGGCATTTTCAACTACATCTTCTACCTGACCATCTGCACGCTGATCTACCTCTGCTCGTATATGGTCATGGAGTGCTTCTCACTGAGGCCTTTCCTCTTCATCGTAATCAGGATCCTCATCAGCCTCGTGGTGAATGTGGCCCTGATGGCCATCGTCAGCAACTCTATTTTGGACAGGGACTAGGAGATGGATATCAATTCTGACAGGAAGGACGTTCTGCTGATCGCGATGCTGGCGGTTTTCGCGCTGATCGTGATCAAGCTGTTCTTCATCCAGATAATCAACTCCGAATACCGCGAGAGCGCCCAGAACAACGCCCTCAAGTTCGAGACCCGCTACCCCGCCCGCGGCCTGATAAGGGACCGCGAGGGGCGCATCATAGTGGGCAACAAGATAACCTACGACATCCACGTAACTCCCTACAACGTGCCCGAGTTCGACACCCTCGAATTCTGCCGCATATTCGACATCGACACCTCGTACATCAACGAGCGCTTCCGCTATTACAAGGCCAACCGCCGCAAGATCGGCTACCAGTCTATGACCATCCTCAAGCAGATTTCGGGCGAGCAGTACAATGTCTTCGTGGAGAAGGGGTTCATGTTCCCCGGATTCGAGGGGGTGCCCAGGACTTCGAGGACCTACAACTACAACGCCGGCGGCAACCTGCTGGGCTACATCTCCGAGGTGGACCAGGATTATATCCGCAAGCATCCGGAGTACCGCAGCGGCGACTATGCCGGCCGCACCGGAATGGAGGAGGCCTATGAGCATATCCTGCGCGGCAAGAAAGGCTACACCATCTACCTGCGCGACGCCCACAACCAGATCAAGGAGCATTACCGCGACGGCGAGAAGGATGTGGCCGCGGTGGCCGGAGAGGATGTCATAACCACCATCGACGCCCCGCTGCAGGCCTACGGCGAGAAGCTGATGCGCAACAAGGTGGGTTCGCTGGTGGCCATCGAGCCCTCGACGGGCGAGATCCTCACAATGGTCTCCAGCCCCGGCATCGACGTGGAGAAGCTGGCCGAGATCAACAAGTACTACAACGAGATTGTCTCGAACCCCTACCGCCCGATGTACAACCGCGCGGTGATGTCGCCGCAGCCTCCGGGCAGCTGCTTCAAGGTGGTCAACGCCCTGATCGGCCTGCAGGAAGGGGTCGTCACCCCGGCCAACCGCTACGGCTGCAACCGCGGCTTCATAGTGGGCAAACTGAAGGTGGGCTGCCACGCCCATCCCAGCCCGCTGGATTTCTACCAGGCCATCCAGATGTCGTGCAACGCCTATTTCTGCCACGTCTTCCGCAATATCATAGACAATCCCAAGTACGACAGCGTCAGGGACGCCTTCAACAAGTGGAAGGAGTACACCGAGAGTTTCGGATTCGGCACCAAGCTGGGCACCGACATCCCCTCCGAGCAGGCGGGCACGATGCCCACCGCGGAGCGTTACGACAGGCTCCACGGCAAGAACAAGTGGAAGTCGCTCTCGATCATCTCCCTCTCCATCGGACAGGGCGAGATCGGCTGCACGCCGCTTCACCTCGCAAATTTCGCAGCCACGGTGGCCAACCGCGGCTATTTCTATACACCGCACATCCAGAAGGATACCCCCGAGCACCCCATCGACGACCGCTTCAAGGAGCGCCGTTACACGATGGTCGATACCTCCTACTTCAAGGAGGTGGTCAAGGGTATGAGGATGGCGGTCAACGGCGGAGCCGGCTCGACGGCGCGCGTGGCCGATATCCCAGGCATCGCGGTCTGCGGCAAGACCGGAACCGCCCAGAACCCGCACGGCGACGAGCACTCGGTCTTCATCTGCTTCGCCCCGATGGACGACCCCAAGATCGCGGTGGCAGCCTATGTGGAGAATGCCGGTTTCGGTGCCACCTGGGCCGCCCCCATCGCCTCGCTGCTGGTGGAGATGTACCTCAAGGGGGAGATCTCCGAAGGGCGCAAGGATCTTGAGAACCGCATCGTGAGCACCAGCCTGATGCACAAAGTAAGGGTTAGGAAGAGATGACGCCGAAGACCACCCTCAACAAGAAACTGGACTGGATCCTGATAGGATGCTACATCTTCCTGGTCATCTTCGGGTGGATGAATATCTACTCTTCGTCGCTCGGGGACGCCTCGGTTGGTTTCGACTGGAGGGCAAAATACGGAATGCAGCTCATCTGGATAGCCTCGGCCGTGCTGATCGCCCTGGTCATCGTATATGTCATCCCTGCGCGCTTCTACAGCGTCTTCGCCTGGTGGATGTACGCCTTTATGCTGCTGTCGCTGCTGGCCGTAATTGTCATCGGCCACGAGGTCAACGGCTCCAAGTCGTGGATCGTGATGGGGCCGCTGCGAATCCAGCCGGCGGAGTTTTCAAAGATTTTCACCGCCCTGGCGCTGGCCGCGCTGATGGAGAAGTTCAGTTTCAGGTTCACCAACAAGCTCGACGCCCTCGCCGCCTTCTCGGTCATCGGCGTGCCGATGCTGCTGATCCTGGCCGAGAGGGAGGCGGGTCTGGCCCTGGTCTATCTGGGCTTCCTGCTGGCCTTCTACCGCGAGGGAATGACCCCCTGGCTGATTCTCTCGGGCCTGCTGGCCATTCTGCTGTTCATCCTCACGCTGGTCACCTCGCCGTTTGCCACTATCCTGATTTTCATCGGGATGATCGTGCTCTACGTATCGTTCTACTCCCGCAATTTCATAGTCAACAGCGCCATCGGCCTGCTGGCCATAGCGATTGTCTCGTTCCTGCCCCGCCTGGGCCGCATCGAGGCCATTTCGGGAGTCTTCAATATTTTCACCCCAGAGGTATGGCTCACCATCCTGACGGTGCCGGCGGCCATTTTCTTCATAGTGCGCTCCTTCTACCGCAAGCGCAGCGACAGGATGCGCAACGCCCTGATCGCATATCTTATCGGAGTCGGACTGGTTTTCTCGGTGGATTTCGTCTTCGACCACGTGCTGCAGGACCACCAGAGGCTCCGTATCGAGTCGCTCCTCGGCATCAAGGATGACCCTATGGGAGCCGGATACAACGTGCACCAGTCCAAGATCGCCATCGGCTCGGGCGGCATCATCGGCAAGGGCTTCCTGCATGGTACCCAGACCCGTTTCGATTTCGTGCCGGAGCAGAGCACCGACTTCATCTTCTGCACCGTGGGAGAGGAGTGGGGCTTCGTGGGCTCGCTGCTGGTGATTATCTGCTATGTGATACTGCTTATGCGGATGTACAATTCCGCCGAGCGGCAGAAGAGCCGCTTCGCCCGCATTTATGGATATTGCGCCGCATCGTGTATATTTATGCACGTGATGATCAACCTCGGAATGACCATCGGACTGATGCCGGTCATCGGAATCCCGCTGCCCTTCATCAGCTACGGCGGATCATCCCTGTGGGCCTTCACCATATTGCTTTTTATCTTCATCAGACTGGACTTCGAAGGAAGACAATAACAAAATCATATAAATTTTAAGAATTATGCCCCTCAATTTCGCAGACAGACACAATGGTCCGAGAGAAGCCGAGCAGAAAGAGATGCTCAAGGCCCTCGGTTGCTCCTCGCTCGAGGAACTCATCAGCCAGACCGTTCCCCAGGACATCATGCTCAAGGAACCCCTCAAGCTCGACGAGGCCGTTAGCGAGTATGAATACACAGCAGCCCTCAAGAAAACTGCTTCGAAGAACAAGAATTTCCGCTCCCTCATAGGAATGGGATTCTACGGCACCGCATCCCCCGCCGTGATTATGCGCAACATCTTCGAGAATCCCAGCTGGTACACCTCCTATACTCCGTATCAGGCCGAGATCTCGCAGGGCCGCCTCGAGGCCCTCGTCAATTTCCAGACGATGATCTCCTCCCTCACCGGATTCAACCTCGCCAACTGCTCTATGCTCGACGACGCCACCGCAGCCGCAGAGGCTATGAGGATGATGTTCGAGCTCCGCAGCCGCGACGCCGTCAAGGCCGGCAAGAATGTCGTCTTCGTGGATGAGAATATCTTCCCGCAGATTCTCTCAGTGCTCAAGACCCGCGCCGGCGGACTCGGCATCGAGATCCGTCTGGGCGACTGGAAGAGCTACGAGTTCGAAGAGAAGTGCTATGGCGCCATCCTGCAGTATCCCGCAGCCGACGGGGAGGTCCGCGACTACAGCGCATTCTGCGCCAAGGCTCACGCTGCCGGCGCCCTCGTGGCAGCCGACTGCGACCTCCTGGCCCTCGCCATCCTCAAGGAGCCCGCTGCCTGGGGTGCCGATATCGTTTGCGGAAGCGCGCAGCGTTTCGGTCTCCCTATGGGATTCGGCGGCCCCGTGGCAGGTTTCATGGCTTGCTCCGACCAGTACAAGCGCAATCTTCCGGGCCGTATCATCGGTATCTCGGTGGACCGCCTCGGCAATAAGGGTTACCGCCTCGCCCTCCAGACCCGCGAGCAGCATATCAAGCGCGAGAGGGCTACCTCGAACATCTGCACCGCTACCGCACTGCTGGCTTCGATGACCGGAATGTTCGCAGTATGGCACGGCCCCAAGGGCATCACCGAGATTGCGATGAACGCCTACGGTTTTGCCCACGCAGTGGCATCCAAACTCAAGGAAGCCGGCTACAAGCTCACCAACGAGAATTTCTTCGATACCATCGAGGTCTGCGGCGCCGACGTGGAGAAGATCCGCGCCAAGGCTATCGCTGCCGGCATCAATTTCTTCTATACCGCCGACGGTAAGATCCGCATCAGCTTCGACGAGCTCTCCAACTGCGCCGAGGCGAAGGCGATCGGTGAGATTTTCGGCTGCAAGGAGGGATGCCCCGCCTGCCCCGAAGCTCCCGTCTTCATGAAGCGCGAGACTCCGATCCTCACCCAGAAGGTGTTCAATACCTATCATTCCGAGACCGAGATGATGCGTTATATCAAGAAGCTCGAGCGCAAGGATATCTCCCTGACCCACTCGATGATTCCACTTGGTTCCTGCACGATGAAGCTCAACGCCGCCGTCGAGATGATGCCCCTCTCCTGGAGCGAGCTCGGCAACGTTCACCCCTACGCTCCCGCAGACCAGTGCCAGGGTACCCTCGATATCATCAAGGATCTCGAGCACGATCTGGCCGTCATCACCGGTTTCTACGGCTGCTCGCTCCAGCCCAACAGCGGTGCGGCAGGCGAATATGCCGGCCTGATGACCATCCGCCGCTACTTCAAGGCCAACGGAGGCGCCGACCGCAACATTATGATCATCCCTACCTCGGCCCACGGAACGAATCCCGCTTCGGCAGCTATGGCAGGTTTCAATATCGTCCTGGTCAGCTGCGACGAGCACGGCAACATCAATGTGGATGAGCTCCGCCAGAAGGCCGAAGAGGCCGGTGACAAGCTTGCGGGTATGATGATCACCTATCCTTCGACCCACGGTGTGTTCGAGGTGAAGATCCGCGAGATCGTGGATATTATCCACCGCAACGGCGGCCTCCTCTATATGGACGGCGCCAATATGAACGCACAGGTCGGCCTGACCAACCCCGGTACGATCGGTGCCGATGTCTGCCACCTCAATCTGCACAAGACCTTCGCAATGCCTCACGGCGGCGGCGGTCCCGGCGTAGGCCCCATCTGCGCTACCAAGGCCCTCACCCCGTATCTCCCGGGCCACCCCGTGGTTCCCGAGTGCGGCGGCAAGGGTATGGATGCGGTCGGAGCGGCTCCTTACGGCAGCCCGTTCCTGCTCCCTATCACCCACGCTTATATCAAGCTGCTGGGCGCCGAGGGTCTCCGCAAGGCTTCGGAGGTCGCTATCCTCAATGCAAATTATATGTCGGCCAAGCTGATGCCCGAGCTCAAGACCCTCTATACCGGTGCTACCGGCCGCGTCGCTCACGAGTGCATCATCGACCTGCAGCATTTCCGCGCCGAGTACGGCGTTGACGCTACCGATATCGCAAAGCGTCTTATGGATTTCGGTTTCCACGCTCCTACCCTTTCGTTCCCCGTTCACGAGACCCTTATGATCGAGCCTACCGAGAGTGAGCCTCTCGCAGAGATCGACCGTTTCGTGGAGACTCTCAAGTATATCGTCCGCGAGTGCGAGGATATCAAGGCCGGCAAGCTCGACAAGGAGGACAATCCCGTGAAGATGTCGCCCCATACCGCCGAGGAGTGCTGCGCCGACGAGTGGAAGCACGCCTACGGCCGCGAGCAGGCGGCTTATCCTCTGGATTGGGTCCGCGACAATAAGTTCTGGCCCGCTTGCGCGCGTGTGGACAATGGATATGGCGACCGTAATCTTGTAACAACCGCAGAATAAATAGTTATGTTCCGCAAATCTTTGAACCTTATTGCGGCAACGGCCCTTACGGCCCTCTTCACACTTGCGGCGGCCTCCCCCGAGGCTTCCGCAAGGAAGAAGGTCAAGGCGGCCCCCGCCGTACCCGAACCTGCCAAGGTGGTGACCAACGACAAGGGTTACTACAAAGACATCTTCATGGACAGCGGCATCGGAGTTTCATCCCGCAAGGATCTCCCCGCCGCACGCTACCTGGGCCTTCAGATGGAGGCTTTCATCTCCAGCGAAACAGCCGAACTTTCGGCTGCCGATACCATTCTCCAGAATGAGCTTCTCATCAGCTCCGCCCTGGACGAGAATGGATGCCTGCTCTATCCCGACGGGGCTCCCCGTTTCCGTATGGTTTATATGAACGGTGGAAACGCTATGAGCCTGACCCACGCCCTCAAGGATGCGGGCCGTCAGGTGTTCATCGATTTCGTGCACGGGGGCGGCAGTTATGTAGGTTCCTGCGCCGGAGCGTTTTTCCCTTGCCATTATAAGCTGATGGACGACGGGGTGAAGGATTATACCCCCGAGTATATCGGTATCTGGCCGGGTGTCGTACGCAATACCTATCTGACGAGGACCCCGACCGGCGTCCATATCGAGCCGGGCAGCGCTCTGCTGCGTTATTTCGATTTCGGCGGCGATATGTATGTCGATGAGGTGTTCCACAACGGAGGCTGCCACGCCGTGGAAGATACCCTCTGGCCCGCCAACGGCGAGGTTCTGGCCCGCTTCGATACTTCCAAGATCAAGACCAAGCGCCAGTTCGACAAGTTGCCCGTGATCTGGTCCGTGAAGGAGAAGGAGGAGTGGGGACGCGTGATTTCCTGCGGTTCCCATCCCGAAGGTTCGACTTACGGCGACCGTCTCCAGCTGATGAGCGCTATGGTGCTTTATGCGCTGGACGGCAATGCTCCCGCACGAGTTAAAGGTTCTCTGGTTCTCGGCGAGCCCCGCGTGATGGACCGCGCGACCCACGACCGTCTGCCGGAGTTTACGCGTATCGGCGACAAGCAGTATCATCATTTCACGGTGGATGTGCCCGAGGGTACCGATACCCTGAGGGTGGAGCTGCGCAGCGTCAAGGGTTTCGAGGATTACGAGTTGTATCTCTTCGCCAATCCGGGCGATTTCGCTTTCCGCGAGAATGCCAAGTATATGGATATCTCGCTGAAGACCGATAAGGTGCTGGAGATTCCCGCACCTGCTCCCGGCAAGTATTTTATCTCCGTTTTCTGCAACACCACCGTCACCTCTCTCGATACCGAGAAGGGTGTCCGCTACACCGGCCGCGTGGATGTGCTCAACGGTGTTCCCTACATCGTGGGAGTCAACTTACCGGCACCGGTGGAGGAGGCTAAGAAGTAGTTTTTCTCTCTTTCCGGTCGGATTATTATCAGGCACGGGGCTTTGGGGCTCCGTGCCTGTTGTTTTGGGCGGGGTGGCGTTGCGTTGGGCGGGGTGTTGGCGGGAAGGCGCAGGGAATCATCGTCTAATGGTTCTTCAGGCCCTTTGCCTTGCGCCTTTCGCCCCGGATTCATCGGGAAGGCGCAGAGAATCATCGTCTAATGGCTCTTCAGGCCCTTTGCCTTGCGCCTTTCGCCCCGGATTCACCGGGAAGGCGCAGGGAATCATCATCTAATGGCTCTCCAGGCCCTTTGACTTGCGCCTTTCGCCCCGGATTCATCGGGAAGGCGCAGGGAATCATCGTCTAATGGCTCTTCAGGCCCTTTGACTTGCGCCTTTCGCCCCGGATTCATCGGGAAGGCGCAGAGAATCATCGTCTAATGGCTCTTCAGGCCCTTTGCCTTGCGCCTTTCGCCCCGGATTCATCGGGAAGGCGCAGGGAATCATCGTCTAATGGCTCTTCAGGCCCTTTGTCTTGCGCCTTTCGCCCCGGATTCATCGGGAAGGCGCAGGGAATCCCCACTGGATGCCCTTGTTTTGCCCATCCGCTGCGCCTTCCGCCCCATACAGGTAGTCAAGGCGCATCTCGTTTGAGTTTAAACTGCCCCTAAACAATATTCCCTGCGCCTTCCCGCTCGGAACTCTTCAAAAAGTTCCGGGATTTGATTTCCGTAGCGGGAAATAGCGTATCTTTGTAGTACAACAGTATATCTATCAATTGTCTATGAACCCAAAAGAACCCTTTGTCATCACCATCAGCCGGGAAATAGGATCCGGAGGACATACGGTAGGGCAGTTCGTTGCCGACAAGCTGAATGTCCGTTACTGCGACAAGAACCTCATCAAGGCGTTGGAACAGAAGTTCGACCTCAGCGCCGGAAAAATAGAAAAGCTCAAGGGAGAGAAGAGGAACTGGCTGGATGAGTTCTTCCAGCACGTATCCCCCTTCACGGCGGCGCCTTTGATGGGAGTGGATGCCCAATTTATCCGGGAGTTCACGCCGGAAGTCACTACCGACGATATCTACAGGGCCGAGACGGAGATCCTAAGGGAGATAGCCGAAGAGGGTTCCTGCGTCATCGCGGGCCGTTCCGGGTTCTTCGTCTTCAGGGAACATCCCAACCACCTGAGCGTATTCATCAAGGCTTCTTACGCAAACCGGGTAGCCCGCGTGATGAAGAAGCAGAACATGACCGAGGAGCAGGCCAGGGCCCTGATCGATAAAATCGACAAGGCACGCGAGAATTACATCAAGCGCTATACGGGCACCAGCCGCTACGACGCCCGCAACTACGATCTGGTCCTCAGTGCCGACGGCCACAGCGAGGAGCAGCTGGCCAACATCATCCTGGCCTATATAAACAGCAAATAAATAGAGAACGGGGTCAGAAGGCCTCTCCTTCGGATTACCGGCTTCAACGGCGTTTTATGCCTTGGACTTTGCACCTCGATATGGCGCTGCCGGCGTGTCGCCGTCGTCCCTGAAAGTGGGACGAGAGCAACGATAATCGCACCGAAGTGTCGTTGTCGTCCCTGAAAGTGGGACGAGAGCAACGATAATCGCACCGAAGTGTCGTTGTCGTCCCTGAAAGTGGGACGAGAGCTGACGATGCTGGCGGGTGTTGGGCGGGGGTGTTGGCGGGAAGGCGCAGGGAATCATCATCTAATGGCTCTCCAGGCCCTTTGACTTGCGCCTTTCGCCCCGGATTCATCGGGAAGGCGCAGGGAATCATCATCTAATGGCTCTCCAGGCCCTTTGACTTGCGCCTTCCGCCCCGGATTCATCGGGAAGGCGCAGGGAATCATCATCTAATGGCTCTCCTGGGCCTTTGACTTGCGCCTTCCACCCCGGATTCACCGGGAAGGCGCAAGGAATCCCCACTGGAAGCCCTTGTTTTGCCCATCCGCTGCGCCTTCCGCCCCATACAGGTAGTCAAGGCGCATCCCTCTTGGGCCTCACATACCCTCAAGCCATATTCCCTGCGCCTTCGCGCTCGCATAGTCGCTCCATCGAAACATATTCTTTCAGCCTTTTCCCGGCAAGGACTTCAGGCTTAACACAGCGAGCCTATTGTGAAGCGGTCGGCAGGAGGGGCAGCTGCCTGAACGGGGCAAGAGCGCCCCGGGCGGGATTTGAAAATTACTCCTAGATACTCAATTTTACTGCGGTTTACCAACAATCAATAATAATATATCAATTGATTATCAATAATATAGGCTATTGACCGACAGTAATCCGTGCCCCTATCCGGTATTGAATGT
>JAFSXX010000032.1 GCA_017443845.1 Bacteroidales bacterium | reverse complement strand
AGCGCCACCACATCGAACCGGAAGCTTGCTGCCGCCAGCACCGAAAAGGCCCCTGCCGAACCCGGAAAGGAGACCCTCTTCGGAGACGATGAAATCGAGGTGGTGAATCCTCCCAAGAAAGAGGCCAAAACAGTTAAGAAGCAGCCAAGGGAACCTGGCATTTTCAAGTGGACAAAGAAGAAATTCACCGATTTTATGGGCGACCTTTACGACGGAATGGAAGAATAAAAAACAGCGTATATGAACGAGAACGACATAATCATAGCACCCTCCGACTGGGTGGTTTCGGATGCGACGATAAAGGTACTGGGCGTAGGCGGCGGTGGCTGCAACGCGGTTACCTACATGTACGAACAGGGCATCCAGGGCTGCAGCTTCATAGTGTGCAACACGGATTCCATGGCACTCACCCGCAGCAGCGTGCCGAATAAGATTCAGCTTGGCCGCGGACTCGGAGCCGGTACCAATCCCACCAAGGGACGCAACGCCGCTCTGGAATGCCAGGACGAGATAGCTGCCAGCCTTTTCGACGGCCGTACCGAGATGCTCTTCATCACCGCCGGCATGGGCGGCGGCACCGGCACCGGAGCGAGCCCTGTCATCGCCAAGATGGCCAAGGACCGCGGCATCCTCACTGTTGCGGTGGTTACCATCCCCTTCCTCAACGAAGGCAAGCGGGCGCTCACCAGAGCTATCGAGGGCATTCACGAGCTCGAACAGAACGTGGACAGCCTCATCATCATCAATAACGAGAAGCTCTACGAATACTTCGGCGCCGAACTGGTTCACGACGCCTTCCCCAAAGCCGACCAGGTGCTCGCCACCGCAGTCAGGGGCATCATCGAAATAATCAAGAAGCCCGGCTATATCAACGTCGACTTCGAGGACGTGAAGACTCTCATGAAAGATAGTGGAATGGCTCTCATGGGTTGCGGAACCGGCTCCGGACCGAATCGTATCGACGAGGCAGTGCGCGGCGCCTTCGAGTCCCCTCTGCTCAACGATTTCGACCTCACCAGCGCCAAGAACGTGCTCGTGAACATCACCGGAGGAAAGAATGACAAGGGGCTCAAGATGACCGACCTTCAGGCAATCAACAACAAGATCGACGAGTACACCGGCGGAGCGAACAAGTTCAAGAGCGGACTCATCTGGGACGAGGATCCCGAAATCGGCGACCGTATCCAGATTACCTCCATCGTGACCGGCCTGCGCTTCTCCGACGTTCTTGGCGAAAAAGAGAAAACCCTTGACAACTACATCGTTATCGACAAGAACTTCGTATACGACAAGGAAGGACTCGCCCGCGAAGGCGGAATATCGCTTTCCGGCGACTCCAGCGCCCATATCGGTTTCTCCAGCAAGGAGAACGAACGCGCCTTCCGCTACGACCCCGACAACCGGCCGGCACTGCTGGTTCGGGAGGGCGACAACATCTCCACTTTGGAAGACATCCCCGCGATAAGAAGGGCAAGTAAATAAAAAAACACTATATTTGTTGTTTCTATGGCAGACAAAAGGAAAACAAGGGTGCGTTTCGCTCCGTCGCCTACCGGACCTCTCCACATAGGCGGCGTGCGCACTGCGCTGTACAATTACCTGTACGCCAGGCAGCACGGAGGCACATTTGTGCT
>JAFSXX010000031.1 GCA_017443845.1 Bacteroidales bacterium | reverse complement strand
TATTTAAATATAATTCTTAGCTCGATCCCCAAGACTTATTTCTTAGTTTCAAAGAAACCAACGCTTGCTCTTTTGATTTTAATCGTGTTAAAATCGGTACTTGCTTGTACTTTGTTCTTCCAATCTTTCAATGAACTTCCGCCTCATTTTTGGGCATCAAGTAGCCCCTTTTCCGAAGCGGGTTGCAAAGGTAAGCACTTTTTTCAAACCTGCAAAAAAAACTTCACAAATTTTCAAAAAACTTTTCTTTGCCGCTTTCCGGTCCGTGGACCGCAGTCCGTTCGGCGAAAAGCGGGCGCAAAGGTGAGGACTTTTTTTGAATTTGCAAACTTTTTTTTGTCTTTTTTTTCAATAAAAATTGCCCACAAACCGCATTACGCTGATTATGTGGGCAATAGTAAAACAAAAAAAATCTGTCAGAAGAGCTTGGGATAATTCTCGTCGATCTCAGAGAGGATATGTGACATCACCACATTGCGGATAAAGGCCGACTTTGAGCGGATCTTGTACTTCGCGCAATACTGGTTGATTGCAGAGACCTCCTTCTCATTAAGGAGTATAGTCTTGCGAAACTTTCGCAGCAGTTCGCCCCGGCTCGTCGAGCCGAGGTTTACAGGAACCGGGGAACGCCTGGATTTTTTGCTCTTCTTCGCCATAATATATATATGTATAGAGTTACTCTTCCAAAGCCTCTCCGTCCGCGCCGCACCATTGCGACTGCAGGATGGAGTAATCGGTGTCGCCCTCAACCTTGATGCGGCACTTGTACTTGCGCTCCCATTTGCGCTTGATGCTGTTCCACCCCTTTGTAAGATAAGCCTCGAAAATAGGGCTCACCCTCAGGATGAACTGCTTCACATACTTCTCCTTCACATAGAATGCCAGCTCCCGCTCGAGTTTCTCGTCCTGGAGGATCGTAGGCCCCACCTTTCCGGTGCCGTTGCAGACCGGGCAGGTTTCGGCCGTCTTGATCTCCGTAACGGGGCGGACCCTCTGGCGGGTGATCTGCATAAGGCCGAATTTGGTCAGGGGAAGCACCGTGTGCTTGGCCCTGTCGCCCGACATGGCCTCCTGCATATGCTTGTAGAGCTGGTTGCGGTGGTCAGGCGAATCCATATCGATAAAATCGACTATGACTATGCCGCCCATATCGCGGAGGCGCATCTGCCTTGCAATTTCGTCAGCCGCATTCATATTGACCTCGAGGGAATTGTCCTCCTGGTCCTTCATCTTGGTGCGGATGCCGCTGTTGACATCCACCACGTGCAGGGCCTCGGTATGCTCGATCACCAGATACGCCCCCTGCTTGATGGAGACTATCTTGCCGAAGGCACCCTTGATCTGGCGGGTAACCTCGAAGTGGTCGAAAATCGGCTCGTGCCCCCTATAGTACTTGACTATCTTCTCCTGTCCCGGGGAGATCATCGCGATATAGTCGCAGACCTCCTTGTAAATAGTCTCGTCGTTGACCTGGATATTGGTAAAGGAATCGTTGAGCAGGTCGCGGAGTATCGTCGTAGTGCGGCTGTTCTCCGAGAAGAGACGCTGCACCGACTTCGATCTGGCCATAAGCGGCCAGGACTCCTCCCACTTCCTAATAAGCGACTTGAGCTCCGCATCGAGCACGGCGGCGCGCTTCCCTTCGGCTGCGGTGCGGATTATGACGCCGTAGTTGGGGGGAAGTATGCTGTAAACGAGGCGCTCGAGCCTGTGCTTCTCGTCCTTGGAATTGATCTTCTGCGAGATGCTCACCTTATCGGCGAACGGCAGAAGCACCATATTGCGGCCGGCGATCGAAATCTCCGCGGTCAGGCGGGAACCCTTCGTGGAGATGGGCTCCTTCACTATCTGGACCACTATCGGCTGGCCCGGAGTCAGGAAATCCGCGACACGCCCCTCCTTTTCGAGAATATCGTCGATCCGGGTATTCTCATAAAGGTTGCGCGCATCGGTATTGGGATTGATCTTCTTGACGAAATAGTCGAATGCCTTGAAATTGAGGCCGAGGTCGAGATAGTGTACAAAGGCATCCTTCTCGTCCCCGATATCCACGAACGCAGCATTGAGGGACGGCAGGATTTTCTTCACCTTACCAAGATAGACATCCCCGACGTTGTATCCCCTTCCGCCGAGCTCCTCCTTATTGTATTCGATAAGGCGGTGGTTCTCAAGAAGGGCAAGGGAGATGTTATCCTGTTTGACATCGATGATAAGATCTTTGTCCATCTTTATTTTAAAAAATAATCTAAAGCAGGCGCGCCTGCTTTAGATTAATGATTTGTGGCCAGGCCGAAGAACTTATTTCTTCTTATGTCTGTTCTTGCGCAAACGCTTCTTGCGTTTGTGGGTAGCCATTTTATGCCTTTTGTGTTTTTTTCCGTTTGGCATGGGTTATTATTGTTTAATGTTGGTTTCTCTCTCACTACTTGACCTTTGCAGTGAAGACCTTCGCCGGCTTGAAAGAAGGAATGCGGTGCTCGGGGATCACAATGGTAGTGTTCTTGGAGATGTTCCTGGCAGTCTTGCGTGCGCGCGTTTTGATAACGAAGCTGCCGAATCCGCGGAGGTAAACGTTCTCACCGTTTGCGAGCGAATTCTCGATGCTGTCCATGAAACCTTCGATCACTTTCTGAGCGATAATTTTTTCCACGCCTTTGCTCTTTGCCACTTCGTTGACAATGTCTGCTTTAGTCATAGTTGTAAAAATTTATTTTTCTTAGTTAATACCATAAACTATACGGTTCACCCGTATGGGGTGCAAAAGTACTGCTATTTTTTCAATTATCAAAAATATACATCTCAATTTTTGGGAAAAGCCGGACTATTTTCCGGGTGGCAGGCAGCGTTCCTCCGGTATCGGAATCATAAAACCGATTTTTGGCACAATGATTGACCTATATGGCAGACACCGCAGTTTTTACGGCTTTTTTGGACAAAGAGAATCACAAACTGACATTTTGACACGATGAAAGATATATTTGACAACATTCTGTCCGGCAATGCAGGCGACGTCAGCATCATTCCGGTGATGAACCTCGACGCATCCCAGCCCCTCGGGGAAGCGGAGATGCCCGAGACTCTCCCGATCCTGACGCTGCGCAATGCCATCCTTTTCCCGGAGACGGTCATCCCCATCACCGTGGGAAGGGAAAAATCGATCCGGCTCGTAAACGAGGTTTACAAGTCGAACAAGCTCCTGGGCGCGGTCGCGCAGATAGACGTCAAGACCGAAGACCCGGGTCCCGACGACATATACGAGATCGGCACCCTGGGACGCATAGTCAAGATAATCGAGATGCCCGACAACTCCGTCACGGCCATAGTGCAGGGCATCAAGCGTTTCAGGCTGACATCAGTCCCCGTCACTGTGCCTTACCTGATGGGCAATGTGCTCTATCTGAACGACGTCGTTCCCGAGAAGAACGATCCCGATATGGACGCCCTCACGGACTCCATCAAGGAAGCGGCCCAGAATATGATCAAACTGACGCCGCACCTCCCCCAGGAGGCCGCATTCGCCATCAAGAACATCGAGGGTTACAGCTTCCTGGTGAACTTCATCGCCTCCAGCATGGAGACCGACGGCATCACCGAAAAGATAGAGCTCCTGAGGCTCGACAACCTCAAGGACAGGGCGATGAAACTGCTCGAGATGATCAACCGACAGACCGACTTCCTCAAGATAAAGGACGAGATCCAGAAGAAGGTCAAGAGCGAGATCGACCAGCAGCAGCGCGAGTACTACCTCAACAACCAGTTGAAGACCATCCAGGAGGAACTCGGAATGAACTCCGGAGAGGATATCGACGAACTCGAGAAGCGCGCCGCGGAGAAGAAGTGGCCCGCAAAGGTGGCCGAGACCTTCAAGAAGGAGCTGGCCAAACTCGAGCGGACCAATCCCAGCTCGCCGGATTACAACGTCCAGTACGGCTATCTCCAGACCATCCTCGACCTCCCCTGGGACTTCGCGACCGAGGACGACCTCGACCTCAAGCACGCCCAGCAGGTCCTCGACGAGGACCACTTCGGCCTCGAGAAGGTCAAGGAGCGTATCATCGAGTACCTGGCCGTCCTGAAGCTCAAGGGTGATATGAAATCGCCGATCCTCTGCCTCTACGGCCCTCCGGGAGTGGGCAAGACCTCCCTCGGAAAGTCCGTCGCACGCGCCCTCGGCCGCAAGTACGTAAGGGTCTCGCTGGGCGGTCTGCACGACGAGTCGGAGATCCGCGGACACCGCCGCACATACATAGGTGCGATGCCCGGCCGAATCATCGATTCCATCAAGAAGGCCGGCAGCGCCAACCCCGTGATGGTGCTCGACGAGATCGACAAGGTGACCCAGGATTTCCACGGCGACCCCTCCTCCGCACTCCTGGAGGTGCTCGACCCGGAACAGAACACCGCGTTCCACGACAACTACCTCGATATCGACTACGACCTCTCGAAGGTGCTCTTCATAACCACGGCGAACGATATCAGCACCATCCACCCCGCCCTTCTGGACCGTATGGAGCTGATCAACGTGACCGGATACCTGCCTCAGGAGAAGGCCGCCATCGCGCGCGGATACCTTATTCCCAAGCAGCGCGAGGCGCACGGCCTCAAGGAAGAGGACCTGCAGATCTCCCCTGAGGGACTCGATACCATAATCGACAGCTACACCCGCGAGTCGGGCGTCCGCGGCCTCGACAAGCAGATCGCCAAGATCGCCCGCATCACCGCGCGCAAGATCGCGATGGAGGAGGAGCGCAAGGCTGTCCTCGGCCCCGATGAGGTCAAGGAATATCTCGGCCTGCCGACCAATTTCCACGACCTGCAGGAAGGCAATGAGGAGTCCGGAGTGGTGACAGGCCTGGCCTGGACACAGGTAGGCGGCGAGATCCTCTTCGTGGAGTGCTCCCTCAGCGAAGGCAAGGGAGTCCTCTCCACCACCGGAAACCTGGGCGACGTGATGAAGGAATCGGCCGCCATAGCGATGCAGTACCTCAAGGCCCATCCGGACCTCATCGGCGTGGAGCCCAAGGTCTTCTCGGAGAAGGATATCCACATCCACGTTCCGGAAGGCGCTGTGCCCAAGGACGGTCCTTCGGCCGGCATCACGATGATGTGCGCGATGGCTTCCGCCTTCCGCGACGAGAAGGTCCGCAGCGGCATCGCGATGACCGGAGAGATGACCCTGCGCGGCAAAGTCCTGCCGGTGGGCGGCATCAAGGAGAAGATCCTGGCTGCCAAGAGGGCCGGAGTCAAGACCATCGTCCTCTCGCAGGAGAACGAACGCGACATAAAGGATATCAAGCCGATCTACGTCGAAGGGCTCGATTTCGTCTATGTCAAGAACGCATCGGACGTGCTCAACTATGTATTCGCCAAATAAAAAATGGATGTAAAGATCGAGCGGAGCTGGAAAGAGGCGCTCGCAGGGGAGTTCGAAAAGCCCTACTTCGAGAGCCTGGTTTCCACGCTGCATCAGGAGAAGCGGTCCGGAAGGGTCATCTACCCTCCGGGACCGCTTATTTTCAATGCCTTCAACCTGACTCCGATAGACCAGGTCAAGGTTGTGATAATCGGCCAGGACCCCTACCACGGCCCGGGGCAGGCGGAGGGGCTCTCGTTTTCCGTCCCGCACGGAATCACGCCCCCGCCCTCCCTCAAGAATATTTACAAGGAGATCGAGTCCGACCTCGGAGTGACGCTGCACAAAGACGGGTCGCTCGAAGGCTGGGCGCGGCAGGGGGTTTTCCTCCTCAATGCCATTCTGACAGTGAGGGCCGGAGCACCCGCCTCGCACAGCCGGATCGGATGGGCCGAATTCACCGACGCCGTAATAAGGACCCTCTCCGAACGCAGGGATGGACTGGTGTTCCTGCTGTGGGGCAATTTCGCCCGCAGCAAGAAGGCGCTCATCGACACTTCGAAGCACCATATCCTGGAAGCCGCGCATCCCTCCCCGCTGGCGGGAGGGGCATTTTTTGGATGCCGCCACTTCTCCAAGACCAATGCCATCCTCGAATCGGAAGGCCTCACGCCCATCGACTGGACTTTGTAATTCTGAAAGAAAACACTACTTTCGCACCATCTTATAAAGATGATACAAATGAGAACAGCAATATTCCCGGGGTCTTTCGACCCTTTCACCCTCGGCCATCTCGACGTACTGCGCTCCGCGATGCAGATGTTCGACAAGGTTATCGTAGCGGTCGGTTACAACAGCGCCAAGAACGGAGGATTCTTCACTCCCGAGGCCAGGGTAAAGATAATCAAGAAGGTGACTGAAAACATGCCCGGAGTGGAGGTCAAATCCTACACCGGAATGACAATAGACTTCGCGCGTGAGGTCGGCGCCACCTGCATCGTCAGGGGCCTGCGCACCACCACCGACTTCGAACTCGAAAGCGTCATCGCCCAGGCCAACCGGAAGATGGCTCCGGACATCCAGAGCATCTTCATCCCCTCCAGCCTGGAGTACTCATTCATCTCCTCGACGGTCGTCAGGGACGTGCTTGCCAATAACGGCGATGCCACCTACTTCCTGCCTGAGGGAATCAACATAAACGACTACGAAAGACAACCCCGATAACTATCTTACGAACGATGAAACGGAAATCCCTCCTTACAGCCATTTTCGCCGCGGCGCTCAGCTTCGCGCCCGCAGCGCACGCCCAGGAACCGGCTGTTTTCAATTCCGTAACAGAATATTTCGACTCCCTCTCCCTCACCCTTCCGGCCGATTCGATCTGCACGAAGGTTGACAGCCTCATAGTCCAGGGCGGGTCCGCCGAGCATAAATCCAGGATCGCCGGGCTGGCGTTCGACTATTTCAGTGGCTCATCCCTGATGGGGATGGATGCGGTGGCGGTGCATATCGCCGACAAGTGGTTCCTCAGCAGGGAACTCAAATGGAGCGACGAGGCCACCTTCCCGATGCTCTATACCTACGCCGAGTTCAACCGCCAGTCGCTCATAGGGAAACCCGCGCCCGAGCTCAACATGGAGAGCTACGAGGGTGGCACCGTCTCCACCCGTACGGGCGACGGATCCTACAAGATCCTCTACTTCTACGACGAGACCTGCGGCACCTGTCGGGAGCAGACTGCGCAGCTGGTATCGCTGCTCAAGGGATATGACGGCGAGGCCGTATCGCTCTACGCCATCAACTCGATGGGCGACAGGGCCACCTGGAAGCCGTATATCGACGAATACTTCGCCCAGATTCCCACCGGCCGCAAGATGGCGGTTTACAACCTGACCGACCCGGAGGACCGAAACGACTGGCGCCGCAAGTTCGGAGTGCTCAAAACACCCACGATGGTGCTCATCGATCCGGACAATGTCATCGTCGGAAGGCAGCTCGACTGCAATGCTCTGGCCCAGTTGCTGAAGATCAACAACGCCGAGATCTCCAAGTACCACAAGTTATTCGATTCGATCGTCGAAAGCCTCGCACCCGCCGACTCGACCGATATGGTGACAGTGGCAGCGATGCTCGCCGAAAGGAGCAAGGACGATCCCGCCCTGCAGCGCGAAACCATATTCGAGTTCTACAAATACCTGCGCAACCGGCAGAATTTCGAGTACCAGAAGGCAGCCGCCCACATCGCCTCGGAATACATCGAGGGGAGTCCTATGTGGTCTGCTGAGCTTCGCGAGGGAGTCGTGAAGGACGCCGCACTTTTCAGGACCAATTCGGTTGGCGACACAGCGGTAAACGTCACCCTCCGCAAGGCATCGAACGGCCATAAGACAAAGATGCTCAAGGGCAGGCCGAAATATACCCTCCTCTTCTTCCACCTGACCACCTGCGGCGACTGCAAGCGCGAGGTGGCGATTCTCCGCGAGAATGCCGACAAACTCAGGAAGAACAAAGTGAAGGTAGTCTGCGTCAACGTAGGTTTCGACGATGAGCTTTACAGGAAGTTCATCAAGGAGAACGACCGCAGGTGGGTCTATCTCAAAGACGATCCCATCATCTCGGGCCTCAGGCACAAGCAGTACGACATCCGGTTCGTGCCCGAACTGTATCTGCTCGACCGCGACAGGGTCATTATTGCTCGCGACTACGAAGCTGCCTGTCTCGCAGGAATAGTCCTTTAGTACTCAGCTGACCGCTGCGGTAGGCCTTCAGCAGTTGCTGGAGGTCTTCGATCTGCGAACGCAGGGTGCGTCCTATATCGGTATCGCGCACAAGTTTCCGGCGCTCGGTAAACTCCACCACCTCGGTTTCGGAGATGATATCCATTCCCTGCCTTACAGCCATCTCGCGGCTCTCGAAGGGCTCGTGCTGGACCAGCTTGAGCGAACGGGAGTTGAATATCAGGGTATAGCCCGCTATGCCTGTCTCGCCCTGATAAGCCTTCGAATAGCCTCCGTCGATGACCAGCAGCTTGCCGCCCGCCTTTACGGGGCTCTCCCCCTTCTTTGTCTTGACCGGAATATGGCCGTTGATGATATGGGCGTGCGAGGTATCCTCGACTCCGAGTTCGCGGAGCACCTTGTCGCAGACCTCGGGATCGTTCTTGAGGGTGAAGTAGGCACCCGCATTCTCCTTGTGGGTCTCCTTGTCCTCCAGGAAATAGCGCTCGAAGGTGGCCATCTTGTCCTTGTCGAAAGTGGAGGCGTGTGGGCCGCACCACTGATACCAGATGAAGTCGCGGCCATACTGGCTCATCGGGCTCTCGGCCGGAGCATAGTATGCGGCGCGGACCATCTTGTCCACCTCGTCCATCAGGGCTTTGCCGGAATAGGTCTTGCCGGCGATCTCCATCGAGGCGAAAGTGCCGTCGGGATTCATCGGGAAGGCGCCGTGGAACAGGGCGTTATCGTTTACCACCTTGTAGAGTGAGCCGTGGTCGAGCAGGCATTGCATATGGCGCGCCAGCCTCTGGCTCGACATAAAACTCGAGGAAAGATGCTCTATCAGTGCGAGCTCCCTCTCCGTCAGGCGGTACGGGTCGGCGGGGTCCACCGTGGGCAGGAAGGTATCGAGCATTTTGTAATGCTTTCCGCCGATCTCCACCGTCCCCTTTTCGAAATCTATCTTGTGAAGCAGGTTGCGGTGCTCCATATGGAATTCCGGGTGGCGCGCTATGACGCGGGACTCCACCTTGAACTGGATCACGGCGATGGCCTTGTGCATCTTGGTGATGAGGCCAACCTGGTCGGGAGCGAGCGACTCGTAAGCGTTCTTCTTTGGGAGGAATACGGGCGAAACGTCATCGCCGTAAGTCTCCATCGCGAAGGTGGCGAGGGGCAGGATATTGATGCCGTAGCCGTCTTCGAGGGTAGCCAGATTGGCATAGCGGAAGCAGATTCGCAGCACATTGGCGACGCAGGCCCAGCTTCCGGCCGCAGCTCCCATCCACAGGAGGTCGTGGTTGCCCCACTGTATGTCGAAATTATGGTAGTTGCAGAGGGTATCCATTATAAGGTGCGCCCCGGGGCCTCGGTCATAAATGTCGCCGATGACGTGGAGACAATCTATGACAAGGCGGTGGATGACATTGCAGATGGCGCAGATAAAGTGCTCGGCGCGCCCCGTCGATATGATGGTATCGACGATGGACATCATATAATTGTGTTTGTTCTCGTTGTCCTCTATCCACTCGTGCAGGAACTCCTCTATGATATAGGAGTACTCCTTCGGAAGGGCCTTGCGGACCTTCGAGCGGGTGTACTTCGAGGAGCACTGGGCGAGCACCCTCACGATGCGCATCAGCATCGTGCGGTACCATTCCTCGAGCCGCTGGCGGCTGCGCAGCGACTTCTTGACAAGGGCGATCTTATCCTCAGGATAATATATCAGCGTGCAGAGTTCCTTCCTCTCCCGCTCCGAAAGGCTGGCGCCGAATATATCCTCCACTTTCTGGCGTACCACTCCCGAGCCGTTGCGCAGCACGTGCTCGAAAGCCTCGTTCTCTCCGTGAAGGTCCGTTATGAAATGCTCGGTGCCTTTGGGAAGGTTAAGGATGGCCTCGAGGTTGATTATTTCCGTGCAGGCTGCCTGCTCGGTAGGAAAACTCTTGGAAAGGAGCTCCAGATACTTCAAATCCCGCTTCATATATTGTGAGTATTATTATTCAAATTTACTAATTTTGTGGTAAACAGCAAAAATAACCCGACATTATGAAAATAGTATTCCTCGATGCCGAGACCCTCGG
>JAFSXX010000030.1 GCA_017443845.1 Bacteroidales bacterium | reverse complement strand
CTCCATCGAAGTCGCTCAGAACGGCGCAGAAAAAGGCCAGAGCGTGAATGTCATACGCGGCGGCTCGTGGTACGCCAATGCATCAAGCTGTAAGGTCTCTTTCAGAGGCGAGGGACGCAAAGCGTCGTCGGCATATAATACTGTAGGTTTTCGACTTGTGGCCGAACCAACCAAATGATTTAATCCGACAAATTCCAATTTATCGGTCTCTTTGGTTCTTTTGGTTATTTCCGTGTTGTGGCCAAAATGTGGTCAAATTTGGTGAATATAAAAAACCGAACCTTGTTAAGTACTTAAAAATAAATAGCTTACAAGGTCGGTTTTGTGCCTCGGATGGAGGTTAAACTTGACAGATGGTATCAGAAATGCCAGCCGTAGACGAACATCAGGTTATGGAGATAGATGCTTCCCTGGGTGCGGGGGGAATAATCGTACGGCCGCAGCATGTTGCGCAAGCCGATGAGGGCCTCGAAGCCCCAGTAACGGTGCTCTCCCACATTGAAAACCAATCCCGGACGAAGGCCGATATCCCAACGGTAAAACTTTTCCTTATCGTTTAAGGGATCGCTCGGATCAGCGTCAATATAATATGTGTCGGGATTTATCATATAGGAGACTTGCGGACCAAGGCTGAAGACCGCTTTTCCGGCAGCCCGGAACCGGACATCCAGAAAGAGGTCGGCAACGGACATATAGTCGGGATCCCCTCCTACCGATCCGAAATGGCGGATGTCGCTCACCTGGGTTTTCAGGCCCGCTCCGGGCATCAGCGACCATCTGTCATTAATTTTGATATCAAGTCCATACGACACGCGCAAGGCGATTCCAGGCTTGTCAGCATGGTTGCCCGTTTCGTCAAACAGTCCGGCTCCGAGGCGGATATCGCTCTCAAGAGGTTTGCTGAAGCGCTCCTGAGCGGAAACGGCGCAAGTACCCAATAAAAAACTAAGTGTAAATACCGCTATTATTCTCTTCATGATGTCATTTTTGTTTGATTGTTATATAATGCCCGGCAGGATCGCCGGAAGGAATATCAGCCGTGATGGTGAGGGCGCCTTTTATCGTTTTGTGGAACATTTCCGCCGAGGGGGGAAGGGTGCCGTCGGGGGCATACGAAACGCCGGCGGCATATTCGACGGGGATCTCGAAATAGAGGGTCGCCCCGAGAGGCAGCCCGGCAATCCAGAAGCAGACCGACGAGAAATCGGATAACCCGGGGAATGTCAGACCTTCGGAGAAATAACTGCTGAAGGTCTCTGTAACCGCGCCCAAATAATACCTGCCTGCCACCTGGTAATCCGGGAACCTGTACCTGACGGCATTCCCGGGCGAAACCGCACTGAGCAAGAACAGATCGCCCAGATCGGCCCCGGGCTCCAGGCCCGCAATCTCCTTGTCGGAGCGCACCGATGCGCCTTTCCCTACCGAGGCCATCGTAATGTCCGACGAAGTGTGGACTATGTAGCTGTATTGATCCGATTCAATTTCCTTCCTGCCATATTGTGTAAGAACCGGATATAGGGCTTCCATATACTCCCTTTCCTCATCGCTGTAGCCCCCGGAACCGGAATTCCTGAACCACAGGCGGATGACATAGCCCTCCGGCTGCCGCCAGGCATCCACCGACAGATCTTCGGATATCTCGGACCCTTCATAGAGCATCACTCCTATGGCATTGGCATTGGACACGTCCGTGAAATGGGCCGGTTCCGTAGCGCAGGAAGAAAGGAGCACCGACAAAAGAGTGACGGCCAGTATTCTGAATAGTTTTCTCATCTTCTTATCCTCAAGCCTGCCTGCAGTGAGAACTGCAGCGGATTATTGTCATATAGTGTGTATTGGAAGGCCTCGTTGCGGAAATGCCAGGAGCCTCCGGCCTCTACGAAAAGCCCTGCCCGGGGAGCCAGATTGAACTGATATCCGGCTGAAGCCGATACCGACCAGAAAACAGGTTTTATCTCGAGCGGAGTCCGCTCCATCCTTGCCTTGACGCACTTCCGGGCCTCGCCTCCCGAGAGGAGATAGAGCGACGAGCGTCCGCTTTCAAAGAGCGTCCATCCGAGATTCAGGGGAATACCCACGAACTGGAGCACCTGGGTCCCGGCATATTCATCGTCAGTATCATAGGAGAGCACGCCCGAGCGCAAAACCGTATAAGTGAGGCCGGTCTCCGCCGAAAGCCCGCCGTAAAGCGGTATCGTGTATGCCAGCTTGATGGAAACGGGCTGCATATGCCTGTAGCGGAAAGCGCTTTGGAGGACGCTTCCGGGAGCCTTCCTGACGAGCGACAGACCGTAGAAGCCGTCCGTCGCCGCTGTCGAAGCATTGACGATATCGTTGTTCCAGAGGTCCGCCGTCCTCGGCCCGGAAGCCATCGCCAGGTTGCCTCCCAGCAAGAATCCGGAACGGCCGCGGGGCCGCTTCACGGCATCATCACCGCCAAGCTCCGCCAGACGCCTCTGGAAATCCGTCTCCCGGGGATTTGAAGGCTCATCCTCCGGCACGCTGTCAGAAACCTCCTCTTTCTTCAAGGGTTCATCTGCCGCTACCGCCGACACCGGCGCCGCGACCTCCTCCTTACGGGCGGGTACGACATTGTCGGTTCCGTCAACGGCATTCTCCGCAACCAGGTTCTTCGAGGGGATAATGGTTTCAGGCTTATCATTCCAGATATCTTCAACCGCAGGGTCCGCGGCGACCGCCTGAACGGAAGGAGCGGATGCAACGGAAGTGGCAGAGGCGACCGCCGCTCCGGAAATATCCGTTTCCGGTCGCTTTCCGTTCTGCAAAATCACGATAGGAGCGAGCGCAGCCGCTGCGGCCAGAGCCGCTACGACGATGGCGCGCGCCCTTCTGCGGCGGCCCTTGATGCGCAACACAGCACCTGAGACTGCCTCCCAGGCCCCCTCCGGAGCCGGAGTCTCCATCCCTCCTACACGACTCGCGACCTCTTCCAGCCAATTATTTTCCAGATTGTCCATTTTTCCTGTATTCGTTTATCTTTTTCGCCAGGCTCCGCTTGGCCCTCAAAAACTGCGATGCGGATGTCCTTTCGCTAATACCCAGAGCCCTGGCTATCTCTTTATGCGACATTTTTTCGAAAGCATACATATTGAGTACCGCACGGTACCCGTCGGGAAGACTCAGGATAAACCCGTGAAGCACCTCGGTGGGAATGTCCGAAACCTCCGGATCCTCGGCGGCAGTCTCATCCGGCACTGGTTCTTCGGAGAGGACATCGGCTTTCAACCGTTCCCTGAGATGCATCAGCGCCGTATTGACCATCACCCTCGAGGCCCAGGCCTTCAAAGAACCGTCACCCCTGTACGAGAACTTGCCGAACGCGGAGATTATTTTTATCAAACCATCCTGAAAGACATCGTCGGCGTCCGCGGAGTTGCCCAGATAGCGCCTGCACACCCCGTAGAGGGGGCGTGAGTATCTGTCGTAGAACTCCTTGTAAGCGCCGTCTTCTCCGCGACGGCAAGCCTCGGCCAGGTCCTTCTCTTCCATATCTTACACCCTATAAATACAACTCCGTTAAAAAAATTGCACGATGGTGACAACTTTTTTGGGCCTTTTCGGGATAACTGAGGGGTCTGAAACCTGTGGCCGCCCATGGCCACATGAATGGGAGGGGCCCGCGGCGAAGCCGTGGGAAGGACGGAGCGAAGCGGAGGGTTTCAGACCCCTCTGTTCTCCCGGAAAGGTCGGTTGCTCTAAATAACAATCCTGGCAGCGGATTCAAGCGCATTGTAAAAATCTTCCCCGAAGGCCGCAATCAGGGGCTCACGAAGGAATTCATATACGCGGACGCCCTCCCTGCGACCCTTCTCGAAGGCGCAGCGGCAGATATCCCAGCGGTGGAGATTGAGGGCGCGGGTGCCGTTGCGGAAAGTCGATACGCGGATGGGATAGAGTCGGCACGAGATGGGCTTGACAAAGCGGCAGCGGCCGTCGCAGTGCGCTCTTTCGACAGCGCAGAGGCAGTTGCCATCCTCGAAGCGGGTATAGGCGCACTCCTCGCCGCCCCGCAGCAGGGGCGTCACCATATCGCCATCGACATCTATCTCGAAAAAGCCGGTCTGGGCTATGCGCTCGCGCCCTTCGGCCGACATATAATCCTTATAATTGTCATACTCCTCCTCCAGGCGGGAGGCCTCCTCTTCGAGGAGCGGGGCGCCGCTGTCGCCGATTATGCAGCAGGCTCCCTTACAGACAGGATAGTCGCAACAGAAAAACTCTGTCACGACTTCGGAGGAGACAAGGATGTCGCCTATCTCGATTATTGCGGACCCGGCGTTCGGCATATCTTTTGCAAAATTAAACAATAGTTGCTATTTTTGAACCCACAAAAAACAAACGACAATGAAAAAATTACTCCTTTCTCTTATCGTCACCGCTTGCACGATGGGCTTCGTATCCGCACAGGATCTCGCACAGGTTACCGAAATGTACAATGCGGCGGCAGTCCTTCTGAACGACGGCAATAAGGCCGAGGCTCTCGCACAGTTCGAGAAGGCACTCGAGGCAGCAAACGCTCTCGGCGAAGAAGGCGTCGAGGTAGCGAACAACTGCAAAGGTATAATCCCCGACTTGTACGTTTCTATCGCAAAGGGATTCGCCAATGACAACGATATCCCCAAGGCCATCGAACTCTTCAATAAGGCGGCCGAGGTCGCAAAGGCTTTCGGAAACACCGAAGTTGCCGAAGAGGCGGAAGGCCTGATCTCCACCCTGAAGGCTACCCAACTCCTTGCAAACGCCAACACCCTGCTCAACAACAAGCAGTTCGCAGAAGCCGCTGCGGCTTACAAGGAAATCACCGATATGGATCCGACCAATGCAGTCGCATTCCTGCGCCAGGGTATGGCCCTGAGCAACTCCGGAAGCTATGACGAGGCTATCGAGGCTCTCACCAAGGCACAGGAGCTCTACGCCGAGGACGAAGCCAACCTCAAGACTGTCAAGAGGCAACTCTCCAATGCATTCCTGCGCAAGGCAAACGGCGCCCTCAAGACCAAGAACTGGAAAGACGCCCTCGAGTTCGGCCAGAAGTCGGCTGAAAACTTCGACAGCGCCAACGCCCAGAAGATCATAGGCACCGCAGCTTCCCAGCTCAAGCAGAACAAGATCGCCGCAGAGGCATTCGAAGCTTATCTGGCCCTCAATCCCAATGCAAAGGACAAGGTCCAGACCATCTATCAGCTCGGTACCGCCCTTGCAGCCATCGGCGAGAACGCAAAGGCTTGCGGCTACTTCAAGGAGATAGCACAGGACGAGAAATTCGGCGAGGCGGCAAGATACCAGCTTACACAGCTCAAATGCAACTAGAACTTCTTGCTCCTGCCAGGAACAAAGACATCGGCATCGCGGCGATCGACTGCGGTGCCGATGCCGTATATATCGCGGGCCCGGCCTTCGGAGCCCGCTATGCCGCCGGTAACGATATCGGCGATATAGCGGAACTCTGCGCCTACGCCCACCGGTTCAAGGCAGGAGTATATGCCACCGTCAACACCCTTCTCGAAGAAAAGGAAAAACCCCTGGCAGAGAAGATGATGCGCGAGCTCTGCGATGCAGGGATCGACGCCTTCATCGTACAGGACCCGGCGGTACTGACCCTCGATCTGCCTCCGGTGCGCCTCTTCGCCTCCACCCAGTCGGTAATCCGCACCCCGGAAAGGGCCCGCGAGCTGGAGAAGGCCGGATTCAGCAGGCTGATCCTCGAGCGGCAGCTCTCCCTCGGGCAGATAAAGGCCATCCGCGAGGCCACCTCATGCGACCTCGAGTTCTTCGTCCACGGTGCCCTCTGCGTCTGCTACAGCGGGCAATGCTACCTGAGCGAAAGGCTTCTCGGCCGCAGCGCCAACCGCGGCACCTGCGCCCAGCCCTGCCGTTCGACCTACGACCTCACTGATGCCGACGGCAATGTACTCGCCCGGAACAAGAGCCTCCTCTCGCTCAAGGATTACAGGCTCGACGGCCATATCGCGCAACTTGTCGAAGCCGGAATAAGCTCCTTCAAGATCGAAGGCCGGCTCAAGAACGCTTCGTACGTAAAGAACATCGTGCGGCACTACGACAGGGCCCTCAACGGATTCATCGCGGCCCATCCGGAGCACTCCCGCTCCTCCCTCGGCTCCGTACGCGGAGGATTCACTCCCGACCCGGAGAAGACCTTCAACCGCGGATACACCTCCCTCTTCATCGACGGGAAGCGGGGAAAGTGGAACAGCGAAGACTCCGCCAAGGCCATCGGCGAGCCGCTTGGAAACATATCGGCGGTAAGGGGCAATGTCATCACGCTCGACTCTGACAAGGTCGTGGCCAACGGTGACGGCCTCACTTTCGTTTCGGGCGGGGCGGAGGCGGCAGGAATGCGGGCCGAGGTGGTACGCGGCAGAAACATCACCCTGCGCGATGCCTCAGCCCTGAAAAAGGGGATGAAGGTTTACCGCAACCTCGACATCGCCTTCGAGCGCGAACTCGAGAAAAATATGCCCCAGAGGCTTGTGGATGCCATCATCGACTTCAGTTCGAAGGATGGCTTGACGCGGCTCGCGGCCACCTCCGAAGGGGGAATCCGGGTCGTCCTGGAATTCGAAGACCAAGCCCAGGAGGCGCGCAATCCCGAAAGCGCTGCGGATGCGATCCGCCGCCAGATTGGCAAGAAGGGCGGAATATTCGATTTCAGGGTCGGAACCGTCGAATGCGACACCCCGCGCTTCTACCCCGCTTCGCAACTCAATGAGATGCGCCGCACCCTGGCCGAAAGACTTCAGCAGGCGATTCTGGAGGAGAACTCAAAAGAGCGCGAAAAAGACGGAAAAAAGGCCCTGAGCACCCTCGGCGGCCAACTCTCCTTCCCCCGCCCTCCGGAAAACGAAGTGATGCGCACCAAGTACTGCATCAAACACGAACTGGGACTCTGCCCGAAGCAGAAAACGTCCCGCAAACAGACCGGGCCCCTGTGGCTCGTCAACTCAGGTTACAGACTCAAACTCGATTTCGATTGCAATAATTGCGAAATGATAGTAACTTTGTAGGTTATGCAATTCGCGCAAGTCACAGGCAACGGCCACCTGAAGGCGCTTCTGGCTCAAATGGTTGACAACAACCGCCTTCCGCACGCCATCCTCCTCACCGAGGACGACGCCTGGGGAGCCATGCCCCTGGCCATTGCGCTGGCGCAATATGTCAACTGCGAGAACCCTTCCGGGGGCGACAGCTGCGGAGTGTGCGACTCCTGCCACAAATATGGCAAGCTGATACATCCCGACCTCCATTTCGTATTTCCGGTCGCGGCCACGAAAGGCCTCACCGAATCCGAGAAAAAGGCAGGCATAATCTCCGACTATTTCCTGGACAGTTTCAGGCAGATGGTCCTCAGGAAGCCCTACTTCGACGAACAGGACCTCTACGACGCCATCGAGATAGAGAACAAGAGCGGCAGCATCTGCGTGGCCGAGGCCAAGCGGCTTACCGAAAAACTCTCCCTGAGGGCCTTCGAGGGCAAATACAAGACCGTCATAATCTATCTGCCCGAGAAGATGAACCAGGATACCGCCAACAAGCTTCTCAAACTCATCGAGGAGCCGCCGGCAGGAACCCTCTTCATCATGGTCTCTCACGCCCCGGAGAGGATTATCTCCACCATCCGTTCGCGCTGCCAGCTCATAAGGCTCCAGCCCCTCACCCGGAAGGAGAAAGAGGCGGCGGGCATAGCCGCAAGGGTCAAGCCGGAGTACCGCGAACTGCTTATACAACTGCTCAATGCGGGCATCGCCAAGAGCGTAATCGACACCTTCCCCGTATGGGAAGCGCTGGCCGATATGGTGCGTGAGCGCCAGAAAGAGTGGTGCCTTTATGCCGAGAGCTATATCAGAAAAATATATATGACCGCCTCCGGATTGGAGGGCATAGCCGATCTCGACGGCGAAGAGGCCGACACTGTACGCGCCTTCGCAGCCAGGATCAAGCCCTCTTTCTACGAGACCGCCTACAAGGCCCTCGAGGGGGCGATGGCATCGGTCGACAGCAATGTCAATCCCAAACTGACATTCTGCAACCTGTGCAACATCCTTTTATTATCAATGTGATATGGAAGAGAACATCAACGAGAAAGGAACCACTGTTTACGACTGTTCGCGCGGATGCCGGATAGAGCGCACTCCAATGGGGCAACTCAACGTGGATTACGATACAAGCTGCTGCAAGCTGGAGGATTTCAACTGGCTTGAGGGCATTCCCGAGGACAGCAGCAAGAACATTTTCGAGGTCAGGTTCAAGAACACCCGCAAGCTCTTCTACCGCAACGAATCGGGCCAGCTCATAAAGGAGGGCGATTTGGTGGTGGTAGAGGCCCAGACGGGCCACGACGTGGGAATCGTCACCCTCGCCGGACCGCTGGTATTCCGCCAGATGGCGCGCCACAAGTATAATCCGGAGACCTACGAATACAAGAAGATTTACCGCAAGGCCAAGATTCTTGACATAGAGCGCTGGCAGGAGGCCATCGCGCGCGAGCACGAGACTATGATCCGTGCCCGCCAGATCGCCGCGGGGCTCGGCCTCGATATGAAAATCGGCGACGTCGAGTTCCAGGGTGACGGCACGAAGGCCATCTTCTACTATATCGCCGACGAACGAGTGGACTTCCGTCAGCTTATCAAGGATTTCGCGGCCGAGTTCAACATCCGCATCGAGATGAAGCAGATCGGAGCGCGCCAGGAGGCGGGACTCATCGGCGGCCTCGGAGTATGCGGCCGTCCGCTCTGCTGCTCGGGCCATATGTCCGATTTCCAGTCCATCACAACCCAGGCGGCGCGCTGTCAGGATCTCTCCCTCAACCCGCAGAAACTGGCCGGGCAGTGCAGCAAACTCAAGTGCTGCATCAATTACGAGGCCTCGGTCTATGTGGATGCGCAGAAGGATATGCCACAGGTCCGCGAGCCGCTGGAGTTCAAGGACGGCAAAGCCTGGCTGGTCAAGACCGATATCCTGCGCGGGGTGATGTATTTCTCCTACGACAGGGACAGCCTCGCCAAGATCTGGCCCCTCTCCTTCGCTGAGGTGCGCGAGATTATCTCGCTGAACCACAAGGGCATCATGCCAGAATCGCTGCAGGACCGCGACGAAGGCCCCAAGGAGACCGATTTCGTGAGCGCGCTGGGCGACGACAGCATCACCCGCTTCGACGAGCGCAAGAAAAAGAAGCGTAACAACCGCAACCGCCAGAACCGCCGCCAGCGTGGCGACCGTGGCGAGCGCGGAGCCGAGAAGGGAGCGTCGAAGGAATGAAAAGCCGGCTCCTGACTTCCCTGCTCCTGCTCTGCTGCATTGCCGCCTCGTGCGGAAAGCCTGCCGAGAGGCTCGACTTTATCTACACCCCCGCCCATCCGGCCGACACCTTCGTGTTCCGGTACGAGATGCTGCTCGATGAGCCGCAGAGCGAATACTCTTCCAGGATTGCCTGCCGCTACAATGCCACCGGCATCAAATCGGGGAGCATTCCCGTGCTCGTGGCGGTGATTTCGCCCTCCGGAGAGCGCTCTATGGAGCGTTTAGAGCTGCCTCTGGCCTCGGACGGCAAGAGCATCAAGGTGCAGCGCAGCGGCGGCGCGGTCGTGGATATCGACTGGCCTTACCGCGAGCGCATCGTTCCCGGGGAGGATACGGGGCTCTGGCAAGTGGCCATACGGCCGCTGGAGCGGAAGATGCTCCGAAGCATTTACGGAATGGGATTTTCGTATCAGAGAAAAGAGAACTGATGGGATCGAAAGACAAACTCAAGAGATTCAGGGAGAATGAGACTTTCTCCTGCCTGATCCAGCCGCGCACGGAGGAAGTGCTGCGATGCGATCATCCGATCAAGGGGAATTGGGGACGCGATATGTTTCACAACCAGAATCCCATCGTGCTGGAGCTGGGATGCGGAAAGGGAGAATATACGATTTCGCTGGCGGAGCGTTTTCCGGAGCGCAATTTCATAGGTATCGACATCAAGGGGGCGAGGCTCTGGAAGGGAGCCAAATATGCCACTGAGAACGCTATGCCCAACGTGGCTTTCCTGCGCACGAGGATCGAGTTCATAGAGTCGCTGTTCGCTCCGGGGGAGGTTTCCGAGATATGGATCACCTTTGCCGATCCGCAGGAGAAGAAGGCACGCAAGAGGCTTACCAGCCCCGGGTTCCTGAATCGGTATGCCAGGTTCCTGGCTCCGGGCGGCGTCGTTCATCTGAAGACCGACAGCCGCCTGCTGCACTTCTATACCGAGGAGCTCTGCAAGCAGAATTCAATGACTATCCTGGCTTCGGACGACGATATTTACGGTCACGGCGTGGCCGATGAAATCCTCTCCATCAAGACTTTCTACGAGAGTTCGTTCCTGGCCAAGGGGATTCCCATCACATATCTGGCTTTCAGGCTCGACAATGCCGCTCCGCTCGTGGAGCCGGAATGGGATCAAGAGCCTTTTGAGCAGGATTATCGGACTGATACTCGGAATCAGGGGTGAGATGCCCGGTCAAGCCGGGCATGACGTGCACTGCGTCATTCCCCATAACGTGCACTGCGTCATTCCCCATGACATGCACTGCGTCATTCCCGCGGAGGGTTACCCTGCGTCATTCCCGCGGAGGGTTACCCTGCGTCATTCCCGCGGAGGCGGGAATCTAAAATTTCAACCCCAAAGACACCTCGAAAGTAGCCATATTGATGCGGATCCCGGAGAGGGAATCCATAAAGGCGCTCCAGTTGGCTACGGGGCCGAACATCCAGTTGTATTTGGCTGTGAGCTGGAGATACCAGATGTCTATGCCGAAGCCGGCTCCGAAGCCGTAATCGATCCTGTTCACGGCAGTCCGGAGAGTCTCGTTGCTGACATATCCCTCGGGGGTGATGGCGTTGGCCAGGTTGCATCCTATGAACGGGGCCACGAAAAGATAGGGTTTGGCCACCAGAAGGTCTATCCCCCACTGTACGTTGACCGGGAGTTCCAGATAGTTCATCCTCAGCGAGGCGGCGTCGCTGAACTTGGCGCCGTTGACGCGGTAGATGAGTTCGGGTTGGAGGGCGAATCCGTTCCAGCTATATGTCTGATAGCCTATTCCGGCGAACCAGGCGCTGTAGTTCCCTATGTCGTCGGGGTTGAAATTCGAATAGTTGAATCCGCCTTTTACCAAAAAGCCTTCAGCCTTAGCAGCAGTGCCCGTAAAACAAAGCACTGCCACAACGGCGAGCAGTGTGGCAGTGATTTTCTTCATAATTGACCGTTTTTTAAATCAAAGCCTTTATCTTGGCTTCGAGTTCATTCTTTGGAAGCGCTCCCACAGATTTATCTACGAGTTCTCCGTTCTTGAAGAAAAGGAGAGTGGGGATGTTGCGGATGCCGTACTTCGTGGGAAGCTCGGGGCTTTCGTCAACATTGCACTTGCCGATTACGACCTGGTCGGCATACTTCTCAGCCATCTCCTCGACAATCGGGGCGATCATTCTGCAAGGGCCGCACCAGGTGGCCCAGAAATCGATTACCAGGGGTTTTTCGCCAGCGGAGGTCTTTACCTCTTCGAAATTGCTGTCGGTTATCTGCATTGCCATAATTGTATGTGTTTTGTTTGCGTTTTTGCAAAAATAATAAATTTCCTGAGTTCTCAGACCGTCTGCTCGATATTCCAGACAAACGCCCTGACTCCTACCTCCTTGCTGCGGAGGTCGAGTTTCCTGACGCTGTCGAGAAGTTCGGGGACCCGGGAATCGTCCACTATGGTGATCACGGCGGAGTTCATCTCCGGCCAGGTGTGGGTGCCGCGGTGCGGCTGTCCGTCGTGCGAACCGACTCCCTGAACCTGCTCGAAGAAGGTGAATCCGCGGATTCCAAGCTGCTCGAGCATATACTCCACGCGGGAGGTGAATGCCTGGTTGAATACTATGAATACGCTTTTCATCACTTGTTTTCCTCAGCGATTGCCTCCACGGGCTCCTCGTCGGTGGAGATGTTCATAAATATATATTCCTTCTGGAGTTTCTCCTTCTTGTCGCGCTCGCCGTGGCGGGAGAGGACCGCATATACGACGGGGACGATGATGAGGGTGACCAGGGTCGAGACGAAGAGACCTCCGATGACCACTATGCCGAGGGGATGCCACATTTCGGAACCCTCACCGCGGCTCAGCGCCATAGGCAGCATACCGAGCAGGGTGGTCATCGCCGTCATAAGCACAGGACGCAGACGGGAGGCGCCCGAAAGGGCGATGGCGTCGTTGAGCTCATATCCGCGGTCGCGCATCAGGTTGATGTAGTCCACCAGCACGATACCGTTCTTGACCGCGATACCCACCAGCATTATCATACCCAGGGCGCCGATCATATCGAGGGTGGTGCCGGTCAGCCAGAGTGCGAGGATCACGCCGGAAAGGGCGAAAGGCACCGACAGCATTATGATGGCCGGCTTGCTGAGCGACTCGAACTGGGATGCCATCACGATATAGACCAGCAGCAGGATGAGCAGCAGCAGGAGGGCCATATCGCCGAACATATCCTGCTGGTCCTCGTAATCGCCCGCCAGGACGACCGATATGCCGCTGGGGACGGAGGTGTTGTCCACAACCCTCTGCACTTCGGCGGCAAGTTCGCCGAGGGAGGTCTGGTAAGGAGAAATGGAGACCCTCAGGTACCTCTGGCGGCTCTTGCGCTCGATGGTCTGCGGCGCCCAGTACTCCTCGATCTGCGCTATCTCGCTCAGCTTGATGCGGGCTCCGGTAGCCGTGGGGATGGTGAAATCCTGGATATCAGTGATGGAGTTGCGGTCGTCCTCCTTGAGCCTTACCACAATATCGTATTCGTCACCGTCCTCCTTGAGGAAACCGGCGGTGAAGCCCGCCACGCGGTTGCGGATATATGTGGAGACGGTCGCGGAGTTGAGGCCGTGATATGCGAGTTTCTGCTTGTCGAGGGTCACCTTCAGCTCGGGGCGGTCCTTGTCGCGGCTGATGGTGATGTTGCGGGCTCCCTTGACCTGACTGGCGATGGAGGCCTTGAGTTCGTCGGCCAGGAGGCTGGTCTCGTCGAAGTCGTATCCGTAGATCTCCACGTCGACGGTGGAATTGCCGCCGCCCATGCCGCCGGAGGTGGTGGCGTAGGCATTGACTATCTCGGGATAGAGGGCCATCTCCTTGCGGATGACCTCGGCAATCTCATCGATGCTGCGGTCGCGCTCATATTTCTTGTTGCAGACCACCGTCATCGAGATCTTGTAGTTGGTCGTCGAAGAGAAGAGGGAATTGAGGCCGCTGTCGTCGGAGGAGCCGGCGGAGGTCGAGATCTTCTCTATCTCGGGCACGAGTTCCACGAAGCGGGCCTCCAGCGTGCGGGCTGTCTTGAGGGTCTCCTCGATGCGGGTGCCGCGCTGCAGCTCGACGGTGACATTCAGGCGGCCGTTGTCGCTCGACTGCATGAAGTCGCTTCCGATCTTGCCCATGAAGACCGGGATCAGCGTCAGGAAGAAGAAGGCTATGGCGGCCAGGATGGTTATGGCCTTGTGTCCGAGGCACCAGCGGAGCGCCTTGGCATAGAGTCGGTCTATCCTGTCGAGGATGGAGACGATATTGCGCTGATACCAGTTCTGCTTCTCCTCCTGGCGGATGATATGTCCCTTCTCGTCGAGGTGTACCTTCTTGCCCTTGAGGATCTGCGAGCAGAGCATCGGGATGAGGGAGATGGCCACGATGGTGGAGGTTGTCACCACGATAGTGACGATCCAGCCGAGCTCCTTGAAGAGGATTCCGGCCAGGCCGGTGAGCATCGTCAGGGGGATGAATACCGCCGCGATGACGAGCGTAGTGGCGATGACCGAGGTCCAGACCTCATTCGTGGCATATATCGAGGCCTCGTGCGGCGAGGAGCCGCGGTCGATGTGTTTGGTGATATTCTCCAGCACCACGATGGCGTCGTCAACCACCATACCGATGGCCACCGTAAGGGCCGAGAGCGATATGATGTTGAGCGAGCTGTTGGTCACCATCAGGTAGATGAACGATACGATAAGCGATATTGGTATCGTGATGCTGATGATAAGCGTCGAGCGCCAGTTTCCGAGGAAGAAGAAGACCACCAGGACGACGAAGAGCAGGGCGTAGAGGATGGATTCCTCCAGCGAACTGATGGAATTCTCGATATTCTCCGAAGAGTCGTAAATGAGACCGATCTCGATGTCGGAAGGAAGCCTCTTCTCTATCTTGGCCAGTTCCTTGCGGACGTCGCGGCAGACCTGGACGGTATTGGAACCCGACTTCTTGGCCACTATGAGGCGGACCGCCTCCTTGCTGTTGACCTTCTCATCGATGGATATATCCTTGATGGTATCGCGGACCGAGGCCAGATCGCGGACGAAGACCTGCTGTCCGGTCATCGAAGTGGAGACCACTATGTCCTCGATCTCGGAACTCTGGAGATACTCGCTGCGCACCTGCATCTGATACTGCTCCTTCTCCATCTTGACGGTTCCGCTCGAGAGGTTGAGGTTGTTGGTGCTTATGGCGTTGGCCACCTGCTCGAGGCTCAGGTTGTATGCGTCGAGCTTGGCCTGGTCCAGGTCGATGTAGATATAGCGGTCAGGCGCTCCGGAGACCGAAACGGTACCGATACCCTTGATACGGTTCAACTGCGGGATGACCTCGTTGTTGAGAATCTTTTCAAGTCCGGGATAACTCTCGTCTGCCGTCACATAGTACTGGATGATAGGCATCAGCGAGCTGTTGAGCTTGAAGATGACCGGGCTGGAGCAGTTGTCGGGGAGGCTGCTCTTGATCATATCGATGTACGACCGTATGTCGTTGGCCGCCTCGTCCCGGTCCGTGCCCCACTCCATCTCGAGGCTCACCACCGAGATATTGTCCCTCGATGAGGAGGTCAGCTCCTTGAGGCCGTCCACGGAGGTGAGGGCGTTCTCGATAATTTTCGTGACATTGGTCTCAATCTCGCTTGCGCTCGCACCCGGGTAGGATGTCATCACCGTAATGAACGGCGGGTCCATCTCCGGGAACTGGTCGATCGGCAGCCTTGTCGCCGCGAAGAGGCCGATGATGATGACGGCCACGAATATGAGGGCCGTGGTCACCGGCTTGCCGATGGCGGTTTTATAGATGCTCATCGTCTCAGTTCTCCTTTACGACATTGAGTTTTGAGCCGTCCACCAGCTTGGCCTGTCCGACGGTGACGATGCGGTCACCCTCGGCGATCTGGTCGCTGATGATCTCGATATCCTGGTCGAAACGCTGTCCGAGCTGGACGAATACCCTTTCGGCCACTCCGTCCTTGTCGAGGAAGATATACCTGTCGTTCGAGCCGGTGAGCTTCTGCACGGCCTGGTAGGGCACCACGATGGCCTCCGCCTTGCCCATCGCCAGTTTGGTGTGGACATACATTCCGGGGCGCAGCTTGCGGCTGGAGTTGGGGATGCGCACCTTCACCTGGAAGGAGTGGGTGGTGGCGTCAACGGTGGGATAGACGATTTCGATAGTTCCGGGGAATACCTGGTCGGGGTAGATGTCCGAGACGATATCGACTTTCATTCCGGCCTTAACGTCGGGATAATAACTCTCGGGAATGCTCATCAGCGCCTTGAGGGTCGCGATCTGGGTCAGCACGAGGATGGGCTGGCCGCTGTAGAGCTCGCCGTCCTCATAATTCTTGGCCGAGATGACGCCGCCGAAAGGAGCCCTGACAAAGGTATTCTTCTCGAGGAAGGCCAGGCTCTCCTTGGTCTGCTCGTAGCTGAGCTTGGTCTGGTCGTAGGTCTGGTCAGAGACGGCTCCCGTCTCCTTCAGCGCCTCGATGCGGCCGAGCTCGACGCCCAGGTTGGCGAAGGTGAGTTTGGTGGTATTGTATTGGTTCTGGTCCATCCTGACCAGCATATCGCCCTGATTGACGCCGGTTCCCACCTCTACGAAGATGTGCTCGATCTTGCCCGTCACAGAGGGCGAGATATTGACTGTCTTGTAACCCTGGAGGGTGGTGGAGAATTCGAGGACGCGGGAGATGGTGCTCCTGCTGATGGGGGAGGTCTCGACTATTTCGGAGCGTTCCTCCACTGCGGTCTGGGTCTGCTTCGGGCCGCAGGAAACAAGGAGTGCGGCTGCGATAAGGAATGAAGCTGCGGTGCGTATATTCATCGTGTCTGTATATTATCGGTTGAGAAGTTGTTCGAGTGAGATCTGGGCGTTGACCATCTCCATCAGGGCCTGGACATAGTTGCTCTGGGCCGCGATGAGGCTGGTTCCGGAGTTGGTGACATCCATCGAGGAGGCCACTCCGTGCTCGTATTTGAGGGCGATGTTGTCGAATACCCTCTGTGCCACTTCGACGCTCTGCTTCTGGGTCTGGCAGCGCTCGAGGGCCGACTTGAGGTTATAGACCAGCTGACGGTGCTGCACCTTGAGGGCAAGTTCTGTATCCTCGAGGGTGTTGAGCTGCTTGCGGTATGCGAGGCGCGCGTCCTTGACGGCCGTATAGTTCTTGCCGGAAGTGAAGAGGGGAATGTTGAGCTGTGCTCCGAACATATTCGGCGGGGTCATGTTCATACGGGCCTCGTCGCTGAAATACTTGCGGGTGTTGTACTGGTGGTAAACCCTGAGGGTGGGGCCGTTGGACCAGCCGGTAAGGGCTATCTGCTTGCGGGCCAGCTCAGTGCTCTCGCGCAGCAGGCGGTAGTCGTAGTTGCGCTCGATGTCGAACTCCTCCGAGGCCAGTTCGGCCGCGCTCTCGGCGTTTACCAGATTGCCGAGATCCTGCAGCAGGATTATTTCGGTCGAAGGGTCGATATTCATCTGGAGACGCATCGAGTTATAGACCATCTCGAGGGAACGCCTGGTGGAGGCTATCGTGTTGCGCATTGTGGAGGCCTGAACCAGAATCTGGTCGGCGTCGGTCTGCTCGGCCACGCCCACCTCGACCGACTTGAGCGACATATCGTAGAGTTTGTCGAGGCTCTCGAGATTCTTCTCGAGCAGCTTGAGCGACTCCTCGGTAACCAGGGCGGAGTAGTAGAGCACGCGGACCTGGTCGCAGATGTCCTGCTCGGTCTTGTGCAGGGAGATATCCGCCATCCTTCTGGATATGTCGGCCACCTGGAGTGATACTATCTGCGCCCCTGAGAAGCCCATCGCGGTAGTGATGCCGAGGGATGCGTAGGCAGGCATCGAGATGGAGAAGCCGCCGAGGTCCATCTTGTATCCGAAATTATTGGAATAATCGACGCTGGAGCTCACCTGTGGAAGCATGCTGGAGATGGCCTGCCACTTCGCGGCTTCGGCCTTGACCACGTCGATGGAGGCGTTTTCTATGGTACGGTTGTGCTGCAGGGCATATTCCTGCGCCTGCTGGAGGGTAAGCGCCAATCTGGCGGGAGCGACCCTGAACTGATACTCGCCTGCCGGTTTTACGGGCTCGGGGAGCTGCGGAGGGCGGGAAGGCTGGGCCGAGGCGGCGGAAGGCAAGGCCAGGGCTATTGTCAATATGGCCGCTCCGATGGCGGAATTAATCGTATTTTGTTTCATTTCAAGCTGTTTTGGTTGTCCGAAAGGACGGCGCAAATTTACTGCAAAAATCACTCCATTATATCGCTTTGACAATCAAAGGAAATATTCGGTATATTTGCACGGATATACCGCAACAATTCAGCAAATAATCAATAATATGTACACCGATTTTCAAAAGTATCTCGAAAGCGAGCTGCAGTCCATCAAGGATGCAGGGCTTTACAAGGAAGAACGCGTGATCACCTCTCCCCAGAAGGCCGACATCACCGTCGGAAAGGGCGACCAGGTCCTCAATTTCTGTGCTAACAACTATCTTGGCCTGGCCAACAGCCCCGAGCTCATCAAGGCTGCCAAAGAGGCGCTTGACACCCACGGCTACGGTATGGCTTCTGTCCGCTTCATCTGCGGAACCGGCGACCTGCAGAAGAAACTCGAGGCAAAGATCTCCGAATTCTTCGGCACCGAGGATACCATCCTCTACACCTCCTGCTTCGATGCCAACGGCGGAGTCTTCGAACCGCTCCTCAACGAGCAGGACGCAATCATCTCCGACTCGCTGAACCACGCTTCCATCATCGACGGCGTGCGTCTCTGCAAGGCACAGCGCTACCGCTACGCCAATGCCAATATGGAAGAACTTGAGAACTGCCTCAAGACCGCGCAGGCTCAGCGCCACCGTCTGATCGTCACCGACGGCGTCTTCTCGATGGACGGCAACGTCTGCCCTCTCGACAAGATCTACGCCCTGGCAACCAAGTACAACGCAATGGTGATGGTGGATGAGTCCCACTCCGCAGGAGTAGTCGGCCGCACAGGCCGCGGTACCACCGAGCAGTTCAATCTCCGCGGCAAGATCGAGATCCTCACCGGAACCCTCGGAAAGGCCTTCGGCGGCGCCGTAGGCGGCTTCACCACCGGTAAGAAGGAGATTATCGCAATGCTCCGCCAGCGCTCCCGTCCGTACCTCTTCTCGAACTCCATTCCCCCGATGGTGGCTGCCGCCGGCATCCGTATGTTCGAGATGATGAGCGAGACCAACAAGCTGCAGGACAAACTCCACTCCAACACCGAGTACTTCGTCGCCAAGATGAAGGCTGCAGGTTTCGACATCAAGCCGACCCAGAGCGCTATCTGCGCCGTGATGCTCTATGACGCTCCACTCAGCCAGAAGTTCGCAGCCCGCCTGCAGGACGAAGGCATCTATGTCACCGGTTTCTACTATCCCGTAGTTCCGAAGGGCCAGGCCCGCATCCGCGTGCAGGTCTCCGCAGGCCACGAAGTAGAGCACCTCGACAAGTGCGTCGCAGCGTTCACCAAGATCGGAAAGGAACTCGGCGTGCTGAAGTAAACCTTTTCCCGATATAACAAGACACAAAAAAAGTCCCGGCCTTATGAGGTCGGGACTTTTCTTTGAAGTCCCTCACAGCATTTCTATCACTTTATCGAACCTTAAGATCCGTTCGGCATTTGTAGGATTGAAAAGCAGATGTTCGAAGTCCCTTTTCTTCTTGCTCAAATCCACCTCTTGCAGTTTAATCAAGATGGCGGCCTTGAGATCTTCGATAGAAGATATGCCACATCTGGCGTGAATAAATCCCATATCCGGCCTTGTTTTTGACAGGAGAAAAATAGTGTCATAGAAGTCGCGTCCCTTCTGGCGTGAGAGGACGGCAGAGATTTTCATGGCGCAGAGTATTTCCTGTGGCGGAACCGGAACGCCGAAAAAGAACCCCATTCTGTTGACATTAGCCACTGTGTTCTGATACGGGAATTCCTGGTCCTGCGCCTCTACTTTCAGCAGCAGACGCTCTTCCCGATGACCGGAGAGCCCGAGATTGAAAAGCATTTGCGGGAAATACAAGTTGCGCCTGAAGGCCGTAAGGTGCTGGTTGTCCCGGTCGCGCGTTTCGACCGGGATATTGTTCTTAAGCAGATAGCGTACAATACCGTCCGTCATTTCCTTGAATTCCTCCCGGTTCAGATTCTTGCAGTCAAAGTCCAAATCCTCTGAAAAACGGTCAATACCCTGAATAAGTCTCAAGTTCGTCCCTCCTATGAAGGAAACCTTATGTATATACGCGGTAGTGGAGAGATAATCAAGAATCAAAAGTTGAAGATACTCCTTGATCATGAAGCGGTCAAAACGGCTCTCTTTCGCAATCGTAGGCTGAAAGAAACTCCGGATGAATTCGATGTCAATCATATTCCATATAATTTGGACAGAATAGCGACCCTGCGGTTCAAGGCCTTGCTTCCGATTATCGATAAATACTCAAACATACGTTCCCAGTTGAACTCTCCTTGCAAATAATCTCCGTCCAGGCGCAAATCTTCCATTTCCTGCTCAGTATTGTAGAACGGATAAAGATAGAGCAGGTCAAGCAAAGCCTTCTCGGGCGTCGCAAGCTTCAACCCGCGGCCGTCCTGCATAAGTTTGATCTCAAAGCCGAAATAGAGTGGCGTCTTTACGTTCTGATAGTGGAAGGATCCGAAAGGATTTTCAAACCTGGCCGTTCTGAGCGTAGTCACGCTGGTGACCTGAACAACCTCTTCCGGTATCATCCCATAGAATGCAAGGGCGCTGTGAAGGCTGATGTAGGAAGGGCTGTAGATGAGATTGGCAACATAGCGTGAGGCATCAGGAACTTGACGGAATTCCGGGAAAGCATAGAATTCGTTCCGAAGTTTGACCAGCAGTCCCTTCCGGCACCATCTGGTAAGGTTGTTGCGGTCGAAATCCTTCTCCCACAGCTGCAGCTGGTTGATATTGAAGCAGCCCATCCGAGACATCCTCTCCCTGAATGTCAAATAGTCCATATTTACATTTTATTTCAAAAACTCTGCAAATATAGTGATTTTTGGGAATAAAAAAGTCCCGGCCTTATGAGGTCGGGACTTTTCTCTTAAATGTAAATTATTAATTTGTCGCACATTTTACAGCATAATTCAGAGTCGCACCCGTTGTCTTGTGGACATGGGTAACTGAGCATTCCTGCATTGAGAATCCTTCCATAATTATACTTTTATTGCTACCAGGGGTGGCGTTATAAAAACCACCTCCAAATGTATAATGACTTAAATAGTTGTTATAGAAAGGACGATCTTCGCCGTTTGCCCTGTTGAAATAACCTCCGGTGATAGTTATATTACCGTTAGCGTTACTTGTTCCGCAGTAAGTAAGTGCGTTCTCGCTGTAGAAACTTGTTTCATCACCCGCTACAGTCACAGTTGCAGTAGCAAAATAAATACAGTAGAATCCAGATGTCAGTTCAGCATTTTCAATATTCACTAATGCCGGAGTGGAATTACTATTTCCTCCTCCATAGATACAATGGCAAGCAGGAGTCCAGAGACTTGCTCCATTTGTCAAATTGAAAGTTTTGGTTCCATTACTATTGGAGTAAACATAAACTGCACTGTTTGCAGCCGCACCTGTTTCCGTGTTTGTAGACTTGTCAAATGTACTCTTTATGAGAACTCTCTCTACTGTGACAGTACTGGTACCAGTCGATGCGTGCAGATATATGATCTGTGGCTTGCTGCTCACAATCGAACCGGGAATATTTGAATTAGAGTAGTCGGTAATGGTAAGATCTGTCGTGGTTGTTATAAACTGGGTGACATCGGTCGTGATAGTATACCCGTTTAAGTCGAGCACAAAACCAAGTCCATTATTATTTGAAAAATCGATGGCAGAATCACATTCTATGGATTCAAGAAGTTTGATTTGAATAATTTTTTCTTCTTGACCGATATTCTTTGCAGCCACTAGAGCCGCCTGAAGTGTACCATAACCCACGCCGTTCATAGATACTGTGGGTGCGCTCTCTACCTTAAATGCATATCTCCTGCCGTTGAAGGTCTCCTGTGCGTCAACAACCGTGCATTTTGCATTGAGCATCGACCTGTCGGGAACGTTATAGTAGAATCCGCCTGCAAGTTCAACGCTGCCGCCATTATTGGTGATATCCGCATAGGTGCCGTAGAAATGTCCGTCGCCCACCTTGAGGGCACCGCCGGCTACATCAATGGTTCCGGCAACAGATCCGTTGTTTACATTAAGCGTACCTGCAACCGAAACGGCAGTGCCGGTGCCGGCAAAAATCTCTCCGTCAGCTTCAGCGGAGCCGTCCGAAATAATGAGCACCGCTCCGTTCTCAACTGTAATTGCAGGGGAAGACATGCTGTAGAGGGTCTTTCCGTTGAGGTCGATATTAACTGCATAAGCATTGTCTCCATTGATCTTGACAGTATTGAAGTCTGCATTCTCCTGCATCGTAACAGTAGCAGCGCCGTTCGCCAGAGCCCTCTGGTTTGCACCTGCAACCGCGCTTTCGAACTGGGCGTGATTATAGGTGTAGGATCCCTGGGTCACGACTGCGACAACCGGTGCCGCGGCGACAGTGAATGGATAATCCTCACATGTTGCCGGATCGGAATTGAGCACATTGACCAACCCGTCGAGATACTGGGGCTGGATTTGCTTGTTGAAGTATCCGCCGGTGACGCGGGAAACACCGGGGCTGGTGAACCCGACAGGGTTGACGCCGTAGCTCAGGAAATAGCCGCCGGAAACGTTGATGGTTCCTCCGCTGGAGGTTGCCGTTACCGTGGGATTGGCATTGGTTGCTCCGAAGTTTTCGAAGTATCCGCCGGAAATATTAACGACAGCATCTGCACCAGCAGTATAGACTACGTAGCCGTTACCTGAGCCTGCACGATGGAAATCACCGCCGGAAATATTCATCACACCTGTAGTAGTATAGAATGTCGCACCTTCGCGTGAAGTCGCATAGACGTCTCCGCTGATATCGACGGTTTTGCCTCCATAGACTGCGACGGAGTTGCTGTAAGCGTCGATTGCGGCATTATCTTTCATTACCAACGTCGCCTCGGGACCGTTCATATAGATACCGATACCGGTATTGGGAGTCGTTACGCTGGCATTGCCCTCGAGGGTGATGGCTCCGAGCGAATAGATGGCGCCATAGTTCTGCGAGACGAGCTTGCCGGCATTCATTATCAGCTCGGAATCCTTGTTCTCAAGGTATATAGCACGGCCTTCGCTGTAGGTCGAAATGATGCTTCCTGCGCTTTCGGCGGAAGTTGCGCTGAGGTCGGTTATGGTCAGCTTACGTCCCGCGATACGGATCTGGTTTGTCATCGAGACAGTTCTGCCGTTAAGGTTCAGCGTAACCTCGCCGGTACCAGTATTATTGAGGGGCAGACGGGTCGTAGCTACGCAGGTGCGCAGCACGTCGATTGTGACATCTTCGTTGGATGCGTTGGCTACAGCAAAGGCTTCTGCGAGAGTTTCATATAGAACGTCGCCGATTTTGGCCTCCTGCGAAGGCATAGAATAATCGGGCATCACCAGGACGATGTTGCGCTCGAGAGTTGCCGTGGAACTCGACAGGCGGATCTCCTCCTCGCCGTCGAAGTCGCCCTTGAAGACGAAGGTAAGACCCTCGCTCAGATCGATAGCCGGGAGCGGGACGAAGAGCTCGGTGCCCATGACAGTCATTATCTTGTCAGGGAAGTTGATGGTAACCTTGTTGGAAGGCACTATGTTTTCGTAGCTCTCAAGCGGGGTAAGCTCGGGAATTCCTTCCGGAGTCAGGTCCACGTGATAGGGACCTGCGATTGCCTCGCCGCCGGGTGCGGTGATCTCAAGGGATTTGAGGAAGCTGATCGAAGGCGTGATGATATTGAGTCGCACATAGCCGCACATATTTTTCATGCTGACCTTCTTGCCGTCAATCGAGAGACCGATCATAGCATCCTCACCTGCGATGTTGCCGCCGGTGTATTCCACTTCCGAAGGGAATACCCACTCAAAGGTGGATTTGACGGTGGCATCGGTGTAGATGTCCATGAAAGTCTCCTTGTAAGGATAGTACACATAGTACGGGCCGGGACCTACGGGAGCTTCGCCGGTGAAGACCTCGTCGGTGCTGCCGCCTTCGCCCTGGAGCTCATATTTGATGAACCTGGCTCCGTCCATAAGGGCGAACGCATCGCCTTTGACCCAATTGTGGTAGAAGGTCTCGCCGTCCTGGACCATCTCCGTACGGGTATTGTCTTTTGAAGAAGCAAGGAGGGCATTCTTTTCGACGGTAATGCCACCCTCATCGACCATTGTACAGCCAACCGCCATTACGGCCGCTGCAAGAGAGATTAATAGTTTCTTCATAGAAAGGTTGTGTTAAT
>JAFSXX010000002.1 GCA_017443845.1 Bacteroidales bacterium | reverse complement strand
TGATGTGACCCCCAAAAGTTGGACGGTTTAACATTATTTAGGAAGCCTTCGATTGGAATAGAGCTCGGTATTGCACCGGGCTCTTTCCTTTTAGCCTCAGTTTGATTCTATCGTTATTGTAGTACCGGATGTATTCCCGGAGTGCTTTCTTGAACTGGTCGATAGAGTCCCACTCTTGCAAATATAGCAATTCATTTTTCATAAGTCCAAAGAAGTTCTCCATCATGGCGTAGTCCAAGCAGTTGCCTTTGCGGGACATGCTTTGAGTTATATGTCTGTCTTCCAGTGCTTTCTGATATCTTTTATGTTGATATTGCCAGCCTTGATCGGAATGGAAGATTAGATTTCCATGTATATTCCTTTTCTTAAAGGCTTTTTCAAGCATGGTCATGACCATCTTCATATTAGGACTATTAGAGATCACATATGAGACGATTTCCCCATTGAACATGTCCAGGACCGGCGAAAGATATATCTTGCAATCCTTGATCTTTACTTGAGTTACATCTGTTGTCCATTTCTGATCAGGGGCATCCGCATGAAAGTCCCTGTTGATTATATTCGGTGAATCTTACCCAGTTCTCCTTTATACGAACGATAATGCTGCCTCTTCCGCTTAGCCTTAAGCCCCATCTGCCCCATGAGTTTCTGGACGGTCTTGTGGTTGATATCAATGCCGTCAGCATGTAACTGGTCCGTGATGCGGCGATATCCATAACGGCCATGATGCTTATGGTATATCTTGCAGATACGCTCCCTGATGGTATCATAGCCATCAAGTTGTCCCAGACGTTTTGCGTTATAATAGAATGTTGAACGAGCCATCTTCTTGAGATCCAGAAGGATGTCAAGATTGTGTTCCGGCCTTAGTTCTTCGATGGCTTCCGCCCAGTCTCTCGCAGACGGGCTTCCCTTTCTTCGACTAAGGCCCTGACTTTTTTTAACAGAGCATTCTCGGCCCGAAGCCGCTCATTCTCATATCTGAGCAGTTCCAGTTCCGTCATCTCTTCAGGTTTCTTTTTCTTGGGCCTTCCCATATCCTTTGGCGGACGTCCTGGCTTTTTATACTCATATAATGCAGTATATCCATTCTCACGAGCCATTCGCAACCAGGCAGATAGTCGTGTTGTGCTGACATCATATTTCACAGACGCCTTATGCAAAGTTATGAAGTTTTCTTCTATATCACGTACGATTCTTTCTTTGAAAGCTCCATTGGCACGGATATATGTCTTTTTGACCAATGCTGATGGACCTTCCTGCTGGTACTTGATCCATAGTGATTTAAGTAGGCCATCTCCAATACCATAGTGCTCGTGGATATAGCTCACACTATATCCCGCCTCAAGCATCTTCATATACTTGAGACGATCTTCATAAGAATGCTTTTTACGCATAACAAAACCCCGAAAGTTTTTTGTCTAACTTTCGGGGTTCATGTCAAAAAGTCGCTCTTTTTATTTCTTCCGCAACCTCCTCCAACTGCCACTGTGGCGTCGAGGTTGCGCCGCAGACTCCGACCGAGTCTCCGTCGCGAAACATTTCCGGCCTCAGGCCGGCGGCGTTCTCCACCATATAGGTACGGGGATTTACGCTGAGACAGAGGTCGAAAAGGACCTTTCCGTTGGAACTTTCCCTGCCGCTGACAAAGATTATCACGTCGTGGCTTTCGGCAAATGCGACAAGGGACTTGTGGCGCGAAGCCACCTGCCGGCAGATGGTGTCGTAAACCTCGGCGTCAGGGCGACGGCGGCGGACCTCTTCAGCCAGGGCTGCATACTCCTCCGGATCCTTTGTCGTCTGGGAAAAGAGGGCTGTAGGATGCGAGAAATCTATTCTTCCGATCTCGTCAACGCTGCCGACCACTATGGCGCGGCCGTCGGTCTGGCCGACGAGGCCGTTGACCTCGGCGTGCCCGTCACGGCCGAAGATGACCACCTGGCCTCCCTCCTCCCTCATCCGCTGATACACCTCGCGAACCTTGCGCTGAAGTGCGAGCACAACCGGGCAGGTGCAGTCGATGATCCGGATGCCGTTGGCTTCCGCCGTCCGATATGTGGAAGGGGGTTCGCCGTGGGCGCGGATCAGGACCGTATCGCCACAAAGCGAGGCAAAATCATCCATACCGATGATTTTCAACCCTTTGCGCTCCAGGCGCTCAAGCTCGGAGGAGTTGTGGACTATGGCCCCCAGGGAATAGAGGCTGCTGTGGGAGGAGAGGTAATCCTCAGCCTTTCCCACCGCCCTTACGACTCCGTTGCAGAAGCCGGATGATGGATCTATCTCAACTTTCAGATGCATATACGGCATCTCCGAAACGGCCCTTGAGCACGCCGTCGAACCATATCATCTGCTCGTCGATGGTCATATGGCTGTTGTCGAGCTCTATGGCATCCTCCGCCTTGCGCAGGGGGTTCATCTCGCGATGGGAGTCGATGTAATCGCGCTCCTGCACATTCTTGAGGACCTCCTCGAAAGAGGCCTCCTGACCCTTTGCCTTCATCTCGTCGAGGCGCCTCTGCGCGCGGATCGCGGCGTCGGCGACCATATAGATCTTGATATCGGCCTCGGGGAAAACCGCGGTGCCTATGTCGCGGCCGTCCATCACGCAGCCCTGCGAGCCGCGCTCGTGCAGGATCGCATCCACGAAGTTGCGGACCGCCGGGACCGTGGCGATCGGACTCACGTTGTCCGACACGTCGAGCATCCTGATGCGCTGCTCCACATTCTCCCCGTTAAGGCAAATATCGAAAAGGCCCGTTCCCGCATTGGGGGTCCAGGAGATGGCGATCTCCCCCGCGAGGGCCCGTTCCAGCGCGGGCATATCGATCGCGTGCGTTTCGGGGTTGATAATCGAATGAGAGAGGGAGTAAAGCGTTACGCAACGGTACATTGCACCTGAATCCAGATAGGGAATCCCCATCTTCTTGGATATGAGTTTCGCGAAGGTGCTCTTTCCTGTGGACGAAAAGCCGTCGATTGCAATGATCAGATGTGACATATCAGATGGTGTATAGGTCCACAAATTTAAGCAAAAAATATCTACCTTTGCAAAATTGACACAGGAGGCATTATGAAGATTCTGATTATCGACGACGAGCGGAGCATCCGCAACACGATGAAGGAGATCCTCGAGTTCGAGGGTCACGAGGTATTCCTTGCCCAGGATGGTGCAGAGGGGGTTGAAGCAGCGCTCCACAACCAGTTTGACGCCATTTTCTGCGATATCAAGATGCCCAATATGGACGGCATAGAGGTGCTCGGGAAACTCACTGAGGAAGGATGCGAATCCTCCATCATAATGATTTCGGGACACGGCGACATAGAGACCGCAGTCAAGTGCATCCGAATGGGAGCCTACGATTTCATCCAGAAGCCGCTCGATCTGAACCGCATCCTCATCACCCTCAAGAATGCCACCGAGAAGAGTTCCCTCGTCAAGGAGACGAAGATTCTCAAGAAGAAGGTCGGCGGCAAATACCAGATAATCGGCTCCTCCCCCGCCATCATGCACATCCTCGACGTGGTGGACCGTGTGGCGGCCACCGACGCCCGCGTGCTGATCACCGGCTCCAACGGAACCGGAAAGGAACTGGTGGCCCGCCGCCTGCACGAGAAGAGCCCCCGCGCGTCGATGCCCTTCATCGAGGTCAACTGCGCCGCCATCCCTTCGGAACTCATCGAGAGCGAGCTTTTCGGCCACGAGAAGGGAGCCTTCACCTCCGCCATCAAGCAGCACAAGGGCAAGTTCGAGCAGGCCGAGGGCGGCACCCTCTTCCTCGACGAGATCGGCGACATGAGCCTCGCGGCCCAGGCCAAGGTGCTCCGCGTGCTGCAGGAGAACAAACTCAACAGGGTCGGCAGCGACAAGGACATAACGGTCAACGTACGCGTCATCGCCGCCACCAACAAGAACCTCACCAGGGAGATCGAGGAGGGTCACTTCCGCGAGGACCTCTACCACCGCCTCAGCGTCATACTCATCCACGTCCCGAGCCTCGCAGACCGCCGCGAGGACATCCCCGCGCTGGTCGAGCACTTCATCCGCCAGATCAGCGAGGAGAGCGGAATGGCGCCCAAGAAGGTGACCCCGGAGGCGATGAGCGAGCTCCAGAAACTCCCCTGGCCCGGCAACATCCGCGAGCTGCGCAATGTCACCGAGCGCCTTATGATACTCTGCGGCAGCGAAATTACAGGCGATGACGTAAAGGCATTCGCCACACCTGCAATATAACAACGATATGAACCTTGTAGCAATAGTGGGGCGCCCCAATGTGGGCAAATCCACCCTTTTCAACAGGCTTGTCGGAATGCGGCAGGCGATTGTGGACGAGACGGCCGGCGTAACCCGCGACCGTCACTACGGCCGCTGCGACTGGAACGGCCGCGAATTCTCGGTAGTCGATACCGGCGGATTCACCGTCAATTCGGATGATATCTTCGAGGAGGAGATCCGCAAACAGGTAATGATCGCCATCGAGGAGAGCGACCTGATCCTCTTTATGGTGGAGGTCGATACCGGCATCACCGATTTCGACCAGGAGATAGCCGACATCCTGCGCCGCAGCCGCAAGCCGGTGCTGCTGGTCTGCAACAAAGTCGATAACGGAGAGAAGATGTACGGCTCATACGAGTTCAACGCACTCGGTCTGGGCGAGCCCATCTGCATCTCCTCGGCCACCGGAAGCGGCACGGGAGACCTTCTGGACGAGGTATTGAAACTCCTGCCGGAAGATTCCGGCTCCGAGGACCCCGAGGCCGGACTGCCCCACTTCGCCATAGTGGGCAAGCCGAATGTGGGCAAATCGTCGCTTACCAACGCCCTCCTGGGCGAGGAGCGCAACATCGTAACCCCCATCGCCGGCACCACCCGCGATTCAATCTCCACCCATTACAACAAATACGGCCACGAATTCATGCTGGTCGATACCGCAGGAGTGCGAAAGAAGTCGAAGGTCCGCGAGGATCTCGAGTTCTACTCGGTGATGCGTTCCATCAGGGCCATCGAGAATGCCGATGTCTGCATCATGATGGTCGATGCCACCAGCGGCATCGAGGCGCAGGATATGTCCATCTTCAACCTTATCGAACGCAACCGCAAGGGGTGCGTGATGGTGGTCAACAAATGGGACCTGGTGGAGGGCAAGACCGCCAACACCATGAAGGAGTACACCGAGGCCCTCAAGGCCCGCCTGGCCCCCTTCAACGACATTCCCATCATCTTCACCTCGGTCATCAACAAGCAGAGGATAATGGATGTCCTGGAGGCTGCCACCTCCGTCTATGAGAATTACTCCCGCCGCATCCCCACCTCGGAACTCAACGATGTGATGCTGCCCGAGATAGAGAACTATCCTCCGCCGGCCTGGAAAGGCAAGTACATAAAGGTCAAGTATGTGACCCAGCTGCCCACCAAGTTCCCGGCATTCGCATTTTTCTGCAATCTGCCGCAGTACGTGCGCGACCCCTACAAGAGATTTCTGGAGAACAAATTACGAAGCCACTTCGACTTCACCGGCTGCACCGTCGAGGTTTACATACGCCGGAAGTAAGATTGAGAAGCAGGCTCCCCCGAGCTTCGTGGAGCGGTGGTACGAGATCGTGCCGCCGCTCTGCTCTATTATGCTCTTGCATATAGCCAGGCCGAGGCCGGTACCGCTGCTCTTGGTGGTGAAATTGGGGCTGAAGAGCTTGCCGAGATTCTCGTCGCTCACTCCGGGGCCGCTGTCCTCGATATCGATGCGGTAGGCCGCCTCTCCTCCACAAAGGGCATCCGAGACGGTAATTGCCACATTTCCGTTGCCCGAAGCGTTCTCTATGGCCTGGACGGCATTGGTGAGGATATTCAGGAATGTGCGGGCCATCTGGTGGCGGCGGACCATTATCACCGGCTTGGACGGCAGGCACTCGTAAGCGAATGAGATATTCTCGCGGTTGTCGAAAATGGTCACCTGCTCACGCAGGAGGGCGTCAAGCTGCACGAGGGCGGGTTCTTCGTTGAACGACTTGGCTATGGTGGAGAATTCCGAAGCGGTGTCGGCAAGGGTATCTATCTGGTCGAGCAGCGAGGCTCCGAGGGTCGTGACCTTCTCTTCCCAGCCCGGATAATTCTGCTCCTTCATACGCATCAGGTACTGTATGCTGAGGCGCATCGGGGTGAGGGGATTCTTGATCTCGTGCGCTACCTGGCGGGCCATCTCCTTCCAAGCCTGCTCACGCTCGCTCTGGGCCAGGCGGCGGGTACTCTCGTCGAGGTCGTCCACCATCTTGTTGTAGGCCTGGACCAGGACTCCAAGCTCGTCCTCCGTACCGTGATACTCGATATGGCGGTCGCTTCCGCCCGAGGAGGTGAGGCTCGATATCTTGTTGCGGATCTCGGTAAGGGGGCGTACCAGGGAGTTACCCAGCAGGGCTCCGAGGATGACCGCCGCGATGACCAGCACCAGATAGAGGTTGATGATCATCGCTATGGTGGAGGATGTCGCGGCCTTGATGTCGCCCGCACGCGAGATATACGGCACATTGACTATCGCCACAAGGTCGCCCTCCTCGTTGAGCAGCGAGGCGTAGGTCGAGACGAACGAGAGGTTTCCGACCTTCTCGGTTCCGAAGTAGCGCTGGGTATGGAGATGCGCCATAGAGTGGTAGGCTTCGGCATTCATCCTGCGTCCTATCACATACTGGGCGAATATCTCCGGTTTGGTGGAGCATACCAGCATTCCGCTGGCATCATATATATTGATGTCGGCATTGGTGATCCTGGCCACCTTCTCCATCTCGGAGAGGAACTCCGCGGAGCGAAGCTCGCTGAAGCGCATCGTGTATTTGCACAGGGGGGCGAGCGAGGTCTGGACCGCCGATATCTTCTCCTCCATCTGCCTGCGGTTGCTTGTGCTTCGGACCGCCACCGCATAGGCTCCTACCGCCGCCACCATAAGGGCGAGGGCCACCACCGTGGAGAGGGTGAAGAGCAGCATTATCCTATGGCTCAGGGAGTGCTCGCCAAGGCGGAAGAGCCTGCCGCTGCGCGCCCTCTGGGTGGCCAGCAGAAGCAGGACACCGAAGAATATGACAAGGTACGAGAATGATATCACATAGGGGAACAGCGAATTCACGCGCCTCGAAATGACCGTTGTCTCATCCTCCGAAAGTCGGTTTATGAAGTGGACGTATCCGTTGCGCGAAACCTTGGTGTAGCCTATCTCATATCCTTCGGGAAGGATCACCGGATAATTGTACGAACCGGAGCTGTTTACGAGACGGTCGTTTGTGAAGCGGGCATACGAGTAGCGGGGATCCAGCGACTGGCTGGCATTGCCGCCGTTCTGCAGCGCGAATACATCGAAGGGGTCCTCCCTGAATTTCGGCTCGATCTCGAGATAGAGCCGGTTCACGTCGTTGGCGGCGCGGTCCACATAGGTGAAGATACCGAGATATGCCGAATTGCCCGAAGGGGAGTTGATATAGTAGAAGAACGGCAGGTTGTCGTCGAGCGGAGTACCGTAGTCGGCCTGCATCCTGGCGAAAAAGTCGAAGCAGCGCGGCGGCTCGCTCTCCTCATTGAGGGTCAGCAGCGTGGAAGAGCCGCACAGGGTGAGGGTGATATTGTAGCGCTGCAAAAGACTCTGGTTGAAGTAACGGTCGAGCAGCCTGCTCTTGATGAGTTCGGTGCCGTTGGCCGTGGAGAGCAGCGCTATGAAGGGATCGGAGGCTATCGCCTTCTCAATCGAGCGCAGATGCATCTCAAGCGTCAGGTCGCGGCTCGCAGCAAGCTTGGCGGTATTGACCCGGTTGCGGTCGTACTCCTTCTCGAGTCCGTGCCGCCCCTCCTCGACTACCATAAAGAGGGAGACGACAACGATATAGACCACCATGGGCCGCATCGCGAAGAGATTGAATCCCCTGCCGGGGAAGAAGCGGTCCAGGGCCATCTGCCAGAGCAGGAGGAGGGCCAGGAAGAGCATCGCGAACGAGAAGTAGCAGAGCACCATATAGAGCGAAATCTCGTTGATACGGAAGGGCTCCAGCACGAGGTTGGAGTTGAGTATCAAGGATTCCAGCACATAATGGATATAGAACACCAGCACTCCAGAGAGGGCGACGAACAGGATGCCTCGCAGCGTGCCCCCCTTTATCCTCTTGCGCAGGAAGAATATGCCGTAAACCAGCATGGAAACCAGGACATTGTTGAGCAGCAAATCGCCCAGCGAAGAGAAGGCGGCATTGTATGAATAGATGATCGGGGAGAAGAGTTCGCCCCCGCGCGGACCGCTCGAGAGCAGCAGGGCGGCGAGCCGGATGAATATCAGGCTGGCCGTCATTATGAAGAAGGTACGCCAGTTCCGGGTGCGGATATGCATCACGAAGAGGGCCAGCACAGCGGCCAGCAGCGCGAGCCACTTGAGGACCGCGGTATATGAGACCAGCGCCTCAGGATTGTCGTTGACCAGGGAGAAGAGCGGCGAGCCCTCTATTCCGGTCACCACTCCCGCCTCGTTCTCGCTGATGTTGACGGCGGTGAATCCCCTGTCGAACCTCAGCTGGGGATTGGTCACCTCGCGTTTCTCGGCCAGCGGGAATTCGGTCTTGACCTTGATGGCGGTGACTATCTTGGTCTGCTTCGAGGCCGAGACCTGCTTGTTTATGACATACCAGTCGGAGCCCAGGTTGACGAATCTCTCCGAGAAATCGACATAGGCCAGCGGGGAGTTGAAGATATTGTTGTTGCTCAGGTACTGCAGCTTGTAGGTGAAGGGATAGACGTTTATCTCGTCGTTGCCTATCGGGAACTCGTGGGCCCAGGACTGGAGGGTATCCGCATTGTACTTGTAGATCACCATATCCTCCGGCAGGTCCGGGAAGGACATCCACTCGTCGGGGGCCTGCTGCAGCGCCTTTATGGCGTATTTCTCAACTATCCTCTGCCTCTTGTGGAGGGCCGACTCCACGCGGCGGGTCTCCCTCTTGAGCTGGTAATTATACGACGGGGTGATGAAAGAGAGCGAAAAGAGGATTATGGCGACGACGCCCAGGATCTCTACCGCGTAGCGCGATACGAAATCCCGTACCAGTCTGATATATCTGCCGATCTCTTTCATTCGTGATGATAAGGTTCGCCCCGCATTATGGTGAAGGCCCGGTAGAGCTGCTCCACGAAAATAAGGCGCACAAGCTGGTGGGAGAAGGTCATATCCGACAGGGAGAGGCTCGAAGCCGCACGGTCATAGACCGGCTTGGAGAATCCGTAGCTGCCCCCGGTGACGAAGACGATGTCCCCCCTCGCGTGCGCTATCCTCTGCTCCAAATGTCGTGCCCAATCCACTGAGCGGAAGCGTTTTCCCCTCTCGTCGAGGAGTATCACGTCGTCGCTCTCGCGCAGATTCCTGAGGATGAGCTCTCCCTCTCGGTTCTTGATCTGCTCCTGCGACATCGCCGAGACGCCCTTGAGTTCGGGAATCTCCACTATCTCGAAGGGCACATAGTGCCGTATGCGCTCCTGATAGAGCGCGATCCCCTCGCGGAGATACTCTCCGACCGTTTTTCCGACCAGAAGGAATTTGACTTTCATATCTTCCGCAAATTTAACAAACATTATTGAAAATGGTCATCGGTCAAATGTGGTTTGATTTTTGCAATTCTTCCTCCGTATCATTTATTTGCAATGAAAAGGATTCTGCTTATCTCAGTCTTGGCTCTCCTGGGGTTCTGCTCCAGGGAGGCTTCTGCTCAGAATAGTTTCGTAGCCGATACATCTCCAGACGTATTCAGCCCGATATGCAAATATATCCAGACCGGCGACAGCGACAAGCTCTCCGCCTGGTTTGCCGACAACCTCGAGCTCGACATCCTCGGGGCGGTCAACAATTCAACGCGCAACCAGGCGCGCAGGATAATGAAGAATTTCTTCAACAACTATACCCCGAAGCAGTTCAATCTCATCCACAAGAGCGGCAAGGCACCGATGAAATACGCCGTCGGCACCCTTGACGCCGGCGGCGAGAAATTCCGGATAATCCTCTATGTAAAAACCAATGAGGGCCGGAGTTATATCCAGCACCTCAAGGTCGAGAGGGAATAATCCCTGTTGTCAATAGATATCGAAGCGTCCGACCACGATTCCCTGCGAACCGGTCTGGACGATGGGAATCTTGCGTCCGTCGAGGTCTTCCACCTCGCGGGGCTCATTCAGGAAGGTGTGCGAATGGCCTCCGATAACCAGGTCGAGGTTGCGGGAGTTCTGGACCATCAGGACGTCCGAGGGCTTGTCGTACGAGCCTCCGTCGAATCCGAAGTGCGAGAGCAGGATCACCAGGTCGCAGTGCTTCTTGTTCTTGAGGATATCGGCGTAATGGTTGACGCGCTCTATCCCGTCCAGGCGGACCAGGCCGTTGGTATGCTCCTTCATCACATTGCCCTCAAGATATGATGTGGTGCCGATGATGCCGATCTTCATACCGCCGCGGCGGACTATCGTGTAGGGCTTCACAAGCTTCTTGAGGCAAGTGGCCGAGAAGTCGTAGTTGCAGGTTACGGTTTTGAATTTGGTATTCCTGAGCCTGCGTGCGAGTTCCTCCTTGCCGTTGTCGAATTCGTGGTTGCCGAGGGTGGCCACATCGTATTTCATTGCGTTCATCAGCTCGACCTCCAGGTCGCCCTTGGCCATCGTGAAATAGGGCGTGCCCTGGTTGTAGTCGCCGGCATCGAGCAGAAGGACCCTCTTCTTGCCGTACTCCTTGCGGACCTGGTCGATATACTGCAGGCGGCGCTCGACGCCTCCCAACCCGTTGGCACGGCCCACGCGGACCGGCTCTATCTGGCTGTGGGTATCATTGGTATGCAGGATGACAAGCCTCTGCGCCTGCGAGATGCCTGCGGTGGCGATAAGCAGCGCTACCGCCACGATATATTTCAAAGTTCTCATTTGGATTCCTCCTTTTTCTGGGGTTTTACGACAGTCACCCTTCCGTCGGGCTTGAGGCTTATGACCTGCCCCCTGGCTGTCATATCCTTTATATAATCTATTATTATGTCGCGCAGGAAACGGCCGCTCTTCTGGACATTCATCGCGAAATCCTTGAGCTGCACCCCGTCGCCCCCGTCCATCAGAAAGTCAATCGTCGCGAATTTGTAGATCTTCTCGGGATCGATGGGCTCGCCGCCTACCAGCAGGGTCTTTATCTCGCCATTGACCACGTCGAAACGGACTCCGCTCAGGGCCTCCGGCTTGCGGGCCTGCTTACGGAAGAAGGTCAGCAGGTCGGAGCCTTTGATATCGAAGACCAGAAGGCTGTTGTCGAAGGGGAATATGGAATAGATGTCATAGATGCGGACCGCCCCCTTGGGAAGGTTGGTGCGTATTCCGCCGAAATTGGTGAGTCCCACATCGACGTGCGAGCCGCACAGTTTCTCCCCAGTCTCACGGATGATGTCGGCCGCAAAATTGGAGAGGCCGCTCTCGGGACGGTGCTTTTCGTATTCGGCATCGGAGTAGCCGACTATCTCCTGCAGGGAGCCCACCAGGGGAGCATATTTGGCTATGATCATAGTCGCGGTGGAATCCGTGATGGCGTCGAACGAGGAGTCCATCTGGACGGTAGTCCACTTGTAGGCGGGCTGGGCGGTTGCGCCTGAGGCTGCCAGCATCAGGACGGCCGCGAGTAAAAGGAACTTTTTCATTTGTGTATCAATTCTTTTGTTTCATCCATTTCCAGAGATCCTTCCAGGAGGATTTCTTGCCGTACATCAGTATGCCGGCCCGGTATATCCTGGCCGAGAGGATCGCCATCGCCACGAAGGTGATTATCAGCAGGCCTATCGAGAGCGCCAGCTGCCAGAAGGGCACCACGCCAAAGGGGATGCGGGCCAGCATCACCATCGGGGAGGTGAACGGTATGATGGAAGCCCAGAAGGAGAGCTGGCTGCTGGGATGCTCGAATGTATGGAGCATTATGAAGAGGCCGATTATAAGCGGTATGGTAATAGGCAGCTGAAGCTGGTTGGTATCGGCCTCATTGTCCACCGCAGCGCCGATCGCCGCGAACATCGAAGCGTAGAGCAGGTATCCGAGCAGGAAGTAGATCAGGAAGCAGCCGAGGAGATATCCCCAGGGGAGTCCCTTTACCTGGTTGATGATGTCGAATATGCCATCTCCGCCCTCTTCCGCCGCCGCGGATGAGGCATCCATCATTTCAGCGATATCGTCGGGATGGATTCCGCCGCTCGAAGCGGCCATCTGGACCGCCTGGGCCATACCGGCCTCCTCGGCGAGCTTCGGCGTCGCGAACGCGCTGACCCCGGCCACTATCGCGAAGGTCAGGACCACCCATATCAGGAATTGGGTCAATGCCACCAGCGCCACTCCGATTATCTTGCCCATCATCAGTTCGACGCTCTTGACCGAGGAGACTATCACCTCGACCACGCGGCTGCTCTTCTCGTCGATGACGCTGCGCATCACCATACTGCCGAACATAAAGACGAACATATAGATAAGGAAGCTCATAAGGTAGGCCAGCACCATATATATCTCGACCGAATCCTTCTTGGCCTCGCCGCTTTCGGTGAGGGTCATCGCATTGACCTGGATGTCGGTCTTGACATCGGCAAGTATCTCGTCGAGGTTGCCGAGGTCGTATCGCGAGAGTTTGCGCTCCTCTACCGCCTTGTTGACATTCTTGCGGATGGTGGTTTTGATGTCCATATTGAGCGGCTCCTTGGAGTAGGTGTCCACCGTTACATTGCCGGATGAATCCGGTTCGGATATCTCGACCGCGGCATAGATGCCCAGATCCTTGAAGGCGGCCCTGATGGCATCCATGCTCTCCCCTTCCGTCGCCGCCTCGTAGGTCACGTTCTCGCTGTTCTCAAAATAGGGCATCACGAAACCGGAGTGGTCCAGGATGCGGACCGTCTGCTTCTCGTTGCCGCCCCAGAGGGCTATCAGTACAGGCACCACTATGAGCAGGCCCATCAGCAGCGGGGTGAGTATGGTAATGAGGATGAATGATTTTTTCTGTACCCTGGTGGAATATTCGTGACTGATCACGATTCCGACTTTCTTGAGATCCATATTGCTTTCCTCCTACTTGCCGGTTACGAGTTTTATGAATATGTCGTTCATCCTGGGGATGAGTTCGCGGTACGAATTGACCAGAACGCCGGCGGCGAGTTTCCTGCGCAGGGCGGAGTTCGTTCCGGGCTCCTCGTCGAGGATTTCGGTGTGCTGCCCCTCGGCGTCGGTATAGACCAGTTCGACCTTGTTGTCGCCGTACTGGCGGCGGATCTCATCGGTGGCGCCTGTCAGGACGAGTTTCGATTTGTTGATCAGGGCTATCCTGTCGCAGAGTTCCTCTACCGATTCCATATTGTGGGTCGAGAGGATTATGGTGGTCCCCTCATCTTTGAGGCGGAGTATCTCGTCGCGGATGAGTTGGGCGTTGACCGGGTCGAATCCGGAGAAGGGTTCGTCGAGTATCAGCAGCGAGGGTTTATGGATCACAGTGGTGATGAACTGGACTTTCTGGGCCATTCCCTTGGAGAGTTCTTCCACTTTTTTGTTCCACCAGCTCTGGATGCCGAAACGGATGAACCATTTCTTGAGTTCGGAGGTGGCCTCGGCGGTGCTCATTCCCCTGAGTTTGGCGAAGTACAGGGCCTGTTCGCCAACTTTCATTTTTTTGTAGAGGCCCCTCTCTTCGGGCAGATAGCCTATGGAGCGTACGAAGTTGTCATCCACCGGTTTACCGTCATAGAGGACTTCTCCGGAGGTGGGTATGGTAATGCGGTTTATGATTCTTATCAGGGTGGTCTTGCCGGCCCCGTTAGGCCCCAGCAGGCCGAATATCACCCCTTTGGGTATCTCGAGGGTGAGGTCGTCGAGGGCGGTGTACTCCCCGAATTTCTTGGTGATGGAGTTGCATTGAAGCATAGCTCAGTATTGTTGTTTTAACCTACAAATGTACTAAACTGTTTTCAATTATTCATTTATTCATTATGCCGGTCGACTTATTTGATATAAGGTTTAAGGCGGCGGGCGGAAATGGAGTCGAGGGCATTCTCCTGTACCAGATGCTCCAGGGTCCAGGCGGACGTGTCGCATACGCGGCGGAAGCGCGCTATGCTGCGGGCGGCCGCACGGCCGACATAGGGATGGGCCGCGAGTTGCTCTTCACCCAGTTCCCAAATCCGCAGGGGTCTGACCAAAGAGGCGTCCACCCTCACCTGCGGCTTCAGCGGCGCCAGGCGTTCCTCATCCATCCCGTAAACCTCGAGCAGTTGCTCCACGGAGTAAAATCCCCCAAGGGACTCCCTGTATTCCAGAATCTTATGGGCATACCACGGACCTATGCCGCGAAGGGAGACAAGGGCTGTACTGTCCGCCGAATTGAGTTCGAGACGGGGAATGTCGATAAAGGGTTCCAGGCGTTCATAGAGCGTATCCGACACTACGTACATCTTCCTGAAATCCTCCTTCGCCCTGAAGCGCCCCCCTTTTTCCCTGTAATTCAGGATGCTCTCCGCCTGGCGCTCCGAGAGTCCGAGCCTTACCAGATCCTCCGACGTCACCGTGTTGGGGTCGAAGGGGAATGACTCCACCTTGCGCGGCGGCCGCGAATAGGGTTTTGCAGGGGCCTCGTATCCGCCGTAACGGCTTTTGCGTGCCCCGGAACCCCGCTCCGGCTTGCGCGTTTCAGGTTGTATATCTACCTGTTGCGGAATGCCTTCGGTGGAACTGTCCGCAGCATATCCGACGCTCGCCGCCGAATCCTCTTCCCCGGCGGGTGCGGGCCGCTCCACCACCTTCATCACGAAGATGGCCAGCTGGAATCCCAGAATAAGGAAAATAAGGGCTACCGCGCCCGAAGCTGCGCTTTTAGAGATCCTCTCCGTTGTCTTTTTCTCTCTCTTCATTTTCTACCTTGCCTCCTTTGACAACAATTACGATTTCGCCTTTCGGCTCGTTGTGTGTGAAATAATCATAAAGCTCCTGCAGGGTACCGCGGTGGGTCGTGTCGTGGATTTTGGAAATCTCCCTTGAGACCGAAGCCATCCTTTCGGGGCCGAAATACTCGATGAACTGCCCGAGCGTCTTGACCAGACGGAAGGGAGACTCATAGAAAACCATTGTCCGTTCTTCCTGCGAGAGTGCCTTGAGCCGCGTCTGGCGCCCCTTCTTGACGGGCAGGAAGCCTTCGAAGCAGAAGCGGTCGCAGGGGAAGCCCGAGTTGACGAGGGCGGGAATCAGGGCCGTCGGTCCGGGGAGTGTCTCCACTTCGATGCCGGCTTCCACGCAGGTCCGAACCAGCAGGAATCCGGGATCTGAGATGCCAGGGGTGCCGGCGTCGCTGATGAGGGCGACGTCCAGGCCGGCCAGGATCCGGTCGCGGACGGCTTCCACGGTCTTGTGCTCATTGAATTTATGATGGGCCTCCATATGCGTCGGGATGTCATATTTCTTCAGGAGCACCGAGCTTGTACGGGTGTCCTCGGCCAGTACCAGATCGGCCTCCTTCAGTACGCGGATGGCGCGGAAGGTCATATCTTCAAGGTTTCCGACCGGAGTGGGCACTATGTACAGTTTGGACATTTTTTGCTAATTTTGTCTTTCGTTCATCCCTGCAAATTTAGTCAAATGTTTACCGAATCCCCAAAAAATACAGGCCGCATCGAGGTTATTTGCGGCTCAATGTTCTCAGGCAAGACCGAAGAGCTCATCCGGAGGATGCGCCGCGCGGTTTTCGCCAATCTCAAGACGGCTATTTTCAAACCGGCCATCGATGTCAGGTATTCCGAGTGCGACGTGGTCTCGCACGATGCCAAGGCGCTGCGCTCGACGCCTGTCAAGTCGGCTTCCGAGATTCTGGAGAAGGCCGGCGACGCGACGGTCATCGGCATCGACGAGGCCCAGTTTTTTGACGACAGCATCGTGGAAGTGGTCCAGAAGCTTGCCGATGGCGGTGTCAGGGTGATTGTGGCCGGTCTGGATATGGATTATCTGGGGAAGCCTTTCGGTCCTATGCCTGCGCTGATGGCCGTGGCGGAGGATGTCCTCAAGGTTCACGCGATCTGCGTGCGCTGCGGCGACCTTGCGCAGTATTCACACCGCCTTTCCAAGAGCGACAAGCTCGTGGAGCTCGGCGAGAAGGATATTTACGAGCCTATCTGCCGCGCCTGCTACAACCGCCTCAAAGCCACTGGTCAATTGTAGCAAACGCCGCCCTTTGGCAGTACAGAATGCCCCCCGGACGCTAACAAACGCTGTCAGGGGGGCATTCCTATACTGCCTTATGGGGCCTGCCGTAGACCTACTTTTTTATTAAAATTTGGTTATTCACAAAAAAGCCGTATCTTTGCAGTCCAATACCGCGGAGTAGAGCAGTTGGCAGCTTGTCGGGCTCATAACCCGGAGGTCGGAGGTTCGAGTCCTCCCTCCGCTACGAAGCAAAACAGCCAGGCGAAATGCCTGGCTGTTTTGCTTCTACGCGGAAGGAGGGGCCAAAATAATTACCTGCCGGGCGCACAAAGGCCCTTTTTGTGCCCGGCAGTTTGGAATCGTGGTGGAATGTGACTATCTTCACGCAAACAAATCGATCGATATGGAACAGAAATTTTGTCAAAGCTGCGGAATGCCGTTTACGGAAGAACTCTACGGAACGAATGCCGATGGCAGTAGAAACGAAGACTACTGCATTTACTGCTATAAAGACGGGAAGTTCCTTCAGGACTGCTCGATGGACGAGATGATCGAGCACTGCGCCCAGTTCGTGGACGAGGTAAACAAGGCTCTGCCTCAGCCCATTACGAAAGAAGAGTACAAGGCGCAGATGCGGAAGTATTTCCCTTATCTCAAGCGCTGGAGCGGACGCTGACAAGACCTTTCCAATCCTCTCACTCGAGTATGACAAGCAACAATCAACTCTTCCTGCAAGCCCTCGGCAAGTTTCTGCTCGGAGTTGCCATCATCGGCCTGCTGCTGTTTCTGCCTGCCGGTTCATTTCGGTATTGGCAGGGATGGCTGCTGATGGGAATACTCTTTGTTCCCATGTTCTGCGCCGGGCTGTTGATGATGGCCAAGAATCCGGAACTGCTCCGCAAGCGGCTGAACGCCAAGGAGGAAGAAAAAGAGCAGAAAATGGTGGTAAATCTCAGCGGCCTGCTGTTCATCGCGGCTTTTGTCGTAGCCGGTCTCAACTGGCGATTCGGCTGGTGCGTGCTGCCCGACTGGGCGGTCTGGGTATCGGCAGGCCTTTTTCTGATCTGCTATCTGCTCTACGCCGAGGTCCTGCGCGAGAACACCTACCTGTCCCGGACCATCGAAGTCCAGGAGAACCAGAAGGTCATCGACACCGGGCTCTACGGCATCGTGCGGCATCCGATGTATATGGCCACTACCGTACTGTTCCTTGCAATGCCGCTGGTACTTGCTTCCCCCCTCTCCTTCCTGATAATGCTGCTCTACCTTCCACTTATCGCCAGACGTATCAAGAACGAAGAAATAGTCCTTGAGGAAGGTCTGGAAGGCTACAAGGAATACAAGCAGAAAGTGAAATACAGAGTGATCCCTTTCATTTGGTAAATTCACATTCAACGAATCTCCATAAACTATGCTCATAAGAATTGAGACTCCTGAAGATTACCGCGAGGTGGAGAACCTCACCCGCGAGGCATTTTGGAACGTGTATCGCCCCGGATGCACTGAACATTATGTATTGAACCGTTACCGGGACAATCCGGATTTCGTTCCGGAGCTGGATTTCGTGATGGAGGAGGATGGCCGCATCATCGGCCACGTCATGTTTTCAAAGGCCGAGCTGATTCTGCCGGACGGCTCTACAAGGCAATCCTGGACATTCGGCCCGATCAGTATCCATCCGGACTATAAAAGGAAGGGCTACGGACTGCGGCTGCTCCGCTATGCGCTTGACAGGGCCCGTGAGGCTGGTGTAGGATTTCTCTGTATGGAGGGTAACATCGATTTCTACAAGCACGCCGGTTTTGTCCTGGCCAGCAAGTTCAACATCCACTATCACGATTTCCCAAAGGAGGAAGAGGTCCCGTTCTTTCTTGCACAGGAACTTATTCCCGGCTGGCTCAAGGCCAATGGCATAGAGGAAGCGACCTACTGTCCGCCCAAGGGCTACTTTGTCGCCGATGAGCATCCGGAGGCATTCGAAGACTATGAATCCGCCTTCCCTCCGAAAGAGAGAATGCGTCTTCCCGGACAATTGTTTTACGACGGCGTGATGGAGACAAGCAGGATAATTATGCGCCCCTGGAAGGACAGCGACGCCGCCGTGCTCTACAGATGGGCGTCGGATCCCGATGTGGGGCCGCGTGCCGGATGGGCGCCTCACAAATCCGTCGAAGAAAGCCTGGAGATAATCCGGACGGTCTTCAAGGATGCCACCAATACCTGGGCTATCGAACTTAAGGAGACGGGAGAGGCCATCGGCGCAATGGGTTATGGCCCTTCCTGCGATTGCAATCTGCCCGCACGCGATGGTGAACCCCTTGCCGGATACTGGGTTGCCAAGCCCTACTGGAATCAGGGAATCTGTACGGAAGCCCTCGGACTGATGATCGAACACATCCGGAAAACCACGGAGATCAAGTCACTGATAAGCGGGCACTTCGTGGACAACCCCGCCAGCGGCCGTGTGATGGAAAAGTGCGGTTTCGTCCCCACCGGAGAAACCGTCATTGACGAAACCCAGTATCAGGGCGCAGACCGTCCCATCAGGGTACTTCGCTTACAGATACGATAGTACTTGTGCCTGAGACGCGGTTTCCTGCGGCATTTCGCCAGGGTTCCGACTATTTCTATTATTACATTTTCAAAACTTAACAATATGATTCAATTCGTTATCAAAGCTTACGACGGAAAGGACAAACTGGACAAGAGGATGGAAGTCCGTCCCCGTCATCTGGAAAGCATCGCATCCTGGGGCAAGCACGTCATCTGCGCGGGAGGTTTGCTCGACGAAAACGGAAAAATGAAAGGTTCCCTGCTGGTCATGGATTTCGAAAGCCGCGAGGATGTTGACAGATACCTCGCCAGCGAGCCCTATGTCATCGAACAGGTCTGGGAAAAGATCGAGGTCGAAAAGATGAATGTCGTAGTCCTGGACGGAGAGTTCATTGCCAGGAAATAGCCGGGCCCCTTTAGCCCGGCTTTCTTTTTGACATTTTTCGCCCTTATTATTATCTTTGCTATTCAAGCGTTTAACGCAATTATTTATAGGCCATAACCTTAATAATAGCAATTTAACTCATTATGAAAAGCAAGGATATGTATTTCGCACCCAGCTGCGAATATTACGCAACCGTGCCGGAGCGGATGATTGCCACTTCATCTCCGGACCTCCTGTATGGAGATCCTTTTCTCAATTAATGTGCAACCCTCTAAAAAAACAGAATTATGAAAAGATCGATCATATTATGGGCTGCGATGATGATGATTGCCATTTCGTGCGAAAAGGCCATGCCCGTGACGGAAACTTCAGGGATACCGATGACATTGACGGCAACTATAAGTTCGGATGAAACCAGGCTCTCGTTTACAGATGACCCGGCCAATAAGGTAATCAAGACTCTCTGGGAGGCTGGCGATAAAGTTTCTGTCGTCTCCATCGGGGCGGACAATGCAATGATAGCCAACGACATATTCACGACAGAGTCATCCGGCGAGTCGGTTGATTTCACAGGAACTTTCACAGGCGGCAACGATGCGGTCAAGATTATGGTGTACTATCCGGCGATGACCGAGAGCTATAGCCAGAGCAATGGCACCAATTGGGGTGCTCCGTCATATAACGGAGGCTACAACAAACAAGGAATTCTATATAACATATGTGTCGGAGACAAATATATCCATCGGAACAGCAGCAATTTCCTTCAGCGCAGCGCCGATTCTCCGGACCACTTGAAGGATCTGATGATCCTTGCAGGAGCCGGCAATATGAACGACATCAGAAACAACTCCCTGACCGTTACGATGGAGCATAATCTATATGTATTCAAGGTCAACCTGACTTTCCCCACTGAGGATGACATCATCAGGCATGTAGAACTTGTCCGGACCACTTCAACCGGTTCGACCGGCAAGGATGCGACAATCTCCTGGAGCGGCTGGGGATACATCTATGCCTATGGCGGACGAAGTGCGGGAGGGTACTCCAATCTTGTAAGGATGAACCTTGGAGACAAGATCACCTCACAAGAGATGGGATCCGGAGTGAATATACCCTCAAGTAAAAAGCTCACCGTATATATTCCGGCAGGAACCACTACCAACGGCGTTATCGGAGTCAATACCGGAGACAAGTTCAGAATCGACTGCAAAGGGACAAGGAGCAGTTATTCCAAGACCCTGACAGTGGCATCGAATACCACGTTCAAGCGTGGCATGGTCTATCCTGTCGATGTAACGTTCTGACAGGCCGTCTCTCAGCGCGCCACCGCCGGCAGGCTTGGATTGCCCGTGGGCGAGACGGCGCGCACCGCAAAGAAGTAGTTGTCCTTGCTGAGCGGGCAGATGTATTCCATCGCCGTGGGATCGTTCGCCTTTGAAGGGCGGACCGCCGGAATGGACGGTTCCGCGGGCACTGTGGCAAGCACCTTCCATACGGGCTGGTCTGTTTCGCGGTAAAGGACCTGGTAGGAGCCTATTCCTTCCGACTTGGACGAAGCATCGCCGATGTTCCATCTGATTACGGTCTCATTGGAGAGTTCGCCGGCATTGGCGATCTTTACCCCTTCCGGACGCGCCGGAGCGGAGGCCAGATTCATCACCGATGCCAGATTTATCTGTATGTTGCGCCGGAGCGAAGGGATATCGACGCCGGAGAGCATGTCGCCGTAGTCGATGCCGTTCTCCGTCCTGACATACTGGTGAGTTCGGTCGTAATTCTCGCAGTACTCGCTCATACGCACGGCTGTGAAGCCCTCTTTCAGGAAGGAAGTATGGTCGCCGCTGCGGCGGTAGCGGTCGTTGCGGTAGATGATCTTGACTTCCTGCGCCGGAACGTACCTTTCGGCTGTCTCGCGGATATAGCGCGCGAGCTGGCGCGGATCGCTGTCCTCGCCGCTTCGGCTCTCGGAGAAGACGCGCACCTTGTGGTCCTCCCTGAGTCCGGTGCCGCTCGCCTCCGTATTTCCAATCATATCGTTATTGATTACTGCGAGGATGGGCCATCCCTCCTCCTTGGCCCTGCGCGCCATATATTTGGAACCGTCGAGCCCCTGCTCCTCGCCTGAGACGAAGATGCATTTGACGGTCTGTCTCAACGGAGTGTCGGAGAGGATGCGGACCACCTCCAGCAGGCAGGCGAGGCCGCTGCCGTCGTCATTCGCGCCCGGCGCGAAGGAGGTGGAATCCATCACGTCCGCCACCCTGGTGTCGATGTGCGCGAGAAGTATGATCTCCTTGTCCGGGGCCGTGCCGGGGATGGTCACCATCACCTCGGGGACGGTGGTCTTGCGGTCGTAGCGCCCGCCGTTGCCCCCTACCGGATACCGCACCACCTCCACTTCGGGAGCGGGACGGACCGACGACCAGGGCTTCGCCCACGATTTGCATTTCGCGACCAGGTAATTGACCGCCGCGCCGATGCCGCGCGAAGGGTCGGTCTGCGAACTGAGGGTGTGCCTGGTGTGGAATGCCACCAGTTCGCCGATATATGTGCGGATGCTGTCGGCATCGACACGGCTTATGGCTTCGATGATGGCGGGATCGGTCATACTGTCGGTAACAAGGATACCTGACTGGGCCTGGAGGGCGGCGCTGGAAAGGAGAATGGCGGCGGAAAGAGCCGCGAGCCGGTGCAATGTTTTCATTATCGGGCAATTTATAATATCGGATGCCAATTTAGTAAAAATCAATGACATTTCCCCCATTATGGACATTGCGCGCAAAATGGCTATCTTTGCGCCCCGAAAAACTGACGGAAAAATGAAATTTACGAAACTTACGATCGCATTGGCTGCGATATTTACGGCGTTTGCCCCGATGGCTCAGGCCCAGAACATATCTTTCAGGGGCGGAGCCAGCCGCCTGCTCTATGACGGCAGGTACTTTCCCGAACTCTTCGGCGAAGGCGTCTCCCCCATAGTCCCATCATTCGACCTCAAGATCGGCTGGAGGGGTGACAGCTCCTCCCCCATCGACCGCGCCTGCGGCTATCCCGAATATGGAATAGCCTTCCACCTCCTCGGCCTTGCGGATGCGGTAAGCGTCAACGGCCCCGGAATGGGCAACGTTTACAGCATCTACGGCTACTTCGACCGTCCCCTGGTAAGGGCCGGCGGCTTCTCGTTGGGATACAGCGCGGGCCTGGGCTTCGGATTCAGTTTCAGCAAGAACTACGATCCGGTGACCAACCCCTGGAATATTATAATCTCGACCCCAGTCAACGGCCATTTCAGCCTCGGATTCCACGCGGAATACGCGCTGACCGAAAAGTACGAGGCTGGTCTCGGCCTCTGGTTCAACCACAACTCCAACGGTGCCGTCACCTTCCCCAACAAGGGACTCAACGCATTTGAGCTGGCCCTCTCGCTGGGAATGAAGAATGACGGCCGGAAGGCCGGCTCGAAGGCAGCCGTCAGGGATGACGGTTTCAGGAGGCATTTCGTCTTCAACGTCCAGGCTTCGACAGGCATAATGAGCAATGAGGCGCTCTTCGACCGTATGCTCGAAGAGGAGGGGCGCTGGGTCAACGAGAGGTATATGAAATACTCGCTCAATCTGGCCGCCCTCTACAAATACAGCAGGACTCACGCCACAGGTCTGGAGTTCGACCTTTTTGCCACCCCCTTCTGCGACAAGATCGCCGAAAACAATGGCCGCGGCGAAACCTACGATCCCGTTTCCGTGGGCCTCTCGATAGTCCACGAGATGCGTTACCACAACTTCTCCACCACCCTCAACCTCGGCCGCTATCTCTACGACAACGACGGCCTTGCCCGCAACAAGAAACTCTATCAGATGGTGACCGTCAAGTATCACTTCCCCACCCTTGCCGACACCTATCTGGGCTTCGTTCTCAAAGCCCACAAGTTCAAGGCCGCCGAGAGCTTCCAGATCTGCATCGGAAAGAGTTTTTAAACGTTTAAAACGGGTATGAAGGTCGAACTCTCCGGACACTACGGCTACCGCAGGCTGATAAAATCTTCCCTCCCCAGCATCGCGATGATGCTGGTAGGCAGCATCTACAGCGTGGTGGACGGCATCTTCGTATCCAATTTCGTAGGCACCACCGCCTTCGCCGCCCTCAATGTGATCTGGCCGGCCATAATGATAGTCGGCGCTCTCGGCCTGATGATAGGCACCGGCGGCACCGCCCTGGTATCGATGACTATCGGGCAGGGCGACAGGGAGAGGGCGAACCGCCTCTTCGGCATGCTCATCCGCTTCACGCTGCTGCTCTCCGTGCTTTTCCTGGTTCCGCTCTTTTTCCTGATGGAACCCCTCGCAAGGCTGCTCGGCGCTGAGGGCGAAATGGTCCGCCAATGCGTCATCTACGGCCGGATCTGCGCTGTCGGCCTTCCTGGATTCATGCTCCAGATGGCATTCCAGTCCTTCTATATGACAGCCGAAAAGCCCCAGCTGGGCACGGTGATGTCGATCGCCTGCGCCGTGACCAACATGGCGCTCGACGCCCTCTTTATCGTGGTTTTCAAATGGGGACTGGCAGGAGCGGCGGCCGCCTCGATGCTGGCCTGCTGCCTTGGCGGTTTCTACCCGCTGATATATTTCTCCGGAAAGCGGAATACCAGCACCCTCAGGATCGTCCCCTCCGCATTCGAAAAAGAGCCAATCTTGCGCGCCTGCACCAATGGTCTCTCGGAGTATGTAGGCAATATCGCCTTCAATATCCTGGCTATCTGCTACAACCTTCAGTTGCTCAGGATGATGGGCGAGAACGGAGTAGCCGCCTATTCGGTGATGCTCTACTACGGCTACATTTTCGCAGCCGTCTTCTTCGGCTATACCATTACGGTAACCCCGCTCATAGGTTACAATTATGGAGCTCAGAACCGCGAAGAACTGACCAGCCTGCTGCGCCACAGCATCTGCCTCCTCCTTGTTTCCGGCCTGATAATGACGCTGGTAGCGGAAATCTCCGCCGGTCCGGCAGCCAGGCTCTTCGTAGGCTACGATCCCGCCCTGGCGCAAATGACCGAAGGCGCCATCAGGCTCTATATGCTGAGTTTCTTCATAGCAGGAGTCAATATTTTCACCTCCTCCTGGTTCACGGGGCTCAATAACGGTAAGATTTCGGCAATCCTCTCTTTCACCAGGTCGCTTGTCTTCGAACTGGGCTTCGTCTTCCTGCTTCCGGCCATCTGGGGACCGAAGGCAATATGGCTCGCGGTCGATGCCGCTGACCTCTGCTGCCTGATCCTTTCAGTCTCGCTGATTATAGCCTACAGTAAGAGATACGGATATCAGATATCCAGCGCCTCACAGAAGGCGGCCCGGTAGGACTCTCCAACCGTCAGTGTCGTACCTCCCTTCATCCTCACGGAGGTCCGGGTGGCGGATTCTATGTAACCGGTGTTGACGATGTAGGATTTGTGGATCCTCAGAAAACGCATCGCGGGCAGAAGGTCGAGGAGCCCCTTGAGGCTGTGCAGGATGATGAGCGGCCTCGGCTCGCCTATCATATAGAGTTTGACATAGGCCCCCATGCTCTCGGCATATATTATGCGTCCCACCTCGACTTTGACATTCTGGTAATCGGCCTTGAAATAGAGCACCTCACGGGAAGAACGGACCATCTCGGCGGCCCGTTTCTGCTCGAGCCGCTCGCGCAGTTTGGCCACGGCTGCCGAAAACTCCTCGAAACTGAAGGGCTTGAGCAGATAATCCACCGCGTTTACCTTGAATCCCTCCAGCGCATACTCGCTGTAAGCCGTGGTAAAGACCACCAGCGGCGGATTCTCGAGCGACCGGGCGAAATCCATACCCGAGAGGTCGGGCATATTTATATCGAGGAAAATGGCATCCACGCTACCGAGGTGGGGCTGCGCCGCGGAGGCCGAGCGGCAGGAGGCCACCAGCTCCACGTCGGGGATACGGGATATATATACCTCCAGCAGTTTCAGGGCCAGCGGCTCGTCGTCTATGGTCAATACCCGTATCATATCACCTCCGCGGGAACAGCAGGAATGGACATCATTATATCGTAATGGTCGTCCGACTCCTCTATCTTCAGGTCATAAGCGTCGCCATAGAGAAGGTCCAGACGGCCGCGGACATTGGCCAGGCCTATGCCGCCCGCGCTCTCCCGGCCCTGATGGCGGCTGTTCGAACACTCAAAAACTATGCGCCCGTCCCCCACGGTGACCGATACCTTCACATAGGAGGGCGAGGAATAACTGATTCCGTGCTTGAAGGCATTCTCGAGGAAGGATGTCATCACAAGGGGCGGAACCATAGCGCCGGCGGCGTCGCCGCTGAACGAAGTCTCTATGAGCACGTCTTCGGTATAGCGCAGTTTCATAAGGGAGACAAAGTGCTTCATCAGCTCCATCTCTGACGAGAGTGGAATCACAGGCGCATCCCCCTCATACAGAAGTATCCTCATCAGCTTCGAGAACTCGCCGATGCTCTCCGTGGCTTTGTCGGGGTCGGTCAGGACCAGGGCCTGGATATTGTTCAGCGTATTCATGAAGAAGTGGGGATTAATCTGGTAGCGGAGGGATTCGAGCTGCAATTTGAGCCTCTCGTTCTCCAGTTCCTCCACCCTCCTGCGGCTACGGAACAGACCAAAAAGGGAAGATATGCCCCAGTCGAACCCGAGGATCAGGGCCATCAGTGCGAGGCGCGTCATCTCGGGGCCGTAATTGCCGCGGTCAGGCAAGAAGTCCATCGGCGGAACAGGATGCGGTCCGTCGGGTGGCATTCCGGCAAATCCGCCGGGCTGCGGAGGAGGAACCGGCATCGCGCCCTGCGGCCCCGGAGGACGGTGCATCGTCGTAAATGTCAGCACCGCATAGGCTGCCACCAACAGGATGAGGCACAGCACATAAAGGAGCCTCTTCTTGGGAACGAGCGGCATCAGCAGGAAATGATGCACCAAAAAGAGAGCGAATAACGGTAGGAATGAGAGCCATATCCGAGCCACCTGCCCGAATTCGATTCTCTCTCCTCCCCCTGTCAGGGATCCCAGCAGGAACCCCATCGGCGCCATAAGAAGGAACAGCGCCCACAGAAGGGCATAAACGATAATTTCCTGTTTGCGAAGCGTATCCATAATCGGTACTGCAAATTTACCCCATTTTGGAAATTATGCATCCGGGGTCATTCAAAAAAAAGTGGCGTTCGTTAAAAAACGGATGGCAAAGAGATTGTTTAACTCTATTTTTGCATAAGGTTTTTCATAAACCAAATCTCTCATATTATGAAAAACATACTATACATACCGTTAGCCCTCCTGCTGCTCGCAGGTTTTTCGGGCTTATCCTGCGTCTCCGGCTGCACCGGGGACGACATTGAAATCGTTGAAACCGATTCGGGCTCTTCAAGCGGGACCGGAACTACAGTTATCTCAACCGACACTACCGGCAATTCCGGTACTGTCATCATAAGCCTCGACGACGAAGAGAGCGAGGACAATATCAACAACACCGCATTCGACAGGACTGTCAAGGTGATTTTCTCGACTTCAGGAAACGCGACTGTCACAGGAGCTTCCGATTCGCTCAAGACAGTCATCGACGGCAATGGCGTGACCATCACCAACATCAGCACCGAAAGAGTGGTCTATGAACTCTCCGGAACGACGGCCGACGGTTACTTCAAGGTTTACAGCGAGCGCAAGCAGGCCATCGTCCTCAACGGCGTCAGCATCACCAACAAGAGCGGCGCAGCCATCAACAACCAGGGCAAGAAGCGCTGCTTCGTGGTAGTTGAGGGCAGCAACATCCTTGCCGACGGCAAATCATACACGGCTACCCCTGACGGAGAGGATGAGAAAGCCGCATTCTTCTCCGAGGGACAGCTCATCTTCAGCGGCGAGGGTTCCCTCAAGGTGACCGCACAGGGCAAAGCCGGTATCACATCCGACGATTACATCAGGGTGATGTCGAGCCCCTCGATCACCGTCACCTCGTCGGCCGGACACGGATTCAGGGGAAAGGATGCCATCGTCATCTCAGGCGGTACGATAGACGCCCAGGTCTCCGCAGATATGAAGAAGGGCTTCAGCTCCGACTCCCTGGTGATGTTCACAGGCGGAAACACCACCATAAAGGTTACCGGAAACGCCGGTTATGACAGCGACGACCAGGATTACAGCGGCAGCGCAGGCATCAAGGCCGACAGGCAGTTCCTGATGTCGGGCGGCACGGTGACCATCACCAACTCCGGAACTGGCGGAAAGGGTATCAAGGTGGGCTCATCCAACGACAGGGTCGCACTCCCTGCGAGCGAAATCTCGGGAGGCACCCTCACCGTCACCACCACCGGAGCCAACTACACGAAGGGGGATGTCTCCTCGAAGGGCATCAAGATTGGCTGGGCCGTCAAGAGCGGCAACAAGATATCATCCTGCTCCGGAAACCTGACCGTATCGGGCGGCGTCATTAAAGTCGTATCCTCCAAGAGCGAAGCGATCGAGGTCAAGGGTGAAATCACCGTTACGGACGGCGAGGTCTATGCCCAGAGTTCGGGTGACGACGCCATCAACTCCGGCAGCACCTTCACCGTCTCGGGAGGTTATCTCTGCGGCATCTCCACCGCCAACGACGCCCTCGACGCAAACGGCAACTTCTACATCAAGGGAGGCGTGGTCTTCGCAAGCGGCAAGTCCTCTCCCGATCTGGCCATCGATGCCAATACCGAGGGCGGCTTCAAGCTCTATGTGCAGGGCGGCATCCTCTTCACGATGGCCGGACTCGAAAGCGGCGCGAGCCTCTCGCAGAGCTGCTACTCCTCGACCGCAAGTCTCAAGAAAGACACCTGGTACTCCCTTACCGTCGATAAGACCACATACGCATTCAAGACCCCTTCGACGGCCTATACGCCGCTGGTAGTCTCCGGAGCTTCGCAGCCTTCGGTCAAATCGGGAGTCACCGTAAACGGAGGCACCTCCCGCCTGGGCGGAATGATGATTGAGGGAGGCTCCGTCAGCGGAGGGTCAAGCGTCTCGCTTTCGACCTACAGCGGAGGCAACTCCGGTCCCGGCGGCAATATGGGCCCCGGCGGATGGCACTGACAACCCACAACGCATACAATATCATTGCAATGAAAAGGTATTATATAACCCTCGCACTCGTCCTGCTGGCGCTCGCCGCGCCGGCAGGCCTGGGTGCCCAGCAGAAGATCAGCAAGAAGAATCTCGTCGTAAAGGAGTGGAACACCAACGCCAAGGGCGTGACAAAGATTCTCGACCACGTCACCACCTACTCCCCCGAAGGGAACAAGATCGAGGAGATCGAGTACGACACCACCGGGAAGCAGAAGTGGCGCAAGCGCTTCGAAAGGGGAGAGAACGGCAAGGTATCCCGCGAACTGCTCTACGACGAGAGGAACCGGCTGGTCAATATCAAGAAGTTCGAATACAACGAATTCGGACGCAAGAAAACACAGTACACTTACGACGCCAAGGGACGCCTCCAGGGCACCAAGATATTCGAATATATCAGCGAAGATGCCGGATGACAATCATATAGAATTCGCACCGCAGCTCGGCAGGCTGGGAACCATCACCCTCGGGGAGATGGAGTCCATCAAGTTGATGAACCGCATCGACACGAAGTACCTCACCGACGAAGAGACGCTGGTGGCAGTGCTCGATGATGCGGCCGAAGCAGGATATATGGCGCTGGAGGCAGACGGTTCGAAAATCAGTCCCTACGACTCCGTCTATTTCGATACGGAGGGCCTGAAGATGTTCTCTGACCACCACAACCGGAGACTCACCCGCCAGAAGGTCCGCACGCGCTCTTATGTCAATTCGGGCCTGACATTCCTCGAAATCAAGAGGAAGAACAACAAGGGGCGAACCAAGAAGAAGCGCATCGAGATTCCGGCCTCCGAATTCAACGACTTCTCCTGCGATGAGAGCGCCTGCAAATACCTCGCGGAGCATTCCGCTTTCACGGTTGAGATGCTCTCCCCCGCCATAGAGACGATTTTCAGGCGCATAACTCTTGTCAACCCAGCGAAGACCGAACGTCTTACGATAGACACCTGCCTCTCCTTCAAGAGTTTCCGCAGTGGCCTTGAGACTTCGCTCATGGATGCGGTGATAATAGAGCTCAAGCAGGACGGACGCGCCGACAGCCCGATGAAACGCATCCTTCTCGACCACCGCGTGAAACCCGTAAGAGTCAGCAAATACTGCATAGCCACGACTTTGACGATGCCCGGCATAAAGTCCGGACGCTTCAAGCCCAAAGTCAGGATGATAGAGAAAACAATACACAAAAAGATAACAGCACAATGATTCCCCTGCAAGAATTAGGCGAATACTCCCTCGCCGATGAGGAACTCCTCGACGTACAGACTATAACCGACGCAATGATGACAACGGGCCAGAGCCTGACGGAACTCTTTATCCGCTTCTTCCTCAACCTGATTGTCTGCTGGATACTGGTCCAGTTCTTCTACTATCGCAAGAGCCGCAGGCGCGATTACTACTTTACCTTCATGATCTTCTCCTCGGCGATGCTGATGCTGCTCTACATAATGGGCAACGTGGAGGTCGGAGTGGGCCTCACCCTCGGCCTGTTCGCCATCTTCGGCGTCATCCGCTACCGCACCGAAACGGTACCGGTAAGGGAGATGACATACCTCTTCATAATCATCGCCCTGGCAGCGGTCAACGGACTGGCCCCCATCTACAGGCTTGTCGGTGCCACCGGCAACAATCCCCATTACGAGCTCTCGCTCGGCTCCACTCTTGTGACTATCATCTCGAACGCCCTGATAGTGGGCCTCGTATGGATACTCGAGAGCGAGAAGCTCCTGAAACACACCTCCACCAAGCTGGTGCTCTACGACCGCATCGAGCTCATTGTGCCCGAAAGGCGCGAGGAGCTCAAGGCCGATCTGGAGAAGCGACTCGGCCTGAAGGTGGAGAATCTTGAGATCGGCCACGTGGACTTCCTCAAGGATACGGCATTCATCAAGGTATTCTACACGCTCGAAAAGGGGCAGACGGGAAGCATCGACACCCTTTTGAAGGCGAAAAATTACGTATCGTAAAGCAATGGACAAGAAGATTCTCATACTCGGCATCACCCTCGCCCTCTCCCCTCTCGCCGCACTGGCGCAAGGGACTGTAAACGATCTGGAGAGGGATATGGGGGCCCGCATTTCGATAGAGGTGGACAAGAAGATATCGAAGGGATTCCACGCCGGCATCGAGGCGGAAGCGCGCATCAGCGACAATTTCGGGAACTTCGGCCGTTACCAGGCGGGCGCCGGCCTCACCTACAAGGTCAACCCCTGGCTCAAGGTCGGAGGCGGCTATCTCTTCATTGAGAAGAGAAACACCTCTTACGAGTGGAAGCAACGCCACCGCATTTACGGTGACGTGATGGGCACCGTGCGTTCGGGCGACTGGCAGTTCTCCCTCAAGGAGAGGCTTCAGCTCACCCACCGCGAAGTGGGCAACGAATTCCAGAACAATCCCAATTCGCTGACTCTCAAGAGCCGCCTGAAAGTCTCCTACAAAGGCATATCCAAGGCCATTACGCCCTATGTCTTCGCAGAGGCCCGCAACGTATTCAACGACCCCGCCTGCAAGGCGTCCTGGAATGGAAGCGAATACAGCGACTATGAATTCCTGGGCTATAGCGACGCCTATTTCAACCGCGCCAGGGGATGCATCGGTCTCGAGTGGAAGATGGATAAACACAACTCTTTCGATTTCTTCCTGCTCGGCGACTACTGTTACGACAAGGAGATCGACACCAACGCCGAGGGCACAAAGCTCAAGTCCCTGACCTACGACCAGGCACTGAACTTCAATCTGGGCATAGGCTATAAGTTCAGCTTCTGACCCATTCCACCCCGCCGGGCCTTCCCATCCGAGGGCCTGTGGCCGCCCGTGGCCACATGAACGGGAGGGGCCCACGAAGTGGGAGGGATGAGCGAAGCGAAGGCCTGCGGATGGGAAGGCCCGGCGGGAAGGAATGGGTCATTAAACTACGGCAAGTAATTGTGAGAAGCAAAAAAGCCCGACAGTAGCCTGCCCATCCGGGGATTCTTTTTGATATAGCTGCGATGGTCGGCCTTCGGGACCACTACGAGCTCCGAATCGGGGATTGAATCGGCTATGAGTTTAGTGTGCTCCACGGAGATCAGATCGTCGCTTCCGACACTCACCTGGACTGGACACTTTATGGCAGAGAGCGTCGCCGGGTCGATGTTCGGCTCCTCGAGCATCATCATCGCCAAGGGGGTACCTTCCGAAAGGATCCACGCCTTGAAATCCTCGAAACCGGGACCGCAGTCGGGGCAGAGATTGGCTCCGCTGACGGCAATCAGGCCGCAGGTGCCGGGGTGCGCCGTCTCGAGCATCAGCGCTATCACGCCGCCGTCGCTCCAGCCGTAAACCGCCGGCTTTTCGAGCCCCAAAGCCTTGATGAACTGGTATGTATCCTCGGCCATATCGGCATAATGATACTCCTCCAGCGGAGGATTGGCCCCCTGTCCGCGGGAATCGGGGCTGTACACCCTGTAACCGGCCATCGCCAGCTCCATCGCCTGGGTGGACATACTCAGATGCGAGCCTCCGTTACCGTGCAGCAGCACTACGGGACGCCCCTTTTCGGGCCCGCGGGTGGCATACAGCAGCCGCTGGCCGTTAACTTCGATATAATCAGTCTTTTCGGGATATCGCCTGCACCGGAAACGGAGCGAGGTGAAATAGAAGAACCCTTTGGCCTTTCGTATTAATTTCATATTTTTGTAATTCGTGAAGCAAATATACAAAAAGTAATGAAGCAACTCATAAGGCACTTCACCGACAACGACCTTTATACCTTTACCTGCCAGTACTACATTCTCAAGCAGTACCCCAGGGCAGAAGTCGAGTACACATTCTTCGACCGCAACCACGAGAAGTTCCCCGCCGGATTCGCAGAACTCCTGCAGGAGCAGGTCGATTATATGAAAGACGTGGTCATCACCGAGGAGGAGATCCAATTCATGGCATCCAGATGCGTCTGGCTGCCTTTGTGGTACTTCACCTTCCTCCGCGGCTACCGGTTCAATCCGGCGGAGGTCACCATCAAGCAGGACGCCGAAGGCTATCTCCAGATCAAGGTCAAGGGCAAATGGTTCTCCACCATCATGTGGGAGATGCCCCTGCTCTCCTCCATCTCCGAACTGGTGCACATCCTCCGCGGCGACATCGACCGCTACGATGCCGCCCTGGAAGAGAAAAGGGCCGAAGAAAAGACAGTCGAGATACTTGAGAACGGCCTCATCCTGGGCGATATGGGCACCCGCAGGCGCCTGAGCTTCGACCATCAGGAGATGGTCATCCGCACGATGAAGAAGGTGGCCGATTCCCGGACCTGGCCCGGCAAATTCACCGGCACGAGCAACGTATGGCTGGCAATGAAATACGACTGCATCCCCCTGGGTACGATGTCGCACCAGCTCATCTCGTTCGAGGAGAACGTCAGCGGCCTGTTCGAGTGCAACTTCAACGTGATGAAGAAATTCAGCGACGTTTATGACGGCGACAACGGCATATACCTCTACGACTGCTTCGGCGACAAGGTCTTCTTCTCCAACCTCTCCAAGAGGATGGCGATGATGTACAAGGGCCTGCGCGTGGACAGCGGCAACGAGGAGGAGCAGACCGAGAAGATAATCGCCAAATACCAGTCGCTCGGCATCGACCCCGCCACCAAGCAGGTGGTCTTCAGCAACGGCCTCAACATCAAACGGGCAGTCGAAATCCACCGCTACTGCGCGGGCCGCGTCCAGGACTCCTACGGCGTGGGAACCTTCCTCACCTGCGATGTCACCGGATGTCAGCCGATGAACATAGTCATCAAACTCACCAGGGGCCGCATAACAGAGCAGCGCGAATGGCACGACTGCGTCAAGCTCTCCTGCAACACCAGCAAAACCCTCGGAAACGAGGACAAGTGCAGGTACCTTATCAGCCAGCTGCCCAAATAACGGATCATTATCAAAGTCAAAACAGATATGAAACACTTTTCCATCACCGCACTCGCACTCGCCTGCATAATGCTGTCAGTCTCGGGATGCGGTATGCTGCAGAGGGTAAACTGGGACCCGAACGAGCTCCAGTCCGCAGCCAACAAGGCGATGACCGCACTTTCCATCACCGATGAACAGATCGTACAGCTCAGCAAGGAGGCGGTCAAGCAGTACGACTCCCAGAACAACGTCGATACCGGCGTCTATCACAACAGGCTCAAGAGGCTTCTCGCAAACGTCAAGGAGATTGACGGAATCCCCGTCAACTTCAAGGTTTACAGGTCCAGCGAAATCAACGCATTCGCCTGTGGAGACGGCTCCATCAGGGTTTACAGCGGCCTTATGGACATTATGGACGACGGTGAGCTGATGGCCGTGATCGGCCACGAGCTCGGCCACGTGGTCCACAAGGACACCCGCAACGCGATGCGCAAGGCATATCTCACCGCGGCGGCCCGCGACGTGGTTGACGCAGCGGGAGCGGTAGGCCAGATTACCAAGAGCCAGCTCGGCGATATCGCAGAGGCATATCTGGGATCCCAGTTCAGCCAGAAGCAGGAATTCGCTGCCGACGACCACGGCTTCGAGTTCTCCGTCAAACAGGGCTACAACAAGTACAGTATGGCCACAAGTCTCGAAAAGCTCGTCAAGATTTCCGGCAGCAGCAAGGCATCCCTCGTCCAGAAGATGTTCGCATCCCATCCCGACAGCGAGACCCGTGCCGCACGCATCCGCGAAAAAGCCGACGCACTCGGAAAATAATTGGATAACTGTTTAATTTTTATATATTTGTAGAAAAATCCAATTTCTAACTTTACTACAATGGGAAAATTTGAAGTTTCTGTCAGGAAGAACGGTGAATTCCAGTTCAACCTCAAGGCCTCCAACGGCCAGACAATCCTCACCAGTGAGGGCTACACCACCAAATCTGCCTGCCTCAACGGCGTAGAGTCCGTCAAGAAGAACGCAGGCGACATCACCCGCTACGAGAAGAAGGTCGCCAAGAACGGCAAGCCTTTCTTCAACCTCAAAGCTTCTAACGGCCAGGTCATCGGTGCAAGCCAGATGTACGCAAACGAGAAGAATTGCGACAACGGTATCGCTTCCGTTATGAAGAACGCTCCCGAAGCTCCCGTAGTTGAAATCTAATCTTGTCTGAAATGAAGAGAATATTCTCATTTGCGCTCGCAGCTCTCTGCATCTTCGCAGTCAGCTCCTGCAAGAACTCCAACAAGGAAGCTGCAGAGAATGAGCCTGTTGCTGAAGAGGTTTCTGCCACTGCGGCAGCTGACGAGGCGATAGCCGCAGCCGCGGCTGCAGGTATCGACGAGGCTACCCTCGAACGCGCGATGGACGAAATCGTTCCCGTAGAGGCTCCCGACCTGTCCGACGCTGTCTCTTATGCGGCTGTCGATGTCAAGCCCACATTCCAGGGTGGCGACGAGAAGGATTTCCTCAAGTGGATCGGCAACAACCTTCAGTATCCCCAGGCTGCCAAGGACAACGAAGAGCAGGGAACCGTCCTCGCTCAGTTCACCGTTGACAAAGAGGGTAAAATCTCCGACGTCAAGGTTATCCGCGGTGTCTCCCCCGCTCTCGATGCGGAGGCTGTAAGGGTTCTCGAATCCGCACCCGCATGGACCGCAGGTACCAAGGGCGGCGAGGCTGTGAACGTCAAGTACGTCCTGCCTATCAAGTTCGCTCTGAAATAATCTGCGACGGCATCAGCTTTAAGGACGCAACCCAATTGCGTCCTTTTTTTTGCATTCGCTATTTTTTTCAAAAAAAATAACACCGATTGCAAATTGTTACTACATTTGCAGCGAGTATGGCCCGCCAGGGCATAAACGTTATTAATAAGGTAATTAGAGCCAACTATATTATTAACCTAAAAATCACTGAAAATGAAAAAAGTATCCGTACTCGCACTCATGGCAGTCGTAGCTATGCTCGCTGTTTCTTGCAAGAACCAGCCTAAAGAGCAGGTTGTTGAAGAGCCCGTCGTAGAGGAGGTCGCTCCTTGCTGCGATACCGTAACCAACGCTGTTGAGAACGCTGCAGAGGCTGTTGAGAACGCAGCTGAGGCTGTTGAGGCTGCTGCTACTGAAATCGCTAAATAATTAGCCCTTCCAGAAAGAAAAAGCGGTCTGACCTACCAGGTCAGGCCGCTTATCTTTTTGGCATCTTCCTTCCGTTGCTCTCCGGTGGAGAGATTCTTGATGCTCACGGTGCCTTCGGCCACCTCGTCCTCGCCGACTATGGCAAGGTACTTTATCCCCTTGCGGTCGGCATAGTCGAACTGCTTCTTGAGTTTGACCTGGTCGGGATAGATCTCGCAGCGGACTCCCTTCGCACGGAGCGAGGCGACAACCGGAATCAGATATGCCACCTCCTTCTCACCCATATTTGTAAAGAGGATGTCGGCCGTTCCGGAGATATCCTTGGGGAAGAGATCGAGCCCCTTGAGCACGTCGTAGATGCGGTCGGCTCCGAACGAGATGCCGACGCCCGACATATCGGGCAGGCCGAAGATGCCGGTAAGGTCGTCGTAACGGCCGCCGCCGCAAATGCTGCCTATCTCGAAATCCTTGGCCTTGACCTCGAAAATGGCGCCGGTATAGTAGTTCAGGCCGCGGGCGAGCGAGAGGTCGAGCTGGACCTCTGAATCCACACCGGCGTTGCCTATCAGTCCGAACAGGGTCGAAATCTCGTCCAGACCCTTCAGTCCGGTTTCGGAGCCTGCGAGCACGCCGCGCATTCTGGCGATCTTCTCGTCAGTCGAGCCCTCGAGAAGCAGCACAGGCTCGATAACGGCAATGGCGTCGTCACCCAGCCCCTTCTCACGGAGTTCCTCCTTGACTGCATCCAGGCCGATCTTGTCTATCTTGTCTATCGCCACCGTAATGTCGATGAGCTTGTCGGGAGCCCCGCAGACCTCGGCTATGCCGGCCAGGATCTTGCGGTTGTTGATCTTGACGCAGACCCTCACACCCATCTTGCCGAACACCTCGTCCACAATCTGGACAAGTTCCAGCTCGTTGATGAGCGACTTGCTGCCGATGACATCCACGTCGCACTGGTAGAACTCGCGGTAGCGTCCCTTCTGGGGACGGTCCGCACGCCATACAGGCTGGATCTGGTAGCGCTTGAAGGGGAATGAGATCTCGTTCTGGTGCTGCACCACGAACCTCGCGAAGGGGACCGTGAGGTCGTACCTCAACCCCTTTTCGCAAACCTTGAGGGAGAGGGCGTTGCTGTTTATGCCCGTCTCGCCGCGGTACGATTCGAAGTCGATTCCGGAGAACGCGTCACCGGAGTTGAGCACCTTGAAGAGGAGCTTGTCGCCCTCCTCGCCATATTTGCCCAGCAGCGTGCTGAGGTTTTCTATCGAGGGGGTCTCTATGCACTGATACCCATATTTGGAGAAGACGCTCCGTACAGTATTGAAAATATAGTTCCGCCCCATCATTTCGACAGGTCCGAAATCGCGCGTGCCTTTCGGGATTGAAGGTTTCTGAGCCATTATCGTTTGTTTTTCAGATATTCGTCCATTGCGGCCGCCGCCTTCCGGCCGGCGCCCATTGCCAATATTACGGTAGCCGCGCCCGTGACGGCGTCGCCGCCCGCAAAGACTCCCTCGCGGGTAGTGGCCCCTTCCGGAGTCGCGACCAGACATCCGCGGCGGTCCGTCTCAAGGCCTCCCGTTGTCGAGGAGATAAGCGGGTTTGGAGAGGTTCCGAGCGCCATTATCACCAGGTCCGCCTCCAGGTCGAACTCCGAACCGGAGACCGGAACGGGGCTTCGGCGGCCGCTGGCATCGGGCTCGCCAAGGGTCATCTTGAGGCAGCGGAGGGCCTTGACGCAGCCCTTTTCGTCGCCCAGCACCTCGACAGGGTTGGTGAGCATACAGAAGCGGATTCCCTCCTGCAGGGCGTGGTGCACCTCCTCGCTGCGGGCGGGGAGTTCCTTCTCGGTTCGGCGATAGACTATTGTCACCTCCGAGCCCAGCCTGAGTGCAGTGCGGGCGGCATCCATCGCCACGTTGCCTCCTCCCACCACGGCCACCTTGCGGCCGATGCGGATGGGGGTGTCGCTTTCGGGCGAATAGGCTTGCATCAGGTTGCTCCTGGTGAGGTATTCGTTGGCCGAGAAGACCCCGTTGAGATTCTCTCCCGGGATGCCCATGAACTTGGGAAGTCCGGCTCCCGAGCCCACGAAGACGGCTTCGAAGCCTTCGCGGTCGAAGAGGTCGTCTATGGTCAAGGTCCGGCCGATTACCACGTTGGTCTCGATTTTCACGCCGAGGGCCTTGACATTCTCGATCTCGTGGGCGACCACAGTATCTTTGGGAAGACGGAACTCCGGAATGCCGTATTGCAGCACTCCTCCCGCCTTGTGAAGCATCTCGAAGATAGTCACGTCATACCCCATACGGGCCAGGTCGCTGGCGCAGGCAAGGCCTGCGGGACCGCTTCCCACGACTGCCACCTTGCGGCCGTTGCGCAGCTTCGCTGGTTCGGGGCGGATCCCGTTCCCGCGGCTCCAGTCGGCCACGAAGCGCTCCAGACGGCCTATCGAAACGGCCTCTCCTTTGACTCCGAGGATACATCCGCTCTCGCACTGGGTCTCCTGCGGGCATACGCGGCCGCAGATTGCGGGCAGGGAACTGTCCTCGGCTATCGTAGCGGCTGCGGCGGTGAAATCCCCATCCTTGAGCTGCTTTATGAATACGGGAATCTTTATGCTGACGGGGCAGTGGGCCACGCATCCGGGATTCTTGCAATTAAGGCACCGGGAGGCCTCAGCGCGCGCTTCGAGCTCGTCGTAGCCATAGCAGACCTCATTGAAATTGCGGGCGCGCACTTCGGGTTCCTGCTCGCGCACCGGTATCTTTTTCATCCTGTCCATCATCGGTCCCTCCCTATTTTGCATTTGTGGTCGGCCTCCATCTCGAGGTCGCGGTAGAGACCCTGGCGGCGCATCGCCTCGTCGAAGTCCACCTCATAGGCATCGAACTCGGGCCCGTCAACGCAGGCGAAGCGGGTCTTTCCGCCAACCGATACGCGGCAGGCTCCGCACATTCCGGTGCCGTCCACCATCAGGGTGTTAAGGCTCACCGTCAAGGGGATGCCCGATGGCTTGAGGCCGAGGGTAGCGTATTTCATCATTATCATCGGGCCGATGGCCACGGCCTGGGTATATTTTTTGCCCTCTCCGAGCAGGCGGTCCACAACCCCTGTCACAAGGCCCTTCTCACCGAGCGATCCGTCGTCGGTGCAGAGGTAGAGGTTATCGCAGACGGCCTTCATCTGCTCTGCGAAGATCAGCAGTCCGGCATTCTTGGCGCCGATTATGACATCCACGGGAACGCCTTTGGAGTGGAGATATTTGACCTGCGGATAGACCGGAGCGGCGCCCAGGCCTCCGGCGATGAAGAGGAAACGCTCACCCTCAAGACGCGCATCGTCCCATTCTGTGAATTCGGAAGGGCGGCCGAGCGGGCCTACGCAGTCGGTAAAGCAGTCGCCCTCCTCCATCGCATTGATGATGCGGGTGGAGGCGCCCACTGTCTGGGTACAGATGGTAACAGTCCCTTTCTCGCGGTCGAAGTCGCTTATGGTAAGGGGGATGCGCTCGCCCTGCTCACGGGCCCGCACAATAAGGAACTGGCCGCAGCGGGCAGCTGCGGCTAGTCTCGGGGCCTCAACCTCCATCAGCGTGACCGACGGATTGAGGACTTTCTTGGTCACTATCCGGTACATCAACTCCGGTTATTTGGCCGGTGCTGCTTCCGGAGTTACGGCTTCGGCTTCGTATCCCATCTTGTTGATGGCCTTGGCGATCTTTTCGGGATCGGTCTTGCGGGTATCGTACTTGACCCACACTGTCCTGTCCTCCAGGGTCACCTTCATATCTTTGACACCTGCCACGAAGGGAAGCTGGGCCTCAACCTTCTTGACGCAGTTCTTGCAGTCGATGGTGGTCACGTATGTGACTTCCGCGGTATTCTTGTCTTTCTTCTTGTCGGCAGCGTAAAGTCCTGTCGAGAAAAGGCCCGCGATAAGGGCGAGGATAGTAAAGGTTATAATCTTTTTCATAATGACATTGATTATTGATACACGTTGCGAATATACAAAAAATCGGCCAGTATATTGCCTCCCTGAATACGAAAAGGATTACTTCCAGAGAGTATATCTCATACCGGCGTAGAACTTGGCGCCCATCAGCGGGCCCCAGACGCAGCTGGCGTTGAAGGCGGGGCCGAAGGGATTGGCGGCGGAAAGGATGGCGTCCATCTGATGGAAGCCGGTCAGATTCTCACCTCCGACATAGATGTCGATGCCGCGGAACTTGCGGGTGACCTGGGCGTAGAGCATCGGATAGACGGGGGATTCTTTCATTCCCCAGGCATCTGCGGCGAACCAGGGCAGCTTCATCGGGCCGTTGACCTGCGCCGTGAAGTCGAACACCCACTTGCTCATCGGAGTACTGTACTGAAGGTTGAGCACTCCCTTGAAGCGGCTGGTCATAGGCCTTTCGACGAGGCCCTGGCCGCGGAGGGCGACCTTGGCGTCAGTATAGCGGAACGTGGCGGTAAGGGTGAAGCGCTCGAAGGGCTCCACGTTGAAATCGGCCTGATAGGTATTCGTAAAGGAGGGGCCGTCGAGGTTGTAGATATCCACGAAGCCGGCCTCCGCCTCCTGGTCGACTATTACCTGATGGTTGAAATTGTTGTGGAAATAATCGAAGCTCAGGTAGGTATTCTCCTCGTCATAACCGAACGGCAGGTAGAAAGTCACGTTTCCGCCGAAGGTCCAGGCGTCCTCCATCGTATCGAGCCCCTCGTCGATCTTGATGATACGGCCCGTGGAGAACATTCCGAGATTGTCGGTGAAGATATTCGAGCAGCGGAATCCGCGGCCTCCGAGAAGGCGGAATACGATGGCGTCGGTAAACGAGTATTTGAAGTTGGCGCGCGGGGCCAGCATCCAGCCGTGGAGCCAGTTGTGCTCGAGATTGAGGCCGGTCTGGAAGGTGATCTTCTCGTCGAGGGTATAGGTGTACTCGCCGAAGACGGCCAGCGAATTCTCGATATAGCTCATATCGGTCGGCTGGTAGTTGATGCGTCTGTCAAGGGCCAGGAGATTGTCCGTGTACAGCTGCTTGAAGTCGTCGCGCTTGGCCGTAAGTCCGAATTCCACCGCGTGGTTGTCGGTAATGTTGTTCTGATATAGCAGATTGAGGAACCAGGAATCCTGCTTTCCGTCGAAATCCTTCATGAAGAAGTAGGAATCCAGTTCGTGATGGTTGAAATCCAGGACCGCCGCCACACTGGCCGTCTGCTCCTCATTGACCGGAACGCCAATCTTCACATAGCCGTTGACTCCCCGGTTGAGGATATCAGAGCCCCACAGCTGATGGGCAATGTTATACTCGTTGTCCCTGGTCGCGCCCATCTGGCCTCCGAGGCGGTTCTCGTTGATGAAACGGGCGCCGAACCGGATCTGCAGGCCACTAGCCTGATGGTAATAGAGCCAGCGGTTGGCTATGTTTATCTGGAGATTCTCAGGCTCGTCGCGGAAGCCGTCGCCGTTATGGTCCATCGACATTGCTGTGCCTCCCACGTGGGTGAGGAGGATGGTGCTCCAGGCCGGGCTGAACTGAAGGGCGGAGACGACGTTCGCCTCGAACATAGAGTCGCTGCTGCCGTAGAGCTGCACGAAGAGCGGAGTCTCGTCGGTAGGCTTGCGGTGCTCCATATTGATCTGGCCCGTTATTGCCTCAAGACCGTTGACAACCGATGAGGGTCCCTTCGCAATCTGGATGCTCTCGAGCCACTGACCGGGCACATAGGAGAGGCCGAACGGGCTCGCAAGGCCGCGCATTACGGGGCGGTTCTCGTCGAGCATCTGGGTGTAGGTCCCCGAAAGGCCGAGGAGTTTGATCTGGCGGGCGCCTGTGACGGCATCGGAATAGCCCACAGTGACGCTCGCGGAGTTCTCGAAACTCTCCGCCAGCGCGCAGCAGGCCATCTTGCAGAGACCGGCGGCGCTGATGACCTCGGTCCTGATGGGCTTGAGTTTCGAGATGCCAGGCTGCCGCGCAGTCACCACGGACTGTTCGACCTCGTTCTCGCCCGAAAGGAAGAACTCGGCGGAAGCCATCTCCGGAGTAACCGCTACGGTGTCGCGGGTATAACCCACATAGGTCGCCACCAGGGTGGCCTTGGAACCGTAATTCGAAATGGTGAAACGGCCTTCGGCATCGGTGTCGAGCAGTTTAGACTTTTCCAGGAAGTAGATCTGCGCATAGGGCAGCGGTTCGGTGCCGCCTCCGGGCCTGCGGTAGAAAACCTGCCCGTTAAAGGTCTGGGCCTGAAGGTCAAAGGCACAGGCAAGGATAAACAATAATATCGTAAACTTTCTCATATCTATTTTATGAATGCGGAGCGAAGTTATTGAGTTTTGCCTATATTTGCAATTCGCGTGCCCTTTAGGCACTGCAAAATCATCATTTATTATTATACCAGATATGAAAACTTTTTGGAAAATAGTCTTCGGTTCCACCCTTGGATGCATACTGGCATCGATAGTAGGGTGCCTGCTCTTCTTCTCCCTTATCGGCTCGATAGCAGGAATGGCCGGAAAAACGACGAGCCTGCCCGCGGGCGAGAAAATCCTCCGCCTGGATTTCTCCAAGCCCGTCACCGAGCAGAGCCAGGAATCCTTCTCGATCGTGGGATCGAGCCCCTCTTTCGGCACTTCGATCTCCCTTTACGATATGGTCAAGGCAATTGAAGCCGCAGCAGAGGATCCCCAGATAAAGTTTATCTATATGAAGCCGGAGAATGCCGCTACGATGAGCCTTTCGGCAACAGAAGAGGTGCGCGCAGCCCTCTCGCGCTTCCGCGAGTCGGGCAAGGCGATCATCTCATATTCCGACATCCTCACCAATCAGGGATATTACCTGGCATCGGTTGCCGACAAGATAATGTTCAACGCCTACGGCGACGCCATGATGTTCGGAATGAGTTCAGGTATAGTTTTCTTCAAGGATGCGCTCGACAAACTCGGCATCGATATGCAGCTCATCCGCCACGGAAAGTACAAGGCCGCAGGCGAGCAGTTCACCAAGAATGAGCTCACCCCCGAGAACCGCGAACAGAACCAGGTGCTCATCGACGGCATCTGGAATTCGCTGGTATCGGAAATCGCAGATTCCAGGGATTTTACTGCCGAAGAGTTCAACTCATGGATTGATAATCTCGATCTGACCAACGCCAAGGTGCTCCTCGAAAAGGGCATTGTTGACGAGCTCTGCTACCGCAGCGACCTTGAGGATTATCTCTGTGGCATCTGCGACGCAAAGGACGTCAAGGACCTCAAGTTCGTGGATGTGGCCGACTATGCCAAGAGCAAGGTCAAGCAGTCCCTCAAGATAAAGGACAAGATAGCAGTAGTCTATGCCGACGGCGAGATAGTTGTCGAGAACTCCCCTATGCAGAGCGGCGGCATCGCCGGTACCGAATTCGCGGGCATCCTCTCCGAGATAAGGCGCGACTCCACCGTCAAGGCCGTAGTCCTTCGCGTCAACTCCCCCGGCGGAAGCGCCCAGGGCGCCGAGATGATCAACCACGAACTCGGCCTCCTCAAGGCTGTCAAGCCCGTGGTGGCAAGCTACGGCGACTATGCGGCATCCGGCGGATACTGGATCTCCGCCCGCGCCGACAAGATCTTCGTGGACAATACCACCATCACCGGCTCCATCGGCGTATTCTCGATGGTTCCCTCATTCGGCAAGGCCCTCAGGAACAAGGTAGGAGTCAATGTAGCCTCTATCAATTCCAACAAGCACAGCGATGTGATGAGCCTGATGCGTCCTTTCGACGCCGCTGAGGTCAAATATATGGAGTCCAATGTCGAGAAGGTTTACACCGACTTCACTTCCCTCGTGGCGGAAGGCCGCAAGATGACGGTAGAGCAGGTTGACGAGATCGGACAGGGCCGCGTCTGGACAGGCACCGACGCCCTGCGCATCGGCCTCGCCGACGAGCGCGGCGGCCTCGTCGATGCCATCCGCTACGCCGAGAGCCTCGTGGGCGACGGAAAGGAACTGCGCATCGTCGAGTATCCTGCAGTCGAAACGGCGTACGAAAAACTGATGAAGGGATTCTCCTCCGCCCAGGCCGGCATCGAAACCGCAGGGCGCACCGCAACGGATCCCCTCTTCCCTATCGAGGCGGCATACTCCAGGCTCCGGAACGAGACCTTCGTCACCCTGGCGCGCCTGCCATATATTTACGATTTCAGGTAGAAAATCTACTCCGCCATCGAAATGACGGCAATCCGATCCGTCGCCTCAGTGACCTTGAAACGGTCGTCGAGGCGGCGGTTCGCTATGCAGAAGCCAGAAGATGCAGTTAAGCCTTTTTTTAACTTAGGCACCTGTCTTAAATCACGATAGTATTGTATCATTGTTAAGACAATCAAAAAACATATCTGGATTTCCAAGGTTTGCTTTCATTATATTTTATCAGCAACCTTTTTCCTACATATAACGAATCCTCTTTTGGAGTTGTAGATACTCCATAATACACATTTTTTTCCAAAGGAAAAGAATACACTATATAACATTGATTGCTCGAATATGCGGGCCATATTTGTTCTATAATGGCTTCGGTTGTCGGGCCATTGTTGATCCCAGCGTCTTCAATTGACACATAGATATGAGCAACAATTATTAGCAGAAATGCAATCAATAGGTTGAAGCATCCACTATTATTATCTTTGGATGTATCAGTGTGAACTCTCTTTCTCATTATTCAAAACCACTATCATATCATCTAACCATATACCCCTTTTAATTAATACAAATAATGAGTCCTTGTATGGGACTATTCTCTGATGGTCTATAAGTACTTTTGCTGGATTTTTACGCTGGTATCGTATTGGGATTACAAAATCTTTTGGAAGAATATAATTCTTATCGTTTATGATTTTATATTCTCTACGTACCTGCCCGTCAAAGTAATGAAAGATGCAAATTACTCTTTCGGAATTATGATTATGAGAAATGCCGGTTGCAATTACTGTGTCTAAATACGCAACAGATTCACAGTCATACTTTTTTGAGTGTTCTTTCAAGTATATATACGCTTCCCGAGGAATATAGATACTGAAAATACACAACAAAACAATCATCATTACGATGATTAGCGATTTTATAGTTTCTGATGTTGATACATTATCCATAAATCATCTTCATTAATATCTGGTACGCCATATAGCCTGATAACAGTAAGGATTATATGGTGGCATAACCATAGGTAGCGTCGGAGCATTTGTCTTGAGGAAATCCGAAAAACTCTTTACGGGAAGATATTTAACAGCTTCACTTCCTACAACAGAGGCACCAAACTCTATAAGAGGAGGCAAAACTTGAGAGGACTTTATCAGCTGTGTGGAATTTTGAACGAAAGAACTAATATATAACAATTTAGCGAATATAAAACAATCTATTCCGCCATCGAAATGACGGCAATCCGATCCGTCGCCTCAGTGACCTTGAAACGGTCATCGAGGCGGCGGTTCGCTATGCAGACTATCTGCTCGGCGCCTGTGGGATCTTCAGTGGTGACTATAATCTGGCGGCGTTTCTGTTCGATGTCGAGCTTGAGGTCGTTGAAAAAGTCGCTCACCTTGCGGAAGCCCTTCATACCGAGCGGCCTGAAACTGTCTCCCTCCTGCCAGCTGCGGAAAGTGAGCGGAAAAGTGAGTTTGGAGGCATCCGCATAGAGAGTGCCTGCCGGCGGATTTGCCGGATTGAAGCCTTCCGGCCTGGGGATAACAGTGACACTGACCCGACTGGCAAGATCAGAAGGATCAGACACATCCTCATAGAGGGACCACTTGCCGCTCCCGCTGACAAGCCTGTAACCGGGGACGGAGAATATCTTGCCGGCAGAACCGTCAATGACCGCTTCGAGTTGCTCCAGCTGCGCGGAGTTGAATCCGTAAGGCTCCAGCAGGGTAAAGAGCCTGAGCGCCCGGAAAGGGTCTGAAGCCAAAGCGGCTGAATCAATCTCCAACAGAGCGCCGCATTCAAGAGCGGTACGTCTGACAAACAAAGGCTCCTCTTCGGCCAGTTTCCGGGCCAGGAAATCACCGGCCTCCGCAAAACGGGCCATATCGGCCGAAAGGCTCCTGAGGAACGAGGGGTTGATCTTTTCGAACTCAGGGAAGACTTCGTTACGGATGCGGTTGCGGGAGTATTCCGACTCGAGGTTGGTAGAATCGGTGCGGAACGGGACCCCGTTGCCGCGGGCATAATCCTCAATCTCGCTGCGGCTGAAACCGAGCATAGGCCTGATTACCTTGCCGTTTCGTGGACGGATGCCCGAAATACCGCGCAAGCCGGTGCCGCGCAGCAGGTTTAAGATAAGCGTTTCCGCACTGTCGTTCCGGTTGTGGGCGACCGCCACGCAGCCGAAACCTTCATTGCCGAGCAATTCTTCGAACCAGGCATAACGCAGTTCGCGCGCCGCCATCTCTATCGACACTCCGTGCTCACGCGCATAAGCGGCGGTATCCACCCGTTTGACAAAGAGCGGAATGCCGCGCTCAGCGCACCAATCCCTCACCAAGGCTTCGTCGCCGTCACTTTCGGCCCCGCGCATGGAGAAATTCATATGGGCCGCGCCGATACGTCCCGCAAGGGGGCTTGATGCGGCCAGCGAGAGCATAGCCATCGAATCGACACCGCCGCTGACGGCCAGCAGAATACCCGAGAGCCTCTCCTTTTCGCTGGAGAGGCTCTCAAGTGCGGTATCGAATCGTTTCCGCATAGCTTATTTCTTTTTCTTGGTCTGCCCGAAGGTATAGGAGAACCCTACGCTGAAGAGCTCCTTGAACTGGACTCCGGCCTTGAACTGCTCCTTTCCGTTCTCGTCGAGGATGGGCTCGCGGGTACGCTTGTCGCGGACGAGCACACTCTTGATGCGGCTGTCGTAGAGCAGGCTGGTACGCAGGCTCACGGAGAAATACTTGCTGATCTTGGCGTCGGCGTTGACATCCCAGTTGACCTTCACATCGAGCGGATTGTCAAGATAATCGGAGAAAAGGGTCAGATGCGATCCCACCGTGAAGTCCTTGACGGCCAGCTTGGTATCGACCTTCAGCTGTGCACCGAGCTCGAAGCGGGAGAAGTGGCTGAGTTCCTCCTCCTTGAAACCGTAGTTTTTACGGAGATCCTCGATGGCCACCATCACCACCTTGCCCGTGAGGGGCGCGAAGTTGACGGCGATGTTCTTGGCCGGCTGGTAATCGATACCGATACCGAGCGAGACATTGGCCGGAGCGAAGAACGAGGATGTCAGCACATCCTTGGTATAACCGTCGGCGAACTGCGAACGGAGATTGAAGACCGACGAGAAATAGAGTTTGTCGGTAGCCTTGTATCCCCACTTGCTGTCGAAGATGAGGCGGTCGTCGCTCTTCTTGAAGCCGGTGTCGTCGAAGGATTCGATAAAACCGTAACCCATCTGGAGTTCGTTGAACCAGATAATCTTGCCCTTCTCATAGTCGGCATAGGTGTCGATGAAGGTATTGAGCGCTATCGAACCGGAACCTCCGGCCGCCCAGTTGGTCAGGGAGAGCTGCGAGAATCCGATGGAGGTCACGATACCCTTGGTCCAGGGCGAGGGCGCCGCTTCCTCAGCGGCAGGCGCCTGTGCGAAAAGCGATGCCGCGCACAGGAAGGATGCGAATAGTGTAAAGACTCTTTTCATATCGGTTAATATGCTCTTGCAAAAACAACCCTGCGGCTCGAAGGCCTGCCCGAATAGACGCATTTGCCCTCCTCCTCGCAGATACAGGTATCCATAGGTATGCAGCGTATGGTCGCCTTGGTCTCGTCCTTGATCTTCTCTTCGGTCTCCGTGGTGCCGTCCCAGTGGCAGAGCAGGAAACCGCCCTTTTCGATCTCGACCTTGAACTCCTCCCAGGTGTCCACCTTGCGGATGTTGGCCATCCTGTAGGCATCCGCCTTGGCGTAGAGGTTCTTCTGGATTTCGCCCATCAGGCGGCAGGCCTCGTCGGCGAGCCCGGCCTGGGGGAACGATACCTTCTCCATCGTGTCGCGGCGGGCGAGCTCCACGACTCCGTTCTCGAGGTCGCGGGGGCCGATGACAACGCGCACCGGAACGCCCTTGAGCTCCCACTCGGCGAACTTGAAGCCGGGACGCAGGTTGTCGCGGTCGTCGATCTTGACCGAAAGGCCCTTTGCCTGCATCTGCTCCTTGAGCACGTCCATCTCTGCGAGGATGCGCGCCCGCTCCTCGTCGGTTTTGAAGATAGGCACCATCACGACCTGGATAGGAGCCAGGGTCGGAGGCAGCACGAGGCCGTTATTGTCGGAGTGGGTCATTATCAGGGCGCCCATCAGGCGGGTCGATACGCCCCAGGAGGTAGCCCAGACATACTCGAGCTTGCCCTCCTTGTTGGAGAACTGCACATCGAATGCCTTTGCGAAGTTCTGGCCGAGGAAGTGCGAGGTACCTGCCTGCAGCGCCTTGCCGTCCTGCATCATGGCCTCGATCGTATAGGTGTCGAGGGCGCCTGCGAAGCGCTCGTTCTCGGACTTGTGGCCCACTATCACAGGCATTGCCATGAATTCGCGGGCGAATTTGGCATATACGCCCACCATCTTGCGTGCCTCGGCTACGGCCTCCTCGCTGGTGGCGTGAGCCGTGTGGCCCTCCTGCCAGAGGAACTCGGCGGTGCGCAGGAAGAGACGCGTACGCATCTCCCAGCGTACGACATTCGCCCACTGGTTGCACAGCAGGGGAAGGTCCCTCCAGGACTTGATCCAATTCTTATAGGTATTCCAGATAATGGTCTCCGATGTAGGGCGGACGATGAGTTCTTCCTCCAGTTTCGCGTCGGGATCGACCACCACCCCCTTGCCGTCGGGCGACACCTTCAGGCGGTGATGGGTGACTACCGCGCACTCCTTCGCAAAACCTTCGACGTGCTCCGCCTCGCGGCTGAGGAAAGATTTCGGAATGAAAAGCGGGAAATAGGCATTGACGTGCCCCGTCTCCTTGAACATCCTGTCAAGCTCCTTCTGCATCTTCTCCCAGATTGCATATCCGTAGGGCTTGATCACCATACATCCCCTAACGGCGGACTGTTCCGCCAAATCCGCTTTCACTACGAGGTTGTTGTACCAGCGGGAATAATCTTCCTCGCGGTTGACGACCTCTTTGTTGTCGATCTCTTTAGCCATATAATTTTTGGTATAAATGTTGTAAATTATAGTTCAAACATCGTATATTTGCACCTGAGGCAAATACGAAACAAAAGGCAAAATTATAAAAATAACTGACACAGGAGGTAAAAATGAAAAACAAAGTCTTCTATCTTTCACTGATCGCAGTGGCCGTCCTGACGAGTTCCTGCGGAATGAGCTATTACGCTTCCTCTGTCTATGACGACGGAATCTACTACAGGAGCAATCCTGCCGCGTCAAGGGCTGCCATGATGGCTGCCAATGAGCAGATGCGTAATTACAACCGCGAGGTTGACGCTTCCTACTTCACAACCGATTCCCTCGGCAACGTAGTTCTCGCCGAAGGCGTAAGCTATGAAGACCTTCTTCACAGGTTCGACAACCCCACTTATGACTATTCGCTCGATTACGGCGGATATTACGGCGACCCCTATTACAACTACAACGGCTATAACAACTACGGTTACGCCTACAACTACAATTACAGCCCGTACTACAGCTACTACGGCTACAACCTGTACAATCCCTGGCGTTACAGCTCCTACAGCTGGTACAACCCCTGGCGCTACAGCAGCTACTGGTACGATCCCTGGTACTACGACTACTACTATTACGACTGGTACGGCTGGGGCAGGCCGTGGCGCTACTACAGCTACTGGTATGATCCCTGGTACTACGGCGGATGGGGCGGTCATCACCACCACTACTATCACCACAATGACAGCCACCGCTACGGCTACAATCCTTCCAGCAACTACTACGGAAGGCGTCACGGCGGCTCCGTCACCACTCCCGGCGTAACCTCGTCGCGCAGGAACTACAGCGGCTCCAACGGCGGCTACATCCCCTCAACTTCCGTCAACGGCGGACGCAGGGTTTCGGGCGGCTCGATGAGCTATCCTTCCGGCAGCTACAGCCGCAGCGGCGGTACCCGCTCCACCGGAGGTTCCTACAGCACCGGAGGCACCCGTTCCAACGGCAGCGCCTACAGGACCGGCGGTTCCCGCTCGACCGGCAGCAGCAGATCTTCCTACAGCACCGGCGGACGCCGCAGCAGCGGAAGCGCTTCGAGCAGCTCCTACAGCAGCGGAACCCGTTCCTCGGGATCCTACGGCGGCAGCCGTTCATCCGGATCCTACAGCGGCGGCAGCTCCTATAGCGGAGGCAGCCGTTCGTCCGGCGGATTCAGCGGCGGCAGCAGCAGCGGCGGTCACAGCAGCGGCGGACATAGCGGCGGAAGCGGCGGACGCAGGTAATGCATCCTGTCCCGTTTACCGACTCTATGTTTAACCAGAAAATATTTCAAAAAGCTATGAAAAAGATATTTACCATATTAAGTTCCATCCTGGCAGCCGGATCGCTGTTCGCCCAGGGCCCCGCAGACGCTCTTCTCGTGGCTGAGAACCACTACGAGGGTACAGCCCGCTCAATGGCTATGGGCAACGCATTCACCGCATTGGGCGGCGACCTGGGAGCCATATCGATCAACCCCGCCAGCTCCGGAGTCTATCGTTGCAGCGAGTTCGCCATCTCACCCTCATTCATCACGGCCGGAGGCAACACCTATTTCAACGGTACTTCCAGTTCCGACAACAAGACGGCCTTCACCCTCTCCAACGTAGGATTCGTAACGACCGTCAATACAGGCAATATGTCGGGCCTGCTGAATTACAACTTCGGATTCGCGGTCAACCGCACCAACAGTTTCAACAACACTGTCAGCGCGTCGGGCTACAACTCCAAGGCCAGCATCCTCGGCTCCATCGCCTGCAGCGTCAACGGCCTGGATCCCACGATGCTCGAGGTCAATGAATCCTCCGGCTACGAGCCCTACAACAACCCGAACATCCCCTGGAACGCTATCCTGGCTTACGACAGCTACCTGATCAATCCCATCACCGGAACCAATCCCCAGTCATACATCGCTTCGACCGAGAATTTCCTCAACACCGGCGGAATGGGCGTGGCAGGACGCCTGAGGCAGGATTACTACAGCAAGACCACCGGCGGTTCGCACGAGTTCGCATTCAACTTCGGCGGCAACTGGAACGACAATCTCTTCCTTGGAGTGAACCTCAACCTCATTAGCGTGGATTACACCATCAACGATTACTATTCGGAGGTTGCCAACAACTCGCTCGAGTTCGACGACGGATTCGTCAGCATGACCAGCGATTACTGGCAGAATACCTCGGGAGTGGGCTTCAACGCCAAGATCGGTGCCATCTGGGCCCCCGTGGGCGGCCTGAGGATCGGCGCTACGCTGACCACCCCCACCTGGTACTCCCTCACCGACAACTGGCAGAGGTGGATGACCTCGAAATTCGACAACGGCAATACCAACAGCCAGGAGTCGCCTCTCGGATCGTTCGACTACCGCGTCAAGGCGCCTATGCGCTGGAGCATCGGAGCCGCTTACGCAGTGGGTAACATCGGCCTTATAAGTGCCGACTACGAAGGCGTCAACTATGGCAGGATGACGATGGCTGACGGCAACGGCAACATCAACTCCTTCTCCGACGCCAACTCGGCAATCGCAACCGGCCTCGGCCGCAGCGACATCTTCCGCCTCGGCGGCGAGCTGCTCATGGGCAACACCGCCCTCCGCGCAGGTTACAACTTCTACGGCAGCGCGGGATCTCTCGTGGACAGCTTCGGTTCACCCTACCTGACCTACGCATCGCAGCACTACTTCTCCTGCGGTCTCGGATTCAGGTTCGGCGAGGAGGGCCGCACAAGTTTCGATGTGGCATATCAGAGGCTCATCGGAGGCGGTTACAGCGAGTTTGCGGCATTCGACAGCTATGAGGATGTAGCGGCTCCCGTGATAGAATTCAACAAGAAGCTCAGCAAGCTGGTTTTCACCCTTGCATTCAGATTCTAAAGATAAGAGATGGCATCCGGCCCCTCCGAGCAGAGGAGGTCGATGACCGACAGATGCGGGACGAAGTCCCGTCCGGACGAGAAGACCTGGAACCAGGTCTTCTCTTTTTTATCATACATCTCGCAGAACGAGGGTCCCTTGTACTTGGGCTGGATGACGCTCCTGAGGTCGCCTTTGGGATACTCCGGCAGGTAATCCTCCGTAACCGAGATATCGACCCTCAGGCCGGTCATCTCCAGCAGGAGCTCGAGAAGGCGCATATTGAGGTCGAAGAGGAAGGTATCCCTGCGGTCCAGGACGGCGAACAGATCGTCGCGGTAATACTCGAAGAAAGCCGAGGAGTTGTACGCCGCCTCCATGGCCCGCTTGTGGCGCGTCAGCCAGGGATCGGACCAGTCGATGCGGATGTCGCGGATCGTGGAGGTGCGGATATTGCCGTGCTCCACCGGAATAGTGAGATTCTCGGGACCTCCGGTCGAATAGATGCGGCAGCGGTTGCGCCAGGATTGCTTCTGGTAGCTCTCGCAGCCCTCGATAAGGACACGGGAAGAAGAGGCTATGGCCCGGAAATAATCCACGGGCGGCAGATACGCGGTGGTGAGGATGCAGACCTCCGGAAAATCCATCGCCTGCTACTTGACGGGGCACTTGATGATGCCGCGGCCGGAGTTCTCCACGAAGGAGAGGATGAGGTCGCGGTGGGTACTCTGCGGGAAGGCGCTCCTTATTGCGTCGCAGGCATCGGTGACGGTCATTCCGCCGCGGTAGATAAGCCTGTAGATATCCCTTACCTCCTCGATCGTCTCATTGGAGAAGCCCTTGCGGCGCATTCCCACGATATTGACGCCCTCGAAGACTACCGGGTTGCGGCTGGCGAGGACGAACGGGGGCACATCCTTGGTTACGGTATTGCCGCCGCCGAGCATTGTATAGGAACCGATGTGGCAGAACTGATGGATGAGGACGCCGCCGCCGAGGTTGGCCATGTCGTCGAGGACCACCTCGCCCGCCAGGCCGGTATAGCTGGCCAGGATGCAGTTGTCGCCCACAACGCAGTCGTGGGCTATATGGACATAGGCCATCAGTAGGCATCCGGAGCCCACCTTGGTCAGATACTTGCCGCTGGCGGCGGTTCCGCGGTGGATGGTCACGCATTCGCGGATGACCGTATTGTCGCCCACCTCCACATACGAAACCTCTCCGGCGAATTTAAGGTCCTGCGGCACTCCGCCCAGCACCGCTCCGGGAAAGACAGTGCAGTTGCGGCCGATTTTGACATAGTCGTAGATCACCACATTGGGACCTATCTTGCAGCCGTCGCCTATTTCGACATTGCCGCATATATAGCAGAAGGGGCCTATCTCGACATTTTTGCCGATACGGGCGTCAGGGTGGATAAAACTGTTATTGTTCATCATCGTCAAATTCGGTTAAAGCGTTGGAGACAAGGGCTCCGATGGCCTCCGCATTGGAGGCGTGGCCGGGTTTATAAGCCTTGACGCGCATCTTCAGGGGCATCGCCGCGAGGGTCAGGTCGCCCAGGAGGTCGAGCAGTTTGTGGCGGGCCACCTCGTTTTCGAACGAGAGGGGGCAGTTGCTCAGGTAGCCTTCGGGAGCGCGCCGCAGATCGGGCAGGGAGAAAGCCTCCCTCAGCCTGGCAAGGGTCTCTTCTTCAGGCTCCTCATCGACCACTACCAGGGCGTTGTCGAGCGCCCCGCCCTTTATGAGTCCCTTTTCGAGCAGGGGCAGCAGTTCGTCGAAGAAGCAGAAAGTATGGCACGGAGCTATCTCGGCGGCATAATCGTCGCCTTCGCGGAAAGTCGCCAGCTGGCGGCCCACCACCTTGGAGGGATATTCCACCTCCACCTCGGCCTCGAACCTATCCGAAGGCTCAAAGATATACTTCGAGCCCGATTCGGTCTCATACTCGAAAGGCTCGTCGATTGTGAGGTACTCCCGCTCCGCATCCTGCTCTTTGATGCCGGCGGCCAGGAACGCCTCCACATAGGGGAGGGCGCTGCCGTCGAGTATCGGCAGTTCGGACGAATCGATGACTATCGATGCGTTGTCGATTCCCAGGCCGAAGAGGGCCGAAAGGAGATGCTCGGCCGTGAGGATCTCGACGTCGTTCTCCCGCAGGAGGGTGCACCGGCTGGATGCGACCGCATTGAAAAAGTTGACCAGGACCGGCCTGCGGCCGGCATCCGAACGGACGAATGTGATGCCGAAATCGGGAGGGGCGGGTTGAACGTCGATGTGGACCGGTTTACCTGTATGGAGGCCTACGCCGTCAAAATGGCACGACTTGGCAAGGGTATGCTGTTTCATTGATTTTTCTTCTTTCCTGATTGTCTGAACACTGCGTAAGCGCGGAGATACTCCATGCGGTCGATGGCAGGGAATCCCATCAGCGTCTCCCCTTCCTTCCTGACGCTTCCCGCAACGCCCGTCCGGGCTGCGAAGGTGGTATTGTCGGCTACCGTGATATGGTCGGCGAGGCCCGTCTGGCCGGCGATAATGCAGTTACGGCCGACTTTCGTGGAACCGGCTATTCCGCACTGCGCGGAGATAACGGTGTTCTCGCAGATCTCCACATTATGGCCTATCTGGCACTGATTGTCGATCTTGACCCCGTCGCGGATTATGGTCGAGCCCATCATCGCACGGTCCACCGTTGTGCCGGCTCCGATCTCGACGTCGTTGCCGATGAGCACGTTGCCGGTCTGGGGAATCTTACGGTAGGTACCGTCCTCCTGCCTGGTGAATCCGAATCCGTCGGCTCCGATGACGGCGTTGGCGTGGATGATGCATCCGTCACCGATGACGCAGTCGTGGTAGATCCTCACACCCGGATAGATGAGGCAGTCGCGGCCGATCCTTACCTTGGGGCCTATGAATACCTGAGGGTAGATATGGGTGCCGCGGCCGATGCGGGCCGATGCCGCGATATAGTTGCGGTAGTCGAGCCAGCGGGCTGCGAAGCGGTTGCCGCGGGGTTTGCCGCGCCTGAGGGCGTCGAAGACTTCAAGGAGGGTCGTCACCCCCTGGTAGGGATCCTCAACGCGGATGAGTGTCTGCGGAAGGGGCTCCGACGGAGAGAAGTCCGCCGGAACTATTATGATATCCGCCTTGCAGCCATAGAGATACCTCTCGTACTTGGGATTGGCGTAGAAGCAAATCGTACCGGGCTTCCCGTACTCGATGCGCGCGGGGGCCGAAACCCTCACCGAAGGGTCTCCCTCTACAGTTCCGCCTATGCGGAGAGCTATTTCCTGTGCCGAAAGCGATGCCATATATAGTTTATAACTTACAAATATAGGCTTATTTTTCAAATATATAAAATTGGAGAAAGAGTTTGTAGTTTCCATCATTTTGACTATCTTTGCACCCGTAAGATGAAGATGTGCAAGGGGGCCTGATGGTCCCCTTGTCATTTATACCGGGGAGATACCCTCAAGAAAACAAGAAAAGATGATAGCAAAAGAGATTATCGAGGCCATCGCCTCCGAGTACCTGGCGGATACGCCCCTGACCCTTGTAAAGGTCAAGGTCAGCAAGGACAACGACATCGACGTGACTATCACCCGCGATGACGCCGGAGTGACCATCGACGACTGCGTGGCGCTCAGCCGCCATATCGAATCGAAGCTCGACCGCGACAAGGAGGACTTCTCCCTTACCGTCGGCTCCGCAAGGCGCAAGACCATCGGCCCCGCCGAAGACGAAGACTGAAAAATATAAACAACAAAAACATAAACTTTAAAATGGAAGGTTTGAACCTTATCAGCTCATTCGCTGATTTCAAAGAACAGAAAAGCATCGACCGCCCCACTATGATGAGCGTGCTCGAGGATGTATTCCGCTCGCAGCTGGAGAAGATGTACGGCGAGACCGCCGATTTCGACATCATCATCAACATCGACAAGGGCGACTTCGAGATCTGGCGCAACCGCACCGTTGTCGAAGAGGTGCAGGATCCCGCCAGGGAGATATCCCTCGAGGATGTGCAGAAGATCGACGACTCCTATGAGGTGGGCGAGGAATATCCCGAAGAGGTGAAGCTCGCAGACTTCGGCCGCCGCGGCATCCTCAACATCCGCCAGAACCTCTCCGGCAGGATCATGGACATCGAGAAGGCCAACCTCTACAACAAGTATCGCGACAAGATCGGCGAGATCATGGTAGGCGAGGTCTATCAGGCGTGGAAGAAAGAGGTTCTCGTGATGGACGAGGACGGCAACGAACTGGTACTGCCCAAGACCGAGCAGATCCCTACGGATTTCTTCCGCAAGGGCGACACCGTCAAGGCGGTCATCTCGAGCGTCGAGATGAAGAACAACACTCCGGTCATCACCCTTTCGCGCACCTCTCCCCTCTTCCTCGAGAGGCTCTTCGAGCAGGAGGTGCCTGAGATTTTCGACGGCCTTATCACCATCAAGAAGGTGGTCCGCATGCCCGGCGAGAGGGCCAAGATCGCAGTCGAGTCCTACGACGACCGCATCGATCCCGTGGGAGCATGCGTCGGTGTCAAGGGTTCGCGTATCCACGGCATCGTCCGCGAGCTTCGCAACGAGAACATCGACATCATCAACTGGACATCCAACACCCAGCTGCTCGTAACCCGCGCCCTGAGCCCCGCCAAGATCAGCTCGATGGAGATCAACGAGGAGGAGAAGCAGATCCGCGTCAACCTCAAGCCCTCCGAGGTTTCCCTCGCAATCGGCAAGAACGGCAGCAACATCAAGCTGGCCGGAATGCTGGCAGGCTACCAGATCGAGGTTTACAGGGATATCGACGAGGCCGAGGTGGATGAGGAGGACGTTATGCTCGACGAATTCAACGACGAGATCGAGCAGTGGATCATCGACGCCCTCAAGGCTATCGGCTGCGACACCGCCAAGAGCGTCCTCGCCCTGCCCGTGAAGGAGCTCGTGATGCGCGCCGACCTCGAGGAGGAGACCGCCGAGGAGGTCCAGAGGATTCTCAGGGCCGAATTCGAAGAAGCACCCAAGGAGGAGGAATAGTCCTCCCCCTCGGGTTTTTATTGTCTAACAGAAAAATAACGGGAGTAAAAATATGGCAGACGGAAAAATCAGAATCAATAAGGTATTGAAGGATTTCAACATCGGAACGGGAACCCTTCAGGAGTTTTTCAAGAAAAAGAACATCGACATCGAGGTCACCCCTATCGGGAAGATCTCCGAAGAGGTTTACGACCTGGTCGCCAAGGAGTTCAGCAAGGAGCAGATACTCAAGGAGCAGGCCAGCAAGGTGGCTATCAAGGTAAAGGAAATCACCGAGATGAGCCATCACGGCGAAGCCCAGGAGCCGGTCAAGGAGATCGTCATCAAGACGAATGTCCTTGGAACGGCCGCACCCGCAAAGGCGGAAGAGCCAGTCAAGGCCGAGCCCAAGCCGGTGAAAGAGGAGCCGCTCACAATCGAGCCTGAACCCAAACCGGTCGAGAGCGCTCCGGCGCCCAAGCCCGAACCCGCTCCGGCACCCGTACCCGAGCCCGCACCCGCACCCGTCGCCGAAGAACCCGAAAAGCCGCAGGTAAAGGAACAGCCCGCAGAAACTCCCGCTGCGAAAACAGAGGCTGCCCCCGCACCCGCGCCCAAGCCCATAAAGGAGCCTAAGAAGCCCGCGGAGCCCGCTCCCGGGAGCGTCAAGCCCGAAAAGCCCGCAGAGGTCAAAAAAGAGGCGGCTCCCGCGGCAAAGCCCGAACCCCAGGCAGAAGCCAAGCCCGAGCGCAGGGAACCCGAGCACATCGCCACCTCGGTCGAGAAACTCGACGGTCCCAAGATTACCGGAAAGATCGACCTCTCACAGTTCGAGAAGAAGCCCTCGAAAGATTCGAAGGACAAGAAAGACAAAGGCAAGCGCGAGCGCATCAAGAAGGGCGGCAGCGCCAAGGTGGATGTAGAGAAGGCCGGCATCAACTTCGGAGAGAACAACAAGCCCCAGCGCAATGACTCCGGAAAGGGCGGCAAGGGCGGCAAGGCCTCCAAGAAGGAGCGCTTCAAGGCTCTCCGCACCGAGATAAACGAGGACGAGGTCCAGAAGCAGATAAAGGAGACCTACGCAAGGATGGTCGAGGGCAAGGGCAAGACCAAGACCTCGAAACACCGCCGCGAGAAACGCGAGGAGGTATTCCAGAAGATGCAGGAGGAGCAGGAGCTCCAGGAGCTCACCAACAAGGTGCTCAAGGTCACCGAATTCGTGACCGTCAACGAGCTGGCCATCCTGATGAACAACACTCCCGTGGTAAAGGTCATCGAGGCCTGCATGAACCTCGGCCTGATGGTCTCCATCAACCAGAGGCTCGATGCCGAGGCCCTCGTGCTCGTGGCAGAGGAGTTCGGTTACGAGATTGAGTTTGTCAAGCCCGAGGCACAGGCCGCCATCGAGGAGAAGGAGGATGCCGAGGAAGACCTCGTACCGCGTCCGCCTATCGTAACCGTGATGGGTCACGTCGACCACGGCAAGACCTCACTGCTCGACTACATCCGCAACACCAACGTCATCGCCGGCGAGGCCGGTGGCATCACCCAGCACATCGGCGCATACAGCGTGGTGCTCGAGGACGGAAGGCACATCACCTTCCTCGATACCCCGGGTCACGAGGCATTCACCGCAATGCGTGCCCGCGGAGCCAAGGTCACCGACCTGGCCATCATCATAGTGGCCGCCGACGACGCCGTGATGCCCCAGACCGTTGAGGCCATCAACCACGCGCAGGCCGCTGGCGTACCTATGATTTTCGCCATCAACAAGATAGACAAGCCCGGAGCCAATCCCGAGAAGATCAAGGAGCAGCTCGCCAATATGAACATCCTCGTGGAGGACTGGGGCGGCAAGTACCAGTGCCAGGAAATCTCCGCAAAGAAGGGCCTGAACGTCGATCTGCTGCTCGAAAAGGTGCTTCTCGAGGCCGATATGCTCGACCTGAAGGCCAACCCCGACAAACTGGCGGTGGGCAGCATCATCGAGTCTTCGCTCGACAAGGGCCGCGGCTATCTCGCGACCGTCCTTATCCAGGGCGGAACCCTGCACGTGGGAGACCCCATCGTAGCAGGCTGCTATGCCGGCCGTGTCAAGGCTATGTTCAACGAGCGCGGACAGAGGCTCAAGGAGGCAGGTCCCTCCACCCCTGTTTCGGTGCTCGGACTCAGCGGCGCCCCTACCGCGGGCGACACCCTTAACGCTACCGAGAATGAGAAAGAGGCCCGCGACGTGGCCAACAAGCGCGAGCAGCTCATCCGCATCCAGGGCATCAAGACGCAGACCCACATCACCCTCGAGGAGATCGGCCGCCGTATCGCCCTGGGCAACTTCCAGGAGCTCAATATCATCGTCAAGGCCGACGTGGACGGTTCGATCGAGGCCCTCTCGGATTCCCTCATCAAGCTCTCCACCGAGGAGTTCCACGTCAATGTCATCCACAAGGCAGTGGGTGCCATCTCCGAATCCGACGTTATGCTGGCAGTCGCTTCGAACGCCATCATCATCGGCTTCCAGGTGCGTCCTATGCCCGCAGCCCGCAAGCTGGCCGAGAAGGAATCCATCGAGATCCGTCTCTACTCGGTCATCTACGACGCCATCGAGGAGGTCAAGGACGGTATCGAAGGTATGCTCGCACCCGAGCAGAAGGAGGAGGTCACTGCTACCGCCGAGGTCCGCGAGACCTTCAAGATCTCGAAGGTCGGCACAATCGCCGGCTGTATGGTCAAGGAGGGCAAGCTGACCCGTACTTCAAGGGTCCGCGTCATCCGCGACGGTATCGTCATCTACACCGGCAATCTCGGTTCGCTGAAGCGCTTCAAGGACGATGTCAAGGAGGTTGCAGCCGGATTCGACTGCGGTCTGAATATCGAAAGCTTCAACGATGTCCAGATCGGCGACGTCATCGAGGCATTCCAGATTGTAGAGATCAAGAGGAAACTCTAAGCCATGCTGATAGTTCTCGAAGGGCTCGACGGCGCAGGCAAATCCACGCAGCTCAGGATGCTGTCGGATTATGCCGCAGCGAAGGGAATGGATGTGGAGCATCTCCATTTCCCCCGCTACGACGCGCCGGTTTTCGGTGAGATGATCGCGCGCTACCTGAGGGGTGACTACGGGGCCATAGATGCCGTGCACCCGCAGATAGTGGCGCTTCTTTTCGCGGAGGACCGCCGCAGCGCCGCCCCTTTCCTGCGCGAGAGGCTCGATGCGGGCAAATGCGTGATACTCGACCGCTACGTCTATTCCAACATAGCCTTCCAGTGCTCCAAGACGGCATCCGTGGAGGAGAGCCGCTCACTGCGGGACTGGATCCTGCGGACCGAGTATGAGATATTCCGCATCCCCAGGCCCGACCTCAACCTCTTCCTGGACGTCCCCATCTCTTTTGTCGACGACAGGCTTCACGAGACCCGCGAGGGCGACGACCGCAACTATCTCGAAGGCAAGAGCGACATCCACGAGGCCGACATCGAGTTCCAGAAGCGCGTCCGCGCCATCTATCTGGAGCAGTGCGAGGCCGACGCCTCTTTCCGCCGTATAGACTGTTCGGGGCCCGACGGCAGGATGCTTCCGGCCGAATCCATTTTCGAAAAAATCAGGTCGCACATCGACAATCTTGTTTAAATGAGATCGCTCAACAATCTTCTCCGCCTCATTTTCGGAGTCACGTTCATAGTTTCGGGATTCACCAAACTGATAGACCCCGTGGGAACGGGACTCGTGGTGAAGGAGTATTTCGCCTTCATGCACCTCGGATTCCTCGACCCCTGCGCCACCCTCTTCGGCCTGCTGATGTCCACCCTGGAGATGGTCACTGGAATCTGCGTCGTAACCGGCGCGTTCCTCGGCATCTTCTCATTCATTGGGATGGTGATGATGGCGGCCTTCACCCTCGTTACGGTCTATCTGGTGGCATACAATCCCATCAGCGACTGCGGCTGCTTCGGGGAGGCGATCCACCTGACCAACTGGCAGAGCCTGGCCAAGAACCTCGTCCTGCTGCCGATAAACATATTTCTCTTTATCTGGAACCGCAAGAGGCTCTACAACAAACCGCTGTGGATCGACTGCGTGGCTGTGGCCATCTTCGCCCTCTTCGCTTCGGGTATCGGGATCAAGGCCTGGCGCGGCATCCCCACCCTCGACTACACCGCATACAATGTAGGGACCGATATGGCAGCAATAGCCAAGGGAACCGCCTCTACCACCTTCGAGACCACATTCATCTACGAGAAAGATGGGGTCAGGCAGACCTTCACCCTCGACAGCCTGCCCGACGAGAGCTGGACATTCGTCGATTCGGTCACCGAAATGACGGGTGGAGACGCCTCTGAGGCTATGGCCGACCTCGCGCTGCGGGACGCCGCAGGCAACTACAGCAACGATATCTTCTCCCAGGAGGGACTTTTCCTGGCAGGCGTGGTATATGACAGCGCCTCTATGACCGAAGCCCGCTGGGCGCGCCTCAGGGAGCTCTCGCAGCAGCTCGAGATATTCGAGATGCCCCTGTTCATCTTCTCCGACACGAGGGAGGTCCCCGCAGATCTGGATGAACACGTGCTGACGGCCGACCGCAAGTCGCTTCTCACCCTGATGCGCGACAATGGCGGCATAGTCTATTTCAGCGACGGAGTGATTACCAAGAAATGGGCATCCCGCGAGATTTCTGGCCACAACGTGCTTCCCGTCCTGGAGGAGAATGAAGATATGGTACTGCTCGACAGCACCCTCAGGAGCAAGCATTATACGGTGAGACACATCACCATATGCGCCATCCTTATGGCCCTCTACTTCCTGGTCCAGGGAGGACTCGCCAGGAGGCGCAGGCAGGAAAAATGATTTTTGGCCGTTTGCCGAATATCGTTATCTTTGTACTTCTACACTACCCGACCAACTATTAAAAATTCTGAATCGATATGGCAAAGAAATGGATTTGCACCGTTTGTGGCTATGTCCACGAAGGTCCCGAGGCTCCGGAGCGCTGCCCGCTCTGCAAGGCCCCCCAGTCTAAGTTCAAAGAGGTCGTCGAGAACAACGACGGTCCCCTCCAGTTTGTAACCGAGCATAAGCTTGGCGTGGCCAAGGGATGCGATCCCGAAGTATGGGACGGTCTCCAGAAGCACTACGCAGGCGAGTGCAACGAGGTTGGAATGTATCTCGCGATGAGCCGCCAGGCAGAGCGTGAGGGCTATCCCGAGGTCGCCGAGGCTTTCAAGCGCTACGCTTACGAAGAGGCCGACCACGCCGCACGCATCGCCGAACTTCTCGGTGAGATCGTCTGGGACACCAAGACCAACCTCAAGAAGAGGATGGAGGCTGAAGCCGGCGCTTGCGAAGGCAAGATGGCCATTGCAGCAAGGGCAAAAGAGCTCAACTACGACGCTATCCACGACACCATCCACGAGATGGCGAAGGACGAGGCCCGTCACGGACAGGGCTTCGAGGGACTTTACAACAGGCTCTTCAAGAAATAACTATTCTACCAGGCCTACGACCTTGTTCCAGGCCAGGGTCTTGTAGAAAGAATTCAGGAATTTGTATTCGGGATATGGCAGATACATGCTGTATCCCGAATATTTGTTTATCTGGATGCTCAGGAACGTGGGGGTCGCGGCCTTGTAAACAGTGGAGGCCTCGAGCGCGCTCCTGAAAGCCGAATACTCGGAAGCGTTGGCCACCCTGGAGATGATATCGTCGAGGTCGTACGACCAGTGGACGCTGCAGCGGTCGAAATACTGCACTGTGCGGCGGTTTATGCCGGATATCTCCTCGCGGTGATTGGATATGATACGGGCGGTTATCTGCGCCAGGGAGGTGAGTCCGGAGGTACGCATTACCGTTACGGTGCCGCCGCCGTGCTGGGTGTTGTAATAGTCGTAATACTCCGTGGCGATGGCGGTAGCCGCAGCCTCCTTGTCGGGATTGTTGAGCAACTCCTCCATCATTATATAGTAGGGGAATCCCTGCGCCATTATCTCGGTGGGCGAGACGACCAGAAGGTCGCATTTCTCGCGGAGTTCATACGCCACCTCTACCTCGCCCATAAGGCAGGAGTCGAAGAGTATGACGTCGTATTTGAAGGGCAGCGCTGCGGCGAGGTCAGGAATCTCGATCTCCACGCTGGAATTGTAGTCGCGTCCGAAGGTACGCTTCTCCCCCATCCTTCCGGATGCGGTCTTGGTGAGTTCGGAATCCCCGTACCAGAGATGGTCGTAGTAACCGGTGGGCAGGAAGCCCGTGGAGTGGGACCACATCACCAGATTGTGATGGTCCGCGGGGCAAACGGCCTCGGCATCGCGGATCACCTGGGCAAGGGTAGCCGCAGTGGAGGACTTCTGACCGGCGGGGTAGCTGCAGAGGACGAGTTCCTTGATTACTCCGCTGGAGGTCTTGGATATCTTCTTGAGGGTCGGCACGTCGCCCGGCGTGTGGTAATAAACCAGCAGGACGTCGGCATCCGCCTTGTCCTCGGGGATGTACCCGGATTTGATCTGGCGGAGGCAGTCGGGGCCGTAACCCTCGAGGCTGTTGTTGCCGGCGAGATATATCAGGACGGAGGTCACCTCCCTGCGCGGCTTCTCGTGGCATGACGCCAGGGACAGCAGCACCAGCAGGGCCGCAACAAAGCCAAAGACTCTAGTAATCCGTTTCATATCTCACAAAGATAAGATTATTTCCTCAATAGTTGTAACTTTGTACACAAATCAAACCAATATGAATATCTTGAAGAAAATGATGATTGTCGCAGGACTCGGGCTCACGCTCACCGCCTGCACCGAAAAGGAAAAGGAAGCTGAATTCGCCTACTGCATCGATCAGTTCGCCGACCTCCAGATCCTCAGATACCGTATCCCCGGCTGGGAAGAGCTCTCCCTTCAGCAGAAGGAGTACATCTATCACCTGTGCGAAGCGGCCAAGGCCGGAAGGGATATCACCTGGGACCAGAATTTCAAATACAATCTCCGTATCCGCCACATCCTGGAGGATATCCTCGAAAAGTACGACGGAGAGCGCACCGGCTCTGAGTGGGATGCCTTCCTGACATACGCCAAGAGGGTCTTCTTCAGCAACGGAATCCACCATCACTATGCCGATACCAAGATCATCCCGGAGTGCTCCAGGGAGTATTTCCAGGCTTTGGCCGATGCAGTGGGAACCGCACCGGAGGAGTCCTCCCTCCTGCTCCACGTCATCTACGATGCCGACCTCTATCCCACAAAGCGCTACCAGGGCAACGACAAGGACCTTGTGAAGGCTTCGGCCGTCAACTTCTATGAGGGCGACCTCTCCGCCGCGGAGGTGAACGACTTTTACGGCAAAATGGAGAGTGCAGCCGACGAGCATCCCGTCTCGTTCGGACTCAACAGCAAACTCGTCAAGGAGAGGGGCAGGATATTCGAAAAGACCTACAAGGTGGGCGGAGTCTATTCCGACGCCATAGAGGTCATCATATCGCATCTCGAAAAGGCACGCCAGGTGGCCGAGAACGATCTCCAGAAGAAGTATATCTCCGAACTCATCGAGTACTATACCACGGGCGACCTGGCGATGTGGGACCGTTACAATATCACCTGGGTGGGCGATACGGAGTCGGATGTCGATTTCGTCAACGGATTCGTGGAGGATTACGGCGATCCGCTGGGCCGCAAGGCGCATTATGAGGGCATCGTCAATTATCGCGACAGGGAGGCCTCCAGGCGTACCGGGATAATCAGTTCGAACGCCCAGTGGTTCGAGGACAATTCGCCCGTCGATCCCCGCTTCAAGAAGAAAGAGGTCAAGGGAGTCTCGGCCAAGGTTATCAATGTGGCCGTCATCGCCGGCGATGATTATCCGGCTACGGCCATCGGCATAAATCTGCCCAACTCGAGCTGGATCCGCAAGGAGTACGGCTCCAAATCGGTGACCATCGCCAATATCACCGATGCCTATGCCAAGGCGCGCGAGCAGGCTCCCAAGAGCATCCTGACGGAGTTCGCCTGGGACGAGAAGGAGATCGAACTCTGCCGCAAGTGGGGCACCGTCACGGACGACCTCCATACCGACCTGCACGAGTGTCTCGGCCACGGTTCCGGACAGCTCCTGCCCGGAGTGCCCGCCAATGCCCTCAAGGAGTATTCTTCGACCCTGGAGGAGGCGCGCGCCGACCTTTTCGCGCTCTATTACCTGGCCGACCCCAAACTCGTGGAGCTGGGGCTTCTCGAGAGCAAGGACGCCTATAAGGCTGAGTATATCTCCTATATCCGCAACGGTATCTTCACCCAGTTCACCCGCATCGAGCCGGGTCAGAAGAATACCGAGGCGCATATGCAGAACCGCAAGCTTATCGCCGACTGGTGCTATGACCACGGAAAGAAGGAGAATGTCATCGAGAAGAAGGTCCGCGACGGCAAGACCTATTTCGTGATCAACGATTACAAACGCCTGCGCGAGCTTTTCGGAGAGTTGCTCAAGGAGGTTCAGAGGATCAAGTCGGAGGGCGATTTCGAGGCCGGGAAGGCGCTTGTGCAGAAGTATGCCATCGATATCGATCCCGAGCTGCACCGCGAGGTGCTGGAGCGCTACGCCAAGCTCGGGCTCAAGCCTTACAGCGGCTTCGTGAATCCGGATATCGTGCCTGTGGAGAAGGAGGGCAAGGTCGTGGATTACGAAGTGGTTTACTGCGACGATTTCCTGCAGCAGCAGCTTGACTACGGCAAGAAGTACCGCACACTTTAACGTATTTTTCAGTCACAGGGCCGGCCCTGTGACTGAGATATTTAAATAGAGTAGGAGGAAAGCAAAAGTAGTGAGTTTTCCTCCTACTTTTGTTTTCCGACCTCTCACACCACCGTACGTGCCGTTCGGCATACGGCGGTTCCTTACACTCTGTGCAATTGAGCATAGTAGTCCATTAGGCAAG
>JAFSXX010000029.1 GCA_017443845.1 Bacteroidales bacterium | reverse complement strand
CCTCTGGCAGGATTCGTCGGCGATGGTGGGCAGCGGGCTGCGCTCGGTAACCCAGGCCATATCGTCAAAGACTGTCTTGGGCATAGGCTGCTCCACGAACTTCACCCCCTTCTCCTTGAGCCAGCAGATCATGTCGAGAGCGTAGAATTTGTCTTTCCAGCCCTGATTGGCGTCAACCACGATGGGTTTGTCGGTTACTTCGCGGATGGTCTCGACAATCATCTTGTCCTCCGCCTCGGTGGAGCCCAGCTTTACCTTGAGGATATTGTAGGGAGCCGCCTCGTTGGTCTTCTGGATGATGACCTCCTTCGTGTCCATTCCGATGGTGTAGGAGGTGTCGGGAGTATTCTCCTTGTTATAGCCCCACAGCTTGTAAACGGGCTTGCCGAGCAATTTGCCTACAAGGTCGTGTAGGGCGATGTCAATGCCGCACTTGGGGCAGGACATTCCCTCCGCCAGGGAGTCCACATAACCGAGAATCTCGTCCATCTCGAACGGATCGCTGAAACGGGAGAGATCCACCTTGTCAAGGAAAGCCGAAGCAGTCTCGAGCGTCTGCCCCACCATATAAGGAGGGAGCGCAGCCTCGCCATATCCGGTCACTCCGTCATATTCGATCTCCACCAGCAGCACCGTAGTGGTGTCGCGCGAGAAGCCGGAGATGGTGAAAGTATGCTGAAGCTCAACCACATAGGGGTAATAGCTCATCTTGAGCGGGCCTCCCTTGCCAACCCGCTTCCTGCCTCCTGCATTTCCACCGCAGGAGATCAGTGCCGGAGAAAGAGCGGCGGCTGCTGCCGCAGCCGCCGACACTTTTATAAAATCGCGTCTGTACATAACGGTAATTTCAAAGTTTCTCCTACAAATTTAGAAACTTTTCTCCACACTGCTACAGTCCGTCGCCGAGAGGATTCTGGTCTTTCTCAAGATTGAGGCTCGTATTGCCGTCGAACTCGGTCTGGGGAATAGGCATCACCCAGGCATACGACTCGGGGTTCGAGAGGCTCATCGGAATGACCGAGGAGATTGTGCGTGCCTCGAAGCCCTGCGAGGAGAGGCGCTCGAAGCCCTGCTTCAGGCGCTTGATCTCGAAAATGCGCTCTCCCTCGGCCCAGAGTTCTATACGCTTCTGGATGAGGATTTCTTCGAGCAGCGAGCCGGTAAGCGTCGTCGTCAATGCTCCGAGGCTGTCACCGGTCTTGGTGCAGGTATAATCGGGATCGCGCTTAGCCATCAGTTCGAGCAGCAGCGCGCGCGCCTCGCTGTCCTTCTTCTGGCGGCAGAGGGCCTCGGCCTCTATGAGCAGCATCTCCTCGTTGCGCATAAAGATATAGTCGCCTGTATAAGTAGTCGGATCCTGATAGCGGAACTTGTCCTGCCAATAGCCGATGCCGCCCTCTATCCTGGATTTCGTATTATTGTTGGAAACCTGAGTCCACCATGCGCGGCGGACGTCCTTCTCTCCCATCTTGCTGTAAAGCCAGGGCGTCACATACTTGGGATCGCGCGCGCCGTAAGCCGTGGTGTAGCCGTGGCCCTGATCCATATGTGCTGCGAGCATACGCTGATAGTGGATGACATCGATGGTATTGATCATACCCCACATGACGTTCTTGTAGGTGGTCTTGTTCATTCCGTCCGTCAGGTCGGTCCCCTCGCCGATCTTGGTATTGCTGCGGGCGATGTGGGCGCAGGACTGAGCCTTCGCCCAGTCGTTCATCTCGAGGGCGACCTGCGCGCGGAGTCCGTTGACGGAATAGTAGTCCAGATGGGTGATGTGGGTATGGGTATAACAATTGCCGCCTTCCGGATTGAGCAGTGTGATAGCCTTGTCGAGGTCGGCGACGATCTGCTTGTAGATATTTTCCACCGTCTCGCGGGGTTTGCCCTGGGTTCCGGCGACGCTGGGCTCGGTGTAGAGCGGCACGCAGGGATCACTCTCGTGCCCCTTGTAGGTACGGGAGAACCACCTTGCCAGCTGGAAGTAACTGTAGCCGCGGATGGCGTAAGCCTGGCCTATGACATAATTGATATCCGCCTTCTCACCGTCCATGGTATTCTCGGCTGCGATGATATAGTTGGCGTTTGCGATATAGGTATAGTAGCCGTACCAGGTGACATAGGAACGGGAACCGGTATTGGTCCAGCGCTCTTTCATCGTGTAGGCATGATCCCTCCAGAAATATCCGCTGCTGCGGGTGAAGATGACCATATCGTCACCCATCAGGTCGGCGGCGAGCATATCGGCACGGACAGCCCAGTTGTGGGGACGGTCGCCGGAGGTGGTCCAGCCTGTCTTGTGCATCGCACAGTAGATACCGTTCAGGGGGACGAGGGCAGCAGTCGCGTTATCGAACATACTGGTTCCGGAAACTGCTGTGGTGGGACTCATTTCCAAAGCATCCTCGGAGCAGGCCGTAAAGGCCGCGAGGAGGAGTATTATCGAGAATAATCTAATATTTTTCATGGCAGTTACGGATTAAAGGGTAAGATTGAGGCCAAGAGCCATAGTCTTCTGGGGAGCGATGACATAATTTGTGGTGCCACCGAAGCTGTACTGCGGGTTCAGACCATTGAGGTGGGTGAATAGGAAGTAGTTGTCGAGCGAAGCGTAGATCCTCATCTTGCTGGCTCCAACCTTGCTCACGATATTCCTGGGAAGGGTATAGCCGAGGGTGATGCTCTTAATCGAGAAGTAGGATGCATCGACGAGGGAACGGTCATTGGTGTGGGTCGCGGCATTGGTTATATCCAGTGCGGGCACCTCGGTAATGTCGCCCGGCTTCTGCCAGCGCTCGAGGACCTTCGTGGAGATTGCCTTGTTGTAACCCGGATGCAGGATGGCATTGTACATCGAGTCGTAGATCTTTCCGCCCAGCGAGAAGGTGGTCAGGAAGCTGAAATCGAAGCCCCGGAGGAACTCGAATTCCATTCCGAGCGAACCGGTGAGTTTGGGGATGCGGCTTCCGACATAATACTTGTGGGCTGTAGCCTCGGTATAATCCTCGGTCGTATGCTCATTCACATAGTTGCCATCCTCATCGATGCTGTCGTATGTCCAGAAGAGTTCCTTACCGGTATCGGGGTTGACGCCGGCGTGGCGGACCATATAGAAGGTGTAGATAGGAAGTCCCACCTCATAGATCCTCTGGCCGCTCACCCACGAAGGGGTCTCTTCGGTCAGGGAGAGGATCTTGTTCCTGATGGTCGAGCCGGTGAACGTGGTCCTCCAGAAGAAATCCTTCGTGTCCATTATGACTCCGCTGATGGTCCACTCGAGGCCCTTGTTGACCATACTTCCGACATTCGCGTCATATCCGCTGAAGCCGGTCGAGAGAGCCATCGGGTAGTTGAGGAGCATATCGGTGGTAAGGCGTTTGTACCACTCCAGGCCGACATTCAGGCGGTTCTGGAAGAGGCTCGCGTCGAAGCCGACGTTCAGGTTGGCGTTCTTCTCCCAGGAGATGTTGGTGTTTTCGAGGGAGGAGATCACCGCACCCGACATTCCGTCGTTGGCGTAATCGAGGTTGTAGAGGCTCTGCCAAGCGTAGTAGGTGTCGAGGTCGTCATTACCCTGCATACCGTAGGAAACCTTGAGGTTGAGGTTGTTGACCCAGTCGATGCCGTCGAACCAGTGCTCCTTGGAGATACGCCAGTTGGCACCGACGGACCAGAAGTTACCCCAGCGGTAATCCTTGTTGAATCGGGAACTGCCGTCACGGCGGAGGGATGCGCTGAAGTAGTACTTCTCATCGTAGTTGTAGTTGAAACGGCTCAGCCACGATTCAATCGCGTAATTCTGGCTGTAGGAATCATTGTCGATGCTCGCCGTCGCCGGACGAAGTTCGTGGATACCGTCGATGAGGTTGGTCCTGGTTGCCATCAGATAACGGTAATTGTAACGGTAGAATTCGTGGCCTGCGAGGATGTCGAATCCGTGCTTGCCGAAGTTGCGGTTGTAGGTGAGCAGCTCGTTGACCGTGTAGCTGACACGGCGGGACGCATAACGATTGAGCTTGCCGTTCGATGCGGCGGAACCTCCGTGATACATATTGTAATATGCATATTCCTGGAGGTCGCGGATGTCGCTACCGAAGTTCACGGTGAACTTGAGGCCCTTGAGGAAGCCTGCCTTGTCGCTGTCGGAACCCAGGGTAGCGTAGGTACGGATACCGGAGTTGATATAGTAGTAATCGGTGCTGTTGTCGTAGAGACGGCCGATCACGCTGCTGCCGGGGTCCCAGGGACGCATGTCACCGTAGTCGATAATCCTGTTGCCGTTAGCGTCGTGGAGGTCGTTGCCTTCGAGGTCCTTCTCGTAAACGGGATAGATGGGGCCCATCCTCTGCGCATAGACGATAGGGTTGCCGGTATCGTCACCTTCGGGCCTCACACCGCTGTGGACCGTACTCGAGAGGGAGACATTGGCTCCGGTTGCGAAGAAGTCATTGGGCTGGGCGTCGATCTTGGCGCGGCCGCTGTAGCGCTTGAATCCGGTCTGGACGATGTAACCGTTCTCGTCTGTATATCCGAGGGACATGAAGGAACGGAGTTTCTTGGTACCGCCCGATACCGATACCACGTGCTCCTGACGGAAGGCGTTGTGGCGGAGGGCGCCGTCCTCAAGCCAGTCCTCTTCCCAGGCGGGAACCGCATCGGCCTGGACAAATCCGTCGGCTCCGATAATGGTCTCCCAGGTATATTTCTTGAAAGGATTGTACTTCTCTCCTCCGAGGGTGGTGGAGAGGTTCTCGCGGGCCATCTGGCTCGCGGTATCCCAGTCGTAGGATCCCGACGCCATGAAGCCGGCGCGCAGCGACTCGAATGTCAGCTGGACGAAGTCCCTGGAGTTGACGCGGTCATAGGCCTTGATGGCGGGGTTGGACCAGCCGACCGTACCGTTGTAGCTTACCGTCACTTTGTCGGCAACACCCTTCTTGGTGGTAATCAGCACGACGCCGTTCGCACCGCGGGCACCGTAGAGGGCTCCGGAGGATGCATCCTTGAGGACCGTCATACTTTCGATATCGGCGGGGTTGAGAGCGGAGAGTCCGCCGTCGTAAGGGATACCGTCCACTACATAGAGAGGACTCATCGAAGCATTGATGGAGCCGTAACCACGGACGATGACGCTGGCGCCCTCGCCGGGCTGGCCGGTTCCGCTGGTAGTCATCACGCCGGCCACCTGTCCGTCAAGGGCCTTGGAGATGTTGGAAGTGATTCGTTTCTCAAGATCCTCCGACTGGATGACAGCCGCCGAACCGGTCAGCGACCCCTTCTTGGCGGTACCGTAGGCGACGACGATGGTCTCATCGAGCACCTGGCGGTCCTTGTCGAGGGATATATCCACGGAGCGGCGGCCGTTTACAGCTACCGATTCGTTGCGGTATCCGATCGACGATACGACCAGGACGGCATCGGGCTTCACGCCGGAGATGACGAAATTACCGTTGGCATCGGCGGCGACGCCGGAGGTCGTACCTCTGACCTGGATTCCGGCGAAGGGGATTCCAAGGCCGTCATCGGCATCGACAATACGTCCCCTGACCGTCAGGGTTCCCTGAGGTCCGGCGACTGCTTCGGCCTTGCGCAGAACGATGGATTTCTGAATGATTTCGTAGGCAAGGCCGCTTTGCGAGCATACCTTGTCAAGCACTTCCGCCAGTGTGGCGTTGTTGAGCTCGCAGGTGATCGCCGGAGTGTTTTCCAGCACCTGCCTCTGGTAGATGAAAGAGTAGTCCGTCCGGCTTTCGATGTCCGAAAGGACCTGCGAGATTGTCGCATTGCGATAGTTGACGTTGAAATTCTGCGCCAATGCCAGTACCGGCATCAGCAGCATCGTCGCAACGATCAAAACCTTTCGCATGTAAGAAAAAGTACGCATATGGTTTTTGTTAAGATTAGGGTCTATTTGAGGGAGATCAGTATCTTGTCCTCCGTCGCCTCGAATTTGAGGTTTCCGCTCTTTTCGAGGATTTCCAGCACGCTGCCGAAACTGCCGTAACGGGGCATACGGCCCATAAACACTGTCTTGGCCGCGTCTTCGGTGACAAATTCATAGTCGAAGTCATACCAGCGGCTCAACTGTCTCATTATCTGGTCGAGGCACTGATTCTCGAATACGAACATTCCGTTGCGCCAGCAGGTCACGACTTCGGTATTGACGCTGGCCACCGAGGTCTCCCCGCTCGAACGGGCGAAGGAGGCCTGATGTCCCGGGGTCAGGATGAGCTCCGCATCCCCAGCCTGCCGGTTCTTGAGGGAAATGCTTCCCTTGACGAGAGTCGTGACGACGAACGGTTCCTCTTCATACGACATCACATTCAGCTCGGTGCCATATACATATATGTCCTGCCCGGCCGTCTTAATCACAAAGACCCTGGATTTGTCCTTCGCTACCTTGAAATAGGCCTCGCCCGTGATTTCCACCACCCTCTGCTGTTCGTTGAAGGTTTCGGGATAAACCAGCGACGAGGCGGCGTTGAGCCACACCTCCGTGCTGTCCTCGAGGGTTATGTGGTACTCGCCGCCGCGGGGAATCGTCAGGTTGTTGAACGCCTCCCTGTTTTTCTTCTCCCTGTCGGCCACGAATGCATCCGCCTCCTTTTCCGATTCGTTTCCGAGCACGAATATCTTGCCGTTGTCGGTCGTGAGGGTCGCCTTCGTCTCACCGGGATGGATCATCGTCACATATTTCTCGGTATTGTATGCGGCCAGCAGGTCTTTATACTCCTGCTCCTTCTGGCGGAATATTGTGATCACCAGGAATACCGCCACGGCAGCTGCGGCGGCAGCGACCGAATAGGCTATGATTCTCAGGGGTTTGCTGCCCGAACGGACCCTGGAGCGCATCTCGCGGTATGGCCCTGAAGACTCGATGGTCTTCCATTTGGCATACTCCCTGTCGAGATAGTCGCTGTCGGTCAGTTTTCTGTAAAGAGCCTCGTTTTCGGGGCTCTCTCCGCGCCAGGATTCCAATAGCCGTTTTTCCTCCTCGGTGGCGCTTCCCGCCAAGGTTTTGATTATGTAATCCGGGATGTCTTCAAGTTTGTACATATATGTGCCTTTACATTATTATAACGCAACCCGCCACGAAAAGGACAGTTTCTTTTTTTGTTATTTGTTTTATAACTTTGTAGAGATGAGTCACGGCCATATCTATAAGGACTTTATAAACGGACGGATGAAATCTTTTTACGAAGATTATTATCCCGCCCTGCTGCTATATGCGTCGCGGTTCCTGGGTGAGGATTTCTCCTTCCTGTCGGAAGATATCGTGCAGGATGCCATATACAAGACCTATCTCGAAAGGGACCGGATCCTCAGCGAGTCCTCACTCAAATCCTATCTATACACCTCGATTCACAACTCCGCAGTATCGATTCTGCGGAAGGCCGGCTCCCGCGACCGCTACCTCAGCCAGCAGGACACCGTAACCGGCGATTTGACCAACAGCATCATCGAGCAGGAGACCCTCCGGCGCCTCTTTTTGGCCATAGACCATCTGCCCCAGCCATACCGCGAGGTAGTGGAGCTGAGTTTCGGCGACGGACTCCGCAACGCTGAGATAGCCGAGGTCCTCGGCATCTCGGTCTCCGCCGTCAAGCAGCGCAAAAGCAAACTGATCCTCCTTCTCCAGAAAATGGTAGCCGACGGCAACGACCCCGTCCTCCTGCTCCTGCCCTTCTTCATCTCCCTCAACTGACCCCGCCGAAAACCATCGCCCTCAAACCGCACCCGTTGCAAATCTTTCTCACGAACTGCACCGCACCCGCAAGCTCGGCGCAGCCGCCGTCCATAAATAACGTCTGTTTCATGGATGGGAGCCGCTAAAGCTAACCGCCGTCCATTAATAACGCCTGTTTCATGGACGGGAACCGCTAAAGCTAACCGCCGTCCATAAATAACGCCTGTTTCATGGATGGGGGCCGCTAAAGCTAACCGCCGTCCATAAATAACGCCTGTTTCATGGATGGGAGCCGTCAAAACGAGCCGCCGTCCATAAATTGCGCCTGTTTCATGGATGGGAGCCGTCAAAACGAGCCGTCGTCCATAAATAACGCCCGTTTCATGGATGGGAGCCGTCAAAACGAGCCGTCGTCCATAAATAGCGCCTGTTTCATGGATGGGAGCCGCTAAAACGAGCCGCCGTCCATAAATTGCGCCTGTTTCATGGATGGGAGCCGCTAAAGCTAACCGCCGTCCATAAATAACGCCTGTGTCATGGATGGGGGCCGCTAAAGCTAACCGCCGTCCACAAATAACACCTGTTTCATGGATGGGAGCCGCTAAAACGAGCCGCCGTCCATAAATAACGTCATAATTATGGACGGGCCGCCTTTTTCAACTGCGCCATCCATATAATCAGCCCTATTTATGGACAGAGTTGCCAGTTGCCCTCGTCGGAAACAGTTGATCTACGATTTCGACATCCAGCTTAAGCAGTCTGGATATTTTCGCATTGTCAGCGTTATAGTTATACCTCAGGACTTGCGCCACTTCAATCTTTTCGTTCTTATCCAGCAGAGAGGGACGCCTACCATCATATTTACTTTTACTGAGAGCATAAATGGCATCATTCAGCTCATCGTCAGTGTAGAAAACAGAATCTCCGAGCTGCTCAGCTATCTCCTTATAACATTCGATATTTTTGGACAATTTGTAGAAGTAGTGTCGCGCATCCCTGAAAACACCCTCGCCTACGTCAAACCTACAGTAATTTACCGGCGAAAAATAATCATCCACGATTATGAAATCATCGGGGTATGAGACATTCCTCGAGTGGATAAATTCGCGTTTTGCCAATATGCTCATATCCCCAAAGGCCTTGTCCTTCCTTTGTTTTGCGTACGGCATAAAATAATATCCATTTGCACCATAGGGATAACTGAACGGCGTATGGTCAGGATCAACGACAAAGTTATTGCGGTTGGTATAGCATATCTGGTTCCTTAGTGACTCGAGACTCTCTATCGGTATCAATTTCTCACAGTCAAACTGCGACAAATCCACTGGTTCCCCGATTCCAGAGAAGTATCTGAGGAGTCTCTTTCTGAACAATGCGAAGAAAGCCATCACCTGTTGATACTCTCCGAAGGCGATGATGTGCACGTGATTGCTCATTATCTCAAAAGTGATAATATGCACTCCGGGGCAGTCGTGAGCGCACATCGCCATTAGTGTCATGGCATAACGATAATGGACTTTTGTCCTGAAAATTACCTGCTGCGACTTACCAGGGGTACATAGATGCCACACGCCACCCTTCTTGACCGAGATCCACTCAAAAATCCTGCTACACCTATCTTCCTTACCCCTGAATGAGTGTTCTGGAATTGATGTCCCGGAATTGATAATCGACGACACGACTGTGTCCTTGCTGATTTCCATTGCCATTCTCTTACACAATTATCTCCAACGCCAACGCGGCTATGGACTCCGCAAAGATAACAAAGCTTCGGCTATAACCTCCAAATCCATCAAGATTTTTTCGCCCCGTCCATAAAAAACGCCATTTTCATGGATGGGAGCCGCTATAGCTAACCGTCGTCCATAAAAAACGCCCGTTTCATGGACGGGAACCGCTAAAACGAGCCACCGTCCATAAAAAACGCCATTATCATGGACGGGAACCGCAAAAACGAACCGCCGTCCATAAAAAACGCCATTTTCATGGATAGGAGCCGCTAAAACGAGCCGCCGTCCATAAAAAGCGCCCGTTTCATGGATGGGAACCGTTTAAACGAGCCGCCGTCCATAAAAAACGCCCGTTTCATGGACGGAACCGCAAAAACGAACCGTCGTACAGAAAAAGCGCCAAATTCATGGACGGGAACCGCTAAAATAAGCTGCCGTCCATAAAAAACGCCAAATTCATGTATGGGAGCCGCTAAAGCTAACCGTCGTCCATAAAAAACGCCATTTTCATGGATAGGAGCCGCTAAAACGAGCCGCCGTCCATAAAAAACGCCCGTTTCATGGACGGGAACCGCTAAAACGAGCCGCCGTCCATAAATACACCGCAATTCATGGACGGAAAGCCGCCCAAAGAAAAGAATCCGGGGCCTGGCCGGAGTTACTGGAACAGTTTCCGGCAGAGGGCCGGGATGTCGGCGACGGGGACGACTGAGATTTTGCCGCCGCGGGGCTTCAAGGCGTCGGAGCGGTTGAAGGAAGAGATGTAGATCTGTTCGAAGCCCAGTTTCTCGGCTTCGGCGATGCGGCGCTCGACCTGGGGGACGGGGCGGATCTCGCCGCTCAGGCCCACCTCGGCGGCGAAACACACCTTTGGTGAGATATAGAGATCGAAATTGGACGAAAGCACCGAAGCCACTATCGCCAGGTCGCAGGCGGGGTCGGTGACGCGAAGGCCGCCGGCGACATTCAGGAAGACATCTTTGGCCGCCAGCTTGAACCCGGCGCGCTTCTCAAGGACAGCCAGCAACATATTCAGGCGGCGGCTGTCGAAGCCCGTCGCGGAACGCTGCGGAGTACCGTAGGCAGCCGTGCTGACCAGCGCCTGGATCTCCACCAGGAAGGGACGGGTGCCGTCCATCATCGCGCTGATGGCCACACCGCTCAGGTCATCCTGATGCATCGGAATCAGAATCTCCGAAGGATTGGAGACCTCCCGCAGGCCGGAGCCGGTCATCTCGAAAACCGCCAGCTCGTCGGTCGAACCGAAACGGTTCTTGATACTGCGCAGGATGCGGTACGACCCCTTGGTGTCGCCCTCGAAGAGCAGGACCACATCCACTATGTGCTCCAGTACCTTCGGACCGGCGATGGTGCCGTCCTTGGTAATATGGCCGATAAGTATCACGGGAGTCGAAGTCTCCTTGGCATAGCGCAGCAGCGACGAGGCGCACTCGCGCACCTGCGAGACGCTGCCGGCCGAAGACTCGATGCCCTCGCTGTAGATAGTCTGTATGGAATCGACGATGAGCAGCTGAGGCTTGACCTCGCGCGCCTGGGCGAGAATATTCTCGAGGAGAGTCTCGCTCAGCACCAGGCATCCCGAACCCTCGCCCCCGAGCCTCTGGGCCCGCAGTTTTATCTGCTTTGCGCTCTCCTCGCCCGAGACATAGAGCGTACGCAGGCCGTGACAGGCAAGCGGAATCTGGAGCGAGAGGGTGGACTTGCCGATACCCGGCTCTCCGCCTATGAGGATCATCGACCCTTCGACCATTCCGCCGCCGAGCACCCTGTCGAGCTCCGCGATCCCGATCGAAAAGCGGTTGTCCTCGGAGAGGGAGATACTCTCGAGCGGCTCGGGACGGGCATCCGAAGCATCCAGGAAGGCCCTGGCGCGTCCCGCGGCGCCGCCGGCCGAAGATGAGGCCTTGGCCGCCTTGGGCTCCTCCACCATCGTATTCCACTCCCCGCACGCCGGGCAGCGCCCCATCCACTTGGGGCTCTCGTTGCCGCACGAAGTGCAGTACCAAACCGTCTTCACCTTCCCCGTCGATGCCATCCGCTGCTATGCTCCTATATTTTCGTGAATCAGTTCCGAGAGACTCTTGATGATCTCGTAATCGTTGAGATTCATCCCCTCGAAGACCTCCTTGACATCGGCCGTGGAGAGTTCGAAGGTATCCTCGTCGGTGATATATCTTATTATGAAATTGATGTTCTGATACTGGCAGATGAAGTTCGCGAAGCAGCCGGAGAGATCCCCCTTGGGCTGCAGGTCGATATGCGAACGCTGGTATGAGGCGTATATCTCCGTACCCACCCCCACCTTCGACTTGAGGTAGAAATTGCCGTTGCATATCTGCGAATGATACTTCAGCAGGGCGATGCCCATACCTATCTTGCGCTCCTTGCGGCAGGAGTAGAAGCGGTCGTTGATGGCCTCTATCATATCCTCCGGCATTCCGCAGCCGTTGTCGATAATCTTTATCGACAGCAGGTCCTTTGCGGCGCTGTCCTCCATCTCGATTGTAATTTCGGTGGCTCCCGCACGGATGGAGTTGTGGGTGATGTCGATTATGTGAAGGTCGAGACTTTTCATCTTACAAAATAACTTGCTCTCCCTGGCGGAGGGCATCCCTGAAATTTTCGAAACTGAAGAAGGGCATCTCCAGGACGCTGTGGATCTTGCCGATGTCCTCTACATAATGCGCGTCGCTGCTCTGGATGAAATTGAAATCGCTGAACCAGGGGCAGTCATCCAGGAACTTGTAATTATTGCGCTTGCAGTAATAGCTCAGCTCCATCGCGTGGAACTTGAGCCCCGGGGGCACGAAACCCAGCTGCGAGCTGAGGCTGAACGACGAGCGGTCGATGTGGGCCGGAATGAAGATGCCGCCCATCTCATAGACCTTCTGCTGCAATTCGAGCATCGGCAGGTCGAGGGCGTTGATAAGCAGATGCGGCACCTCGTCGATGACATTCTCCTCCTCGTCCACCACCAGCTGGTAGCCGAATTTGTCCACGTCGTTCTCGAAGAAGATGACCCTCGAATCGAGGAAGGCCTGGAATTCGGCGAGCTTCTCTACAGTGGGCATGAAGCAGACGCAGTGCACCTCCTCCTTAGTGGTCACCTCCGCCCCCATCAAGACGTGCAGGCCCACCTTCTCGCCGAGGCGGCGGGTGACGTCGGCATTGAGGGTCGAATTGTGGTCGGTCAGGCCGATAATGTCCAGGCCCCTCTCCTTAGCCGTGGCGACTATTGCGGAAGGGCTCATCTCGATGTCCCCGCAGGGGGAGAGCACCGAGTGGATGTGCATATCGGCATTGAACTTCATCCGACTCTACTTGATAAGCTCCCAGAGCTTGCCGCAGACCTCGAACGTGGCCTCCTTGCTGACGAGGATGCAGATATCCTCATCCTTCGCATGCTCGAGCATATCCTCGTCGGGAACGCCGTTCTTGACGATGATGACGGCGGGGATATCCTTGAGGGACGCAATTGCCGTGACATTCTTGTGGGTCTGCATAGTAATCCACATCTGGCCGCTGCGGGCGTTGCCCATAACGTCGCTCAGGAGGTCGGAGGCATAGGCTCCGGTGACCTCGGTATCAAGATTGGCCTCGTTGAGGCACTGCAGGTCGAGTTTCTCGATTATCTCTTTTACTGTCATATCCTTTTATTGTTTATTCTCTTCGTTATTGATTTCTTTTGTGCGCACCCTGTCGCCCCAGATGCTGCGGATGGCATCCTCCGAGGCCTGCGAATGGCGGTTTATGAAGATGCAGGTGTCGATGCGGGCGTCGCCGCGCACTATGTCCTCCGCCAGGGCTGCGCAGGAGGGCGCTCCGCAGGCCGAACAGTTGACGCCGGGGAGGGCCTTCTCGATCTTCTTCATCCTCTCCGCCATCTTGAACGCCTCGGCGAAATTGTCGTCGAGCTTGTAGAGCGAACGGGGCTTTATCTCGGGGATCACCATCTGCTCGGCAATCTGTTCCGAGAATTCGGAATCGTCGTAGGAGACGGCATCCGTATTGTTCCTGCGGTGCAGGCGGTCCAGCAGCCTGGCGCGGTTCTCGAGCCGCTTGCGGGCCACGAAGCGGTTGTTGGTGGTCAGCACGCCGCCCACGCATCCCTGGTCGCAGATGCGCATCTCGATGAGTCCCGGGGCGTCGATGGCCTCGTCCTCGAGCTTTTCCAGGAAGCTGATCACATTCTGCAGGCCGTCCACCGCATAGTTCGAGCCGCGGAAGAGCGATGCCTCACCGCCCGCCAGGGGCCACATCACATCGCGCGAGGTGAGGGCGTGGTTGATGGGCTTGACATCCTTGTCGGAATCGTGGAGCATCAGCTGCACCTTGTTGTAGAGGAAGTCCATGTTGATGACTCCGGCGATGCAGGTATCCTGCTGGCTGACAGGATATTTGACCGATGCGATCTTGGCCGCGCAGGGAGTCACGTAGAAGATGCCTATCGACTCGCGACGGGCCCCGGCGTCCATCAGCTTCTTGAGGATGACGCGGGCAGCCAGGTCGAGCGGCGACTTGAGCTTGATGATATTGTCCACCAGCGACGGGAAGCGGACCTGTATGAGACGGATCACGGCCGGACAGTAAGGCGAAATGAAGGTCCGTATCTCGGGGTGCTCCTCCATATACTCCTTGTAGAGATCCACCATGAACTCAACCCCGTGCTCCACCTCGTAGATATGGGTGAAGCCCAGCTTCTTGAGGCAGGAGTAGATGGCCTTGGTCTTGTACTTCTCCTCGAACTGGCCGATGAAAGTGGTCGGCACCAGGCAGACCTTGTAGCCGTAGTTCTCTATCAGCTGGAAGTCGTCCTGCTTGATGTAAATGGCCTTGTGGGGGCATATTTTCATACACTCGCCGCAATCGACGCACTTGTTGTCGTATATGACGGCCTTGCCGCCGCGGATACGGATGGCTCCCGTAGGGCAGGTACGCATACAGGTGGTGCAACCCGCGCACAGATAGCCGTTCACCTTCAGTGAATGTTTGAAATATGTCTCGCCCTGTGCCATAATATCAAGTCAGATATACCGTCATCGTAACCGTAGTACCGACGCCGACCTTGGTGTCGATCTTGAGGTCGTCGGTGTTTTTCTTTATGTTGGGGAGTCCCATTCCGGCGCCGTAGCCCATCTCGCGGACCTTTGCCGAAGCCGTCGACCATCCCTCCTGCATCGCCAGGTCGAGATTTGGGATGCCGGGGCCTTCGTCGGCCACAACCATCACTATCTTCTCGCCGTCGATGTCCACGTCAATCTTGCCGCCGTAAGCGTGGGCGACCGCGTTGATCTCAGCCTCGAAGAGGGCCACGACCGTCCGTTTGATGTTGGCCGGATCGACTCCGAGCTGCTTGAGGGTGCGCTTGACGCTGCTGGATGCCTGCCCGGCGTCGGTAAAATTACCCCTTTCTATGTCGAATGTATAATGCATTGTCTAGTAGAGCGGCTGTATGCCCGCGGCATAGAGGATTCCGCTGATTTTGAAGATGCTGTATTTGGATTTGATGATAGTGATTCCGCTGTCCTCGGCAAGTTCGAGCATCTCTGCGTCGGGCTGCTTGTCGCGCCCGATAAGGACCACGCGCAGGTCGGCCATTTCCGAGGTGCGCATTGTCTGGTTGTTGCAGAGGCCCGTAATCAGAACCGTCTCATCCATCGAGAAGCGGAGTACGTCGCTCATAAGGTCGGAGGCGAAGGCTTTTACAACTTCGTATTCGTCATCGCTGGGAGCGCCTACGATTTCGCCGCCGACCAGCTCCGCAATTTCTTTGATTTTCATTTGAATCAGTATTAAATGATGTGTCTTGCAAATTTAACGAAAAAGAATTCTTCCGCCAACGTCAGAATGTAAACCTGAGGATCGGGCCTATGGTCATCACCATAAAATTCTCGCTGTATCTGAGATTAGTCTGGGGATCGTATCCCCAGGCATAGGTGAAGGCCTCACCGAGGGTAATACCGGCAGAGATAATTCTGGAAAAGCGATACGAGAACTCCGCATCGAAATTCTGTGCGACGCCATAAAGATTGTCATAGATGCCGTAAGGATTGTCGACGCTGTCGGGGATGTAGGTTTTCATCTCCCAGCCGTATCCGAGACCGAGCCTGAGGGCGAGATGCCAGTTTTTCATCAGTATCCTGTTCCAGGAGACTGCCGGACCCACCTGATGCAGGCGCACGTCAATGGTTCCTTCTTCGTTTTTGGTCACATCCGAGCCTTTCATCAGGACGAAATACCGGCTCGAGAAATGGGACGTATAAGCTCCTACGCCCCATGGAGTGCCGGGGATAATATACTCGTAGCCGGCTTTCCACTGCCATCCGTCGCGGACGGAGCCATATCTGACTTCGATATCGGCGGGAATCACAAGTGGATTGAGAACCCTTCCGTAACCGAACTCGGCATAGAAACTGTTGCCCTCGAACCTGGAACGGTCTCGGGTAGTCATATATGTATAGCGCTTGCGGGGCTCCTTCATCGGCTCATAGAGCGGAGAGGCTGTTGCATGCGGAGTCTCGTCGGTAGCAAGAAGTATCTTGCCGGCGATCTCATAATTGGCGCGGACAAGGCTTCCGGGGGCCTCGAGACGCATTATGTAGAGATAATTTCCTCCTGCCGCGCTCACCGCCTTCCTGGCCGCAAACATCGCGGAATCCATCGGAACCACCGCAGCGTTTCCGGGATCATAGACAAGCAGATTGCCGAGATATTCATAGCCCGACGGACCAGCCGCGCCAAGCTGCTTGACGGTCACATCCTCGGGCGCCGTCGAAACGGGATAAGTCTTGACCAATTCGGTAGCCACCTCCAGCCTACCCGTGCGGCCGGGGGCGGAGCAGCCTGCGAGCGCCTGCAAAACCACCGCCGCTGCCGCCAAAAGTATAATTGCTTTCTTCATAATCTTCAAAAATACCGATAATCTCCGAAAAAAGCAAAAAAGCCATAGTGGCGGCCCGACGGAGGGCGGGCGGTTATTGCTCCTGAGAGGCCTTTTTTTTGGCCCGAAGGAGCAAAACCGGAGCCCGACGGAGGGCCGGGATGCCCGCTTGCGCGGGCGGGCGGTTAGATATCGAACTCGACAACGGTAATGCCGGCCCCGCCGAACTCGAGCGCCTCATCGCGGGCGGAAGCCACGCCGGGAACCGTCCGCAGATACTTGCGGATCTCCTCGCGGAGCACCCCGGTACCCTTGCCGTGCAGGATCTTCACCTGCCCCATACCGAGCATCATCGCATCATCGATAAACTTGACGACTATATCCATCGCATCGGAAAGCCTCTCGCCGCGGATATCGATACTCGGCGAGAACTTCAGGCGCCTCTCCGAAAGTCCGGAAGCATCGTAGCGCGACGCGCTGCGGACCGGCTTCGACTGCTCCTTGTACTGCTGATTGGAAATACGCTCGAGCTTGGAAGCCTTGGTGCGGCTTATAATACTGCCGATAGAAACATAAACGTCCTTGGCCGAAATGCGGGTCACCTCGCCGACCAGGTCGCTGTCCTTGACGCGGACCTTGTCGCCCACCTTGAGCGGGCCCTCCTCCTTGGCGGCAATCGGCTTGGCGGCACCCTGGACGGCAGCAACCTCGCCGCGGCGGCGCTTTCGCTCGGCCTCCCGCTCCTTGCGGGCCACAATCTGGGCCATCTTGGCCTCTATGCGGCGGTCGGCCTCGCTCTGCTCTTCGGCCTTGATGCGCTCCTTGAACTCGTCGAGCCCCTTGCGGGCGATACGCGTCTTCTCCTTCTCGGCCTGGGCCTCGCGGATTTCGCGGATCGTCTGTTCCACCCGGCGGTTGGCCTCATCGAGTATCTCCGAAGCCTCGGCCCTGGCCTTGTCGAGAATCTCCTTCTTGAGGGCCTTGACCTCGCCGAGTTCCTTCTGATACTTCTCGGTCAGGCTGTCGAGCGTACGGTCGGTCGCCTTGATGTGGGCAAGCCTCTCGTCGAGAGCCTTGCGGCTGCGGGAGATACGGCGCAGATTGCGCTCCATATTGACATACTCGTTGCCGGCACGCTCCTCGGCATCGTGTACCAAAGCCTCGGGAAGCCCCATCTTGCGGGCCAACTCGAAAGCGAAAGAGTTGCCCGGCAACCCCTGCTCGAGCTTGAACATCGGCTGGATCGCAGCCGCGTCGAACAGCATCGCGCCGTTGACCACGCCGGTACTGCCCGATGCGTAGAGCTTCAGATTGGTATAGTGCGTCGTAATGACTCCGTAGGTACCGCGGCGATCCAGTTCTGAAAGCACGGCCTCGGCAATTGCTCCGCCCGCGGCGGGCTCCGTGCCGCTTCCGAACTCGTCGATAAGCACCAGCGACGAAGGGGTCGCACGGTCGAGAATGTCGCGCAGATTGGCCAGATGCGAACTATAGGTGCTAAGGTCGTTCTCCAACGACTGATCGTCGCCTATGTCGATGAATATCTCGTCGAAAATCAGCAGCTCGGATATCTCCGAAGTAGGGATCAGCATTCCCCACTGGAACATATACTGCAGAAGGCCCACAGTCTTGAGGCACACCGACTTGCCGCCGGCGTTGGGGCCGGAGATGAGCAGTATGTGCTTCTCCCTGGTGAGGCTCATCGTAAGGGGCACAATCTCCTTGCGCTCGCGGCGCAGGGTCGCCTCCAGAAGCGGATGGCGCGCCTTGCGGAAAGTCATACCCCCGTCCTGCGAGAGCACCGGCAGGCCGGCTATCATATCGACCGCAACGCGGGCCTTGGCCCGGATGAAATCGATCTCCCCGATGAAATCCGATGCGGCGGCCAGTTCTGGGATATAGGGCCGCAGGAAATCGGTGAATTCGGTAAGGATCCGGACTATCTCCCTCTGCTCCTCGAACTGGAGCTCGCGCACCTGGTTCTCGAGTTCCACCACCTCGAAAGGCTCCACGAAGGCTGTCTTTCCGGTGGAGGATTCGTCATACACCAGGCCAGGCAGTTTCTTCTTGTTGGCGGCCGAGACGGGGATCAGGGTCCTTCCGTCGCGCACAGCCACTGTAACGCCCTCCTCAACCAACCCCTCGGCCTGCGCCTGACGCAGAATCGAGGCTATCCGCTTCGAAATCGAGGCCGACTTCTCCTTCAGGCTGCGGCGGATATCCTGCAGCGCAGGCGAAGCGGTATCCTTTACCTCGTTGTTCTTGTCGATTATGGCGTTGATGCGGCGGCTCACCTCGGGGAAATAGTTTACCGAAGAGGCGATGGCGCGCAGATTGGGATAGAGGTCGTCCTTGCAGCCCCTGAAGAACGAGAGGACGCCGCGCAGGGTATCCTGCGAGGTGCGGAGCTTTACAAGGGATTCCAGATCGATCCAGGAATACTCGGCCTGCAACGGAGTCAGGAAGGGTTTGGTATCGATATATCCCGAGACCGGGAAGGAATCCTCGAAGAGGCAGATGAGGCGCATCTCGTCGGTCAGGCAGAGCCTCATCATTATATCGTCCGGATCGCTGCTGAACTCTTCGTCCTCCACGCGGTTGCGGGCATAGTCGGTGGCGCACTTGACGCTTACCATCGTGCGCACCTTGTCAAATCCTATTTTCTGTTCGAAATTCACTGCTTGAAGGAGTTTTCAATTGCCAGCCTCAACTCGGTGATGCTACCCATAGTGCGCATCTTTCCGGCCTCGGCGAATGAGATTTCACCTGTCTCCTCCGATACCACTATCGCAGAGGCGTCGGAGACTTCGGTGATGCCCAGGGCCGCTTTGTGGCGCATTCCGTAGCGCGGGGGGATATTCGGATTGTCGGATATCGGAAGGGTGCAGCGGGCTGCGATAATCGAATCTTTGGTAATGATCATCGCACCGTCGTGGAGAGGCGTATTCTTGTAAAAGATGTTTTCGATGAGGCGGCGGTTGATGAGCGAGTGGATCTGGTCGCCGGTCTCGATGTAGGATTCCAGCATGTGATTATGCCTCAACACTATCAATGCGCCTGTCTTGGTTTCGGACATCTTGCGGCAGGCTGCCGTCAGCTCGTCGAGCACCTTGGGGGTGATGGCGGCCGCCTCGTTGGTATGCTTGAATATGCGCGAGAGCACATTCGAAGAGCCACCCTTGATCGTAAGGCGGCTGCCCAGATCGAGCAGGAAGCGGCGTATCTCGGGTTGGAAAATGATCAGCAGGGCCACCACGCCCACTCCGAGAATCTGTCCCATAAGGAATGAGAGCAGCTTCATATCGAGGGCGCGCACCACTATCCACACCACATAGATCAACAGGATGGCCACGAAAATACCCATCGCCGAGGTCTTGCGGAAAAGCCTGATGATTTCGAAAATCAACAGGGCGACCAGCAGGATGTCGAGTACGTCGATGAAGGAGATATTGAGAAAATCGAGCATATATCTTTACTTGTGATTAATCAGATATTCGGCAATCTGCACCGCATTGAGGGCTGCGCCCTTGCGGATCTGGTCGCCGGAGAGCCAGAGGGTTATGCCATTTTCGCAGGCTATGTCGCGGCGGATGCGGCCAACATAGACGGCGTCCTTCCCGGCAGTGAAAAGCGGCATGGGATAGACTTTGCCGGCAGGGTCGTCCTGCACTATCACGCCCGGGGCCGAGGCCAGCGCTTCGCGCACTTGCCCGGGAGTCAGCGGCTTTTCGGTCTCGATCCAGAGCGCCTCGGAATGCGACCTCAGGGTGGAGATGCGGACGCAGGTGGCGCTGCAGCGGATATCGGAATGGAGTATCTTGCGCGACTCCTCGAACATCTTCATCTCCTCCTTGGTATAGTCGTTCTCGAGGAACGTATCTATCTGCGGAATGACGTTGTAGGCCAGCTGGGCGGAGAATTTCTCCACTTTGGGCTCGCGGCCGGCGGCGATGTCGGCATACTGCCGTTGTACCTCGGCCATCGCCTGAGCCCCTGCACCCGAGGCCGACTGATAGCTGGCCACGTGTACCCGCACGATATGTGAGAGATTCTCGATGGGTTTGAGAGCGACAACCATCATTATCGTAGTGCAATTCGGATTGGCGATTATGCCTTTGGGATGCGTCAGTGCGTCCTCGGCATTGCATTCGGGCACCACCAGGGGAACCTCCGGGTCCATACGGAAGGCCTTGGAGTTGTCGATCATCACGGCACCGTATTTGGTTATAGTGCCTGCAAACTCCTTGGACACGTCGCTGCCCGCCGAGACAAAGGCGTAATCAACTCCTCGGAAAGAGTCGTCGTGCCTGAGCTGCTGAACCGTGATTTCCTTGCCTCGGAACCTGTATGTGCTGCCTGCGCTGCGGGAGGAGCCGAAAAGGCGAAGTTCGCTTACAGGGAAGTCCCTCTCTTCAAGAATCCTGAGGAACTCCTGCCCCACCGCTCCGCTTGCTCCGACTATTGCTGCTGTCATTTTTGTTCACTTTTACGGGAAAATACAAAATTACTCCGCGAAAGCTTCTTTTCAAAATTAATCTGTCTTCTGCCTCTTGGCTCCGGGCATGTTGTCTGATAAAACTCCGCTTATAAAACAATACGTTATAAAACCCCCGTCGGGAAACGGTTGTAAGAGCGGTAACTACATTTAGGACAACGCTTAGATAGTAAAACCAGTGTAATCTGGTATATCATTCCCTTTTTTTATTAGACGAAGGAATTCTTCGCAAGCCTCGCTCTCGTTATCCCCCAAAAACAACGTGGATTCAAAATCTCTTCCTGGCTCGCTATAATTTACCCTCCACCTCCCATCCAATAATTCTTGAATAATATATTCATCACATTCCAAGCAATGAAATATTTTGAATATATGATTTAGGCTAAGAATACAAATCCCAGGTCGTTCAAAAATACGGTGTCTTTTATTGCGCGGCAACGACTTATAATATTTCTTGATAGCCCTCTTAAGTTGATGATAATTCATAATCAAAACGGAAGCAAATAACCTTGATTAATATAATACTGAATATTATGATACGGGAAATAGAATTGGGTACCTCCCCCGGGAGAAGCAAACCAAAAAGACCCTGCAGCCGTTCCACTCTGAACAGGAATAGGATTCACTACCAGATAACGAGAATAAGAACTTGATTTTAAAACCAAGGGCAACCCCCTCTCTGAAAAACTAGTCCCTTCTGGTGCCGCAAAACTTCCATCAAGTTTTCCATATCTATCAATTACCGTTCCAGGCTCTAACATGTCGTCAACAGGTTCACCTTTAAATCCATACTTCGGAGGGTATGCCTTTATTCCCTCAAAGGGATTTATTCCTTGAAATAAACATGTCCCAAGAGTTGAACTTACACCTATGGCCATTCCCATAGCCATACTCTGCCAAATACCATCAAATGAAGAGTAAAAAGCATAGCTGTTTTTACTATTATGAGCAAGAGAAAGGATACGATGTAATTACTAGCAGGCCATTATATCAAGTATATCTGCATCGACCCGACATTTAGGAATAAGTGAAAATGTTTTTGCAACAACAATCAATGTATTTGGAGATGAATTAAACTCAAAAGACAAAACATATGATTTATCATTCCATTCGGAGGCTATTATTGTTGGTATTCCGAATGATTCAAGATCTTTTGTTGTAACTCGACGCATCGTTGCCCATCTAATGGTGTTATCGCAGACAACCCATGTGTGATTAGTGATACTATAATAGCATACATTATGAATTAACAAGACCGATTGTGAATCATCGCTCCAGGTTACTTCAAGGATTAATCTATCATCTTTATATGTCACTAATCTGATTATTGAATCATGCCATTCATACGAATCAATATTATCAATTGTTATTGTTTCCATAGCCATTTATTCGCCCTTCTTTGCCGGGTATAGTTGCTTGGTCAGAAAATGCCATGTCTGCGAGCAGCTTTTGTTTCATAAATATAGGGCATCATTATATCACGAGGATCTGAAGAATCTTTCTGCTAGTCTAAAAATGAAATCATTTTCGATTTATAAGGTTTATTCGTTTGATACTTTATCTTAATCTTCTGTCCGACAGCCACGGAGTCTCTCTCACAAAAGGCTATAGAACCAAAATAAACAATATCATCTGCTGCAAAAGAATATGATACGTATATTTCATTGCTTTTATAGCCTGGCCATACTTGTTCAATGGTAGCTTCAGCATTTTGCCCATTGTTTATCATATAGTCACTGACGAGAGAGAATAAGAGTCCACATATATAAACTATAATAATTAAATAAAAACCCGTGCAGCCTATGTTGTTATTAGCACTATCTCCCATACTCCTTATCTTTAGAAATGGTTACAATATCACCCCGCCAAAAGTCCCTTTTTATGAATACGCAAAGGGTGTCATTATATGGGGCACCTGTTAAATGATTAATACATACCTTATCCGGCTTATCATGTCTGTATCGCACCGGTATTGGGAAACCCTTAGGCAGTATAAAGTTATCATCCGCTAACTCGTATATTCGATTCTCCGTTCCGTCGAAATAATGTAAAACACATCGAACCTTTATCGGTTTGTTATGCCGATAAGAGCCTCTAGATATGACAGTATCAACATAGGCAACTGTTTCTTGATCATATTTCATAAAATGATCTTTAGAATAACTTACAATATTGTCGATACTCCCAAAAAAAGACACCATAATAAAAAGCATCAAAACCACTATAAAGGTTGAGTGAATGTTGTTGAGGATTGCTTTGAAGTCCATGGTAATTGTTCATCATTTGATTGAGGAATACTAAAAAACCGATAAAAAGGCGGGCAGCCTTCGTTCAAGAATCGCTCTTCTACCAACTCTTATATTGCTCGGCAGAGATTTATTATAAGATTTAACCGCCTTCTTAAGTTGACAATAATTCATAATCAAAACGGGAAGAAGAACTGTGTGCCCCCACATCTCCGACTATTGCTGCTGTCATTTTTGTTCACTTTTACGGGAAAATACAAAATTACTCCGAGAAAGCTTCTTTTCAAAAAAAAAAGAATTTGCCGATGCGCCTCAAAAATTGTCAAATCCGCATACGCCATGGGATAAAGGACCTCTATATTTGCTATATGAAGAGCATCAAATACGGCACAAAGGCATTCATGGAGCTGCTTTTCCCGAGGCTCTGCCCGGTGTGCGGGAAATGTCTGGAGGTGGAGGAACAATTTCTGTGCGGCAGGTGCGAGGAGGATTTTCCCTACACCTGGAGCTGGGCTTTCGGGGAGAATCCCGTGGAACGGCGGATGTGGGAAAGGGTCGGAATCGTGGCGGCGGCGAGCCTCTTCTTCTACCGCAAAGAGGGAGGTTACGGAGAACTGGTGAAAAAGGTCAAATACGGCGGGGATACGGCACTGGGGCGATGGCTCGGAAGGGAACTTGGACGCAGAATGGATGAAAGCGGGAGGTTTGTCGGAATCCAGGCCATCGTGCCGGTACCGCTTCATCCGCTCCGCAGATGGCGCCGTGGCTACAACCAGGCGGAGATCATAGCACAAGGAATCGCCGAAGGTCTTGGCGGAGTGAAGGTAGAGATGCATCTGTTGCGCAGGCGCAAACACACCGGCACCCAGACAAAACTATCAGCCCGAGAGCGCAGCGCAAACGTGAAGGACGCCTTCGCGATGAATCCCCGCGTGGCGACGCGGCTCTCATCGGAAGGCGTCCGCCATATCCTGGTAGTGGACGATGTCCTGACCTCGGGAGCTACCCTGTCCGAGGCGGTGAAGCCGCTACTTGACTCGTTTACGGTCAGCGTTGCGACGGCCGGATTTGTGGAGTGAGGGTTTGTCGGGGACGAAGGTCAGCTCGTCGAAGAGGTAACCCATTCCCATATACTTGTCGAGGATCCACATCACGTAGCGGATATCGACGCTGATGCATTTGTTCATCACCGGGTCGTAGTACATATCGCTGGTGAGGCCCTCCTTGTTGCCGTCGAAGGCAAGGCCGACCAGGTCGCCTTCGGCATTGAGCACGGGAGAGCCCGAATTACCGCCGGTGATATCGTTGTCGCTCAGGAAATTGACATACATCTTGCCGGTCTTGCCGTCGGCCCAGCGGCCCCAGTCCTGCGCTTCGTAAAGAGCCTTTATCCCCGGCTTGAGGGAGAAGATGTATTCATTCGGACGGTACTTCTCGAGGATGCCGGCGGTGGAGGTGTGGTCATCGACCGTAACGGCATCGGCGGGAGAAATCGGCCCTACGGTGCCGTATGTCACGCGCATCGTGGAGTTGGCGTCCGGATACTGGGCAATGCCCTTGTCCTCGCGCATAAGATAGAGAGCCTTCTTATAGGCGGCTTCGAGTTTGGCGACGCTCTCCTCCCCCTCTATCTCCGCCTTCTTCTTGTTCAGGGGCACGATATTGATGCTGGAGGCATATTTGTAAAGGGGATCGGATGTATAGAATTCGGTCGGATGCGGCTCCGAGAAGGCCTTGTGAAGCCTGTCCATATCCGAGAAGACGGAATTGTTCCAAATCGAATCGGCGGCGGCCACATCTCCCCCGAATGAATCATACACGCCGCGGAAGAAATCTCCCTGGAACCCCCTGTCAACAGTGCGATAGAACTCTCCGAGGGCATATTTGAATATATCCTTCTCCACCCTCAGATCCAATTCGCCGTATAATTGGTCGACCCTCTCGACGAGCTTCGCGCTGTCGGCGACCGGAGCCGGAGGAAGCCCCGCCTTATCGCGGTCCTTGCCGTAGCGGATGATGATGTTGATCATCCTGTTGAGCCTGAAGGTGCGGACATAGGTCTCGCGGTAATAATTGAGCTGCCTTTCCATATCGGCGACAGCCTCATATTTGGAGCCCAGCCTCTCCACCAGGTCGCCATATTCCGCCTTGCGGGCGGGATCGGCGTCGATCCACTCCTGAAGGGGCCTGTCCTGCGTCTCTGCCTTCACTTCCGGAATCCGGAAACGGGTATATGTATATGCCTCTCCCTCGCGGATCTCCTGCACGTTGCTCAGGGAGAAGTAGCGGTCGGCATATTTGAGCCTGATTTCGGGATCGGAATTCATCCAGCGGTCGAGGATCTCCATCTGCTTCTTCTGATAATAAGCCTGGATGGGGCAGGATATCTCGGCGGCCTGCTTCACCGCGAAGGAAGAGGAATAGCGGTTGACGCGGCCCGGATAGCCGATGACCATCGTATAGTCGCCCGTGCGGACGCCGCCCGTGGCAATGCGGAGGGTCTTCTTGGGATGCAGCGGCACATTGTCGGGAGAGTACTCGGCAGGAGAGCCGTCAGGCGCTGTGTAGATGCGGTAGATTGCGAAATCCCCCTTGTGCTGGGGCCACTCCCAGTTGTCCACCTCGGCTCCGTAGGAGGCTATGCAGACGGGCGGCGCGGCCACCAGGCGGACATCCTTGTAAACCTGATAATGGGCCACCATATACTTCTGGCCTCCCCAGAAGGAAGAGCAGATAACCTCGCCCTGCCCTTCGAACATCTTGGCGTAGCGCTCCTCTATCATCGCATATACCTTGCGCATTCCAAACACCTTGCCTTCTGCGTGGGTGGAATCCTTCAGGTGCTGCACCTCTTCGGTCACATCCAGCACTTTCTTCAGGAAATAGATGCCTTCGCTGTGGACGGGCAGCTCCTTGTCGCGGCTGAGGGCCCAGAAGCCGTCTTCCAGATAATTGTGCTCGGGGGTGCTCAGCTTGTGGACATCCTCATAGGCGCAGTGATGGTTGGTGATCATCAGGCCGTCGTTTGAAATCATACTGCCCGTGCAGCTGAAAGCCAGCGCCACCACGGCATCGCTCAGGGAGGCCCGGTCTTCGTCATAAATGGTTTTCGCATCGAGGCGCAGGCCCGCATCGGCCATCTGGCGGTGGAGCTTGCCCTCGATCATATTTACAAGCCACATTCCCTCGTCGGCGGAGGCCAAAAGGGGAAGCGCTGCAAGAAGCAGGGTAAGGAATATCTTTCTCATAAGAAAAGGAGATTGTGTCAACTAAAAATTGCACCCCAGAGCCACCTGGGCAGTATTGCGGAAACGGCCATCAAGGTACTGGGGAGTTTGGAGAAGCGAGGTGAAGCGGTCGGAAATCTTCAGGTAAGGGGCAAGACGGCGGGGACGGAGCCAGGTCCAGGTGAAGGAGAGTTCGCCTCCCGCGCGCATTGCGGTGTCGTATTCGAACTGGCGGAAGAGCCAGCTGTCAAAAGACTTTACCTTCGAGGAACCGGACGAATAGGAGCCGTCGGTCTTGGGGTTGCCGGTGCCGGCAAAGCCGAACAGCGCGGCTCCGAGGCTGATGCAGCCGGTTTCGCGCTCGATGTTGCGCTCGGCCGAAAGGTCGAGTGTGAGATTCATATAACTGTCATCCCTGTAGTCGGGATAGAGGATCGTTTTGCGCTGCTGCATCAAGGCGTCGGCCGAGATCCTGAACTCCCAGTCGGGACGGTATCCGCCAACATTCTTCTTGAGGTCATAGCCCAGATGAGCCGCATAGCGGTAACGGGACATGGTCTTGTTCCGGCCGTTATAGACAACCACGGAGGACATTCCCGTTTCGGTCTTGTAGGAGTAGGAGTTGGTGTAGTTGAAGAGTATCTTCGCACCGCCGTTCAAATCCAGTTTATGGATGTCTTTGCCACGGGGGATTATCAGCGAGGTTTCAAGAGCGGCCTCCGGGCCGTTGAACTCGCAGAAAACGACGGAGGTGGAGGTGCGGCTGCCGTAATATCCGTCGCGCCAAAGCCCCTTTATCTGGCCGTAGAAACGCGTGCCGGAGCCGGCCGCAATCTGCAGGGCGAGGCCGTATCCGTCATCGGTCAGCGGGCGTATGTTCGAAAGCGAGACATATCCCACGTCGCCGTCGAACAGTTCCCGGCTGCCAAGGAAACCGCCCTGGTTCACCAGAACGAAGTACTGGTGGTCCATAGTACCGAAGAGGCCGGCGCTGAGCTGTTCCACGGAATGGTGCCAAAGGAGGTTACCGCCCAGGACAAAACCGTTTAATTTCCAAAGGGTTATGCCGGGAGCCACCTTGAGATCCATCAGCATGTTGAGGAATCTGGGATCCTTGAATTTGGTCTGGTCGGCGGAAATGTAATCGATCTTCACGCCGGCGCTCAGCCTGCGGCCAAAGGAGTAGGAAAGAGAGCCGCTGAGGGTATAAATCTCACGCTGCTTGACTCCGACCGTGGAGTTGTCCTCCTCCAGGAAACCGATGGCGCTTTCCCGGGGGTTCATAAGCACCTGTCCTCCCATTCCGTTTCCGCGGAAGAATGAGTAGCCCACCTTGCCGGAGAAGACCAGACGGTCGGATACCCTGCGGAAGGACTGGGTGAGGACATCGAGATTCCAGCTGTCAGGAGACCCCTCCAGCGGTATCAAATCGCCGTTCTCCTTTGCAAAGGACACCCTGGCTTCCGAGAAGTTCGCTTTGCCGAGAGAGGCCATCAGAGAGGCGTTCTCATAGGAGAGAAGCGGATTCGACCCGGTAACCTGGGCAAAATCAAGCACCCGCCCCTGCCCTGCGGCACTGGCCGCAAGGCAGAGGATCAGTATGCCTGTCAAAGGGAAACGGAGTTTCATGATTACTTCTTGAGGGAAGGCACGTTGCGGAAGTGGAAGTCCTTTGCGGTATTGTTGCTGTCCGCATAAACGATCTTCGCACCTGCTGCGATGGAAGCCTCGGCGTCGATTCCGGAAGGATCGGTAGCGTCAGCGTTGGCTGCGCCAGCATAGTTGTAAACGAGCTTGCCGGCGTTGCCTTCGATAGCCTCGGTTGCGGCCTTGTCAACGTTCCTGTACCAGGAGTGACCCGTTCCGCTGGTCTCCATCACGACATAACCGTTGTCAATGACGCCGGGAAGGCGGCGGAAGTACTTGGTCTCGTCGGCAGCGCTCCAGATTTCCATTGCGTCAAGTACCCAGGAGATGGGAACCTTGGCGTAATTGCTCGAGTTGTTGGTACCTCTGTTGTCGAAATTTGCAGGATTTGCAACGAAAGCCTTGATATCCTGGTCGGGCATGATCAGCATAGGGACAGCGGACTTGTTGGGGAAGACCCAGGCGGTACCCATTCCATATTCCACGGTCTTCATATAGTGATTGGTGGGAACAGAAGCGGCAGGCGCGGGATAGTGAGCCGGTGCACTGAAGCCCGATTCGAGGTCATAGAGAACGTAATCCGCATTGCTGAGGTTGACGGAATTGGGATAGGTGGCGGTGTGGTCGATCGCACCGTTGATGGAAATCACGATCTGGGAATAGGGAGCGATCTTGACGCTGACGCCGTCCTGGAACCACCAGATGCCGTATGAAGCGGGAACCCAGCCCTCCTTCTCATATTCGATGACGCCGTCGGTTATGACATACTTGTTGACTGAAGTCATATTTGATATCTGGGCCATCGCAAGGCACATCTTGCTTGCATCGACCTCGGTGTCGGAGTTGTTGTAAACGATGATGTACTTGTCGTACTGGTAGAGTTTGCCGGCTGCATCCAGGCATCCGCCGTTGTAAACCTCCTTGATTATAAGCTGGCTGCTCTTGGAGGCGGTGAGTGCCAGGGAAACTGCGGGGAAGGTAGAGCCCTTGCCGAGATCCACGACATTGACTGCGGCGGTTCCGTTGTAGTTCAACTGAATGCCGGCTTCAGCCTTCTTGAATGAAGCGGAAGCGGTATAATTACCTACGGGAACGGTGAAGGTAACCTTTCCGGAAGCATCTGTCTTTGCTTCCAAATTAGCGGTAGCGGAAGTGAGAGTGACTGTCACCCCTTCGACTGCGAAGGGATTGCCGTCCATTGCGAGCTGGACGGGAACTTCGATCATCACGGGGTCCTTGTCGCAGGAGACTGCAACCAGGGCCACGAGACCGAGCATCAATAAGAACTTTCTCATAATGAATGTATTTAATTGTTAAAACTTTATTCTGACTGTCAATCCGTAATAGAACTTTGGTATGTAGCTGGCAGCGGAGAGATAGGTCCTTGTCCTGGTGGACCATATCTGCTGCCTGTTCACAAAGAAATTGTTGGCGTAGAACGAGATGGAGGCGAGCTCCCCGATCTCCTTGGTGACGCTGAAGTTGGCGCTGAAATAGGGAGAGTAATAATCCTTGCCGAGCATATAGAGATAGTTCGACTTGTAGGAGAGCTGCCACAGGTCGTTGAACAGATTCATATTCCCGGATGCCTTGGCGGCCTTCAGATCCTCGAGATAGTTTCTCGGAGTGGGGTCGTCATAAGAGCAGTACCATTCGGGGTAGCGTACCACGTAATTGTCACCTGCATAGACGGATTCTCCGGTGACGGAGAGAATATCGGACTGATCGGAGATCACCTGGGCCAGTTCCGTACCGTCAGCCCTTTCGCTTAGGGTCCTGGTATAGCGCAGCAGGCTCGCCTCAACCTTGGCGGAGAGAATCAGTCGCACCGAGGGAATATGGGTCGTAACGGTCAGGTTGGTGCGCAGGGTGCGTGATTCCGAGCCGTTGGAATAGCTGTTGTTGCCGTAGTAGCAGCCTATGTAGCGATACGGAAGCTTGTCGCCCGAGGAGCGCAGCGTATAGGGGCTGTATTCAATCATATTGCCCGGCACCGACTTGTAGGCATACCAGGAGCCGTCCAGGCGGATATCGGTGCGGATGGCCTTGATGCGTGCGAATTCCACCACCCACTCCAGGCCGTATCGGTTGATGGGATTCACCTCGTTGTCGGCGTAATAAAGCGGTGCCAGCTCCTTGTAAGTCAGATACGGGAGCGTCTCCGAAGGAAGTTTGCCGCTCTTGTCCGAGACAGTCACGATTCCCGTGGAAGGGTCGATCGAGTAGGCCCTGTCATCCGACGGTATCGACACCGAAGCCACATTGGCGTCGGGAGTATAGGAATACGTGGTCCTTTCATACCTGCTGGAGATGCGGTAGGTATTCAGGGTCTGGTTCCAGTATCCGGTAAGGGATATCTTGTTGCCGAGAATGTCGGTCTCCACCGCAACCTCAAGCATCCGGTTGCGCTGCCATTTGAGGTCGGGATTGTACTCGATGGTCCTCGGCTGGATGTAATATGCCTCCATCGACTCGTTGGCGGAGTTGGTGGGCGAAGTGAACACCCTCACGTCGCGGTATGTGGGGGTGGGGAAAAGTATCGAGAACGAGGGAAGTTTCACCGCCTCGCCCCATCCGGCACGAAGCGCGAGTTCCCTGACCGCCTTGTTTCCCCTTCCCTCGCGGGGCAGTATGACACATTTTGCATTGAATCGCGGAGAGAGGCTGGAAGTCAAGCCGTAAGCCGAACCTTTGATGAGCGTGTTGTCGCTGCGCAGGCCGGCGATCAGATTGATATGGCCGGTGCCGATGTGAAGCATCAGGTTGTCCTCCAGATAGGCGCCGATGTTGTGCATCGTGGGGACGTCGCAGTAGCGGTACTCGCGGAAAGAGGGAGCCGTCTCCATCTCGGAAGAGAAGTTTCCGATACCGAAATTCTTGTCAGTGCTCCAGTCCGCGCCCAGCTTGACCTTGTTGTTGACACTCCCGTAATAGTGGGAATGGTTCGCCTTGAGGGAGAGTCTGGTGGTCAGAGGACGGTCGTCCTCCTCCATCACGTTGTACCAGTAGCCGCCGGGAATATACATTACGGAAGGAACCGTTCCGGCGGAATAGGGAACCGCCATAAAGTATCCCTGTTCCCTTCCGTGAAGGACTATCTTGTTGATTGCGGAGGAGTTGAAGGTCCTCTCGCGGTTTCCCTTGTCGGAATAGGAGAGAGAGCCGCTCAACTCCAGATTGGTAATCCAGGGCTTGCTAAGCAGCCAGTTGAGGGAGAAGTTTCCCCTGACGGCATTGTCGCGTCCCCTGGACCAGGTTCCCTGGACCGCGTCGGGGTCGGCGCTGGTGTTCATTCCACCCAGGTTGCCGGTAATTCCGGCGTTGATCCTCAAGGGAGTGGAGGCGAACAACCCGGAATTGAGGGTCCTCATATAGGAGAGGGAGAGCTGCTCGCGACGGTATGCCGTATAGGGCGACATCTGCTTCGAAACCGACTCGGTGTACTCCGCGCTGGCGTTTATGACGCCTCTCTGCCCACCCTTTCCGGTACCCAGGCCGAATCCCTTCGAAACCGAGGTCTGCTTGGTATTCGGACTGGTGGACATCGTCACCATCCAGGGGGTCTTTCCCTTCTTCAGGTTGACCTTCACCACTCCGGAGGACATATCGCCGTACTCCACCGAAGGGACTCCGGTGATGACCTCGACCGATTCGACATTGGTGGATGCTATATTGTTGGTGGAGACACCCTTGACAGGCGAAGAGGAGTTGGCCGATGCGAAACTGGCATTGTTGGAGAGCCTCACGCCATCCACCTCGATGGCGGTTCCGAAGGCAGGATTACCCGCCTCGGCCGTAGCTCCGCGAAGGATTATCGACTGCTCGCTGGTGAGCAGAGGGCTGGTTGGAGTGGCGCCGCCCGGCAGCAGGCTGGAAATGTCGGAGACATTCATCATCTGCACCTGCTCTAGGGCCGCCTTGTCGATAGTGCGGGTGGTGGTGGCCGAATTGCTGTTGTCCTTCGCCGTGATTACCACATCCTCGAGGGTAAGGTTGTCCTTGTCAAGCAGCAGTTCCAGGGGCTTGACCTCGCCTTTGAAGGTCATCTCCCTCGAGAGGGTGACATACCCCAGGCAGGAGACCTCCACCCTGGTCTTGCCCTGGGGGACGTTCTTTATGGTAAAACGGCCTTCAGCGTCGGCCACGGCCCAGAGTTCGCGGTCCGGGAGCACCACTGTGGCGAATTCTACGGGCACGCGGCTGCCTTTCTCGAGAATTCTTCCCGAGAGTGTGACGTTCTGGGATAAAGAAGGGATCCAGAGCATCACCATCATTATGGAAAGCAGGATCCTTCGCATAAGTGGCTTATTTACGGGTTCTGACGGACGGTGTATCGGGCCTTCACGTCAGGGAAATCTTTCAGGGAAAAGACGATTTCGGAACTCCTGGCAGCGCCGCTCTCGTTTTTGGGCAGCGAAATGGCTATTTCCGAATTGAATGTGCCCTCGGAGGGCTTCACCTCGAGTCCGGGAATGGGGTTGGAAACGGTCGAGGTCCAGGCATGGTTGGCGGTAAGGCTGACGCGGAGGCCGCCGCCTGCGGGGCTAATATATCCTTCGCCGGCCGAAAGATCTACGAAAGGCATGGCCTCGCGGGTGATGACCACCTTCGCCTTGCGGGTCTTGAGGGTGTCGCGAACCATCTTGGAGGTGGTGAAATTGATGATGGCGGCTACGGTCTCCTTGCTCTTGCTGGCGGGAACATCTATCCTTACGACTGCATCCTGCGAACCGGATGTGGGGGTTATGACGATATCCTCGGCGTCGCAGGTCGCCTCCCAGTCGCCGTTGGTGGTGACGCTGGCCGAGAAGCTGCCGCCGGCATAGTCATAGGACATCTTGTTGGGATCGACGGTTACGGAAGGGGCCTCGGCCTCTACGCAGGAAGCCAGAAGCGGAAGAACCACCGCGAAAAGCGCTATTATCTTTTTGAATGACATTGTCAGGGTGTTATGTATTTCACAAAGGTATTAAACTTTTTGATAACTTTGCGACGTTATAGGCCTTGCAATGCGAAAATCATCATTTTTTATTATACTGACGGCCGTCCTTGCGGTCATTTCCGGCGCCCTTCTCCCCTCCTGCGAGAAATATGTGCTGCCGGAGCTCTCATTCGACCCCGACACCCTCTATTTCACCACGGCCGGAGGCACCCAGACGGTGCAGCTGCACAGCAACGTCACCTGGGAGGCGGGCATCAACAGGAGCGACGTCACCTATGTGGACTGGATCACCTTCTCCCCCACCTTCGGGGACGGGGACTGCGAAATCGAGGTAACCCTGCCCGAAAACACGTCAGGCCCCTTGCGGAGCCTGTCGTTCGATATCAAGTCGGAAACCATTTCCCACACCTTCACCATCATCCAGGAAGGCGGGAACAGCGGCGACTAACGCTTCGGTTCGACCTTCTTTATGACATCTCCGTGGTCGTTGACTATGCCGCGGAGCCATCTCTCGCGGAACTTCGGATGCATCGGGGATGCCGGGATATTCTTGCCTGAGCCGTTCTCCTTGAAGGAACCGTCCTCGTTCTGGCGCTTGACGTTGCCGTCCATATACTTCACCAGCAGGTAGTTCGAAAGATTCTCCCAGCGGGTCATCATCTCCTGCGTGCGGTTGGCGCAGAATTCGGTCATCGCGGTCTTGGCGCTGCGCAGGTTTCCGGCCTCCAGGAGCTTGACCATCCTGGCGTCGTTGGCTGCGAGCAGGTTGACATTCTCGGCCTCATATTCATCTATCTTGCCGCGGATTTCCGGGGCCACGCGGTCGTAGAAGAGATATGCGTAGTGCGCCACGCGGTTCATCAGCCAGAATGCAGATGTGGGGCTGTATTCGAGCATCGAGCCGTTGCCCTCGGCGAAGCACTTGGGGACGGAGTTGATGTTGGCATAGATCGGGGTCAGAGGCGAGGTTGCGGCATCATCGACGCCGAACCAGGTAACCGCTCCCACCTCATCGGGCAGCCAGCCGCGGGACTGGGCCACGAACCAGAATCCGGTCTGCTGGGTCGCGATCGAGCGCTCCATCACGTAACTCTGGCCGTCGAGCTCGAAACTCATAGGGCGCCATCTGTATGGCAGCCTGCTGGGACCCGCACCCATATCCTCGCTGAAATCGAGGGCGGTGCCTTCGAAATGGTCGCGCATCACCTCGGCCACATCCTTGACGGAGACGGGCTTCGCCGGTTTGATATAGAGCGGCATCTTGTTGGCCGCGTTGTGTCCCATCGCGAAGTCGAGATATTTGTCAGCGTCGAAATTCTCTCCTCCGAGGAGGCGGAATGCCGACCATACGCGCGCCTCGCAGGCCCTCAGGCCGCCGAAGTCGGCCGGGCAGTAGGTGTCGCAGAAGCTGAAATCCTCATCCTTGCCGTCATACAATCCGGCCTTGCGGGCGAAGGAGATGACATCCTCGCTGTAGATGCAGTTCGCGGGATCGTTGAGCGGGAAGTGGTGGATGCGGCTCTGGTTGGCGTGCGCGCAGATATATCCGTCGGGAATCCTGACAGCGACCCATACGGCGCCCTTCTCTACCTTGCCCTTGCCGATGATCTCCATTATCCAGGCCTCGTTCTTGTCGGCGATGGAGAAGGATTCACCTTCCGAGGGATATCCGTATTCCTGGAGCAGGCCGTCGATGATGCGGATGGCCTCGCGGGCGGTTTTCGCGCGCTCGAGAGTTGTGTAGATTAGCGAGCCGTAATCAACTATGCCATCGGGATTGACGAGCTCCTCGCGGCCTCCGAAGGTGGTCTCGCCTATGATGAGCTGGTATTCATTGATGTTGCCGACCCTCTGGTATGTGCGGCCGGCCTGTTTGATCTTGCCCAGGTAGCGTCCGCTGTCCCAGTCGTAGATATCCTTCATCGAGCCGGCCGGCCATACGGCTGCCGGATTGAAGTAAAGCTCTCCGAACAACTGGTGTGAGTCAGCCGCGTAGCTGACCATACAGGAGCCGTCGGCCGACGCCCCCTTGGTGACGATCACATTGGTGCAGGCATCCGCCTTGATTGCCAAAACCGACGCCAAGACGGCCACTGCCGCCGATAATCTCAGAAAATGCTTCATAGTATCTTAACGTTTTGATTATTCCCTGCACAAATCCGCAGATTGCTCTCAGCGGATTTTCCACGAAGATAGCAAAAAAACCAAATAAGAGAGTGAAGCTGCCGGTCTTACCTATTTTAACTTTACCCGGAAACATTTTTTCAACTTGGGGCAGGATGGAGCAGATGGATGTGGCTCAAACATGTCTCAAGAATGGGTTCAGCTGCTCCATGCATCTATTTTCGGGGGATGGAGCAGGGTTATGGGCCTTAGAACGCATTGTATGGCACTTTACCTTGCTCCATTTTGCCCTGCGGCGGCGGAAACGGGATATTCCGCAGATTTACTATATTTGCCATTTGGGGAGAGCGTTTGAAACGTTTCGCGGAGCAGGCAAAGTGTATTATCGAAGCAAAAAAACGGCCTCCCATAGGAGAAAATAACATGAAACTATCTGTAAGTGCTTTAAACAAGGCCGTTGTGGCTATTGCCGTGATGGTGATAATATCAGCGGGACTGACGGAAACAGATGCGACGGCTCAGAACCAGCAACAAGGACAACAGCAGCCCAAGGACGCCGCTACGATGGCGGCGGAGGTCGCCGATTATCTGCAGGGGATGCTCTCGCTTGACGACCGCCAGGTCTTCCTGGTGGACTCCACCCTCCAGTTCAATTACGCCCATATGATGGAGGAGCTCGAAGCGGTGAGGCGCAAGGGCGCTTCCGGCACCGAACTCTATGAGCTGGTTTCCGACAAGTGGTCGGAGGCCAACGACACCACTTTCGTCAAATTCTTCTCCGACGAACAGTGGAAAAAATATATGCGGACCCCCTACGGAAAGCAGAAGAAGGCCCGCGATAAGCGTCTGGCTAAAAAAGCCGTCAGGAAGTAACTACGGGGTAACCGGATCCGGTGGAGTGACCACCGGCGTCACGGGAGTCGGGTCCGGAGTAGGATCCGGCGTCGGATCGGGCGTCGGGTCAGGTGTCGGATCGGGAGTCGGATCGGGTACCGGAGGCTCCGGAATCACAACCGCCCTGTTGCGGAACTTGGCAACCCTCATTATCGAACGGTCGTCCCAGTTGAGGAATACCGCCACGCGGCTTACCGCAGTGGTATCGAGCACCGAACCCATCTTCATCGTGATGTCGTAAGTGGACTGATACCTGTAGGTGTTGAGCTTGGTGACCTTGTTGTGGCTCAGCGAGTCGGAGTGGAACATGGCGGAATCCACGGCTACGTTCAGCACCGTGCAGGAATCTATTCCTATTGCCCTTATATCCATCCCCACCGTCGCATTGTACTCCCCGAAATCTTTATACCGGGCCGTCGCGGTGACGGTATCGACTACCATCACCGAGAAGGTATAGGTGGAGTCGGCATATACATCGAAACTGCCCATAATGTTGAGCGAGAGAGTCTTCTCACGGGAAACCCTCATAAAGGTTATCTTGTTGCCGTCGATAGTGGTAAGGGTTACGGACGTATCCGATATCTCGGCGGAAGTAAACAGATTGAAAGTCACGCTGCCCGAAGCCGCGATCGGCATTCCGTCGGCATCGCGGACCCAGTCCCAGGTCTCGAAACCATCGTAGCTCACCGTGAAATAGTGCACTCCCAAGGAGTCTTTGAAGCCTATCTCGGGCTGGCCGTCGAAGATCGAGGCGCAGACCCTCTCACCGTCGCGCATCAGCCAGGAGAACTCCTGTTCCGAGCCGTATTTGACCCTCCAGTAGAGCTTGCCGTCAGAGGGATCCTCGGCGATGTCCATCAATACGCTCTTGGTGGTTTCGACACCGTCCCTGATCGTATAGACGCTGCCGTTCTCGAGGGTGATGCTGTAGCCGGCGTGCTTGCCGCCCGAGTAAATCTCGGCAACCGACTGCACATAGACCGCCGAATTGACGGACGTGAGCATCGTCCTGTAGGCCTCGATGTTGTTGTTGATCGAGTCGCAGACCGCTGTCAGCTCATAAACCGCCTCCATCGTGGGAACGAAGAAGGTAGTGCCGTTGGTAAGGGTGAATTTTACGACATATTTGTCGGACCAGTCGATATCGCTGAAGACCGAGGTGCCTTCCGAACCGCTCGACTGGAAAAGATTGGTCCAGTGCGCTCCGTCGTCATAGGAGACCTGCCAGTAACCGTCGCTGATACGGAGCTTGGGAACCGTGGCCTCGGCGTTGATCTTGCGGCCGTAGCTGTCCACCAGCCAGGTGGGGGCCGAAGAGCCGCTCTGGACGGTCCAGCAGTAGTAACCCGACGTACTGTCGTATCGGATGCCGATAACGGGGGTCTTGCCGTCTTCTCCATCCTTGAGCATAAGGATATCCTTGCTCTCGAAAGTGATGACATAGCATCCCGAAGTCACCTCTTCGATACTTGCTATATGGTCGCCCGACTGGACCTTAGAGATAAGCGTATTGAGGTCCGCGATCGAAGTGTTGAGCGCTGCGAATCCACTCTCGAGCTCCGAGACTTTGTTGCGCAGCTTCGCGACGCTCTCCTCGAGCGGGGAGGTGCAGCCTGCCATCATGATCAGGACGGCGAGGGCCGCCAGATGGAATCTGAAATTATTCTTCATACTACTTCCCTCCATAAGTTATGTTGACCACTACGGTATTCATCGTTCCCCTTCCGTCGGAAACCAGCATCGAGACCGACGACGAGCCGCTCTGGAAGGACTCCGGAGAGGCTATCACAAGCGAGCCGCGGGTAAGGTTGACCTTCTCGATCCAGCATTTGAAGCCGGGATCGGCGGCAATCGGCAGGATCTCGGTATATTGGTCGGCGGCCGATATGAAATAGGGGATCGAGCAGGTGTCCGAGGCCGCCATTGTGACGCTGGTCCTGTCGAGAGTGACGCCCAGGCTGTTGTAGCGGGGGATGACGACCGCAGCGCCGTTGACAGTCATAGTATAGTAGAGCGAGGAGGTCTCGATCAGGGATGTCACGGGGTTGCTGACCTCAGCCGAAGTGGCGGCGATCATATTCCCGGTATCGTCCAGCAGCCACGCGAAGGTCCCGCCTCCGTCATAGGAGACCGTCCAGTAATAGAGATTGTCCGTTTCGTTGCGCTCCAGCCCGACTTTGGGCGAAGTTCCCTGCAGGACGTTCATACGGACCTTCGATTCGCCGCAGAGAATCCATTCCGCCTTCTCGCTGCCGGGATACTTGACGGCCCAGTAATAATTGCCGTCGGAGTCGTCCTTCAGGGCCTGGATTTCAGGGAGAGTGGTGGTGGTCGCATTGAAGAAACTGATTCTCGAGGGAACGCCCTCGCCCACGAATGTGATCCGGCAGCCTATCGTATCCCTGCCCTCCATAATGGGGATCAGGTCGGTCGCCATAGCCTTTTTGTCGAGTGAGACGAGAAGCTCCTTGAGGGATTTCAGATTGCTGTTCACGTCATCTATCGCGTTCCGGCAGTTTTCGAACGACGAGGCGGTAGGGACAAGCACCGAGGTTCCGTCGATAAAGTTGAATCTTACGAAGGAAGGGTATTTGTCGATCGACTGCACGAATGCATTTCCGGCGGCTCCGGTAGCCTTGCCCAGGTAGTTCCAGGAGGTTCCGTTGTCGTAGGATATCATCCAGTTTCCCGACTCGATCTTGATTTCGGGAGTGACTGAAGAGGCGTAAACCAGCTGTCCCGAATTGGAGAGGTATATGGGGTTGGCGACCCCGTCGGAATAGGTCACGGTCCAGTAATACTGGCCGTTGCGGTCCTTTTCGACGCCGATTATGGGAGTGTCCGCATCGACTCCGTTATGGATGGTGACGGTTCCCGAATTGGTAAAGGTGATGCGATACGCCACTACCGTTCCGAAAGTATTGTAAACCGGCTTGACATCGGTTACGAAATCGTAATTCTGGAAGCTCTCCACGATGGTTCTCAACCCCTTGATGGTTTCGTTCATCTTTGAGCTGCGCTCCTCCAGGGCCGTGATGCGGCGGTCGAGGAGGCTGATCTCGTTTTCGAGTTCCTTGCTGCATCCGCACAGTACCAGTGCGGACAGGAGGATATATGCCGTTTTCCTTAAGTATCTCATAATGTCTCCTCCTCCGGATTGGTTATGTCAATATATTTGACCTGGGTCCTGGTGCCGAGCCCGCAGACGTCGAAGATCACCACAACCTGCGACGTACCGGAACTGAACGCCTCGGGGGCGTCAATCAATATCTGGTTTCCGGTTGCTGTGGCCTTGAAACCGCCCTGTGTGAGCAGGGTTATGTTGGTCGCTCCGGCCTCGTCGCCGAATACCGTATAGGGCACCAGCAGCGAGGTATTGGGATGCATCGAGATCTTGGTCTGAATCTGTATCGAATACATTTTCGGCAGGGAGAATACAGTGCCGTCATACCCCTTGAGAAGCAGGTAATAGGGGTTGCTGTTATCGACCCACTGGAAGAGAGGGTTGTCGGCCGACTCGACAGCCGGGACCAAATTGCCGAGGCTGTCCGTAATGAACTCCGGCTCCCCGTCGCCAAGCTGGCTGGTCCAGCAATACTTGCCCGAAACGGTATCGAGCGCCATCGAGATGACCGGAACCGCGGCAGAATCGCCTACCGCCTTGATACGCATGTTGTCGGAGGTATATAACCAGTTGGGAGTGGCCGTCCCGAATCCAGCGGCCCAGTAGTAATTGCCGGTAATGTTGTCGTAGCGCATCATGACGTTGGGCACGTTGCTGTGCTCGATGTCATAAATGTGGCATATCTTGCCGTTGGAGAGCTCGATCCTGGTACCCGAGAGGGTATCCGAGATGATCGGATAGACCGACTTGATGTAGATGAGCCCGTCAATTGCCGCCTCCACCAGCGACTGCTGCGAATCGACATTGGTATTGACGATGTTCACCTCCTTCATCAGGTTGCTGTAGGCAAGGAACGTGGGAGCGGTGAACGAGGAGCCGTCGGAGAGGTTGAAGACCACCTGATTCTCGTCCTTTAGGTTGAACGAGAGGAAGATGGCGTCGGCGTCGGCTCCGTCGGCAGGGCCCAGTTCGGTATAGGTCACGTCGTCGTAAGTGATGTACCACTTCTTGTCCCTGATGGTGATGTAGGGCACCTGGCCGATGCAGGGAATGGGATTCCCGTCGGAATCGCGCAGCAGTTCGGCAGTCCCGTTATCGTAGCGGACAGTCCAGTAATACTTGTTGTCGGAGCCCCTCATGCTGCTCACATAGGGAACCTTTCCGTTGATTCCGTGGATGATGGTGATGGGCTCGTGCTTGACGAAATTGATCGTGTAGCCGATTTCCTTGTCGGGATCGGTTGTGGACATTATCTTGGTAATGCCCGTGACGAAGTCTCCGGCCTCGATGGTGGAGGCCAGGCTGCTGATTGTCTTGAGCGCCTCGTTGTACTCCGCCAGGTCGGCCGCAAGAAGTTCAGCCCTCGCGTCGAGCTCCTCGATCTTCTTGCTGTACTCGGAGTTACACCCTCCGAGCAGGATCGCGGCTGCGGCGCAGGCCAGAATTGAGATATATCTTTTCATAATTCCGTATTTTCTAGAAGAGGAATCCGGTATTTATATACAAAGACCCTGCCTTTCCGGGAAAACGGTCCTGCTCATTGAAGGGCACGCCGTATTCCACCGCCACTATGAAGTTGCGGTTCATTATGAAGCGGAATCCGCCGCCCGCGGCGATGTGGAAGGTCTCGTTCGTAAAGGTCTCCTTGCCGTAAGGTACAAGGACGCGTCCCCCGTCGCAGAATCCGCTCACAGCCAGGCCGATATTCTGGTTAAAGAGATGGAAATCCACGAACCGGTAGCGCAGTTCGGTATTGAAGTAGCAGATGCTGCGGCCCTGGATGCGGTTGCGCATTATGCCGCGGATGGTGCGGTATCCGCCGAATCCGTCGCGGTCGTAACCGTAGCCGAGGATGGTCTCGAAGGGCAGCATATAGAATGCCGGATCGTTGAGGAAGCCCTGCGCATTGAGCCTGTAGGCGAATACGAGCCTGTCGCCCACTATTGGCAGGTAGTGGCGGAAGGCCGCGTAATACTTGAGATACTCCCTGCTCGTACCGAGCCACGAAGGGGCGTATTCCAGATTGGCCTCCGCCCAGATGCCCCTCGAGGGGGACGCCTCGAAGTCGCGGCTGTCGTACATCACGCCGGCCCTCAGGGAGCTCGAAATGCCGCCCTCCGCCTCATCCTCCGGTATCACGACGCCGTTTGAACCCGCGGTCTTGTAAAGCGAGAAGAGGTTGGGAATGGCACCGCTCTCGGGTACGAACTCGCCGATCTTGAAATACTTGAAGTGGTATCCGGCCTTCCAGTAGAGATGGGGGGTGATGTTGCCGGTGAAATCGGCCTTCAGATAGGGCACCGACCGGCTCATCCTGTAATATGCAGAGGTCTCGGAGAGGACCGTGTGGTCAACATAGGAGTCATATCCGTTGAAGCCATAGAAATCGAGCGCCTTGTCGCCGTTGTAGGAGCCCGAGAAGCATACCCTCACACCCGGAATCAGGGTGCGGCTGTCGAAATTGACCACGAACAGCTTCGACCCCTTGGTGAAGAAGGAGGCCTCCAGGTACCACTGCGATTTGGGCACGGGGTAGGTCGTGCCGTCGCCGAAATTGTAGATATTGAGCAGGGCACCGTACTGGAAGCCTTTGTCCTGGTCGAAAGCCACGACAGGCAGGGGGCCCAGCGATATGCCCTTCTTGACAATATCGCCGCCCGAGACTTCCTGCGCCGGAAGGACCCCGCAGAATCCCAGCAGCGCCGCCAATGCTATCGCTATATTCTTTTTGAGCATGTTATATCTTTTTTATCTCTTTTTTCAATTCTTCATACTCCCGCCTCAGCTCCTTGCGCCACAGGGCCTTCCAGTCGGAGAGGGTCATCCTCGCGAAATTGAAGGCGTCGTATGTCATGAACGGCGCGGGTAATATCGCCACCAGCGCCGCCAGCGCCCAGTACCACTTGAGGCAGCAGAAGAGCACCACGGCCCATATCAGCAGCATCAGGGTCCAGCCGAAGACCAGTATGCCGCAGCGGAAGGAGTTCTTGAAGGCCTTGTCCTCAAGCCTCCCCGCCACTATCTCCGAGGGCAGCCACACCGGCAGGCTGACAGCCGCCCAGGCCATATAAAGCGGCAGCAATATCAGCCCCAGAAGGGTTCTCAGAACGGTCCTGACCGGCGAGACCCCCTTGGCAAGGCTCTCGAGGCTGACTCCGGCGGAGTGCCTCAAGGCAGTGAATCCGCGCACCCTGGAGAAAAGGGCGCGGGCGGCATCCATATTGCCGTCGAACCTTGCGACCGCCGCCCTGTTGGCCTCGAAACGCTCCCGGAGCCTCAACGGCGGAATCCCGCCGCTGCTTATCTTGGCCATCTCCCACACCGCGTCATAATCCTCACCGTCGCCGATAAAGACTATGTTCTCCTTCAATCCATCCCGCACTCCCGAGCGGATGGCATCCATCCTTTCGCGCTCCAGGGCCTCCGGCATCGAATCCAGAAGCGCCTTGACGTCGATCGGATCGCCTACGCGCACCTGAAGGGTGGTCCTGAACCGGAAATAATCTCCGTACTCCAGGCCCACAGGCACGATATAAACCTTGTCCGGCTGGCTCTCCGCCGCCCCGCAGGCCACCCTCGCGATACCCTTTCCTATGGGCAGGAGGCTGTGCATCGGGCGGTGGGTCCCCTCTGACAAGATGCAGAAGCGGACTTTATTGTTGAGTACCTCGACCGATTTCTCGATAGCCTCAGCGGTATGCGCGACCGAGCGGAATCCGTCCCGGATGCGGTTGATGGGCATTATTTTGAGAAAGGTCAGGACCTTGGCGATCAGGGGATTGGCAAAAATGTCGGCGCGCGCCACGAATACCATCGGCTCGTGGGCCATTATCAGCATCGCGAGCGGATCCATCAGGGCGCAGCAGTGGTTGGGGGCGAAGATAAGGGCCCCGTCTGCGGGAATCTTATCCAGACCCTCGAAGACCATCTTGCGGTAGGAGGCCCTGATGTAGGCATCGGTAATGTACCGCAAGTGGTCGTACCACCATCCGTTCTCGTATATTTTTTTTGCCATCGCGCGGCCTTTTTACTTCTCTTACAAAGAAAAACAAATTGCAAGTTACTAAAAATATCTAATTTTGCATTATGGCATACACGATGATGTTCTACAACCTCGAGAACCTGTACGATACAGTCGAGGACCCCAAGACCGACGACGACAGCTTCACGCCCGTCGGCGAGAGACGCTGGACCATAGACCGTTACAACCAGAAGCTGGACAATCTCAGCGAGGTCTTCAGCGCAGTTTCCAACGCATTCGGAGGATTCCCCGTCATCGTCGGGGTTTCGGAAGTGGAGAATATGTCGGTGATGCGCGCCCTGGCGGCCCGCAAACGCCTCTCCGGTTCCCATTTCAAGTGCCTCCACTATGAGTCGAACGACGCCCGCGGCATCGATGTGGGCGTATTCTACCGCAGCGACAAATTCAAGCTCATCGGCAGCGAGCCGGTCAAGCTCGTGCTGCGCAGCGGACGCGAGTACATCGGCCGCAACATCCTGGCGATGTGGGGCGAGCTCGACGGGGAGATGTTCGCCGTATATGTATGCCACCTCCTCTCGCGCCGTACCGGAGTCGAGGCCTCGGCAGGTTTCCGCCGCGCCGGCACCGAGACGGCCCGGGACCACGCCCGCGAACTGGCCAAGCTCTATCCCGGCATCAAGGTAGTCATAATGGGCGATATGAACGATACTCCGGCCGACGCTTCGCTGGCCGAACTCCTGCCGGCCCGCAAGAGTATCTTCGCCGTCAGGGAAGGAGAATATTTCAATCCCTTCTGGGCCCTGATGGAGGAGGGAAAGGGAACAAGTATCCACGACAACCGCTGGAAACTCTACGACAATATAGTAGTGAGCCAGAATATGCTCGAAGTACCGGGCAGGCACGTCAAGGGACTGCACCTGGTCAAGACCGACGAGCGCCACTACGCAGAGATATTCAGCCGCAATTTCATGCTGCAGAGGGGCCACCCGAAGCGCTGCTACAACGGCAACCATTTCCAGAGCGGATACAGCGACCACCTGCCGGTAATCATCAAACTCGACAGGAAATAGATGTACACTCACTTTATATTCGACATAGACGGCACCCTCGTGGATACCGAGCAGACAGGTCTCCAGTCCCTGGGAAAGACCGTCAAGGAGATGAGCGGGCGCGAGATGAGCCTCGACGAACTCTACTACTTCTTCGGCATCCCCAGCTACGAGGCCTCCAAGATGCTCGGCATCGGCGATCCCGACCTCTTCGCTGAGCGCTGGGAGGAGAATTTCCAGGAGATGTTCTACCTTTCAAGCGTATTCGACGGGATACCGGAGGTGATGGCGGCCATCAAGGCGGCTGGACGGACGATGGGGGTCGTGACCTCCCGCTCGAGGTTCGAGTACGACAGGGATCCCCTTACAGTGCCCTGGAAGCCCGATTTCAAGGTCGTGATATGCTCCGAGGACTCGGAGACCCACAAGCCCCTCCCCGGCCCCGCACTCGCCTTTTTGGAGCGCTCGGGAGCCAAACCGCAGGAGTGCGTCTATATAGGCGACACGCTGCACGACAGCAGCTGCGCCCACGGCGCCGGAATCGCCTTCGCCCTGGCCGACTGGAAAGGGCGCGGAGCACAAAACATTCCGGCCGAGTATCACTTTACCCGGCCGGAAGAGATTATCTCGCTGCTGAAGGTTTAGTCTATCTCACCTTCAGGGTGATGTTCATCACATCCACGTAAAGCTTCTGGGAAACCTGCACGGTATAGGTGCCGGCGGGCAGTTTGCTGCCATAGACCATAACCTTCTCGTAGCGGCCTGCGATAGCATCGGGCACCTCGTTGCCGTTGGTGTCGAGCAGCTTGAAATTGAGGTTCCTGTCCTTTGCGACAATGGTCAGATTCTCCGTTTCGCGGTCGTAGGTTACCGAGCACTGCTTCTGGAGCGGAACGCCGGTCAGCTCATACTCTCCGTCGAAGTCCTCCCCCTGGTTGTAGAGCATCGGTATCCACTCTCCTTCGCTGCCGGCCTCGCGATAGAAGGCTTTCAGCTTGTCGCCCAGATAGATATCTTCGTTTATCTGGCATTTGACGCCGGTATATTCCTTATACTTGGCATAGTCTAAGGCCTGAGTGGTGATGTCGGTGACAATCTCCTTGATATTGCCCTCCCTGTCCACGTGGGCTATCATCCATTCGAAGGTAAAGACATCGTAACCGTAATTGCTCACGGCGCCGACCTTGACGGTGAAGGCCGATCCCTTGACGGGATTGGTCCGGCTGGGCACGATTCCCTTGTTGCTGTTCGAGGTCGTTAGGAAAATGGAGCGGGAACTCTCCTCGCCCGGGCTTGGAATCTGGCGCACGTTGCATCCGTATGCCGTCTTTCCCTTGATGTTGTAGAAGCCGTTGCTGGTACCGCCCCAGCCGTAGTTGAAGTGGACATATCCGCGGGCGTCGTATCCGTCGCAGACATAGGAGTGGGTGTTGCTGGCGTAATTGATGGGCAGGTTGTCGTCGATATCCCTCTTCAGGAGGGCGAACCACTCCTCGTCGCTGTAGAGCGAATGGGTGCAGCGGTAGAGGCCCTTGTTGTACTTGAAGTAGGTCCTGGCGCGGTTGCACATCGTTGCGGCGCCGGAACTGGTTCCGCTAAGGCCGAAGGAGGACTTGCCCATAATGGCGATGTCCCTCACCAGAGTCGCGACCGCCATGGCCTCCTCTTCGGTATAGTTGCCGCTCTTGTAGCGGGGCAGGATCTTGTCCCATTCGTACTTGTGGCCGAGGACTATGGTCGGGGCGACGTAACTCGAACCGGAATAGCCGGGAAGCGTGCCGACGCCCGCATCGGGATACTTGTGGTACTGCATTATGATGGCCTGCGCAATGGCGCAGCAGCCTGCCAGAGCGTGCTTTCCGTCGATTTCGGGGCAGAGCAGGTTCCACGGGGCACCCTGGTTGTAGAGGGCCGTGACCAGGAGTTTGGCAGTAGTGATGGTATCGCCGGCACGGGTCGGAACCGAAGCCTGGATCCAGTCTGCGGTAAGGCTCTTCTTACCCTGGCGGCGGGCATTGCGCACCTGCTCCTTGTAGAGCTCCATATGCTCCGCGAGGTTCTCGGGCATGCCCTCAACCTCGAAACGGCCGTCGTAAGAGTAGGCCTGGATGGGATCGAGGGAGTCGTCGCCGGCTATCATAACCCATCCTCCGCCGTCGCGGTTGAAGATGTAGAAGAGGGGCTGTTCGCCGCCCCGGGTCTGGCTGTCGAGGCCGTCCCAGAGCAGGGTGAGTCCGCCGGCGCGGGTATCGGCCTTAAGGAAGTTCTCGGCTATCCTGCGCGCCTTGAGGGCATCGACAGGGTCGGCCTTGAGCGCTGCGGGGAGAACCATCAGCATCGCAGCCGCGATGCAGAGGCCTTTGATATTGAATAAACTCTTTTTCATTGTCGTTTCCTCCTAGTTGGCCGCCCATTTGACGGTGAATACTTCATTGGTTTCGTAATGACGGAATGTGACGGGGATCTCCCTCTGGCCGCTGTAGCCGCTGTTGATCCAGCGCCAGTTGGTGGTCGCGATGAATTCGGCCGTCGCCTCGTCGCAATAGATGGTAATCGCACCGGGCTTGTTTCCGGTCCTGACGCCGTAAGAATCGGAGGAGGCAAGCGCGTAATAACTGGGCAGGCTGGTGAGGATGAAGGTCGAACCCAGGTAAAGGTCCTTGAGGTTATACATCCTGCAGAAGAAATAGTCGCAGTTCGGGGAGGTCACCGTAAGGTTGAACGACGACAGATCCAGGGACTCGATGGCATAGCAGTGGTAGAACATATACGACATATGGGTCACCGAAGTGACGTCGAAACTGCTGACATTGACCGATTTGAGCTTCTCGCAGCCATTGAAGAGGCTCCGCATCGTACTTACGTTTCCCGTATCGAAACTCGACAGGTCGAGGCTGAGCAGGTTCTTGCAGTCGCGGAACATATTGTCCATATCCTCCGCATTCCCGCAGGTGAATTTGCCGAAGGTTATCGCCTCAAGGCTGTTGTCATAGGCGAACATATACCGCAGGCTCCTGGCCGACGAGGGTTCGAAGGAGCTGAGGTCCAGCGAGGTCAGTTTCGTACAGTTGGCGAACATATACTCCAGGTCCTCGGCGGCGCTCACGTCGAAGCTCGAGACATCGACGCTCTCGAGGCGGACGCAGCGGCTGACAAACGAACGGAAGCCGGTCACGTTGGATGTGTTGAATGCCCTGAGGTCGAGATTGACCAGATACTTGCAGCCGAAGAACATACTGTCCATATCGGTGACATTGGAGGTATCGAAGCCGCTCAGGTCCATCTCGGCCAGCTTGCTGACCTGAGTGGAGTCCATGCAGAACATACTGTCCATAGTTTTCGCCTTGGAGGTATTGAGGGCGGGAAGGTTCACGATTTCGACCAGCTGCTGGAAATTCCGGAACATCGCGCTCGCATCCTTGGAGGTGAATATCTCGCTGGCAGCGGTGCTGATGGTCATTATTCCTTCATTCGAGTCGTAGTTGGCGAAGACTTTGTAGTCCGAACCGGGAGTCTGGAGCTCGGTGCCTCCGGCAACCGCGCTTCCAGTTTCGAAGACGATCTTCTTGACCTTGCGGTCCTGGAATGTCACACTGTCGATCTGCTTGTTGTTGGAGAGGGTTTTGAGGCGCATATTGAGAGCCGGACCGTCTATGAGGGTAGTCGTCAGGTGCTTCAGGTCACCGAAGCGCAGGTCGTAGGAGCAGACCTTGGAGCGCTCCACGATGAGGGGACGGTCGCCGAGCGAGCCGACGAATTCCCTTCCGTCGGCATCGACAGCCGAGAAGCTGATACCCGAATAACGCCCCTCGGGAACCTCTATCCCGAGGGTGACGGCCTGGTCGCCGAGTACCATTCCCTCTCCGCACTCTATCGTAAGCCCTTCTCCTTCCTTGATGACGGCGGCGCCGTTCACTATTTCATATCTGCCGCTGAGCGGACGGTCGGCCTTCATCACGAGCTTCGCCACGTTGATGGGCTGGCCGGAGGTCAGATTGAGCGTCAGCATTCCGAAGACGCTCTTGAAGGGAAGGATATTGTTGGACGATGAGGCGGTCATCGGGGAAGCGGGCTTGACCCCCTCGCAGTAGTCTATGACAGAGGGCATTTCCTGCTTTTCCGCCAGGTCCGCCGGATATACGGCGGTATAGGGGCCGCTTCCGGCATCGCCCGAAACCTTCACCAGGTCGGTGCGCTGCGAGCCGGCCGTTTTAACCTTGTAAACGGCCTGGGAAGAGCCCTTGACGAGGATCTCGTCCCCTTCCGACCATTTGATGACGTAAGCCCCGGACTCTATCGTAAGGTCGGTCTTGGTGGCGCCGTTGTCGATGACGGCGATAAAGTCGGGTGCGGGAGTGATTTCCGGCTCCGGAGTGTTTCCTCCGCAGGAGGCCAGCATCATCGCAGCGAGGGCTGCGGATATGAATGATATCTTTTTCATCGGCTCTCCTCCTCTGTTAGAATTCTGTAAGGTCGATGGATTTCACGCCCTCGAGGGTGGGGAGCGAGTATCCGGTGATACCTTTGCCTATGATCTTTACGCTATATGTGGCCGCTACGGGGTATTCGTGGGAAAGGCCCTTCTCGTAGGGCTCGCTCGTACCGTCGCCCCACATTACGGTTGCCACTGCCTCGTCGCCGGTCAGCTCGGGAACGGTGAACTCAAGCAGATCGTGCTCTATCACGACGGTCGGCGAGAAACCGGCCTGCTTGATGAAATAGGTCCTCTCAATGCCCGATGCCGTATTGCGGAATTTGATCTCGGCGCTGCGGTCCTCCTCGGAATCGTTGCGCGCCACAGTTATCGACTGCTGCTTCGCATCGAGCGAACGGGTGCCGGAATCGGAAATCCAGTCCACTCCGGCGGGGATTACCACCTCGTAGGCGACATTGGCCTCGACGGGGATGATTATCTCTCCGCCGACATAAGTGATCTCCGCGGCCGTGCCGTCGATGCTGATGGCATCGTTCTGGCTCTGGGTCACCTTGATGGTCTTGGTGAGCTCGTCGCAGGTAATGGTGATGGTACCCTCGCGCTCGCCGTAGCTGGTGTTGGCCATCACATAGACACCGATGAGGGCATCGCCGGAGAGGGCCTCGGTGTTGTGAAGCACTATCCACGAATCGCTCACTGTGGCGGTCCAGGGATAATTAGTCGTGATTTTAACGGCTTGCGTGATGCCGCCGGCCGGAGCCGTGATCGCCTCCGCGCTCAAGGTCATCGAGGGCTGGGGCTTGCACGATTGCAAAGCCAAAGCCAGCAGGGCGAATGCCGCAAAAAGATTAAGGACTTTCTTCATGTCGATTAACTATTATCGTTTTCTGCGCCGCCGCAGTATCAGCAAACTGATACCGGATGACGGACGTAACAAACAAAGATAATAAAAAATAACTTGTGTATACAGGACAGGGGGTCGGAAATAAACTACGGTATATCACTTTTTTCTGGGAAGGAGGTTCTCCTGCACCTCGTCCGGAGTATGCGAGAAGAGATATCCATATATCCCGGTTCGTTGCTGCGGCCTTTGAACCGGGCCGCGCAGCTGGGCGTTTCCCTGCACCGCCTCGGCCAGGGGGCGGCTCTCTGCATAGAAGCCCTCAAGGCGGCCGAACTTCTCCGCTCCGGCAGGCGTATCAATCATAACCAGCGAACACCCTTCCGTGGTATCGTGGTCGAACCGTCCCGCTTCCCCTATGCCCCAGAAATCGGCAATGGTTATATCCCCAGCCCTCTCAGGCCTGGCGTAGCGGCAGCCGTAACAGGATTCGCGGTGAAGGTATCCATTGAGGAAGAGCTTGGTGTAGATGCTGTCGCGGCCGCGCAGCGGCGTGCGGACTCCGGAGAGTTCCGCATTGGGAACGGCGTTCCACTCTTCGAGGGTTCGGAAGCGGAAAGTGCCCGGATCGATATCCGGATGGCTCTCCTTGAGCCACTCGACATATCGCAGGAAGAACTTGACGGAGGGGACGCCGTGGCAGACGATATCGACCAGGCAGAGGTTGCCTTTCATATCGTCAGGAGCCAGGGCACGGAGACCGGCAATCTGGCAGGGAGTGCCGGTGAAGAGGACCTCACGGCCATTTGCGAGGAACTCCAGCGCCTGGTCATAGCTCTCTCCCAGCTCGCTCTGTGCGTATTTGGAGCCCATCATCCGACCTATTTCCGACAGGGTTCGGGCCGCTTTGTGGCGGACCTTCATATCGTCGCAGAGTATGGCGCCGAAGACCACTCCGCCCCGTTTTACGGTATCGGCCGCAAGGGCGTAAAAGGCTCCGCCGGAGGAACTCGAGCGACGGACGATACGGTCTTCGCACCAGCCTGCATAGACCTCCAAAGGCTTCATCAGCGGCAACGGGGTGATTGACGGGCATACCGTCCGGCACCTGCCGCATTCCACACATCTTTCGGTTTCAACTTCCGGATAGAGGAATCCCTCCGCTGAAGGTCGCATCGCGATGCATCCCCGGGGGCAGGCAGCGGCGCAGGCTCCGCAGCCGGTACAATCATTTATACCGCATAACTTCATATCACGAATACTTGACCGCTAATTTAGGCAACTATTTCTTATTTTTGCAAAAACGGTTTGCCAGATGGAATACAGGACAGGATTAGGTTATGATATCCACCGCCTTGAAGAGGGTCTCGGCCTCACCCTCGGCGGAGTTGAGATTCCCCACCACAAAGGCTGCGTGGCCCATTCGGACGGAGACGTGATACTGCATGCGCTCTGCGACGCCATCCTCGGCGCCCTGGCCCTCGGAGACATCGGAAAGCACTTTCCCGACACTGACGACGAGTACCTGGGCATCTCCAGCCTCATCCTTCTCGAGAGGGTAATGCAGATGGTGCGCCAGAAGGGCTGGCGTTTCGTCAACGCCGACATAATGCTCCTTCTCCAGAAGCCTAAAATCCAACCTTACGTCCAGACGATGCGCGAGAACATCGCCGCCGTCATCCCCTGCCCCACGGACCGCATCTCGATCAAAGCCACCACCACCGAAGGCCTCGGTCCCATAGGACACGAAGAGGGCGTATCGGCTTTCGCTACGGTCTTGCTTGAGAGGGAGTAAGCCTTCAGGAAGGCGTTCCGGAGGGTCAATAGCGGAGCCTGTGATGCCCTGTCTTTTTTAGCCAGCGTATCAGCAACTCAGGACGGTCGGTCTGGATCATCGAGACGCCCGCATCGATATACGGCCGATAGACATCGCCGGGATCCTTTGCCGTGAAAGCCGCATCGTCATCATTGCCATCTCCGCCGCACAGGCTTGCCCAAATGGTATTGACCCAGACTTTAGATCCCTGTGAAACGATCTTTCGCGCAGCCTCGCGGAAAGAACCGTCATCATTCCGGCTCCAACAAACCTCGTAAGCTACAGGAACGGTTCCCGATTCCATATATGAATCGAACAACTTGCCACCGTTTTTGGTTTGGATATTCACGACGGGCATATACATCATATTGTTCCGGTACGGAGCCCTCCTGGCGGCGACCTTCCTAATAGGATGGCTGCTCTTGATCAGCACCTGAGAGGTCACGCCGAGTTTTTCGGTGACCCTGATCACTTCATCATAGTAATCGAATCCCTTGTCGATATTGACACAGATCCGGCCCCTGGTACATAGAAGGGCCTCCTCCAGGGTCGGAATCTGAAGCGTATCGATGGTGGCGCCATGGGCGCGCTTCAGCGACAGGCGCTTTATCTCTGCAAGAGTCATATCTGCGATCCTCGGACTCTTATCCTTCTCGGCGCGGAAAACGCCCGCGAAATTCGTAGTACGCCTCACATTATCATCGTGGCAAAGGACAAGTACCGAATCTTTCGTCATATGGATATCAATCTCGACGATATCCGCCCCCATCCGAATAACACTCTCAATGGCCGGGATAGAATTTTCGGGCCAGTTGCGCCAGTCACCCCTATGGCAGGCCACCACGACATAACGCGAAGAAGGATCGTGGATCTGCGCGGCAATGGCATCCGCCCTCGATGCATATCTGTGCCCCTTGCCATATACGCCCGAAGTCAGGCTTGCCAGAAGGAGAAGCAGTACAAGATATCTTTTCATAGCAATAATGCGACCTTTAGTTATGTTCATCACAAATTTACTTATTATTCTTGTAACGAAGAAAACCATCGGAAAGAAAGCGCCAGGCAGATACGGACCCTGTTGGTCAGGAATTCGGCTGCCACTTTCCTGAAGAGGCGCCGGTGATAGAGATCTGCTGAAATTCACTATTTTTGTATTATCGGGCACCAGTCAGGGCGCCCGGCGGTTTGTTATGAAAAAGTTTCTTTTCTGCATTTCTTTTGCCGTGTTTTCGGCACTTGCGCTTTCAAGTTGCAGTCAGAATGACCCCTACGGTTATTCTGTCAAAAACAATCAGATAGTTTACAACACGCCTCCCCGGCCGGCCGGACAGCAGTCGATGCTGGGATTCAGCTGCGACCCCATCGAAAACGTCAGGGTCGGCTTCGTCGGACTCGGAATGCGCGGACCAGGGGCGGTCCATCGCTTCTGCTATCTCGACGACGCAACCGTAGTGGCCCTGTGCGACCTTCACGAAGAGAGGGTGGAAAAAGCCCAGCAGATACTTGAGAGCCACGGAAAACCCCGCGCCGCCGGATATTGGGGCGAAGAGGCATATAAGGAACTATGCGAGAGGGAGGACATCGACCTGGTGTATCTTGCAGTCCCTTGGCAGCTGCACACCCCTATCGCCGTCTATGCGATGGAACACGGCAAGCACGTCGCCATAGAAGTGCCTGCCGCCACCAGCGTCAAGGAGTGCTGGGACCTGGTGAACACCTCCGAACGCACCCGCAGGCACTGTATGATGCTCGAGAACTGCTGCTATGACTTTTTCGAACTCACCTGCCTGAACATGATCCAGCAGGGCCTCTTCGGCGAAATAGTCCATGCGGAAGGCTCCTATTGCCATAATCTGGATCCCTACTGGGACCGTTATGAGGGCGACTGGCGGATGATCTACAACCGCGAGCACAACGGCGACGTCTATCCCACCCACGGAATCGGCCCCGTCTGCCAGGACCTCGGCATCCATCGCGGCGACAAGATGGACGTGCTGGTCTCGATGGCGTCCGACGCCTTCCGCGGCCAGCAGACCGCCGACAGCCGCTATGGCGAAGGCGCTTATGAATATGCCAACGGTGACAACACCAGCACCCTAATCCGCACCCGAAACGGCAAAACCATCCTCGTGGAGCACGCCGTGGCAACTCCCAGGCCCTACAGCCGTATGTATCAGATAACCGGAACCAGGGGCTTCGCCAACAAATATCCCAACCAGGGCCTCGCCCTCGGGGACGCGGTTCCGGAAGATGCCGGCATCGAGGACCTCGATGCGGAGAAGTATATGAGCAATGAGGCTCGCGACGCCCTGATGGCGAGGTATCAGCACCCCATCACCAAAGAGGGCGGACTCGCCGAGAAGGCCAAAGAGGTCGGCGGCCACGGCGGAATGGACTTCATTATGGACTACCGTCTCATATACTGCCTCCACAACGGTCTCCCGCTGGACCAGGACGTCTATGACGCCGCCGAATGGAGTTCCCTGGTAGAGATTACGGAAGTCTCCATCAATCACGGCTCCATGCCCGTCGTCCTCCCCGACTTCACCCGCGGCGAATGGAACAAGTCCAAGGGCGTTTCGTTCGCTATGGCGAAGTAGGAGGTGTACTACGCTGAAAGGTCGCCAGTGATGGCGCTGGGGCATGATCCAGACCGACCGCCACGAACTCTCCATCTGCTAGCTGCCACTTTCCATCTGCCACGAAATGAAAATAACCGCTATTTCTTTTATCTCGTGTCCCTAATTTCGCTGATTCTGCCCAAATCAATGCCACGAAATGAATCCCACTGCCATTATTTTCATTTCGTGGCCGCTGGCCGTTTCCCCAAACCCCACACGGCCGTCGTGATATATGAATTCAGGGGTAAGTCAAATAGCAGAGAAGCCTTTCTATAAGGACTTATAAATGGCAAAAGTGTCGCCAGTGATGGAGACCTGCTAAAAAAACGCAAGTCTCCCTCAAAAAACGCCATTTTTGATGGAGACCTGCAAAAAACCCGCAGGTCTCCATCACCTCTTTTAAAAGAAAGGCCAGCCACCTTTGTAAGTAACTGGTTTGGAGCCCGAGGCCCGACCGCAAAAAAAGGCGCCCGCAGGCGCCCGGCGGAGCATGGCGTCCCGGCCATGCGGGAGCCGCGGGGGATATAGGGGGCTTTGCCCCAAATCGTCAGACCTTGATCTCAACACCGACAGTACTTGAGGATTGCCGGAGCTTTGCTATTATATCGAGTTCTATCTATTCGTTAAGCAGCCATTCATGGGCGGGAATAACCTTAATGGTCTTGCCGTCCTGGGTGATGGTTTCGCTTTGGAAATCTGTGATGATATACAAATTGTTGCAGTGAGTTGCTTTTGAGCCGATCAACAGGCTATTGATCTCTCGTGTGCGCGTCTTCTCTGAAGACATGTCATAGCATACCTGATATAGCTCAAGCGCCTTATTTCCCTTGCAGACCACAAAATCGGTTTCAATGCCCTTATCATTCTTGAAGTAGTAGATATCCTGTTCTTTTGGACCATTGCGGCGCAGCAGCTCAATATACACAAGTGTTTCCAGGCGCCAGCCCAGATTATCGCCAGCAAAAGCATCAGCGCGAGCATCCATCATAGCCACATCAACGGCATAGACTTTTTCGTCATAAACGCGCTGGATACTCTTCTGGGAGTATTTCTTCAGCCCGACGAGAAGGTATGCCTCCTTGAGGTAGTCAATATACTTCCCAACCGTATGGCTGGACCTAATGCCGAACTCGTGGGCCAAGTCGTTCTCTACAACCACATGTGGCACGACATTCAGCAGATGCTGAGCAAGACTTTCGAAAGCATGGGGGTAACGTAACCTGTGACGTTGTTCGATATCCCTCTTTAAAATATTATTAACCAGTTTGGATATGTAAGAAGTTTTGTTCTTTTCGTGCAAAAGTTCCGGGAACCCCCCTTGCTTGAGATAGACATCGAATGCGGCTCTGCGGAAGGCAACGCTCTTGGTTGTCACGGAATCAATGGAGACTCCTGTAGCCATGCAATAGTCGCGGAATGAAAAAGGGAAGAGTTCTATCTCATCGTGACGGCCGGTCAGATGGGTAGCGAGTTCTCCACTGAGTAGTTTGGCGTTTGATCCGGTGACAAAAACACGCATACGGCTCCGTAGTAACCTGTTCACGAACAGGTGCCAGCCTGTAACATTCTGGACCTCGTCCAAGAACAGATAGTTGAAATCGCCGTATATTTTGTAGAGCACTTCAAGCACATTATTCAAATCCGTAGCGGTCATATCAAGGAAGCGCTCATCATCAAAGTTTGCGTAGGCGAATTTCACGCCTTTGCTCTTAAGCATGCTGTAGCACAAAGTCGATTTGCCGCTTCGTCGTACTCCGATAACCACCTGTGCCATCGTGCTATCCAGTTGAATGCGATCTTCTTCTGGCCGGGAAACCAGTGTCTCTTTCTCCAATTTCTTAAGTTCCTCAAACTGCTCTGAGAGCACCTGTTCTATGACTCTTTTGTCTATCATAATGTCTCGATTTAGCATGACAAAGATAGTGACTCTCCATATTAAATGCAATACTCCGCCAAAAACACCCTAAGTAAAATGCAATATTCCGCTTATTTTAAATCTCTTATGTGCGATACTACGCAAGAGGTCAGCTAGCTTATCGTTCACATGGGGCCACAAAAAAAGCCGCATCTCTGCGGCTTTTTTTGTGGTCCCAGCAGGGCATGATCCTGCGACCCCCTGATTATGAGTCAGATGCTCTAACCAACTGAGCTATGGGACCGGAGTTTACTGGGGTTCAGGCGCTTTGCGCGGTGACTGACACTCAGTAAATTGCGTTAGCGTCAGACCTTGATCTCAACCTCGACACCGCTGGGGAGCTCGAGTTTCATCAGTGCATCGACGGTCTTGGGAGTCGAGCTGTAGATGTCGAGCAGGCGGCGGAAAGAATTGAGTTCAAACTGCTCGCGCGCCTTCTTGTTGACGAAGGTCGAGCGGTTGACAGTGAAGATCTTCTTGTCGGTCGGAAGGGGAACGGGTCCGCTTACGACTGCACCTGTAGCCTTAACTGTCTTTACGATCTTGTCGGCCGACTTGTCGACCAGGGCGTGATCGTAAGATTTGAGTTTAATTCTGATTTTCTGGCTCATTGTGTATTTTTTTTACTATTTCTTATTCGTCATCATCAAGGCTGCGGCGATGTCCGGACTTGCTGATCACCTCCTGCGCTATGTTGGCTGGAACCTCCGCATAGTGGGAGAACTCCATCGAACTGGTAGCGCGTCCGGAGGAGAGGGTCCTCAGAACCGTGACATAACCGAACTGCTCCGAAAGCGGAACGTTGGCCTTGACTATCCTGGCATTGCCCTTCGAGTCCATATTGACAATCTGTCCGCGGCGGCGGTTGAGGTCTCCGACTACGTCGCCCATATAATCCTCCGGAGTTACGACTTCGAGGGACATTATAGGCTCCATCAGGACCGGACCGCACTTGGGCAGTGCGTGGCGGAATGCCATACGGGCGCAAATCTCGAACGAGAGCTGGTCGGAATCCACCGGATGGAAGCTTCCGTCGAGAAGGCGGACCTTCATCGAAGTAACCTCGTAACCGGCAAGGACGCCGTTGGCCATCGCGGACTTGAAGCCCTTTTCGACAGCGGGGATGTACTCGCGCGGAATGTTTCCGCCCTTGACCTCGTCGATGAACTGGAGGCCGGTGACACCCTCGTCTGCGGGACCGATTTCGACAATGATATCTGCAAATTTACCACGGCCGCCCGTCTGCTTCTTGAATACCTCGCGGTGCTGGTAGCTCTTCGTAATGGCCTCCTTGTAGTTGACCTGAGGAGCACCCTGGTTGATCTCCACGCCGAATTCGCGGCGGAGACGGTCCACGATGATATCCAGATGAAGCTCACCCATACCGCTGATGACCGTCTGGCCAGTCTCGGTATCGGATTTGACGGTGAAGGTCGGGTCTTCTTCGGACAGCTTACCGAGGGCGATTCCCAGCTTGTCGAGATCCGCCTGGGTCTTGGGCTCGACCGCCAGACCGATCACGGGATCGGGGAAGGAGATCGACTCGAGCACCACGGGATGATTCTCGTCGCAGATGGTATCGCCTGTACGCAACTCCTTGAAACCCACTGCCGCGCAGATGTCGCCAGCCTCGACGAAGTCGATGGGGTTCTGCTTGTTGGAGTGCATCTGGTAAAGCCGGGCAACGCGCTCCTTCTTGCCGGTGCGTGCGTTCAGGACATAGGAGCCCGCATCGAGGCGGCCCGAATATGCCCTCAGGAACGCAAGTCTTCCGACGAAAGGATCGGTGGCAATCTTAAATACCAGCGCGCAGAAAGGTTCGGATGCCTCGGGCTTGCGCTCGATCTCGGCATTGGTGCGGAGGTCTGTTCCTTTCACGTTGCCCTTGTCGAGAGGGGAAGGAAGGTAACGGACAACCGCGTCGAGAAGGAACTGTACACCCTTGTTCTTGAAGGAGGAACCGCAGCAGGTGGGCACGACCGCCATATCGATGGTGGCCTTGCGCAGCGCGGCGATTATCTCATCTTCTGAAATGGAATCGGGATTGTCAAAGAACTTCTCGAGGATCGTGTCGTCATATTCGGCGACCGACTCGATAAGGTTGCCTCTCCACTCTTCCACCTCCGAAACCATATCGGCGGGGATTTCGACCTCCTTGTAGTTGACCAGCTCCTTGCTGTTGGCGTCATAGACATACGCCTTCTTGGAGATAAGGTCAACTATGCCTTCGAACTTGTCCTCCGCTCCGATGGGGAGGCAGATGGGAACGCTCTTGGCACCCAGCTTCTCGCGGATCTCTTCGACCACTGCGAGGAAGTCGGCACCTGTGCGGTCCATCTTGTTGACATAGGCGATCTTGGGCACGTGATACTTGTCGGCCTGGCGCCATACGGTCTCGCTCTGAGGCTGTACGCGGCCCACGGCGCAGAAAGTGGCGACCGTTCCGTCGAGGACTCGAAGGGAACGCTCCACCTCCACGGTGAAATCGACGTGACCGGGAGTGTCGATAAGGTTTACCTGATACTGCTGGTTGTTGTAATGCCAGAAAGCGGTAGTGGCGGCCGAAGTGATGGTGATACCACGCTCCTGCTCCTGGACCATCCAGTCCATTGTAGCCGCACCGTCGTGGACCTCACCGATCTTGTGGGTCTTTCCTGTGTAGTAGAGGATACGCTCGGACGTAGTGGTCTTGCCCGCATCGATGTGGGCCATGATACCGATATTCCTGGTATATTTAAGATCTCTTGCCATCTATCTGCCAAAAGATTTTTAGAAACGGAAGTGAGCGAATGCCTTGTTGGCCTCGGCCATACGGTGCATTTCCTCTTTCCTCTTGAATGCCGCACCTTCGTTGTTGTATGCGGCCATTATCTCAGCTGCCAACTTTTCTGCCATGGAGTGGCCGGCACGCTTGCGGGAGTAAAGTATCATATTCTTCATGGAGAGAGAGACTTTACGCTCCGGACGCACCTCAGTCGGGACCTGGAAGTTCGCACCACCCACCCTGCGGGACTTTACTTCGACCTGCGGAGTGACGTTTTCCAATGCTTTTTTCCAAATATCGAGAGGAGCCTGGTCAGAATCTTTCATCTTCTCGCCGACGATGTCGATGGCATCGTAGAAAATAGAATAAGCGATACTCTTCTTCCCCTGCAACATAAGATTGTTCACGAAACGGGTAACCTCGACATCGTGAAACTTAGGATCAGGAAGTAGAATCCTCTTTTTAGGCTTCGATTTTCTCATTGTTAAAGGAAATTAAAAGTTAATGAAACGGTTACTTCTTAGATTTCTTCGGCCTCTTGGCACCATAGAGCGAACGGGACTGGGTCCTGCCCTCTACGCCAGCGGTATCCAAAGCTCCTCTAAGGATGTGGTAGCGAACACCCGGAAGGTCCTTCACACGACCGCCACGAACCAGCACGATGCTGTGTTCCTGAAGGTTGTGGCCCTCGCCAGGTATGTATGCATTGACCTCTTTCTGGTTGGTGAGCCTGACACGCGCTACCTTACGCATAGCGGAGTTAGGCTTTTTGGGAGTGGTCGTGTAAACACGGACACAGACACCGCGCCTCTGAGGACAAGCATCCAACGCGCGAGACTTGCTTTTCTCTACAATGACCTCGCGTCCTTTGCGAACTAATTGCTGAATTGTCGGCATAAATACTTGTAACTCTTTTATTTATGTTTTTAACCGCATTTTTTTGCGGGTTGCAAAGATAGAATAAATATTCCTATTTACAAACAAGTTTTTGACAAAATCACTCTATATCAGCTTTCCGAAGGGATTTTAGTCAAAATGCTGCCGCGGTATGTGAGGCTCAGATAGACCGAGCGGCAGGCCAGATGGACGAAATAGGCCAGATAGAGCGCCTGTATCCCCATCGACGGCCTCAGTATGAAATAGGAAACCACGAACAGCAGGGCGGAGAGCAGCATACAGTCGCGCATCTGCGCCGAGGCGGTGGCACCTATATAGATTCCGTCCCAGATAAAGGCGATGCCGCTGGCAACCGGCATCAGAACGAGCCAGAAGAGATAGGGCCCGCATCCCTGCAGCACCTGGGCGTCATCGGTCAGCAGGCCGATGATGGGCATCGGGAAGATGATATAGGCCAGGGTGAAGGCAGCGCTGATGACAAGCCCCCAGAGGAAAATCACCCTGACTGTAGAGCGCACTCCGGAAAGATTCCTCTCCCCTATGAAACGCCCCGTGAGCGCCTCCCCGGCATAGGCGAAGCCATCGATGAAATAGGAGAAGAGCATAAAGAGCTTCATCATCACCGAGCTGACCGCCAGGTCCACGTCGCCGTAGGTGGCGGCGAGGGAGGTGAAGCCCACATATATTACCATAAATGCGAGGGAGCGCACGAAGAGGTCGGTATTGACCTTGAAAAAGCCCTTGATATATTGCCACTTGACGCTGCGCCGCAGCGAGAACTCTCCCATCAGGCCCCTGTAGCGGACCAGAAACAGCCCGGCGGCCAGCAGCAAGCCCGTCCACTGTGCGATGAGGGTGCCCCAGGCGATGCCAGCCATCCCGAGCGGGGTGTGAAAGGCCAGCAGCCACGAGGCCCCCATATTGACGACATTCACCCAGAGGTCCACCGCCATCGAGAAGACGGTGTTCTGCATCCCGATGAACCATCCCTTGAAGACAAAGAGCGAGAGGGTCGCGGGGGCCGCCCAGATGCGGATGAAGAAATATTGCCGGGCCACCGCCTCAACCTCGGGCGAACAGACTATCAGCATGAAGGCCACCTCCACGAAGAGCCACTGGATGGCGATGAACAGGGCGGCGGCGCCCCAGGCCGTGACGAGCCCCTGGGTAAGGGTATCGACTATGCCCCGGTTGTCGCGGCGGCCGTAGGCCTGCGCCGTGATGCCTCCGGTCCCCACCCTGAGGAAGCCCATGTTCCAGTAGAGCAAATCGAACAGCATCGAGGCGATCGCCAGGCCGCCGATGGCGGCCGCATCGCCTATATGTCCCGATATGGCCAGGTCCACCATTCCCACCAGGGGGACGGTGATATTGGCCAGGATGCTGGGGCCTGCGAGGCCCAGCACCTGGGAGTTGATTGTCCTGGGTTTTTCCGCCATATACAAAACGAGTCCCCAAAAGTACGAACTTTCGGGGGCCCGTTCAAAAATAATGATAAGTTAATTCGCCTGGATATACTCCGTCGCGGTTATCCAGTTGCCGTCGGTATGCTTCCACCTGTAGTTGAGGACGAACCTCTCCTGGTCGGCGTCATAGTAACTCTCGGCATCGGGGTCGAGTTCCAAGCCGTCCGGAGAGTTATTCTTCTTCGACTTGTCCGTCACCGGAATGATCTCCACCCCGTAATGGTGGATATCTGCCGCCGGAATTATCCTCAGACGCATATAGCGGTTGTTATAGGTGGTCGAACCCATCTGGGAGCTCTTGGCCCCGGCGATGGTGTTGTTGCAGATCATCTGGATCTCGATGACATCCTCGAGGTAGCTGGTGGGCGACTTCTTGGCAGAGTAACCGCCACTGCGACCCGAGGACCCGTCCGTTACCGTAATCTTGCTCGTGTAGGATTTCTCATAGGCATTCTTCAGGTCCACCTGCACGAAAAGGGTCTTCTTCTCAGGGTCGGCGCCATAGGGGCCGCCGCTGACAATCGAGAGGGGAAGGTAATACGAAGTGAGATAATCCATCTTGGAGGAGTCGAAACGGAGGGCGACCTGCGCGCGGCTGTGCTCGTTGTGATACACCAGCTCCGCATCGTCCACCGAATAGGCATCCTCCGGCAGGATGGTCTCCCAGGGGAACTCCTTCGCCAGGGCGTCGGGATCGTAAGCCACGGTTATCTTGTACTCACCTTCCGGAACGCCGTAGCCGGAGATCTGGTAACGCTCCACCGTATTGCTGCCGGGCAGCACCTTTACGCTGTTCACCGCCAGGCCGTACTCGTTGCAGTAGAAGAAGAAACGGGGGCTGTCGATATTGACCGCATAGATGGCCTCGGTGAATCCTTCGGCATCGCTGAGGGTCTTGGCGCTGGTGGAAACCAGGCGGATGGGAACCGCATACTTCTTGTTCACCATATCGCATTCCTGAAGCATCTTGGCCACGTTGAAACGGATGTTGAGCTTTGCCGAAACCTCGCCGCGGGCGATTGTCACGGTATTGCCGTCCACCGAGAAGCACGATTCGGGCACCATTTCGAGCTGTCCGCTGTACTGCTGGGTGATATCGTCGTTATATGCGTCGATGATGGATTTGTCGATGGCATAAGTCACGGTGATATCCTGGGTCTGGTTGCCGGGGCGGACGCCTCCGCAATTGACACCCACGGTCGCGACATACTCCCCGGAATCGAGATTCCAGACAGTATTGTCGGTAAAGCCGTTCTGGACAAGATAAATGCTGCTTTCGTCATTGTCTGGCCACCTGGACTCGCTTTCGCAGGAGGCGCACAGGATGGCACAAATCAGAAGCGCTGATTGGAAAATAATCTTTTTCATATCTGTTTTCCTGTTTTACCAGCCGGGATTCTGACGGAATTGCCCGTTAGTATATTTGACAACTTCAGACTGGGGAATCGGCCACCAGTACATACAATCCCTCCATACGCGGTCCTCGACCTTCTCCACCTTGTAGGTGAATCCGGTGGGACGGCCGTTCTTGTCGAATCCGGTAGGGGTCGCCAGTACGCCGTGGATAGGCTGGCCGAGTTTGTCGCCCTCCTTCCAGCGGCGGAGGTCGTAGAAACGGTGTCCCTCGAAGCAGAGCTCGACCCACCTCTCGTGATGGATGGCCTCGCGCATCTGCTCCTTGGTCATTCCGGTGGCTACGGGCGGCATATTGACCCTGCCGCGGATGGCATTGATGGCGGCGCGGGCCGTATTGATTCCGGCGACGCCGTTGATCTCGCGGAGTTCTCCCTTGGGATCCGCCACTTCGGGACCGTACGCCTCATTGAGCGCCTCGGCGTAATTGAGGAGCAGCTCCGCGAAACGGAACTCGTGACGGTTGCGGTTGGCAGTGGTGTACTTTCCGGTCGCATAGGCATAGACGCTCTCCGAGAGGAACTTGCGGTAGTAATAACCGGTCTTGGTGCTGTTGCGCAGCATCCTGTCGCGGTGTACTCCGCCCGGATACTCGATTCCGTCGATGGTCACCGGCTCATACATATCCACATAGTATGCCTGGGCCTTCGCGGTGCCCCAGAGATATCCGTTGTAGATGATGGAGGCATAGAACCTGGGGTCGCGGTTGGCATAGGGATCTTTCGTATGGTCAGGATTGTTCCAGTCGAACTTCTCGGCCTTGCGCGAAGCCCCGACCCCGGTTACGACCTCGAACTCATCGACCATCTCCTGGGTGGGGTTGGTATAACCCAGGCAGCCGTCCACGCCGGCGGGGAGGTTGTGATACTCGTTTTGGATAGAGTAACTGGTGGTACGTCCGGTAGCGAAAATCTGCTCGACATTATCCAGATTGGCCGCCAGCGAGATCACGTAGTTGTAACTGCCGTCGGCCGAATAAGGCCTGTTGAAATTGTTCACCTTCGGAAGATTGTAGAAATCGTTGTCGTTGATGGCCTCCCTGGCCGCATCGGCGGCGTCTATCCAGCGCTGCACATCCCCCACTTCGCCCTTGCCGAGGCCGAACGACCAGAAATCGCCCTGGTAAAGGGGGCTCGCATAGTAGAGCAGCACCCTGGACTTGAGGGCCTGCGCCGCAGTGGCGCTCACGCGGCCCCAGTTGGCTTCGTCCCAGAGGAAAGGCAGCGAATCGATGGCGCTGTTGCAGTCCTTGACAATCTGGGCGACGCACTCGTCGAGGGTATTGCGGCCGCGGAACAGATTATCGTCGAGGGTCTCTGTATGGGTGGAGATCACATAGGGTCCGTAATTGCGCAGCAGCACGAACGAGAGGTATGCCCGCCAGAAATATGCCTGTCCCTTGTAATAGGTCAGCTCGTGCATCCTGGTAGGGTCGTCAAGGTCGTCTATCAGAAGGGTTCCGGGCACATTCTCGAGGAAGATGTTGCATCTGCCGATGCCCACGTAGGAGTTGTACCAGGGGGTGCGGGCCACGCGGCTTCCGCGCCAGGGGCCTCCATAGAGGAGGGTCGGGCAGTTGGTGGGGTTCCAGACACCGTTGGTGAAGTTCTGCACCGATGCCGAAGCCACGGAGTGCTCCGCCTCGTCGGTGGCGGAAGCCATCATTCCATAGGCATTCGCGGTCGAGACATCGTACACGTCATTGAAATATGGAGCAAAGATGTGGTCGGAATAGATCTCGTCCATAACACCCTTCGTCTCGTAGTAGTTTCCCCATACCGTTTCGTATGTACGGGTACCGTCCGGCGGCCACTTGGCCAGGAAATCACGCTCGCAGGAGGTGAGAGACAATACCGTTATTCCAAAAAGAATATATATCAAACTCTTTTTCATAGCCTTAGAATGTTAAATCGATACCTATACTGAAATTCCTGGTAAGCGGATAATGCTCGGTGCCGGCGAGGCAGTCCTCGGGATCGATGTGATACTTCGAGAGGGCTGTCCAGGTCATCGGGTTATACGCGTTGAGATAGATCCTCGCCTTGTTGAGCATCGTGTTGCGCAGGGCCTTCTGGGGAAGGGTGTAGCTCAGCTCGACATTCTTGAGCCTGTAGTACGAAGCGTCGTACATCCAGTAATCGGATGCGCGCCAGTTGTTGTCGCTCAGCTGGGAAGTGAACCTGGGATAGGTCGCCTCCGCCCAGTTGCTGTTGCCGTTCTCATCGTAGTGGAAGCGGCCCGCCATGAAGTTCTGAGCCGTTCCGTTGCCGTAGAAGGCACGCATTGAATTGGAATCGGCATAGAGCGAGCACATCGACGCACCCTGGAAGAGGAGCTCCAGGCCAAAGCCCTTGTACTGGGCCGAGAGGATGATTCCGAAATTGAGTTTCGGATCGCGGCCGTTGCCGATGGGGACATAGTCGTTGGCATCGATGAAATCGTCACCGTTGATATCCTCGTACTTTATGTCGCCGGGGCCGTATGTACCGAAGAGCTGCGTCGGGCTGTTCTCCACGTCGGCCATATCCTTGAAGAGTCCGAGACTCTTGAGGCCGTACTCCTGGCGTACCTGGTTGCCTGTCTGGACAAGATTCTCAAATGCGCGGTAAGGCTCGCCCATCTCGAGGATCTTCGACTTCTGGATGGCGAAATTGCCGCCTACCGAGTAGCTGAAGTCCCCTATCCTGTCCTTCCAGTTGAGCATCACCTCGATACCCTGGCTGTTGACCACGCCGTCGTTGGTGATCGGGAGCTTGCGCTCCTCCTCTCCCAGCACGTGGGGATAGAGGCCGACGCCCGCCGTGTAGATGTCGTAGCGGTGGTCGAACCAGTATTCGAGGTCAAAGTCGAGGCGGTGGCGGAACAGCGATCCCTCGAGGGCCACATTGGTCATAGCCGACTTCTCGGCGCGGCAGAGGGGATTGTCCATTCGGCCGCGGGCGATCGTGGTGGTCGAGGTGGCCGCCGTACCGAAGTACTGCCAGGTGCTCGACATCCACCATCTTCCGGCAGATGCGAAACGCTCCTCGTCGCCGTTGACGTCGGTGAAATACCAGTTGCCCTGGCCCGAAAGGCCGTAGGAAGCCTTCAGCTTGAGGTAATCGATCCATCTTGCCCCCTTCATGAAGTTCTCGCCGGAGATCACCCAGCTGAGTCCGACGGCGGGATAGAACTCCCTCTGGTACTTCGAGAGGTAGAGCTTCTCGCTGCCGCCGTAATCTCCCGTAATGTCGAGGAAATACCTATTGGCCAGCGAGTAGGAGAAGATGAATCCGCAGTCCTGGTTGCGGTAGTCGCTCTGGTTGTTCTGGCGGACCTCCTTGAGCCTCTGGTTCCAGTAGATCATCGCATCGAAGTTGCTCAGTCCGACCGATTTCTGGTAACGCAGATTGGCATCGAAGCCATAGTAACGCTCGGTATCGTAACTTCCGGACCTCGAAAGGGTCGAAGCCGTCACGAACTGGTCGTAGATGTCATCCCCGAATGCGCTCTTGGAGTATTTCCAGACGGAGAAACTCTTGTAGCTGGAGACCAGGTAATAGTTGTATCCGTCCAGATGCCCGTTGAATTCGGCCGAGAGGCCGGGAGTCACGAAGCGTCCGAGATCGGCCTTGATGTGGGCCGAAACCTGGTAGTAGCGCCTCGTCTGCTCGTTGTAACCCCTGAAAGCCAGCAGGCCGAGAGGGTTGTTGGTATAGACCGAGTTGCCGCCGAGCATGAAGGTCTCGGTGAGCAGGTTGGGGTCGATACCGGTAAAGCTGATCGGATAGGCATTGGCCGGGGTGTTGAGGGCGCTCAGTATGGCGGATGCGCTGGCATAGGGATACTTGCGCTCCTCGATTCGGCCCGCTACGTCCATCGAGGCGGTCAGCCACTTGGTGATGTTGACATCGACATTCGAGCGGATGTTGTACTTGCTGTAGTTGGTCCTCGTGGGGAACTCCTCGTTGTAATTGGAGTATTTCCAGAGTCCGTCCTGCGAAGTATATCCCGCCAGGATGAAGTACTTGGCAATCTGGTTGCCGCCGCTCATCGTAATGGAGGCCTTCCGCTGCGATGCGAACTTCTTCATGAAGGCCGGATAGTAGTCGTTGTCGGGGTGGGTCATCGGACTCTCGCCGCTCTTGTAGAGGGCAAGGTCGCGTTCAGTATATACGGGAGCGTAGCCGTCGTTGCGCAGGGCCTCATTGTACCACGATGCGTATGTGTAGGCATCCACGTTGTCGGGCAGGCAGTCCGTGGGGGTGAGGACACCCTCGTTGTACTTGAATTTGATCTTGCGCTTGTTGCTCTCTCCGCGTTTGGTGGTGACCATTATCACGCCGTTCGCGCCCCTGATGCCGTAAAGCGAGGTCGCCACCGCATCCTTCAGGATGCTGAACGACTCGATCTCCTCGGCGTCGAGCTCGGAGAACTCCCTCTCGAATCCATCGACGATGATCAGGGGGAAGCAATACGAATAGACCTTGAGCGCATTCGCGTCGTTGTCGCTGTAGAGCGTCCTGACGCCCCTCACAAGCAGCGAGGCGGCATCCGAACCAGGGTTGGCTCCCGTCTGCCTGGTCGAGAGGCCGAGAAGCCTTCCGGCCAGGGCGTTGCCGAGCGAGGTGACCTTGCTCTTGCTCAGCTCCTCGCTGCCCATAGTGGCCACCGAGGCGGTAAGGTTGCGTTTCTGGGTCTCCCTGAAGGGCAAAAAGACGCGGTCCGCCTTGCCCTGTCCTTCCGGAGCCTCCTCCATCAGGACCATCAGACGCTCCGTGGAGTTGACGGTTACGAAGCGCTCTTTGTAATACTCCGTATTGAAAACCAGTACGGAACCCAGGGAGGGAATCTCGATCGAGAAATCGCCGTTCTCGTCCGTCTCGGTATTGATGAAATGGTCCTGAACCGTCACGGCAACCCCCATCAGGGGAATTCCGGTATAGCTCTTTACATTTCCGTATATCGTTACGGGACGCTGCTGGGCGAAAGAATCGGTAAGGAGGCTGAGAAGGCCTGCCGCAATGAGTATAAGAGTATAAATTCTGTGTTTCATAGTGCTGTTCCTCCTTTTTACCATCCGGGATTCTGTTCGATTCCCAACTTATAAACCTCACTCTGGGGGATCGGGTAACGGTACATCCTGCCCGGGTCGAAGGTGCGGTCCTCAACCTGGGTGCGGACATAATTGAAATTCTCGCCGACCTTGACCACGTCCACTCCATAGACCGTTCCGCCTATATGGGTCTCGCCCTCTCTCCAGCGGAGGAGATCGTAGAAGTACTGGTCCTCGAAGGCGAACTCAATCACCCTCTCGTTCCTTATCTGCTCGCGGGCCTGGTCCTTCGTCATACCTGCGGGCATTCCGGGAAGGCCCTTGGGAAGCACTGGGAGATCGGGATTCTCATCCCTCTCGACCTTGACATAATAGAACGGGTCGCTGCTGTTGTTGGCTATGGTCTCTGAGTCGGGATAGATGAGGCGGGCGCGGGTCTTGTTAATCGCCTCGACGGCGCTCATCCCGTATGTTCCCTTTCCGTCGGGCCCGTAAACCTCGTTCATGGCCTCGGCATAGTTGAAGTACATCTCCGTCAGGCGGATATAGAATCCGAAAATCCTGGAGCTGCCGGGATTGTTCTTGTCCTTGCACTCGCGGGGCCAGAACTTCCTCAGATAATAGCCAGTCTTGGTATAGAGCTGATTCTTGGGGTCGCGGTCGGGGCCGTATGCGGCTCCGTCGCGCCAGGTCCCGATCGCGCGCTTGATCCACATCCTGTCGTTATAGAGGACAGTGTAATAGAAGCGGGGGTCGCGGTTGAGGTACATATTGGCCACGTGTTCGGGATTGCTCCAGCTGAAAGGCTCGGTCGAGACGGCGTTGCTGTCGGCATCGAAGACAATTACCGGGAAGCGGTCCACCAGATTCTGCGACGGGCCGTTGCTGCCGTTGCCCCAGAAATCATCGCCGGGCGAAGCCTGCTCATAATTGATGATCTTCGAGTTGAAGTTGAAATTATAGAGGCTCACGCGGCGGAAGACTATTATCTCGGAAATCAGGTCCGGGGTATAGCGCATAAAGATATTCTGCCAGTCGGTGGAGAGTTTGTGCAGACCGGTGCTCTCGCAGTAGTCGATGCACTCCTTGGCCGCCTCTATGGCCCTTGTCCACTTGGCCTGGTCGTTTGAAGGATTGTTGAGCGGGCTGGCCAGATAGAGGGTCGTCCTCGAGCGGAGCGCCATGCACCACGCCTTGGTGGCGCGGCCGAAATCCTCCGAATCCCACGCATCGGGCAGGAGCTTCTGCGCCGTATCGAGTTCGTCGATGATGAATTCACCGATCTCCTCGACGCTCGAACGGGGGATCATATAATCCGACTCGAGGTTCATCGTCTCCTTGACGAGGGGAACCCCGCCGTAACGCTTGAGGAGTTCGAAGTAGTAATAGGCGAGCATAAAATGGGCCTCGCCCTTCATCATCGGCTTGCGTCCCTCGGGACCGTTTATGAAGAGGTCCGCATTCTCGAGGAACATCCACGCGCGGCGAATCTGGCGGTAGCAGGCGAACCATATCTCGGTTTCGGTCTTGGCGTTGGAATTCTTCCAGTTGCCGATATTGAAAGAGGTGTTGGGAACGCCGTACTCGGCCGAATACTCGGCCATGTCGGTCGCCGATTCCATCATACCGTAATTGCCGCCGAATTTGCCGGATCCGGTCCAGTCGGGCGACATATAGTAGTAGAGCAGGGAGAGATATCTGTTGGCCCTCAGGTAGTCCTCGAAGATATACTCCTTGGGCTGCTCCGAAGTCGGGGCCTCATCGAGGAATTTGCCGCAGGAGGTGGCGAGGGTCAGGAGGCAGAGCGATGCGAGCGCTGCGATTATGATATTGTCAAAATATTTCATATTCCGTTCCTCCCTTAAAATGTCATATTAACTCCGACGCTGTATCCCTTGGTCTGGGGATAGATGGCACCGGTCGAACCCGTAGGCGTCTCGGGGTCCACCACCTTGAGGCGGTCCCAGGTGAAGAGGTTGACGCCGTTGACGTGGATCCTCAGCCCCTTGACGGCGGAGGTCTTCGCGAAATTGAATGTATAGGAGAGCTCCACGTTCTTCAGTCGCAGATAGGGATTATCCTTGAGGAAGAAGGTGTTCATCACGTGGTTCTGGCTCGTGCCTCCGATATGCAGCACCGGATAGGTGGCGGTATCGGCAGTTTCGGGAGTCCAGCGTCCCAGGTGGATATCCTGCACACGGCCGCGGTTGTAGAACTCGTACATCAGGTAATTGGAGATGAACACACTGCTGTGGGCCGCTCCCTGGAAGGTCACGTCGAGTCCGAAGTTCTTGTAAACAAGACCCGTGGAGAAGCCGTAAACCAACTCCGGAATGGTCGGATAGCCGATGGCGACCTGGTCGTACTCGTTGATGACTCCGTCGCTGTTGTAATCCATATACTTGAAGTCGCCGGGGATAGGCTTGGAGCCCACCTGCTGGACGGGGGAAGCCGCGATGTCGGCCTGGTCGCGGAAATAACCGATCACGATATAACCGTATTTCTGGCCGATGGCGTTGCCCTCCTCTTTCTGCCAGGGGAGCACCGTGTCAGGTTCGTCCTTGTCCACCACGTAGTTCCTCATATAGGTGAGGTTGCCTTTCACGTAGATGGCAAGGTTGCGGCTCAGCTCCTGGTTGAAGGCTGCGTCGAACTCCCAGCCGTTCTTCTTGGTCTTACCGATATTCATATCGGAGATCGAGACGCCCAGGATACCCGGAACCGAGTTCGGGCTCATGAGGATACCGGTACGATGCTCGAAGAAACGGTCCACCGAGAGGGTGAATTTGTGCTTGAGCACCGAAAGGTCGAATCCGACGTTGGTCTGGTGCGCGGTCTCCCAGGTAGCCAGCGTATTGGCCAGCGAAGGCTCCTGCGAATAACCGATGGACGAGCCCACATTGGTTCCGAAGTAGGCGTAAGCCGATGTTCCGGTTGTCCATTTTCCCTCTTTGTAGATAAACCTCGTATTGGCATAATCGATACCCGTTATACCGTAGGAAGCCCTTATCTTGAAGTTGTCCATCCAGTCGACGTTATCCTTGATGAACTTCTCGTTGTGGACGTTCCAGCCAAGCGAGACCGAAGGGAAAAGGCCGAATCGGTGCCCCGGCGCGAAGTTCTCCGATCCGCGGTAAGCGGCATTGAGCTCCACGAAATAGAGGTTCTTGAATGCATAGTTCATCCTGCCGATGAAGCTCACCGACTTATAGGGAACCTCGGTGGTCGTCCTGTAGTCGGCCACGTTGGCGATGCCGGTTATGCTCAGGCTGTGGGATTTGATCTGGGTCTTCCAGTCGACTATGGCTTCGCCGTAGATACGCCTCGTCGAGGAGACGCTTCCCGAGCCGGTAGTAGGAGTCTTGGCCTCGACCAGCTGCTGGTAACGGTCGGCCTTGCCGGCATCCGAGATCAGCTGATAGGTGGAAGCCGTCTCCGACCACTGTCCGTAGTTGCCGAAGTTGCTGTCGTATGCCGCGCGGACGGAAGCCTTGAGCCCCTTGATCCACTGGCTGAAGTCGTATGACAGGCGGATGGAGGAGTTCACCGTGTTGTTCTTTACCACATAGCGTCCCCTGGTGTCGAGCACATAGAGGGGGTTGGCTGTCGGGAAATCGGTGGTTCCAGCGTATGAACCGTCCGGATTCAGGGCCGGCATTATCCACGAGGGGATGCGGTTCATATAGGTGAAGATGCTGGTGTTCTCCACGGGCTGCGTCTTGTCGGTCATACCTCCGCTCATATCGATGGAGATGGTGAACGCCTTGGTCAGGAGGACGTCGATATTCGAACGGAAAGTGTAGCGGCTGTATCCGAATTTCGGAGTATAGATGGGACGCTTGGTCACGTGGAACTGTCCGTCCTGATACATATAGGAACCTGCCAGATAGTACTTAACCGACTTGGTGCCGCCGCGGACGCTGAGGGAGTTGTTGCTCTGGGTCGAGAACTTCTTCATCATCACCGAGTACCAGTCGGTATCCGGATAGCGGTAGGGATCGTCCTGGAGGCGGTAGTGGTCGAGTTCCTCCTGGGAGTAGAGCGGCTCTGCGCCGTCGTTCTGGAGCGCCTCGTTGTAGAGGACCAGGCTCTCATAGGAGTTGAGATAATGGGGATACCTGGTCGGAGTGTTGAAGGTGCAGGAGGTATTGAAGCTGATGACGGGCTTTCCCTCCTCGCCGCGCTTGGTGGTGATGAGGATGACTCCGTTTGCAGCCTTGGATCCGTAAACGGCGGTCGCAGCAGCATCCTTGAGGATGGAGAATGACTCGATCTCGGAGGGTTCGAGGCGCAGGAACTGGGCCTGGTTGCGCTCCACGCCGTCGATGACATAGAGCGGCTCGGCATTGTTCCAGGTACCGGCACCGCGGATATAGAGGGTCGCCTCATCGGCGCCGGGTTGGCCGCTACCCTGCATCGAGACAAGGCCTGGCATCTTGCCGGTCACGGCATTCGAAAGGTTGGATACGGGCGATTTTACGATATCGTCGGCCTTGACCGTGGAGATTGCCGAGGACATCGCAGATTTCTTCTGCTCGCCGAATGCCACCACGACCGTCTCTTCGATCATGCTTGCGGAGAGGCTCATGGCGACATCGATCGAGGCCCTGTTGTCCACCTTCACCTTATAGGGTTCGTATCCCAAGAAGTTGAAGACCAGGGTCTGTCCCTTCTCGACCTCAATTTCGTAACGACCGTCGGCGTCCGTAAGCGTACCGGTGGTTCCGCCTTCCACAAAGACATCGACGAACCCGAAAGGCGCTCCGTTCTCATCCCTGACGATACCCGAGACCTTGACCTTGTCCTGCCTTGCCTGCTGCGCGGCCTGGGCGGGAAGCCCGGAGGCGAACGCCGTGAACTGGCAGGTAAGCGTCATAAGCACCGCCAGCAACACCGTGACAGACCTGCCGGGGAGTTTATTACTGTAATGACTCATTTGCGATAAAAAAGATATTGTTACGACTGTTTGGGTTTGGAAAAGAAAGGTTTTTCCAATATTGCGCCCAAGCTAAAAACAAGAGGATGGCTTGTAGGCCATCCTCCCGTTAAAGCCGGAAGAACACTAGAGCGGATATCTCTCATTATCAGGCCAGGTCACATTGAGAGGCCTGTTGGTCTTCCAGTCAATCATATTGATGGTGATAGGCTGGTGGGTACGGTCGATCTCTCCGCTGACATAGTGCCATCCGTTGTGGTTGTAGTGCATATCGGTGGTTACGAGATAATCAGCCACATCCTGCGAGCAATATACATTGACGGTCCTGGTAGGATTCTGGCAACCCATACTCTCATCCTCGAGGTCGGCATAGTACATCGTAAATGCATCCGGAACCTTGGTAGGATCGACAGGGATGAAGGCTTCGCCATAATTGATCTCACGGATATTCTGGAGCTTGGGCATACTGTATGCGACTACGCTGGCTGCCGTTCCGGAGAGGTCGAATCCGCTGACATCGAGTTTCTGCAGGTTCACGCACTTGTAGAACATGTACTGGCAGTTGGTGGAAGCCGAGACGTCGAACCCGGAGCAGTCGAGTTCAACTACCGCATCGCAGCGGTTGAACATACTGCGGAAGCGTGTCGCGTTGCTGGTATCGAAGCTCTTCAGGCCGTTGATGGCGTAGATATTGAAGGTGTGGAAGAACATGTTGCCGAAATCGGTGACGTTCTCCGTATTGAACGACGACATATCTATGGTCTCGAGCCTGTAGGCCTCTGCGAACATATAGAGCATCGTGACGGCGTTGTCGGTATTGAAGTCGGTAAGGTTGATCTCCTTCGCTCCGGTATAGTAGAACATATATGAGAAGTCCATGCAGCTCTCATTCTTCCAGTTGGAGAGATCCACCTTCTCGAGGCTGCTGGTCTTGGTGAACATATAGCTCATATCTTCTACGAGGCCGGTGCTCCAACCCTTGACGTTGAGGTCGGAGAGGGCGCACTGGTGCTCGAACATCCTCTTCATAGTGATGACGTTGTCGGTCTTGAAGGTCGAGAGGTCGAGGGATGTCAGGGCGGTGGTATCACAGCTTGCGCAGCTGAACATATAGCTCATATCGGTTGCGTTCCAGGTGTTGAGGGCTGCGATGTTCTCGATGGCCTCAAGTGCCGCGAACTCGCCGAACATGTGCGATGCGTCGGCGTTAAGCACGAACTCGGTTCCGGGAGTGCTTACAGTCACGACGCCGTTTGCATCAAGGTTGACATAAACGGGAGCCTCGGACGTAAGGTCGGCAATATTCTGACCGGCGGTGATTCCGCTGTTGGTCACAAAGACAATCTTCTTGATGACATTGTCAACCGTGGTGGCATCTGCCGCAGGATCGACAAGGGCCTTGACTGCCGTAGCGAAGTCTGAACCGGTAGGCAGCAGGGCGACACCTGCCTTGTTCTCAACGAAGTTGTTGAAAGCGAGGGAGATGGTGGTATATTTGGAACGCTCCACGGTAATGGCGGACTTAGCCTTGAGGGTCTGGCTCTTGCCGTCGGAGGTGACTGCAGTAACCTCGAATTTGGAGTAGTTGCCCGCAGGCAGTGCCATGTGGAAAAGGGTGGAAACTGCGCCGATTTCCACAGGATTGTCGCATACCAGGCTCACGCCGTCGGTGCCGGAGACCACTGCCGCATCGTTCTCAACGGTATAGGTGCCGCTGAGGCCCTTGTCGGCAACGACCGAGACGCCCTTGAGGCTTACGCCGGATGTCTCCGTGGTAATACGGAAAATGACAATGCCGCAGAGGTTCTTGAAAGCGATGTTGTCGTTTACGATGGTTCCCAGCATAGGGGACTCGGTGATATTGTTGACAGCATATTTCTGGATGGAAGGCAATGTGCCCTTGGCGATGGATACGGGATAGTATGCCTTTGCCGCGCCGGTGGGATCCTCTCCACTCACCTTGTCGAAGGTAGTCGTAGCGCTTCCGCCGGACAGAGCCTTGTAAACGGCGGTATTGGTACCGTCGGTAATGGCGATCTGGTCGCCGCTATTCCAATTGACGTGAAGGATTTCACCGTCGGCCAAAAGGGATGTACGGGTCTGGCAATCCTCTATGGTTGCCCTGTAAACTTTGGATTCCCTGGGAAGGGGATTCTCGATGTTGCAGGATGAGAGCAACAGTGCGGCTATGGCCGCGATTGAAAATACTTTTTTCATTGTTCTTTCCTCCTGTAATTAAAACGGTTTGGGTTGCGGGATCATTTCGAAAATGTCCTTTCCGTAGTCGGGACCTTTTCCGAAATCTTCGTTTCCGGAGGCACAGAAAACCTTCTGTCCTTCGAGCACGGAAATCTCGATTTCCGGGGTTGAATAAAGTGTTTTCATATTGTGAAAGATTGAGTTATCTCTCTATAGGAACTCACAAATATAAAAAAAATCTATTTTATCTTGTTTTGCGGTTCTGTGGAATCAACGGTATTTTCCCTCCTCCTGAAGCATGCCCAGGTATGACTCATACCTTTGCGGAGATATCTCCCCCGCCTCGAGGGCGGCCTTCACGGCGCATCCCGGCTCGTGGGTATGGGTGCAGGGTTTGTAGCGGCAGGAGTCCATCACCCTGAACATCTCGGGGAAATAGGTGGAGAGCTCCTCCTTTTCGATATCCACCAGTCCGAAGCCGCGGATGCCCGGGGTGTCGATTATGAATCCCCCGCTCGAGAGCGGATGCATCTCGTAGAAAGTGGTGGTATGTTTGCCCTGCAGGTGCGAGAGGGATATCTCGCCGGTGCGTATGCCGGTCAAAGTGGGGTCGATCGCCTTTATGAGGGTGGACTTGCCCACTCCCGAAACGCCGCTGAAGAGGGAGACCGAATCGCGGCACATCTCCCGGAGCTTTTCGACATTCTCACCGGTGCGGGCCGAGACTTCGAGCACCTCGTACCCCGCTCCGCCATAGACCTCCTCGAAGTCGCGCATCTCATCCTCCAGGAAGTCGGAGATGAGGTCGGTCTTGTTGATCAGTATCACCGTCTTGATGCGGTACGCCTCGCAGGTGACCAGGAAGCGGTCCACGAAGGCCCGCTTGACCTCTGGGAATGCCATCGTGACGATGAGGAAGACCCTGTCGATGTTGGCCGCGATGATATGCGACTCCCGGGAAAGGTTGGCGCTGCGGCGGATGATGTAGTTGCGGCGCGGGTGGATGGCATCGATTGTGCCCATCGCCTCGGAGGCCTCCTCGTCGATGGAGTAATCCACTATGTCGCCGACCGCCACGGGATTGGTGTTTCCAGAGCCCTTCAGCCTTATCCTGCCGCGGATTACCGCGGGGAAGAGTTCCCACCGCGGCAATTCCGAGAGCAGATAATGGCTGCCGGTGTGCTTTACAACTGTCGCCGTTCCCTTCCTCATCCCTTAATTCGCCCCCCAGGTTACTTTGATTTCGGCTCCGGTCTTGTAATCTACGAACTTGACGGGCACTGCCTTCTGTCCGCTGTAGCCGCTGTTGATCCACCTCAGGTTGGTCTTCGAGAGCCACTCGGCACCCGCCTGGGTGCAGTGGATGGTGAGCGACCCGCTGCTGGAAGCGGTGCGCGCCCCTTCCTTGTCATCGGTTGCGGAGAAGAAGTAAGAGGGCTTCAGGCCGGCCGGATTGTACCCCTTCTCTCCGAAATAGATCTCCTTCAGGTTGGGAATCTGGCGGAACATGTGGATCCTGTCGGCGGCATCGTCCCAGCGGGAGCAGTCCATTCCTTCGATGTGGAGCACCTCGAGGCTCGCCATCTGGTAGAACATATATGTCTGCAGGGTGGCGCTGGGGAAGGACATATGCCTTATATCCAGCTCCTTGAGGGACTTGCAACGGTTGAACATGCTGCGGGTCTCGCGGCAGGGGCCGTCATCCCACTTCGACAGGTCGAGGGACTTGACAGCCCAGCAGTCGGAGAAGGTATTGTCGAAGCTCTTCGACTTGGCGGTGCTGAAATTGCCCACCGGGATCTCCTCGGCCGATTCGCAGTGATAGAACATAAATGCCAGGGAAAGCGCGTTGGAGGTATCGAAGCGCGATACATCCACCTTCTTCAGGTTCTGGCAGTAGGAGAACATATAGGCGAAGGTCATCGAGGAAGAGGTGTCGAAGCTGCTCAAATCGAGGCTCTTGAGGTTCGTACAGGATGCGAACATATAGGAGAAATCCTCGGTTCCGGAGGTATTGAGGACGCCCAAATTGGCGATCTCCTCAACTCTCTTGAAGCCGGCGAACATCCAGCCCGCATTGACTCCGGTATGGATAGAAGCGGCCGGGGTCGATACTATGACCTCCGTTCCCTCGAGACGCACATATACCGGATACGGGGAATCGTAGCTGTTCACCTTGGCCTTTCCCGTCGAATTGTCATTCGTGCGGAAGACTATCCTGGTGATTGATGAGTCTTCTTCGTGCGAGCGCATTCCCTTGACCACCAGCTGCTTGATGGTTTCGTTGAACTTGGTGCCGTAGCACAGCCTGGCCTCCCCTTCGCCCTCGATGTCGGTGAAGGTGTTGGCGGCTATCTTGATTTCGCGAAGCTCGGCGTTCCTGACCGTATAGGAGGTGTTGTCCTGAAGCTTCACCACCGATGCTTTGCCGTCGGTGGAGAACAGGGTGATCTTCATTCCGGTATAGGTATTGGCCGGAACCGCGATGTAGAACGGAGTCGTCACATTTTCGAGGGCGACGCCGTCCCCGCAGTCAAGCTCCACGCCGGTGCGGTCGTCATTCACTATGGCGGCCCCGTCGATGAGGGTATAGGAACCGCTCATCCCCTGGTCGGCGAAAATCTTGATACCCTTGATGGAAAGGCTCTTGACCCCGGTGGTGACGCTCAGCTTGAGAATACCGGTCACGGGCCTGAATCTCAGGTTCTTCAGATCGGTGGTGACATCGCTCACCATCGGCACCTTGAAGACGTCTCCGGCTGCGTATGTCTGGGTGTAGGGCAGGTATCCGCCCGCTATCTCATTGGGATAGTAACCCGTGAACGTATCGCCGGTAAAGGCTCCCCAGGAGACCTTGTTGAACTCGGTCACCGTTGAGCCTCCTGATGCGGCCTGGTAAACCGCGGTCCTCGTACCGTTATCGACCGTAATCTGGTCTCCGGCCACCCAGTTGACATTGTAGTGGTCGCCGGCATTCTCAAGCGCCGTACGGGTGGTCAGGGCATCGATGGATGCCGTTATGGTCCCATTGTCCTCCGGCATTTCCGTCCCCGTGCAGGCGGAGAGGAGCGCCAAGGCTGTCGCAACTATGGGAAAAAATATCTTTTTCATACTCATCTCCTCCTTTTATTCCCAGGTTACGCCGATTGTGTAAGGGGCTCCGTTGAGCACTGCGGTGTTGCCGCTGTACTGGTAGCCGCTGTATTTCCCGTTGCCATAGTCGCCCAGCGTGCAGGTCGGGGTATCCTCGCACTGGACTCCGACGTACCAGGTACCCTTGGGCAGGGTTTCGAATGAGAGTTCCTTGACCGAATCGCCGCCTTCCGCCTTGTAGAGGGCATCCTCCTTGAAGGCGAAGGTGCCGTTGGCGAGATGCAGGCTGAGATTGAAATCCCCGAGGGATTCAAGCCTTACGCGGACGTTGCGGGCACCCTCGGGAAGGGCGAAGACGAAGTGATGGCACTGCTTGTCCCCCACCTTGGTGTATGCGGGATCGTCATCGTCGGTGGATTTGGTCATCTTGCGGACCTCTCCGTTGTGCAGCACGCCCTTGGCCTTGGCGATACCGATACCGTCAGCCGCGTATTTGATATATGAGGCCATCAGGTCGCGGCGCTCACCGTCGGGATACTGCTCGGGATGGCCGCCGGAAGGAATCACCCGGCCGGACCAGACGGAGGGCTTGTAGGCGATTACCGAGGGCTTCATATGGTACTTGTAGGCGGGATAGTCATTGATGCAGAGCACCTCAGTGCCGGGAACCATATCGTATTCCGCGAAAAAGGGACCGTTCCAGTGCTTTACCTCGGCCACCCTGTTGTCGCCGCCGAAATCGTAATACTTCAGCAGGGGACTGTCGGCCGGAATGATGTAGTCGGGATAGATGTCGTAGATGTTGGTATCGTTCACATAACCCGGCCAGAGGCCCAGATAGCCGTTCTGGGTGGTATAGTCGTTGTCGATGATGCCGCGCGAGGCGAGGAACGCCCCGGCGCAGGAACCCACGTAACTGCCTCCGTTGTAGAAGAAACGGCGGATATTGTCGCGGCCGTCAGCCCAGAGGGCGCGGCCGTGGGTGGTGGAATAACCTCCGTTCTCATAGATCATCCTGAAGCGGGGCTCGCCGTCGGGATAGAGCAGGACTCCGTTGAGATCCTCAGGGGAGCCTATGAAGACTTTGGCCTGCTCGAGGTTCTCGCCGTTGTCGAGGGTGTTGGTATAGCTCTCGGTATAGAAATACTCGTAATCCAGGTCGAGGTAGGCCACCACCGGCATATTCTTGTACTTGGAGAGGTTGGTTCCGGCATCCATGAAGAGGTCCTTGTAGAAGGCCTTGTTGGGGACGTCGGTACGGATCACCACCTCCGACTCGTCTTCGAAACGGAAGCCGGGCATCGCGGTGCAGACCGAGCGCTCGATGGCATTGGAAGCCTTCGCGACGGCATATTTCTGCATGAATTTGCCAGTGGTGGTGGTTACGGTCACCGTAAATCCCTGGGCAAGTGTGCCTGCGGGAACCACGAAGTAGAACTCCCTGACGGGAACCTCGTCGCCGGTGAGAACTCCGCCCGGGGAAGAGGTACCGGGCCCGGCGCTGACGAACTGCCCGTCATCCTCACCTTTTTTATAGACCTTGAGGATCAGGCTCTTCTGGGCTTCGGTGACACTCTTGTCCATCACCAGTCTGGGCGAAGAACCCATTTCCACCGTTGCGGTGCCCCAGAGGGCCTCCTCGGCGGCGGTAGTGATTTTGACCTCCGAAACGGCCTCCGCGGTGTTGACCGCTACGGAAATAAGGCCGCAGAGATTCCTGAAGGCCAGTTTTCCGTCCCCGGAGGAAACCGCGACGGCAGGGTTGGCATTTCTGTCGAAAGAGCCTTCCCTGTAGTACTGGACGGGCGGAAGGTTGACCGTCAGGACGGAGCCGGAGACCGTTCCGGCCATCGAGGCGGGATAGAAGGCATAGCAGGGTGAGTTGTAATACTCCTCATACCCGGCCTCGCTGAAATGGCCGTTCGCCTTCCCGTCATCCACCGGATCCAGGCCGAAGCGATGCGACTCGGAGGTGGATGCGGTCTTGTAAACCACTATCGTGTCCCCCTTGGTCCAAAGCACGGAAGAGCCGGAAAGGACGGTCCTGCTGACGCCGGAGTGGACCTCAAGGGAGGCGTCGAATCCGCCGCGCAACCGGTCCGGACCTATCTCTGCTATTTCACAGGAAGCTGCGGACAGAAGGAGGGCAGTGAATGACAGAAATAGATTTCTTGCCGTTTTCATAATCAGAATCCCTTGGGGTGGAAGAAATCGTCTGGTTTCAAAAAATCGTAGGTACCGGGCTTCGTGCCGAAGTCCTCGTTGTTTCCGGATGCCGCGAATACGGACTGTGCCTGAGTGAATATGCACTCTGTCGAAGGGGTTATGTATTTTGTTTTCATAGTCGGAATGATTATCAGTTTGCCGCCCAGGTTGCGGTGTATTCTTCTCCTGTCTTGTAGTCAAGGAACTTGACATCTATGGGCTTTTGGTTCTTGTAGCCGCTGTGAAGCCAGCGGAGGGTGCCTTTCGCCAGCCAGTTCACCGCATCCTTATGGCAGTGGATGGTCAGCGAGCCGCTTTTGGAAGAGGTACGCACGCCGTCGGCATCGCTGCTGGAGCAGAAGAAGGGGTTGGGTACGATTCCGTAAGGGTTGACGCCATTCTCGCCGAGATAGATCTCCTTGAGGTTCGGATTCTTCTGCAACATATAGAGCAATGCCGTACCGGAGCCCGCGATCCACCTCGAGAAGTCCATCGAATCGAAGTGCAGCACCTCGAGGGCGTCCATAGTGTAGAACATATAGGTCATGCGGGTAGTCTTGGGGAAGGACATCTGCCTCATGTCAAGTTCCTTGATGGACCTGCAGCGGTTGAACATGCTCCGGGTGTCGGTGACATTGTCGGTGTTCCACTTGGAGAGGTCGAGGCTCTTCAGCTTGTAGCAGTCACTGAAGGTATTGTCAAGCGAACGGACATTTGCGGTCCTGAATCCCGAAACGTCGATTTCCTCGACATTCTCGCAGTGCTGGAACATATTGGCAAAGGAAATGGCCTTCTCGGTGTTGAATCGGGAGACGTCAATTGATTTCAGCGACTGGCAATAACTGAACATAAACCCGAAAGAGTCGCAGTTGGAAGTGTCGAAATGGCTGAGATCCACCGACTCCAGATTGAAGCAGCGATGGAAGAAGTAAGAGAGGTTCTCAGCACGGGAAGTATTGATTGCCTTGAGATTCTCTATTTCCTTGACCAGGCAGAAGCCGCGGAACATATGCGATGCCTGCTTGTCGGTATAGATCACCTTGGCGGGCGTGGTTATAGTGACCGTTCCGGTAGCCTTGTCGAATGAAGCCCATACGGGATCCTCGCTGTGGCTGTCGCTTACCAGCACATCCCCTTCGGTGAGTACGCAGGTCTTGAAAACGATATGGGTTATTGTGGAATCGTTGTCTATCGCCATACAATCCGGCCTGGTGAGATGCTTGATTGTTTCGTTGAAATCCGGACCATACATAAGGGTAGCCTCACCTCCGGTATTCAGGGGTTCGAACTTGTCGGCGGTTATGTCGATAGTGCGAAGTTCAGCGCAGCGGACGGTATAGACGGTATTCTCCTGCAATTTTGCCACTGCAGCATTTCCATCCGTATCGAATACGATAATCTCCATTCCCGTATAGGTAGCTGCGGGAACGGTCACATAGAATGGAGCGGAAACTCCGAGCAGGACACCTTCTCCACAGTCGAGGGTCACCCCTTCGGTGCCCGAAACGGCAACAGCTCCGTCTTTCAGGATGAAATTACCGCTGAGACCCTGGTCTGCCCTCACTCGTATTTCCTTGATTTTCTTGGTCTTGACACCCGAGCTTATGTTAAGCTGGAGGACACCGGTCACAGGCTTGAACTTGATAACCGATACATCGGATGTGGGATCCGATATCATCGGAACCGCAACCGCACCTTCGGCAGAGTAGGTCTGTACCGCAGGAAGGACTCCGGTGGCAAGTTCAGCCGGATAGTATCCTGTCCAGGAGGTTCCGCTGAGGGAACCGTCGGATACTTTCTTGAAATCAGCGGTAGTGGAACCGCCGGTCACAGCCTCATAGATGGCAGTCGCGGCCCCGTCGCTTACTCCGATACGGTCTCCGACCACCCAGTTGACATTGTACCCTCCGCCGGCGGGAGCGAGGGTTACCCTTGTGGAAAGGCTTCCGATCTCCGCACGGATCATCTCCGGAAGACCTTGATTCTCACTCTCGATGGTACAGGAAGCAAGAAGCGCTGCAAAGGCAGCAAATGTGAACAGTAACTTTTTCATAGCCTTTACTCCCATGTTACGCTGATTGAATAAGGTGCTCCGTTGAGCACTGCGGTATTGCCGCTGTAGATATACCCATAGTCACCTTCGGAGACATCCGGAGTATCCTCGCACTGGACACCCACATACCAGGTGCCCTTGGGAAGGGTGTCGAAAGTGAGTTCCTTGACGGAATCGTTGTTTTCCAGCTTGTATTTCGCATCCTCCTTGAACGCGAATGTGCCTTCAGCAAGCATCAGGCTCAGGTTGAACCCTTCGAGCGACTCGAGACGCACCTTTACGTTGCGGGCTCCGGAAGGCAGGGCGAATACGAAGTGGTGGCACTGCTTGTCGCCCACTTTGGTATAGGCGGGATCGTTGTCGGTGGTGGACTTTGTCATAAGGCGCACCTCTCCGTTGTGCAACACTCCCTTGGCCTTGGCTATTCCCTGACCGTCGACTGCGTACTTGACGAACGCCGCCATCAGGTCGAGCTGTTCCTTCTCCTCGGACTGCTCGGGATGGCCGCCTACGGGAATGACGCGGCCGGACCAGATGGATGGCTTATAGGCGATAACCGAAGGGTAGCCGTGGAAATCATATCCGGAAAGATCGTTGATGCAGAGCACCTCCGTTCCGGGAGCGTCTTCCCAGTACTGGAAGTATGGACCGTTCCAATGCTTGACACCCTCCACCTTCCTGTCTCCGCCGAAATCGTTATACTTGAGCAGCGGAGAATCTTCGGGAAGTATGTATGTCGGATAGATATTGGTAATGCTCAGGCTGTTGTGGAAACCGGGCCAGAAGCCGAGATAGCCAGCGGTGGAGGTAAATGCGTTGCCTACGGTGCCGCGGGTGGAGACCATCGCCCCTGCGCAGGAACCGCAGTAACTGCCTCCGTTATAGAAGAACTTGATGAAATTCCCGCGGCCTTCGGCAAAGAGGTTGCGGCCGTGTTCGGCTGCATAGCCGCCGTTGCAGTAGATCATTTTGAAGCGAGGCTCTCCGTCGGGGAAGAGAAGTACGCCGTTGAGGTCTTCCTGCGAACCGACAAAGGCTTTCCTCTGCTGCTCGAGGTCCTCCTTTGTGAAGTTTTCGCGGGGTGCGAAGAAATACTCCCAGGAGAGATTCATATAGGAAATAAAGGGCTGGGACCTGAACTTTCCTATACCCGCTCCCGAATCCATGAAGAGATCCTTGTAGAAGGCCTTGTTAAGGACGTCGGTACGGATCTTAACCTCCGATTCGTCCTCAAACTTGAAGTTGGGCATATCGGTGCAGACGGAACGCTCCACCACATTGGCGCTTGAAGCTACGGCATATTTCTGCATATACTTTCCGTCAGCCGTGGTGACCGTAACCGTGAAACCCTGTGCAAGGGTTCCGGGAGGAACAACTGCGTAGAAGAGGCGCTCCTTTGCCGTCTCGCCCTCTATCAGGCCGGCAATGGCGGAGGAAGAGGTTCCTGCGGAGATGAACTGTCCTTCGGGCTTCTCCCCGTCCTCAACTTTAAGGACTATGCTTCTCTGGGCTTCGCTGAAGGGCTTCTCCATAACCAGTTTGGAACCGGAGTCCTTTGTCATATCCACGGTACCCTTTCCCCAGAGAGCCTCGTCAGCGGCACTGGTAATCTTTATCCGGGAAACTGCGGCTGCGCTGGAGACCCTGATTGCAACCAGTCCGCACAGATTCATAAAGGGAAGGCTTCCGTCCCTCTTGGAAACCGCCACCGCAAGGTTTGCATCCTTTCCGAAGGAATTCTCTGCAGCGGTCTGTTCCTGAGGAAGATTCAGCGTAATGACCGACCCGTCGATGCTCTCTGCTGCCGAAGCGGGATAGACCGCATAGCAGAACTCGGGATAATAATCTTCAAATCCGGGATCGCTGAAAAGACCCCTCTCCTTCCCGTCACAGGCGGGATCAAGACCGAAAGCGTGGCCGTTATAACCCGGCGCGAGGGCGGAAACCTTATAGACAAGGATAGTGTCTCCCGCTGACCACAGAACCCGCGGAGCGTCGAGGGAAGTCCTTGTGCAGGAAACCGAATGATTCTCGGGCATAGCCGTGAATCCCGTCGGAAATGATGGCATCTCCGGCCCCTGTATGTCGCAGGAAGAAGCCAGCAGGGCCAGTGAAAGCGACATCAGGAAGAGTTTCACCTCAATCTTCATATTGATATCGATTATAAAAAGTTATCTTTGCAATGTCGTTCCGCAAAAGCCGACAGACTTTCAAAGTTACTAAAATGTTTACTCCCGAACAAATAAATTTCCTCGTCAGGAAAGGGCTGATGTCCCTCGATTTCAACAAAGAACCGCAGAATCTCTACGAGCCGATGGGCTATATGCTCGGCCTCGGCGGCAAGTATCTCCGCCCGAGGCTTTGCCTGAGCGCATTCAGCCTCTTCAGCGACGACATCACCGACGAAATCCTCTATCCGGCCGTGGCCCTCGAGATTTTCCACGAGTTCACCCTGATCCACGACGATATAATGGATAACTCCCCCACCCGCCGCAACCAGCCCACGGTGCACTCGAGGTGGAACGACAACATCGCCATACTCAGCGGCGACGCGATGTCGATAATGGCATACCGCTACCTGGCCCTCTGCCCCAGGGAGAGGCTCCAGGATGTCCTCAAACTCTTCTCCGATATGGCAATGGAGGTGTGCGAGGGGCAGCAGAAAGATATGGACTTCGAGGAGCAGCCCTTCGTGACGATGGACGAGTATCTCGATATGGTCGGGCAGAAAACGGGAGCCCTGATAGCCTGCTCGGCAGCGATGGGAGCCCTCCTGGCGGGAGCCGGCGAGGAGAAGGTCAAGGCCCTGTACGACTATGGATACAACACCGGCCTGGCGTTCCAGATAACCGACGACTACCTCGACACCTTCGGCGACCCCGTCACCTTCGGCAAGCCCATCGGTGGCGATATAGCCAACAACAAGAAGAGCTGGCTGCTGGTGGAGGGACTCCACCGCGCCAAGGCGGCCGGAAGGCACGCCGAGTTCACCGGACTGCTGACGCTTCCCGAGGAGCAGAGGGAGAAGAAGATCGCGGCCGTGACGCAGCTCTACGTCGATCTCGGAGTCCGCGACGCGGCTTCGGACGCCATACTGGAATGCCACTCCAAGGCCCTCGCCGCCCTCGAGGCCGCAGGCCTTGACAGCGCCCAGCGCGACTATATGAAGAACTTTGCAGAAAGCCTCATCCACCGTGAACGATAGGAAACTTGAGATAATGGCCCCCGCGGGCAACTTCGAGTGCCTGAGGGCCGCCATCCAGGGTGGCGCCGATTCGGTCTATTTCGGAGTCGGGAACCTCAATATGCGCTCCCATTCGGCCAACAACTTCGCCCCGGAGGACCTCGCCGAGGTGTGCCGCATCTGCCGCGAGGCGGGCATCCGTTCCTATCTCACCCTCAACATAGTGCTCTACGATGAGGACCTCGAACCTATGCGGGAGGCCCTCAGAGCGGCCAAGGAGGCCGGAATCACGGCGGTCATCGCCTCCGATATGGCGGCCATCGCCTACGCCCGGCAGATCGGGGTGGAAGTGCACATCTCCACCCAGTTGAGCATCTCCAACATTGAGAGCCTGCGGTTCTATGCTCAATTCGCCGATGTCATAGTGCTGGCCCGCGAGCTCAACCTCCACCAGGTCGCAGCCATCGCGCGCGCCATAGAAGAGGAGGATATCAAAGGCCCCTCGGGCCGCCGCATCCAGCTCGAGATGTTCTGCCACGGAGCCCTCTGCATGGCCATTTCGGGCAAGTGCTACCTCTCCCTGCACGAGTACAACGCCTCCGCCAACCGCGGCAGCTGCTACCAGCTCTGCCGTCGCGGCTACGAGGTCACCGACCTCGAGACGGGGATGAAACTCGAAATCGACAACAAGTACATAATGTCGCCCAAGGACCTCTGCACCGTGGAGTTCCTCGACAAGATGATAGCGGCGGGAGTCACCGTCTTCAAGATTGAGGGACGCGCCCGCAGCGGCGAATATGTCAGGACCGTAACCCGGGCCTACCGCGATGCCGCCGACGCCGTCCTGGCCGGAACATTCACCCCGGAATACGCCGCCTCCCTCAAGGAGAAGCTCGCCACGGTCTTCAACCGCGGCTTCTGGGACGGCTACTACCAGGGCGCGCGCCTGGGCGAGTGGAGCGACGTTTACGGCAACCGGGCGACCCGCACCAAGACCTATCTGGGCAAGGTCTCCAACTGGTTCAGCCGCCTCGCGGTGGCCGAATTCACCCTCGAGACCGGCTCCTTCAAGGTCGGCGACCATCTGCTCATAACCGGCCCCACCACCGGCGTGGTGGAGTGCGACGTTACGGAGATCCGTATCGGCGAAGGCCCCTCGGTGCAGTCGGTACAAGAGACGAAAAAGGGGGACGTCTGTTCCATCCCCCTTTCCGAGCGGCTTCGCCGCGGCGATAAAGTCTATCTTTTCCAGTAATCCGCCTATTGGACGGTTATCTCCTGGATCAGAGTCTGGGTTATAGTCTGGGTATTATTCGGGAACTTTGCAACGCACCTGATGGTATGCTTGCCGGCGGATAGTTTCGCCTCCGAATCCGAATAGGAGCTGCCGTCGATATACCAGGTCACGGAACTCGGTACAGTGCGGTAATTGAACAGCTTGAGGGGAATAAGATCGCTTGCCGAATAGGTAGCCGTAGCGTTGACCTTGATGGCCGGGGCGTCGAATACCGGATAGGCGTCGATTCCCTCATTGCTGTAGGAGTCCACCGTTATGGTGGTCCACTGGCCACCGGGAACCTTGTAGCAGAAAGCTATCCTGTCGCCGAAGCGCAGCCCTGCGAGCTGCTCCGCGGTAAGGCTTATCGCCTCCTCCGAGGTTGCGCCTTCGCCCGCCTTGAAGGTCACCGTTTCGGGTGTCGAAAGCACCGTCTTGGCATTATCCTCGAAATCCAGCAGCACGAATGCGAAATCGGCCGTCACGTCGAAGGCTCCGAAGTTGTAGAAGTCTCCCGCCGTTACCGTGAAGTTGCCCGACTCGATGCTGCCCGACTTGAGCGAGACACCGGCCTTGCCGCTTTCTACATAGTAATAGATCTCGGGGGCGTGGGGCTTGCCGCCCTTGTTTTTCTGGAGTCCTATGACTGCCGACTGGTTGTAGCGGAAGTCATAGTCGCGGCTGATCCTGAACGATGAGATGGCGTAATAATTATTGTCCTCGCCGTCCCAGCCCCAGTTGATATGGAATTTGCCGGTGGCGTCGTATCCGTCGACCACGAACTGGTGGCCCGATTCGTTGTCGTCACCGGAATAGGGCATCGGGCGGCCCGCGTCGATTTCGGCTTTGAGGATCTCGGCCCAGCGGAGGGTGCTGAAATTGTCGCGGTAGAGCAATACCGCCGATGAGTCGTAATCCATATACTTGACCATCATCGGGACTATATTCTCACTGTAGGCTCCCGTGCCGTAGGCGGAGTTGTCCACGCCGTTGAATGAGGACTGAAGCATCACGGCGACATCGAACATAAGCCTCGAGACATTCTGGGCCTGCTCGCCGGTATAAGAGGTCCTGCTGTTGGGCATCTGGGCCCAGTTGTAGGTGGTATCGAGCCTGTGGCCCGGCTGGGTACGGGTGGTTCCCTTGTCGGTCTTGTATTTATACGAAGGCAGGGATCCGGAGACGTTGACCGGCCACTCGTGATAGCGCATCACCTCGCAAAGCGCGGTGGCGACGCATCCGGTGACCGACTGGAGGCCGTCCACCAGAGGGCATCTCAGATTGTAGGGGGCATCCTGGCCCCAGCTCTTGGTATTGAGGTTCTTGCCCGCCGCCCTGCGGATGACGCGCGAAATGGCCTCCTCGCTCCAGGCTGCCGCAGTCTCGCTGTCGGGCTCGATGCCGTTGGCGCGCATATATTCGATCTCGCGCTGGTACATCCTGAACCATCCGCGGACATTGGTGAATCTTTTATCGGGATTGAAGGATCCGGTTTCGGAATAGGCCAGGACGGGCTCCGCGGCATCTTCGCCTGCGATCACCACATATCCGCCGCCATCGCGGTTGAATACATAGAAAGCGGGCGCCGCACCCGAACGGGTGGCTTCGTCTGTGCCGTCCCACACCATCTTGAGCGAAACATCGCCCGAACGGGTGGAGGAACCTCCGAAGAAGGCCTTCGCAAGGGACTCGGCCCTGCTCTGCGAAACATTGTCGGCATACGAGAGAGTCGCGATGCCTATCGTCAGGATAACTGCTAAAATCTTCTTCATAACCTACCTCATTACAATATATCCCGCCTGGTTGAGGACGTCGGACAGCCAGGCCTTTTCGGATGTCACTTTTACTACTTTGGCTTTGAAAGTACCTTCATTCACATCGATGGGACCGTAAACCGTTACGGTGACATCGACCTCGGCCCCTTCGGTCAGGGACGCGGGAGCCGCGATCTCAACCGCATATCCGCCCCTGAAACTCTGCAGGCGGTAGCTGTGCTGGGGGCCGAAATTGTATGTCGCATACTGGCAGAGGCCCGCCTCGTACTTGCAGATATACTCCTTGGCTTCCATATCGTACACGCCGCAATCCGTCAGGCCGGTGATGTCGGCCGCAGGGGTCAGGGAAGAGACGATAGCCTTCCCGGCCGCCACAAGGGCAGGCACATCGAGAGGCATAGTATACCTGTAACCTGCCAGATAATCCTTGGATGCCGAAACTTCCACCCTGACGATATGCTTGTCGGTGCGGATCTCCATCACGAGGGGATCTCCGGACTTGACGTCGGGATTGACAAAGAGCCAGCCCGTAGCGGGAGACGAAGCTGCCAGTACCGGTGCGGAAGCGAAGCTGACCGCAGCGGTTGCGGAGGCGTCCGAGGTGAATGCCAGGGCCGCGTCGAGATCAGCCATGCTCAGGGTATAATTGCCTGCCAGAGCCCTTCCCTCTGCGGTAAAGCTGATGCTCTCAAGGATGTCGCCCTCAAGCTCCGCTCCGGGGGTAAGGTCGAACCTCAGGAGAGCCATCTTCTCGCGGAACTCGAACCTGTACTTTTCGGTCATGCTGCCGCTCTGATAGTGTCCGGCCTTGACATCATACCGCATATTGGGGGATGTTCCAGTCTGGAGCTGGACGGCGGGCAGGGAGAGGCTGACCGAACTGCGGGTACCGGTCGCTGACTCGTCGTAAGGATAATAGGCATACTGAGGGTTGCCTGCCGTTGACTTGACGTTGAAAAGGCCTTCGGTCGAACCCGCGCTGGAGGCATCGAGGACAGCCACGGAATTCTGCGCCGATGCGCTGAAAACGCCGATGGAATCCCCTTCCGCCCAGCGGACAGTAAGGCCGTCGAGGGTGGTCCTGGTTTCAGGCTGGGCGATCACGCCCAATATCTGGATATCGGAAGATCGCCTGGATGACAATACGCCCCCGAATTCCTCCTGCTCGCTGCGGCATCCGCCGAGCAGTGCGAGCAATGTCATTGCAAAAATTATATTCCTCTTCATAGCCTTCCCTCCTACCATTTGAAATCGTTGCTGGAATCCCTGTTCCAGTTCACCGTAAAGCCGTCGCCGCCGTCGCCATACGAATTGGCCAGGGTTGCGGCCGGCTCGAGCTCCACTATCCAGGTGCGCGGAGCCTCGTAACTCATTACTTTATTATTCATCTATCTTCTTTGTAATTATCGAAGGTGTCCATTTGTCCAGAGCCGTAAAGAGCTGGGAATCATCGCGAAGGCGGATCACTTCACCGGCTTTGGAGCAGTAATACTTGACGGCTATCTCGTCCTCGAGCAGCGGGAGGATCTCGGCTTTCTTGGCCGTGAGCATAGTCCGTTTGTCCATATCTATCTTCTTCTTGAGAGCCTCTATCTCGGTTTTGTAGGCATCGTAGAGATTGTCGAGCTTTGCGGCCGCCTCAAGCTGGTCGAGGACGGCGGCGGCGCCTCCGCGGCTGTCAAACTCCTTCTTCTCCGCGAACTTTATGAAATCCTCGTACTCGGCATCGCTCAGGTGGAACTCCTCGATGGGGGCGATTTCGGGATGGGATTTGAAATACCGGATGGAGTACTCTCCAAGTATGTCGTTGTAAACCAGCGAGAATGCTGGACGGCTGTAAACCGGGGATTCGGCCTCGATATCGGGGGTGATACCGCCGCCGTCATAGACGCTGCGGCCGCCCACCGTCTTGAACTCGCGCTTGAGCGAATCGGGGATGTGGCCCACGCTGCCGTCCTCGTTGCGGTGGCTGTAGTCGAGCGCCTGCACGCAGCGGCCGCTGGGGGTGTAATACTTGCCGGTGGTTATCTTGACTTTGCCGTCATAGGGGGTGGCGAGCACCGACTGGATGAGGCCCTTGCCGAAGGTGCGCTTGCCGGCGATGACCCCGCGGTCGAGATCCTGCATCGCCCCGGCGAATATCTCCGAAGCGGAGGCCGAACCGCTGTTGACCATCACCAGGATTGGAATTTCGGTATCGAGCGGCTCCTCATTGGTGTAGTATTCCTGGTTCATCTGCGGATTGCGGCCCTTGGAAGAGACCACCAGGGTCCCCTTGGGCACGAAGAAGGAGGCCATCTGGATGGCTTCGTCCATTATGCCGCCGCCGTTGTCGCGCAGGTCGATGACGAGTTTGCGGATCCCCTTTTTCTTGAGCTCCAGGAAATTCGACTTGAATTCGTCGGCCACCTTGTCGGTGAATCCGGACACCCTGATATAGCCTATCGAGTCGCGGATAATGCCGCTGTAGGCGATGTCGGAGACGTGGATCCTTTCGCGTGTCACCGCCACATCGACAGTATCGCCGGTGCGGCCCTTGATGACCGTGAAGTTGACCACGGTGCCGGGCTGACCCTTCATTCTGGAGGAACTCTGCTCGGAAGTCTCGCCGAAAACGGACTTGCCGTCGATGGAGATGATGGTATCTCCGGGCTGGAGGCCCGCCTTGAGGATCGGGGAATTCTCATAGGGCTCGAATATAAGCACGCCTTCGCCCGGACGCTTCTTGATGGTGGAGCCGACTCCGCCGTAGATTCCGGTGGTCAGCAGCGCGAAGTCCTCTTCATTGTCCTCGGCGATATAGGTCGTATATGGATCCAGCGACTGGAGCATAGCCTCGATGCCTATGGGAATCATCTTGTCGAAATCCACGGTATCGACATACGCTCCCGCGACATTGCGGAGAATCGAGTACTGGATGTCGAGATTCTTCCCGAGCTTGAAATTGGAGCTCTGGGCGGGCCTGGACTCCTGTGCGGAGAGCGTAAAGCCACCCGCCATTAGGCTCAAGACAGCGATAAGGGATATTTTGGCAAATCTAGTCATAATTTGCAAATATAGTGATTTTATAAGAGGGGAGACTACTTCACGCCCTTCATTATGACTTCGGCGTGGTTGCCGGCCTTGAGAAGCTGGTTGAACACCTTGCGGATATCCTTGGCTGTCACCGACTTGACTACTTCCTCATAGCCTGTCACCACATCCACTCCGCTGTTGAGATACTCGCGTACGGCCGAGGAGAAGTAACCATTCTCGTGGAGGTTCTCGTGGTACTTCTTGACCATATACTCCTTCGCCTTGGAGATTGCCTCCTCCGAAGGACCGCTCTTGGCAAACTCCTTCACGATCTCGGCAACCTTGCCGTTGAGATGCTCATACTTGTCAGGGTCCGTCTGGTAAGCGATCTGCATATACATCTCCTTCTTGGGGTAGAAATCCATTCCGCCGTAAGCTCCGATACCGTAGGTGCCTCCCTCCTTCTCGCGGATCTCCTCGAGGAGCACGTTGCTCAGGGCGCTGAGAGCTATGTCAAAAGCCACGTTGTTCTTCAGGCTGGCCTTGGTTTTAGCATTGTCCAGGAAGAAGTTCGTCACCATAGGGGTCTCCATCTGGCGGTCGAACATCTTGGAAACCTTGCCCTTCGCAAAGCCGTAAGCCTTCAGGTCGGCCTTCTCTTTCTTGCCCGTTGCAGGCAGCGATCCGATGTAACGCTCGATGAGGGGAAGTGCATCCTCGTCGATGTTGCCTGTGAACACGAAGACGAAATCCGACGCATCCGCGAAGCGCTCGCGCGCGATCTCCATTATCCTGCCGTAATCGAGGCCGGCCAGGTCGGTGGTCTTGAGGGGCGATACGCGGTATGAGTTGGTATAGATGGTTGCCACCAGAGTATCCTGGATCGCCGACATAGGGTTGGCCTCACGGTTGGCAAGGGCTGCGGTGTTGCGGCTGCGCCACGATTCGAACGCCTTTTCGTCATAGCGCATCGAGGTGAAGCCCAGATAGTTGAGCTGGAGCATGGTCTCCAGGTCCTTGGGGGTTGTCTTGGCCGAAACGCCCTCGCTGAACGAACCCACGGTGCGGTTGACGCTCACGTTCTTGCCGGCCAGGACCTTGGGAAGGTCGGTCGCGCTGAACGAACCCAGGCCGCCCACTCCGATGACTTCGGGAAGGGCCTTGAGATTGTTATTGTCGGCATCCCCGTAGAGGGAGGTTCCGCCCTGGCTGTAGGCAGCCATCAGGATCTCGTCGGGGTTGAAATCGGTATGCTTCATATAGACGGTCGCACCGTTGGAGAGCTTGTACATCTTGTAGCCGAACTTGGTCTCTCCGGTCTTGACCACACGCCCGGGAACGGGGAGCTCGCTCATCAGCGGCTCATCGGATACAGCATCCTCGTAGGGCTTGATATCCTCGGCGGCCACGGCCTTGAGGGCTTCCACAATCTCTTCTCCGGAAGGATAGGTGACGCCCTCCTTGTCGGGAAGCATCATCATCACGACGACATTGTTCATTCCGGGAGCCATCAGGGTAGCGGCAAGCTGGTTGACGACTGTCACCGGAATGGAGGGAAGAAGCTGCTGCGCCATCGCATACTCGTTCTCGATGCCCGGGATGGGCTCGTTGTCGATGAAATGGCGGACATATTCACTGCAATATGCCGCGCTCTTTACCTTGGACCTCTGGTTATACCTGGTCTCGAGTTCGGATAAGAAATTGGTCTTGAAGCGCTCGTATTCGCTTGCCGTGAATCCGCCGCGGACTGCGCGGAGCATCTCGCGGTAAACGGTCTTCATCGGGGTGAGGATGTCGGCCTCGGAAGAGACCGCCATTCCCTGGAAGGCCTTCTTGGTCTTGGCGATCAGATAGTCGTCGTCGGAGATCTGCGCCTGGATGAAAGGCGGATTGGGGCTCTGCATTATCTCATCGATACGCTCTGAGAGCATCGACTGGATGGCATAGAGGGCCGTCGAATAGATCAGATAACTGAGGTCGCCCTTCATCTCCACGGGGTATGCGTCGTGCTTGCAGAAGATGAACGACATCGCATAAGGCTGCTCCTTGTCCTTGGCGATGCTCACTATCGGCTCGGTATTGTCCTCGACCTGCACATAGAAGCGCTCGGCGGGATTGACCGGGGTGGCGATGGTGCCGAAGATATCCTTTATCTTGGCCTCGACGGCATCCACGTCGATGTCGCCGACCACTACGATGCCCTGCTGGTCGGGACGGTACCACTTCTCGTAGTAGTCGCGCAGGCGCTGGTAGGGGAAGAAGTCCACCACCGACATCAGGCCGATGGGAAGTCGCTCGCCGTAGCGGTTACCTGGATATACTTCAGGCAGGATTTTCTCCAGCATCCTGTTCTGCGCACCGCTGCGGGAACGCCACTCCTCGTGGATGACGCCGCGCTCGCTGTCGATATCCTTATCGGTCAGCAGGAGGCCGTCGGCCCAGTCGTGGAGTATCCAGAGGCAGGAATCAATGGAGGAGGGAACCTTGGCTACAGGCACGTTGTCGATGTTGTAAACCGTCTCGTCGATGCTGGTATAGGCATTGAGGTCGGCTCCGAACTTGACGCCGATGCTCTCGCAGTATTTGATGACTCCGTTGCCGGGGAAATGCTCCGTACCGTTGAAGCACATATGCTCAAGGAAGTGGGCGAGGCCGCGCTGCTCCTCCTCTTCGAGGATGGAGCCGACCTTCTGGGCGATGTAGAAGTTCGCCTGCCCCTTGGGCTCCTCATTGTGACGGATGTAATATGTAAGCCCGTTGTCGAGCTTGCCGATACGTACGGCAGGGTCGATGGGAATGGGCGGCATCTGCTGCGCAAATGCCATTGCCGCAAACATTACGGCCGCAATAAATGCGAAAACTCTTTTCATATACCTTATAATGGATTAATCAATACAAATCGTTCCGGGCCAGCCAGCTCCGGTAAAACACCTCGTCCGACTCAAAGAGCCATACGATCCCGTCGATCAAGGCTACCAGGGAGGGGATTCCGGTCCAGCAGAAGAGGATGTCCAAGATACCCAGCGCCGTCTCTCCAAGATAAAAACGGTGGATGCCCAAGCCGCCGAGCAGGATGGCCAGGACTGATGCCGTGACCCTGTCGGGACCAGGTACAAAATTCGGTCTGAGGAACGGATCCGGCCCGCCGAAAAGTTCCGGATAGTAGTGTTGCAGGATCTGGTAGTCCTGAGGCGCCGAAGCCTCTATCGCCTGCGCCAGGTCAACCGAAAAGTCCACTTTCCCGAGAGCTTCGGCAATGCTGGAGGCGGTTGCGACTGGGACGGTTGCGCCGGAGGTTGCGCCCGGAGCGGCTGCGGTCAACGGCTCGCCGGCGAAAGCCGCTGCCGCAAAGATCAAGGCCGCAAAAAATGCCAAAAATCTTTTCATATCTTTTGTCTCTATTTCAATTATCTAGTTAAGTCCACAAAGGTATGAAAAAATCGTACCGTTTTTCCCATCATAAACCTAAGAGAATACGGCGTGAAGGACCTCCAGCGATTTGACTTCGAGCCGGACGCCGAAGTGGATGGAGAGATACTTGAGCATATTCTCGGAGAAGGAGCGGCGGCGGGAGGCCGAAAGGGGAATCGCCAGGGCTTCTTCCAAAGAGGAATTCAGCAGGAGATGGAGCAGACGGGATTCTTCCGGCGAGAGGCAGCTTTCAGTCGAAGCCGGCGAGGCGACGAAGGAGGCCGAGACCATATCAAATAGGGGCCGCTCCGGCGACCAGTTGTCCTCCGGGCGGAAGCCGCAGCGGGCGCAGTAGCCCACCATCCACCACAGGTGGAAATTGGCCGCAGGCCCCTCCAGGGCATCGAGCGCCAATATGCTATCTTCCAGCCATTTGAAAAGATCCGGATCGCCGTCGTCGCTGCGCAGGGTCCGGTACAGCACCTCGCTGATGAAAAGCGCCACGGTACTCTTGGCCAGATCGCTGCGGATGCCATTCAGCGGCACCGCGGGCGCATATTCCCGCAAATAGAGCAGCGAACTGCGGGGAGTGGCGTAGGTCACCGTATCGAGAATCGCCAGATTGTGGAACGCCGCAACCGACACGCCCCTGCCCTTCCCGAGTCCGCGCACGAAAAGCCCCTGCCGCCCCGCCTCGGAATCGACGACGTGGACCACTGCGCCCGAATCCCCCTGACGGGTCAGATGCAGGACTATCGCCCTTGATTTCGAGAGAGATGGCATGCCAAAAGATCCATCGCCTTGCCGCGGTGCGAAATCCTGTTTTTCTCCTCCATGGTGAGTTCGGCCAGGGTGCAGTCATACCCCTCCGCCACGAAGACAGGGTCGTACCCGAAGCCGCCGCCCGCCACCGGAGCGAAGTTGATATGCCCCTCGCAGATACCCTCGAAGCGGGTCAGCTCGCCGTTCTCGATATATGAGACAACGCAGCGGAAACGGGCCGTACGCTTCCCAAGAGGCACTCCCTCCAGTTCGCGAAGCAGCTTTTCTATGTTCCGCGCAGGATTCGAGGGCTCCCCCGCATAGCGGGCCGAATAGACACCGGGGGCGCCGCCCAGGGCATCCACCTCCAGCCCCGTATCGTCGGAGAAACAGGGCTTGTGGAAAAGATCCCAGATGAAACGGGCCTTCTGCTCCGAATTCTCCCGGACGGTTTCGTGCGTTTCCGGTATGTTCCCCGTGAAACCAAGGTCGGATGGCAGCATCACGTTGAAATCCGGACCCAATATCTTGCGGACCTCCGCCAGCTTGTTGCGGTTGGCCGATGCGAATACTATATCTTCCATATCTGCGAAACTCCCCTACTCCCTGGGGATCTTGATCTTGTAACTGTTCTTGCCCGAAACCTTGAGACTCAGCTCGCGCAGCCACAGATTGGCGCTGCGCAGCTGGAAATAGCTCACGCCGTTGGCCGCCGCGAAGTCGGGCAGGTCCTTTATGGTCTCGGTGACGGTAACCGTGCGGCGCGGAGGCACATATTTGTAATAATCCTCCTCGGAGAGGTTGAATCCGAAAGAAGAGGGATTCTCGAACATCATCTTGGCCGTGAGGATGCGGAACATATACCGCGAGGTCTCCTCGGGCAGCCACAGATTGAACGCGGTGCGCTGCTTCTGCTTCTCGATGCGGGACGAGATGCCGCCCTGGCCGGCATTGTAGCTGGCCGCCACGGTCATCCAGTCGCCATACTTGGCATAAGCCTTCAGAAGATAATCGCAGGCCGCCTCCGTCTCGCGCTCGATATTGAAGCGCTCGTCCACATTGGCATTGACCTCCAGCCCGTATTCCTTGGCCGTGGCCGCCATAAACTGCCAGAGCCCGGCCGCTCCCGCCTTCGAGACCGCGATGGGGTTGACATTGCTCTCTATGGCCATCAGGTATTTGAGGTCGTCCGGCACCCCCTTCGCCTTGAGGATAGGTTCCACCATAGGGAAATAGCGGCCCGAACGCTTGAGCATCTGTATGGAATTGCTGTGCGAATATGTGAAGGTTATCAGCTCGCGCTCCATCCTCTCGCGCAGGTCGGTGCGGTTGAGCTTAATCTTCTGCCCGGCGAAAGTCATCTCATCGGGCACCGCGGGAGCATAAATCTGCACCGCGGAGGCATATCCCTTCGAAGCCGAATCGACCGCCATCTGCGCCTCGATGTAATCCGAGATCGGCGCGAGCACCTCGGCCTGCCCCATAAGGGCTGAATCCAGCTCCGCCTTCATCCGTTCCATAGAACGCCTGTTCAGCAGGAAACCCGCAACGGAGAGGGCTGCAAGCAGCAGAGCCGCAGCCGCGACAGCGATAATTAACCCGACTTTCTTTTCCATAACGCAAAATTATAACTAATTTGATTAATTTCGCAGTTGATTATGGAAATGGAAGAGAACGCCCTCGAAGTCGCGGCCCTCGCCGGACACATTCTGCTCGAAAACGGAGCCGAGATCAGCCGCGTCGAAGAGACGATGGAGCGGATTGCAACCCACTACGGCGTTGAATCCAAGAATTTCTTCATCCTGAGCAACGGCATTTTCACATCCGGAAGCGCAGGATACGCCAAAGTCGACTTCATCCCCTTCAAGGGCGCCCAACTCGAGAGGGTCGTGGCGGTAAACCAGCTCTCACGCGAGATAGCGCAGGACAAATATACCCTGGCCGAGGCGCAGGAAAGGCTCCAGGCCATCCGGAAGATGAAGACCAAGCCAAAATGGGAGCAGATCCTGGGCTCCGCCCTCGGCAGCGCCGGATTCTGCGTCATCTTCGGAGGCGGCCTCCTCGACGCCGCAGCCTCCTGCCTGGCCGGACTGCTGCTCTGGATATTCGTGGCCTATGTCTCCGCCCCATATCTGACCAAGACCATCGGCAATCTGCTGGGAGGCTTCCTCACCACATTGATGTGCATGGCGTTCTGCAGGATGGGATTCGGCAACAGCCTCGGAAACGTGATTGTCGGCGCCCTGATTCCCCTTATCCCGGGAATCGCCTTCACCAACGGCATACGCGACATAGCCGACGAAGATTACATCGCCGGTTTCACCCGCCTGCTGGATGCGATGATGATATTCTTCTGCATCGCCGCCGGAGTGGTGCTCGCCTTCGGTATCGACTACCTCATTGAGGGGCAGATACTGGTCCTCAACGGCAACGAACCCAACGACATCACGGCGCTCATCCCCTTCCAGGCCCTCGCCGCCGCGCTGGGTACCATAGGATTCACCATCCTCTTCGGAGTGCCGCGCAAGAACTACCTCCAGACTACTGTCGTAGGTACGGTGGGCTGGGTGGCATATCTGCTGCTGGTGCGCTACACCGTCTTCGGAATCATAGGTTCGACCTTCGCCGCGACGGTTATCATCGCCGCAATGGCAAGACTCTTCGCATATTTCTTCAAGACTCCGGAAACAGTATTCCTCATTACGGGACTCTTCCCCCTCGTGCCCGGAGGCGGCATATTCTGGACCACCTTCTTCCTCGTTTCCAAGCGCTTCGCGATGGCGTCGCACAGCGGAATGACGGCATTGGGCGTCACCGCCGCCATTGTTATCGGTATAGTTCTTGTCAACTCACTTCCCAAAAGATTATTTCATCCGGGAAAATGCTGACACTTCTCTTTTTATATATCGTATCCGGCCCGAAGAAGAGGAGAATAATCGGCGAGAAGATCCGTGAGCTTATGCGTTCACGAACCACTCGGAGGGATTCTTCTTCACCAGACGATAAGGAATCCCGATAGCGTCGAGGGCGTCGAAGAGTTCATAGGAAGGCGCCACCTTGAATCTCTTGGAGAACATAGTCACCTTCTCGTTGCGGCCCTCCGCGGTGAAGGCCACGTCTATCATCAGGCGCGCCTCCCCTTTGTGGTGGCGGAACAGTTTCACCAGATCCTTGCGGAGTTTCTCATTCGAATCGCGCAGATTGAGCGAAATATGGAATTCGGTGAAATAGCTGTCGCGGGTGTTGCTCAGCAGCGTCATAGCCACGGGGCGGATCTCATAGACTTCCTGCTGCGGGGCGGAATCCTTCTCGTCTTTCTTGCGGTACTTCAGACGCGATGAGAACTTCACCAGCAGCGACTTGTGCTCGGTGCAGTAAGCCATGAACTTCTCGTAGTCCTTTCCGAAGAGCGAGAAGCTGTAGCTGCCCTGGAAATCCTCCATCTCCACCCGCATCATAGGGGTATTGTTGCGGGTATAGCCGATCTCTCCCTTGGTGACGAATCCCGCCACGACGAACTCCTTGTTCTGCAGTTTCTTGTCGTGCTGGAGCGAGGCCTCGATCTCGTGCAGCTGCGACAGGTTACAGGAGGTGAACTCGTTGATTTCCAGGCGGTATTTGTCGAGCGGATGCGAGGAGATATACATTCCCACGCGCTCCTTCTCCTCCTTGAGATAGAGCATCTCGTTGAGTCCCGATTCATCGGGCGGCACCACGGGCAGTGCGGGGCGCTGCGGCTTGAGTTCCACCATATCGCCGAAGAGCGACGCTCCCTGCGACATCGAGTCGTTCTGGAAGCGGTACGCGTAGCGCAGCAGGACGTCGATGAACTGCTCGTTCCGGTCGTTGACGTGGAAGAACATCTCGCGGGTCACGTCCGGACAGCTGTCGAACGCGCCCGAATAGACCAGGCACTCGAGCACCTTGCGGTTTATGACATTCAATGGAACGCGCTCGATGAAATCGAACACATCCTTGAAGGGGCCGTTCTTCTGCCGCTCCGCGATGATGGAGTCTATGACATTCACTCCCACGCCCTTGATGCCGGCCATTCCGAAGCGGATATGCCCCTCCTGGTTGACGGTGAAGGAGGTCTCACTCTCGTTGATGTCGGGGCTGAGGACCTTGATGCCGTGACGGCGGCAGTCGTCCATAATCTTGGATATCTCGTCGATATTGTCGAGGTTGCAGCTCAGGTTGGCGGCCAGGAATTCGGCGGTGTAGTGCGTCTTGAGCCATCCCGTCTGGTAGCTGACCCAGGCGTAGCAGGTGGCGTGCGACTTGTTGAAGGCGTACTCCGCGAACTTCTCCCACTGTTTGTAGATGGACTTCAGGACGGGCTCCGGATGGCCGTTTTTGAGGCCTCCTTCGATAAACTTGCCGCGCAGTTCGGCGATGATATCCTTCTGCTTCTTTCCCATCGCCTTGCGGAGCTTGTCGGCCTCGCCGCGGGTGAAGCCCGCCAGTTTGCGCGAGAGCAGCATCACCTGCTCCTGATATACCGTCACACCGTAGGTATCCTTCAGGATCTCCTCCATCTCGGGAAGCTCGTATTCGATCTTCTCGACTCCCTGCTTACGGTTGACGAACGAAGGGATGAAATCCATCGGGCCCGGACGGTAGAGGGCGTTCATAGCGATGAGGTCCTCGAAACGCTCCGGATGGAGCCTCTGGAGCCACTCCTTCATTCCGGGCGACTCGAACTGGAAGATCACCGTGGTGTCGCCGCGGCTGTAGAGGTCGTAGGTGGCCTTGTCGTCGATCGGAATCGCCTCGATGTCGATGTCGATGCCGTGACGCTTCTTGATGTTGCGGAGCGTCTCGGATATGATGGAGAGGGTATTGAGCCCCAGGAAGTCCATCTTCAGCATTCCGACATCCTCGATGAAATGGCCGTCGTACTGCGAAGTCCAAACCTGCTGGCCCGTATCCTTATCGGTCGAGAGACAGATTGGGATATATTCGCCGAGGTTGCCCGGGCCGATGATGGTGGCGCAGGCGTGCATTCCCACCTGGCGAACGCTGCCCTCGAGCCGCTGCGCGTAATGGAGGATCTCCTTGTTGAGCTCGGTACCCTCCGAAAGCTCGTACTGGAACTCCGGCACCAGGCGGAAACAGTTGGCAAGGGTCACCTTGACATTGACCTCCTCCTTTCCCTTCTGGAACTTGCGTATCTCTTTTTTCTTCTGCCCGGGATTGTCGGGGTCGTCCACCTCGACCTCCTCATCTACCACCTTGAAGCCGGGCAGGACCTCGTCGATCTTGGGATTGTAGGGATATTTTCGCTCCACCATCTCGCTCAGGCGGTCCGGAACCATCTTGGAGAGGCGGTTCGACTCGTCGATGGTCTGCTGGCTGATGCGGGCCACATCCTTGATGGCGCCCTTGGCCAGCATCGTACCGAAGGTTATCACGCGCGAGACGTGGTCCTTGCCGTAACGGCGCTCCACATAATCGTGAACCCAGGGCAGGTTCTCGAAATCCACGTCGATATCAGGCATCGAGATTCGGTCCGGATTGAGGAAACGCTCGAACAGGAGGTCGTATTTGAGAGGGTCCAGATTGGTGATTTTCAGGCAGTATGCCACGACGCTGCCGGCCGCGCTGCCTCGTCCGGGGCCCACCAGGTCGCCGTTCGCGCGGGCCGCCGCGATGTAATCCTGCACTATCAGGAAGTAATCCGGGAAGCCCATGTTCGAGATGGTCTTCAGCTCGAAGTCGATGCGCTCCGCCTGCTCCTCGGTGAGGGTCTCGCCGTAACGCTGCCGCGCTCCCTCGTATGTCAGATGGCACAGATAGGCCACCGAGCGGCAGAAATCATCGCCGCGGTAGCGCATCACGGGATTGCCGTCGGCATCCTTCTGCTTGGTCTTCTCGTACTTGCCCTTCTCTATGACATCCTTGTACTTCTCCAGCTGATTGTCGATGTCGGCCAGGAAGGCCTCGTCAATCTGGAACTTGGGCAGCACGTGACCGCGGTCTATCTGGTAGGCCTCTATCTTGTCGGCTATCTCTATGGTATGGGCCAGCGCCTCCGGATGGTCCGGGAAGAGCGCCGCCATCTCCTCCTCGCTCTTGAGCCACTCCTGCTGGGTGTAATGCAGACGGTTGGTCTCGCTGACATTGACATTGGTATTGAGGCAGATGAGGCGGTCGTGCACCGGGCCGTCCTCCTTGTTGATGAAGTGCACGTCGTTGGTGGCCACGGTCTTCACGCCCATCTCCTCCGCCAGCTTGAAAATGGCCTCGTTGGCAATCATCTGCTCGCGGTAAACATCCTCCGCGAACCCTGTCTCCGACCTGTGGAGCATCACCTCCAGATAATAATCGTCGCCAAAGACCCGCTTGTGCCAGCGGATGGCCTCGCGCGCCGCCTCCAGGTTGCCGTCGTTGATATCGCGCGGCACCTCTCCCGCCAGGCAGGCCGAAGAGCAGATCAGATTGTCGTGATACTTCTCCACGATCTCGTGCGTCACGCGCGGCTTGTCGTAATACTTGCCCTCGATATGCCCGATGGAGACGATCTTCATCAGATTCCTGTAGCCCTCGTAATTCTTGGCCAGCAGTATCAGGTGATAGTACTTGCGGTGATCGTTGTCCTTGATACGGTGATCGTAGTGCCGGGTCACATAGATCTCGCAGCCGACGATCGGCTTGACGATGAAACTCCCGTCAGGATTCTTGTTGGCCTTGTCGTTGGCGAACTTGAAGAACTCCTTCACCCCGTACATATTGCCGTGGTCGGTAATGGCCAGCGCCGGCATCCCCAACTCCCTGGCCCTCTTGAAGAGTTCCTTGATAGAGCTGAGACCATCGAGAATCGAATATTGCGTATGGACGTGAAGGTGTACGAATGACATAACGAGCGATCGGTTTGGAGTGTAAATTTAGTGATGATTCGGGGAGTGGCAAAATCTTTTTTGGAGGTTTTTGGAGGGGCGGGGGAGGTGAAGCCCTTGTACTATTCATTCGGTGAGCACAGGGCCCCTGACTGCTCACCGGGGGCTCTAACTCTGGGCTTCGGTGAGTAATTGAACCCTGTTTGCTCACCAGGGACTCTCACACTGGCCTCCCGTGAGCAATAAGCCCCTTTGCACTCACCGAAGACTCTAGCCCTGGGCCGCCGTGAGCAATAAGCCTCTGAATGCTCACCAAGGACTCTCACACTGGCCTCCCGTGAGCAATAAGCCTCTTTGCACTCACCGAAGACCCTAGCCCTGGGCCGCCGTGAGCAATAAGCCTCTGAATGCTCACCAAGGGCTCTCACACTGGCCTCCCGTGAGCAATAAGCCTCTTTGCACTCACCGAAGACCCTAGCCCTGGGCCGCCGTGAGCAATAAGCCCCTTTTGCACTCACCGAAGACTCTAGCCCTGGGCCGCCGTGAGCAATAAGCCTCTGAATGCTCACCAAGGACTATTACTCCGGGGCTCCGTGAGCATTTGGGCGATGAACGCTCACCGGGAACTATAACTCCGGAACTCCGTGAGCTTTTGGGCGATGAATGCTCACCGGGGGCTATATCTCCGGGGCTCCGTGAGCTTTTGGGCGATGAATGCTCACCGAGGGCTATAACTGTGGGGCGCCGTGAGCATTTTGGCGATGAATGCTTACCGGGGGCTATATCTCCGGGGCTCCGTGAGTTTTTGGGCGCTGAATGCTCACCAAAAGACCCAAACATCTTATCAGGCAACTGGACAATGGACGGTTTTCAACCGTACCGTTCCCCTCGTCCCACTTTTTGGGACGACGACGACACTTTCAACCGATTTCCGTTCCCCTCGTCCCATTTTTTGGGACGACGACGACACTTTCAACCGATTTCCGTTCCCCTCGTCCCATTTTTTGGGACGACGACGACACTTTCGGCCGATTCCCGTTGCCCTCGTCCCATTTTTTGGGACGACAGCGACACTTCAGGGCGATTTCCGTTGCCCTCGTCCCATTTTCTGGGACGACGACGACACTTTCAACCGGTTTTCGCTCCCCTCGTCCCCAAAAATGGGACGACAGCGACACTTGCGAGCCTCAGAATCCCACCAGCGATTCGCCAGTCATGGCCGCAGGCTGGGGGATGCCCAGGAGGGTGAGCATCGTGGGAGCGATGTCGCAGAGGCGGCCGTCGCGGACCGTGCGGACATCGTCGTCCACCACTATGAACTGCACCTTGTTGAGCGAATGGGCGGTATTGGGGGTGCCGTCATCGTTGACCGCGTGGTCGGCGTTGCCGTGGTCGGCGGTTATCAGCACGCTGTAACCTTTGCTTTGTGCGGCGCGGACCACCTCCCCTACAGCTGAGTCTATATACTTGACAGCCTTGACGATAGCGTCATAGACTCCGGTGTGGCCCACCATATCGCCGTTGGCAAAGTTGAGGATAATCATATCGTGTTTCGCCGTGAGGATATCGGCGATCAGGGCCTCCTTGACCTCCGGGGCGCTCATCTCGGGCTTCAAATCGTAAGTGGCCACCTTCGGGGAATTTATCAGGATGCGGTCCTCCCCTTCGAAGACCTCCTCGCGGCCGCCGTTGAAGAAGAAGGTGACGTGGGCATATTTCTCCGTCTCGGCGATGCGCAGCTGCTTGAGGCCCGCGCGTGAAACCACCTCGCCTATGGTATCGGGCACATTCTCCTTGTCGAAAAGGATGTGCAGCCCGGTGAAAGAGGCGTCGTAGGGAGTGAGGCAGCAGTAGTACAGGGGAAGCGTCTTCATCCCGAAATCGGGCATATCCTGCTGGGTGAGGACGGAGGTTATCTCGCGGGCGCGGTCGTTACGGAAGTTGAAGAAGATGACGCAGTCGCCCGGCTCGACAAGGCCCACGGGGGCCCCGGCGCCGTCCACGATGCATACCGGTTTGATGAATTCGTCGGTCACGCCTGCGTCGTATGAGGCCTGGATCGCCTCCGTCGCCGAGCGGAATTTGGCTCCGACTCCGGCGGTCAGCAGGTCATATCCCTCCTTGACGCGCTCCCAGCGCTTGTCGCGGTCCATCGTATAGAATCGTCCGCAGACCGAAGCCACGCGGCCGCAGGTCTGCTCCATCACGCTCTCGAGCTCCGCCACGAAGCCCTTTCCGCTGTGGGGGTCGGTATCGCGTCCGTCCATCAGACAGTGGACGAAGACATTCCCGAAACCGGCCTTGTCGGCCTCGGCTAGAAATTCATAGAGATGGTTGAGCGAACTGTGGACTCCGCCGTGCGAGCAGAGCCCTATGAAATGGAGCTTGCAGCCCTTGGCCTTCACATAGTCGTATGCCGCGCGGATCTCCGCATTCTCCATCAGGGAATGGCTGCGGCAGGCGCGGTTGATCTTGACCAGATCCTGGTACACGACGCGGCCGGCGCCGATATTGAGATGGCCCACTTCGGAGTTGCCCATCTGTCCGTCGGGCAGGCCCACATCCTCTCCGCAGGCGGAAAGATGCGAGAAGGGATACTTCGCGCGCAGGGCGTCGATTTCCGGTGTGCCGGCGGTATATATGGCATTCGATGAGTCGCGGCGGCCTTCTCCCCAGCCGTCCAGAATCATAAGCAGTACTTTCTTTTGCATATTTTTTATTGTATTTTTGTCGGATTGATTCCCACAAAGTTACTCTTTTTTTTATGGCGAGAAACACCAAGAAAAATATGAACCGAAAAGGCCGCAAGGGTGAGGACACCGTCCGAAAGGCCAAAGGTCAGGGCAGAAGCGCAGGCAAAGGCGCTTCCGGCAAATACAGCGAAAAGATTGAAGGCATCGTGAATATGAACCGGGACGGACTCGGATTCATCAACATGCCCGGCGATATGGAGAGCGTTATGATTCCCGTGCAGAAGATGCGCGGAGCCCTCAACGGCGACCGCGTCAGGGTCAACGTGCTGCACAAGAGGCGTCCCCAGAGCGGCAAGCTCGAAGGGGCGGTGGACTGCATCCTGGAACGCTCCCGCAAGCCGCATATCGGCGTCCTGATCGTGCGCGGAAAGAAGGTCTGGGCGATGGTGGAGAGCCGCACGATGCCCTACGATATCCGCATAATGTGCGAGGATCCGGCCCAGCTGCCCACCATCGGAGGACAGAAGGCCGCCGACGGCCTGAAGGTGGCGGTGCTCGTCAAGGAGTGGCCCAAGAACGAACCGGAACCCCTTGGAGTAATCGTCGATGTGCTCGGAAAGCCGGGCGAGAACGACACCGAGATGCATTCCATCCTGGCCGAGTACAATCTCCCCTACCGTTTCGAGCCCGAAGTGGAGAATGCGGCTGACAAGATTTCGGAGAAGATTACCGAGGCCGACATCAAGGCCCGCAAGGACTTCCGCGGCGTGACGACATTCACCATCGACCCTGCGGACGCAAAGGACTTCGACGACGCCCTCTCGTACCGCAAACTCGACAACGGAAACGTCGAGGTGGGCATCCATATAGCGGACGTCACATACTACGTGAAGCCGGGCAGCCTGGTGGACCGCGAGGCATTCGACCGCGGAACATCGGTCTATCTGGTGGACCGCACCATCCCGATGCTGCCGGAGAAACTCTCCAACAAGCTCTGCTCGCTGCGTCCGAATGAGGACAAACTCTGTTTCTCGGCCGTATTCGAACTCAACGCCAAAGCCAAGGTCATCAACCAGTGGTTCGGCCGCACCATCATCAACTCCGACTACAGGTTCGATTACGAGCAGGCCCAGGAGATAATCGAGACCGGCAAAGGCCCCCTGGCCGAAGAGATCAAGGCACTCCACGCCCTGGCAGATGTTCTCCGAAAGGAGCGCTTCAGCAAGGGTGCGATGAATTTCGAACGCCCTGAGATGAAGGTCATCGTGGACGAGACCGGCAAGCCCATCGACGTCACCCGCAAGGAATCGGTGGACAGCAACTGGCTCATCGAGGAGTTTATGCTTCTGGCCAACAGATGCGTGGCGGAATATGTGGCGAAGCACTGCAAGGCCAAGGATCCGACATTCGTCTATCGTATCCACGACAATCCGAATCCCGAGAAACTCGAAGAGCTGCGCCGCTTCGCCCGCACCTTCAAGCACGAGCTGGGCGACACAGGCAATCCCAAGAAGATCGCCAAGAGCCTCAACTCGCTGATGACAAGCGTCAAGGGCACTCACGAGGAGAGCCCCATCCAGATGATGGCGCTGCGCTCGATGGCCCGCGCCTGCTATTCGACCGAGAATATCGGCCACTACGGCCTCGCGTTCCCCTATTACACCCACTTCACCTCGCCCATCCGCCGCTATCCCGATATGATGGTGCACCGCCTGCTGGCGATGTATATGGACGGCGCCTCCTCCCAGGACAAGGACTACTACGAGCAGTGCTGCCAGCACTCATCCGAGCGCGAGCAGCTGGCCACCGACGCCGAGCGCGCCAGCGTCAAGTACAAGACCGTCGAGTTTATGCAGGACAAGATCGGCAAGGAGTTCGAGGGAACCGTCTCCGGCCTCACCGAATGGGGCATTTATGTGGAGGTGGAGCCTACAAAGATCGAGGGAATGATCTCGCTGCGCGATATGACCGACGACTATTTCGTCTTCGACAAGGAGAACTACCGCACCGTCGGCAAGGGCACCGGCCGCATCCTGACCCTAGGCACAAAAGTAAAGGTCCGCGTCCTGCGCGCGAACCTCGAACAGAAGATCCTCGACTACGAGCTGGCGGAAGTTTTGTAAAAAAAGCCAAACCCGATGCAACGAAAAGTGAAGCGTTTGCATCTTATAAGTGGTTTAGGTTTTAGTACACGGAAAGGAGGTTGATGCATCCGCAAGGGGTCAGCCTTCTTTTTTTACTGGGGTTTACAACCCCAGACCCCTCGCTACGGCCTTGCTATCGCACTTCCAGCCCTGCCCGGCCTTCGCTAGCGCCTGATGGCGCTTTGATTCCTTGCTAAATCTCCCAGACCCCGCGCTACGGCCGTCAGAAGAGGCCGAAGAGGCGGGCGTCGATGCGGTCGGTGATGGCGGCGAAATCCTCGGGGCGGTTCTCGAAATCCATATCGTCGGTATCTATCGTCAGCACCTCACCCTTATATTCGGAAATAAACTTCTCGTAGCGGTCGTTGAGTCCGCGCAGATACTCGAGGCTCATCGTCTGCTCGTAATCGCGCCCGCGCTTCTGGATCTGGGCCACAAGATGGGGAATCGAGCAGCGCAGGTAGATCAGCAGATCGGGCAGCCTGACCGACGACATCACCACATTGAAAAGGTCCATATAGGCCTCGTAGTCGCGCTTCGATAGATTTCCCTGATCGTAGTTGTTGGCCACGAAGACGTGCACGCCCTCGAAAATCGTACGGTCCTGGATAATGGTCTCCTTGCTGCGCGAGATATTCATCACATCCTTCAGCCTCTGGGTGAGGAAATAGACCTCGAGGTTGAACGACCAGCGGGGAATATCGTTGTAATAATCCTCCAGATAAGGGTTGTACGTGACTGCCTCGTATTTCGGGGTCCAGCCGTAATGCTGGGCAAGCATCCTGGTAAGGGTCGTCTTGCCGCTGCCGATGTTACCTGCGATTCCTATATGCATAACCGGGATTTTCTTTCCGTAAAGATACTCATTATTTCTTGACGACGGCAAGCCTTTCTCTTTTTCGCCAAAGTGACGTCTAAATTAATCGTTTTTGCCGAAGTGACGACAAATCACTCGTTTCCGCCAAAGTGACGTCGGGGAATATGGTGCAGAGGGCGCTCTGGGGCCGGTCGCCCGACGTCAGGGCCCGATATCGGCCTGTGACGTCGGCCCATTGCCGCCAGAAGCCATTCCAAGGCACATCGGCCGACGTCATTTTGGCGAAAATCGGCAAACCGGCAGAAACCGACAGGAAAGCGGTAGAAACCGGCGGAAATCGGCAAATTGTTGGGACAAGGCGCGGCTCTGACGATTTATATCACCATCGACAAATTGTTGGGATAATGCGTCGCCCTGACGATCGCTATCGCCTATCCTGCGCTGAAGAAGACAGTTGGGACAAAAGTGATGATATCAAACTAACAGACAGCGTCCTCTTAATAACTCAACCATACGGAATAATTAGTTTCCGCCAAAGTGACGTCGGGGAATATGGCGCAGAGGGCGCTCTGGGGCCGGTCGCCCGACGTCAGGGCCCGATATCGGCCTGTGACGTCGGCACATCGTCATCAGAGGCCGTTCCAAGGCACATCGGCAGACGTCATTTTGGCGAAAAGCGAGGAAAAGCGATGGAAAGGCGAAAAGCGGGGAAAAGCGGGGAAGAGCGGGGAAAAGCGGGGAAAAGCGGGGAAAAGCGACGGAAAGACGGGAAGCGGGGGTACGGCGGGCGAATGAATCCGTCAATCTTGTTTTGCAAAATCGGAAATAAATGACCATCTTCGCATTATCATCGTGTGATGATAGGTATTTGAAGACGGAAAACGATGAAACAATTCTATCATTATTGCGCAGACGGACAAGATTCGCGCAATTTCATTATCAGCAGGAAGGATTATATTGCGGCGATGAACATCATCGCTCTCTGTGCGGCAAACTCGGGGGTCATTGTCGTCGCCTTTTCACTGGAGGATTCCCATCCGCACATACTCATCTACGGAACGGCTGAGGAGTGTACTGAATTCAAGGAAATGTTCGAGACCATCTACCGGCATTATGCTGTACGGTCGCGGCTTGGAAAGGGGGATTACCGGCTGTACGGGGAACTTTACCCGATAGGAGATGACTTCTCCTATCTTAAGAACGTTGCGGTTTACACCATCATCCAGCCCACAAAAGACGGAAAAAGAGTTATGCCGTACGATTATCCCTGGGGAACGGGGTCTCTCTATTTCCGCGACCGGCGGTTTCCCCCGATATGGCGGTTCGACGATTCCGGCAATATCTGTCCGGTCGTTCCTTTCGGCAATTTGAGCAAACAGCAGCAGCGCGAGATGGTCCATTCCAGGACATACACGGTTCCTTCGGACTGGATAGTATGCAACGGCATCATTCTGCCGACGAATTATGTAGATGTCACACGCTTCGAATCAATTTACGGGACACACAATGGTTTCCGGGTCTTTTTGTCCAACAATCGCAGGAAGGAAGAAGAGATACTGCAGCGCATGGCCGGCGAAAGGGGTGTATTCCTCGAAGATATCGAAGTGAGACAACTCTGTGGCGACGAAAGCAAGCTACTGTTCGGAACCCGTGACCCGAGGCGGCTTTCCCCTCAAGAGAGGATCGTCCTCGCCCAGACTCTCCGCCGGAAACACTGCATCTCTTTCAGGCAACTCGCGATGGCCGTCCGCCTGCCCGAGAAAGAAATCAGAAGGAATACCAGGTGAACGGCTGCTGTCAGAATCTGAATCCTACGACGGAAGAGAGCGCGTACTCGCTGTCCTTTCCGGCAGGAACATAGATGCCGCTGACGCCGATCATTATCCCACAATCCCTTGTAAGACCGATATCTACACCGACTTTTCCATTGAGCCACGGACGGAGCATGTGATGGCCCTCGAGATTACAGGCCGACTTATCCGTTTCGCACAGGCCCCCAATTTCCAGGCCGAAAAACGGAGATGTGCTGGAATTGCCGTTATAAGCCACAATATCGGCGAAAAAGGGAATGGCGGTAGTCAAAGGACCCGCGAAGTTCAGATGCACGTGCTGCAGAATATGGACTCCCGAACCCAATCCGGCATATACATTATTATTGAACCTCCACCCCATCGACAAATTGATAGGACAATGCGCGGCGCCTACTATTTTGAATGTATTGACGCTAGCTATGCCTTGGAAGCGGCCCCTATCCTGTGCCGAAGAAGACAGTTGGGACAAAAGAGCTAATATCAAACAGATAATCAGAGTCTTTTTCATAGTTCAAAAATAGGGAATTCTTCTTTTTCCGCCAAAGTGACTTATTTATTACTCGTTTTCGCTAAAGTGACGTCTATATTAATCGTTTTTCCGAAGTGACGACATATTACTCGCTTTTCGCCAAAGTGACGTCGGGGAATATGGTGCAGAGGGCGCTCTGGGGCCGGTCGCCCGACGTCAGGGCCCGATATCGGCCTGTGACGTCGGCCCATCGCCTCCAGAGGCCATCCCAAGGCACATCGGCCGACGTCATTTTGGCGAAAAGCAACGAAGCGGCTGGCAGCGGAGAGACGTTATGGCGAAAAGCAATGGAGCGACAGAACCCGGTATGGCAGAGGAAACCAGCGAACAGGCGAAGCATTCTGTCGGCGAAAGCTGGCAGAACGGCAAGCCCCCCCTATCGGGAAAAAATTCCGAAAACCGAGCTGCCGCTGCCGGACATCGAGGCGTAGAGGGCGCCGCGGGAGTACATCCGCTGCTTGGCGGCGGCGATTTCGGGGTGCTGCGGGAAAACAGACTCTTCGAACCGGTTGACCACCAGGCCGCGCCACCGGGGAACGGGGAGCCGCAAAGCTTCTTCGAGGGGGATTTCCGGCACCTTCGGGACGACTCCCGAATAGGCCTCGCGGGTGGAAACGTGCACCGGCGGGACCTCGACCTCGATGCGGTAATCCTCAAGCGAAACCGGCGAGGGAGAAAGAATCTCGCCCCGTCCGCGGCAGAGCATCGGGCGGTTGTAGATGAAAAAGGCGCAGTCGCTGCCCAGACGGGCGGCGTATCCCGCGAGGACGGCATCGGAGAGGCCGAGGCCGAAGAGGCCGTTCAGCAGACGAAGCGTCCAGACGCAGTCGGCCGAGCCTCCGCCCAGCCCAGCTCCCGAGGGGATCCCTTTCCAAAGATGGATCTCCACCGGCGCAATCCCGAAATCCGCCTCCAACATCCTGAAGGCCTTCACGCACAGATTGTCCATAGCGTCACCCTCTACCGGAATGCCGTAAAGATGCATTTCGAGCCTCTCGGAGGGGACTATTTCGAGCACGTCGTGCATCCCTTCGTAAGGCACCATCAGGGTATCGATATCGTGATAGCCGTCCTCGCGCCTGCGCAGGATGTTGAGGCCGACGTTGAGTTTCGGATTGGGATAACAAATCATTCGTAGCTATGAATTACATCGCAAGTTACTTTATTTTTCGTAACTTTGTTAAATCTGAACTGACACGATATGCGTACTGAAATCTCAACCATCGGCAAGGAAGCCGCAACAGCAAGACTCTTTGAAGGAACAGGATTCAAAAACGAACGGACTCCGCACCTGAGCGAGAAGGGCGAGGTGGTCACCTCGCACAAAATCCTGCTCGAAGGGGTCGATTTCGACCTGGTTTACACTCCCCTCAAACACCTGGGATACAAGGCCGCGCTCTATGTGATGGGCGACGTGTTCGCCGCCCTGAGGCAGCCCGTGGCCGTATCGGTACAGCTCGGACTCTCGAGCCGTTTCTGCTATGAGGACGTGGAGCAGTTCTGGCAGGGAGTCACAGCTGCGGCCAAGGAACACGGCCTGAAGCATCTCGGGCTCGACCTCAACCCTTCGGTAAACGGCCTCTGCATCAGCCTTTCGGCCACCGGAGTGCAGAGGAAGGCTGTGGTCGAACAGATTCCCGCACCCAAGAACATGGACCTCATCTGCCTTACTGGGCGCCTCGGAGCAGCCTATATGGGCCTGCACATCCTCGAGCGCGAGAAAGTCTCCTTCAACAAGAGCGGTGCCCAGCCCGACCTCTCTAAATACAAGGGTGTCCTGGCCTCCTATCTCAGCCCCGAAATCAAGCAGAACGTGGTCTCCCGCTTCACCGACGACAAGGTATATCCCTCTTCGGGCTACTTCGTCACCCGGGGCCTGGGCGACGCGGCCCTCCGCCTTGCGGCCGACAGCGGATTCGGAGTCAAGATCTACCTCGAGAAAATACCCCTCTCCGAGGAGACATTCACCGTGGCCGACGAACTCGGCATCGATCCCGTTACCGCGGCCATGAACGGCGGCGACGACTATCAGTTCATCTTCACCGTCCCCATCGAGAAGCACAACGTCATCCGCAAGGATTTCCAGGATTACGACGTGATAGGCCACCTCGCGCGGCCCGAGGCGGGCGTGGTGATAGTGACCCCCGAGGGGGCCGAGATTCCCATACACGCTCAGGGATATACGGCAGTGGAGCCCTCAGAAGAAGCATAACAGAACCCGGAGGCTAGATTCGAATCTCTCCCTGACTGGAGAGTCGATCTATGTTTTCTAATACAAAGTCACGACTTGATCTGGCCACAGAGGTCTGGTCCGAATCAAGATCAACCACCTCTTTTCGAAACTTTTCAAAGCAACCACTTACGGTATAAGGCTATAAGGCATAGTATTGTATATCTATATAATTGATTATCTCCAACACTGCGAAGCACGTTTGTAAAGCTCTGCCACGAGGCTATTGAATCGGATGTCCTGCCTCTTTGAGGAATCTCTTCAATAGGAAGGCGAGGAAATACGGGAACGTGTAAAACTTGCCGCCCCATCCGATATTTTTGTACCCGAACTTGATGCCGTAGGAGACATCAGGATAAGACGGCCAATCAATGAGGTGGTTTAGTGAAGCAGTAGCTCCGTCCTTGGCCTTTACCTCGACAGGGACCAACGAGTCGGAATCGCGG
>JAFSXX010000028.1 GCA_017443845.1 Bacteroidales bacterium | reverse complement strand
GTGGTAGGTGGCCAGGACGTGGTGATGGTCGTGGGGCATCACGACCTTGCCGGTATTGCCCGTACGGACCTCCTTGCCGCCGATGATAAGCGGGATGTCAAGCTCTATGGATTTCTGTCTTTCGAGTTCTTTCTCCAATGCGATGCGCTCCGGAGAGCCTTCAAGATAGGTCAGGACCGGTTCGTTGGTCGGCATCGGAAATGAATAAATGGCGTCTTTCATATCAAATATCTATTATTGGTTTATAATTTATTCTACAGCCCGCTAATTTACAAAAAAAGAAATATATAATCTTCTCTTTTGACTCTTTTTATGACGGACCTTCGCGACCTCTCGGAATCTCCGCGGGGCACCCCCCCTGAAAAGACCCTCCCACGGCTTCGCCGCGGGCCCCTCCCCGTGTGCCGGGGACGCACACTTTTCAGGGGGGTGTCCCGACTGCGATTCCAAGAGGTCGCTTATCTCAGCCATTGCTAATAATTATAGATTCCGCTGGGGGATTCGCCGAAAAATGTTATTTTTGCATAACCAAATCATTTGCTCCGATGATTATCAGACAGGCTGTATTTGCCGGCAGCAGCCAGCATCTCAAGGACAGGCCCTCGGCCCGCCTTCCCGAATTCGCCTTCATCGGGCGCTCCAACGTCGGCAAGTCATCCCTCATCAACTGCCTCTGCAACAACAATAAACTGGCCCACACATCGGCTACGCCTGGAAAAACCCAGCTCGTAAACCATTTCCTGATCAACGACAGCTGGTATCTGGTGGACCTTCCGGGATACGGCTATGCCAAGATCGGCAAAGAGGCGAGGGAGAAACTCGCTTCGATGATCCGCGAATATGTCCTGGGCTCCGAAGAGATGGTACTGCTCTTCGTCCTCCTCGATTCGCGCCACGACCTCCAGAAAATCGACCTCGAATTCCTCACGATGCTGGGGGAGGAGGGAGTGCCCTTCGCCATCATCTATACCAAATGCGACAAATCGGGAACCAACGCGCTGGAGTCGCAGCTGGCCAGGAACAATGCGGGCCTGCTCGAATTCTGGGAGGAACTTCCCCCGGTCTTCCGCAGCTCATCGAAAGACGGCACCGGCCGCGAGGAGATACTCGATTATATCGGCTCCGTGCTCAAAACCCTCTGAACCTTTCTTAACAACTTAAAATATACTATAAAAAAATGTCATTCGTTCAGGAACCTCACAAGCACAATCTGAAGATCTTCGCATGCCGTGAATCCCGTTATCTCGCAGAGAAGATCGCAGCCTCCCTCGGTGTAGAGCTCGGCCACTCCGAGCTGGTACAGTTCAGCGACGGCGAATTCCAGCCTTCCTATAAGGAAAGCGTCCGCGGCGCGATGGTTTACATAGTCCAGTCAACCTTCCCGCCGGCAGACAACCTGATGGAACTTCTGCTGATGATAGACGCCGCCAAGAGGGCGTCGGCCCATAAGGTGACAGCCGTTATGCCATATTTCGGCTGGGCCCGCCAGGACCGTAAGGATCAGCCCCGTGTACCTATCGGAGCCAAGGTGGTGGCCAATCTGCTGATGGCCGCAGGCTGCGACCGCGTGATGACGATGGACCTTCACGCCGACCAGATCCAGGGTTTCTTCGATATACCGGTCGACCATCTTTATGCCAGCACGCTGCTCATAAAGTATATCAGCGACCTCAATCTCGACAACCTGGCCATCGCCTCCCCCGATATGGGCGGAGCCAAGCGCGCCAACGCCTATGCCAAGAGGCTCGACGCTTCGATGATCATCTGCCACAAATCCCGCGCGAGGGCGAATGTGGTGGGATCGATGACCGCAATCGGAGACGTCGAGGGCAAGAATGTAGTTATCGTCGATGATATGGTCGATACCGCCGGTACCATCACCACCTGTGCGAATATGCTCATGGAGAAGGGAGCGAAGAGCGTACGCGCCATCTGCACCCATCCCGTCCTCTCCGGCAAGGCATACGAGCGCATAGCGGCCAGTGCCATCGAGCAGTTCATCATAACAGATACCATCCCCCTCAAGAACGATCCCTCCATAGATACTTCCAAGTTTACCGTGGTGAGCGTTGCCGACCTCTTCGCCGATATAATCGAGAAGGTCTATAATTTCTCGCCTATCAGCAGCACATTTATCTACTAAAATGATATTGCAACCAAATATTCCGATCGAGGAGGCCCACAGCCTCCTCGTTTCGAAAATCAAGGCCTACTTCGACGGCTGCGGAATGAGCCGTGCCGTGGTCGGCCTCTCCGGCGGCATCGATTCCGCCGTGGTCTTCGCCCTGGCCTGCGAGGCCCTGGGTGAGGGGAATGTCCACGGCGTGCTGATGCCCTCGGGCTTCTCCACCTCCCATTCCGTCAAAGATGCCGAAGACCTCGCCCGCAATTGCGGCGCCTCCTACGACATCGTCCCCATAGGCCGCATCTACGACAGCTTTATGGCCGAACTCGAGCCCCTCTTCGCCGACGGGCAGTGGAGCGTGGCGCAGGAGAATATCCAGGCCCGCAGCCGCGCCGTCATCCTGATGGCCTACTCCAACAAGCGCGGCGCCCTCGTGCTCAACACCTCCAACAAGAGCGAACTGTTTATGGGCTACGGCACCCTCTACGGCGACCTTGCCGGAGCGATGATGGTCATCGCCGACCTCTACAAACTCCAGGTCTATGAGCTTGCCCGCCATATAAACCGGGACCGTGAGATTATCCCCGTCTCCACTATGACCAAGGCCCCTTCGGCCGAACTCAAGCCCGGCCAGAAGGATACCGACTCACTGCCTCCCTACGAGATTCTCGATCCTGTCCTCCACGCGCTTTGCGAGGAAGGGCGTTCTGCGGAAGAGGTTATCGCCTCGGGCGCTGACCGCGCGACCGTAGAGCGGATTATCAGGCTTAAGAAGGCCTCCGCCTTCAAGGTGATGCAGATTCCCCCGATGCTCAAGGTGGGCGACCATCCCATCGCCCCCGAATTCAAGTGCCTGTGACCCTGACACTCCTCATAGCGGCCGCAGTGCTGGTGCTTGCCGTCCTCGCAATGGGGGCGGCAGCGCTTTTCAGCCGCAGGGGCCGTTTCCCCGACGGGGAGATCTCCCATAACGCGGAGCTCCGCCGCCGGGGCATAACCTGCGCGAAGGAAGAGGAGATGCGCCTCTGGCGCAAAAACAAAAGGGCAGGCGTTCCTACCTGCCCTGAAGGGGGGTGCGAAGGCTGCACCTTCTATTCTTCTGAATCTTCAACCCGTTCGTGAAGCACCGCCTTGCGGAGCTCGAAGTTCTGGCCGAGGTAGCGCTTGCGGACCTCGGGGTTGTTGGCCAGCTGCTCGGGAGTGCCGCTCTCGAGGATCGAACCTTCGTATAGCAGATAGGCGCGGTCGGTGATGGCCAGGGTCTCGTGGACGTTGTGGTCGGTGATGATTATGCCGATGTTCTTGGTCTTGAGCTTGGCGATGATATGCTGGATATCCTCCACCGCGATAGGGTCCACGCCTGCGAACGGCTCGTCGAGCAGGATGAACTTGGGGTTGATGGCCAGGGCGCGGGCAATCTCGCAGCGGCGGCGCTCGCCTCCGGAGAGCATCACTCCGTGGCTCTTGCGGACCTTGTGGAGACCGAACTCGTCGATGAGCTCCTCGAGCCTGGCGTTGCGGTACTCGCGGTCGAATCCCGCCATCTCCATAACCGACATTATATTGTCCTCGACGCTCATTGTACGGAACACCGAAGCCTCCTGCGCGAGGTATCCCACTCCCATCTGGGCGCGGCGGTACATCGGCATCTTGGTGATGTTCACATCGTCCAGGAAGATGTCGCCGGCATTGGGCTTGATGAGTCCTGTTATCATATAGAACGACGTTGTCTTGCCGGCTCCGTTGGGGCCGAGCAGACCTACGATCTCGCCTTGTTCGACTTCGATTGATACGCCCTTTACGACGGTGCGCTTGCCGTATTTCTTGACCAGGTCAGTGCAGTAGAGTTTCATCTTTTATTCTGATGGGGGAGCGTCAGTTGACCTCCAGCCCGAAATCGTTCTTCAAATTGCGGAACTCCTCGGAGTTCTTCGTGAGGTAATCGTCCCTGTCGGAGGGCATATAGAGCTTGGCGGCCGTGTTGCTCTCCCTTACTTCCGCTACATCTACAAAGAGACGGATGGCGTTACTGCCAAGAGCGTGCCGCAGCGACTCCTCCATCTTGATCCGGCGGTTGCGGTCGATCCACTCCTTCTGGGCCGAGTTCTTGACCTCGAAGCGGATCTCCATCCTGTCGGCATCGAAAGAGGGGACGACGCTTGCCAGGGTGGCCTTGAGGTTCGGGGCGGATTCGGCGTCGGCGAGCTTCTTCCAGGCCTCCAGGACCGATTCCGCGGAGATAGCAGCGGTGGGTACAGGGATCACGCCTGCGGCCGCGGTCTCGCCGCCTGCCGCCATCACTCCCCTCAGTCCGGCGCCCTGGGCGGGTCTGTCGGCCTGCTTCATCATATCCTTTATGGACATTCCCGGGGCCGCGGCGGGCTTTTGGACGGGTTTCAGTATCGGCTCCTCGGGCGTTGCGGCAGGCTCTGCGGGCGCCGCTTCAACCGGTGCTGGCGTCGGAGCGGGAGCGGGCGCCTGAGCCGGTGCAACTTCCGGGGCCTTGGCCGGGGCGGCCTGGGGCTTCGCAGCAGCGACAGGGGCTCCGGTAGCGGAGAAAGCCGCCGAGGCAGCGGGTACTATGCGGCAGAGCTTCATCAGCGTGAACTCAATCAGGAGCCTCTGGTTGCCGCTCTGCTTGAACTGCGCCTCGCATGCGGTAGTGCAGTTGAGGGCCTCGAACAGGAAGTCGGTAGGGCATTTCTGCGCGGTCTCGCGATAGGTCTGCGCCACGGTCGGAGCTATCTCCAGAAGGGTCTGCGAGGCTCCGTTGCGGCAGACGATAAGGTCCCTGAAATGGGAACTCAGGCCCGATATGAAGTGCAGCGCGCTGAAACCGCGCGAAAGTATCTCGTCGAAGGTGAGCAGGGCGGAAGCGTAATCCCCCTGCAGGAAGTTGTCGGTCAGCTTGAAATAGTAGGCGTAATCGAGGACGTTGAGGTTCTTGATTACCTGCTCGTAAGTTATCTCCCTGCCGCAGAACGCCACCATCTGGTCGAAAAGGGTGAGGGCGTCGCGCATGGCGCCGTCGGCCTTCTGGGCGATGATGTGCATCGCATCCTCGCTGATGGAGACCTCCTCGCACTGCGCTATGTGGCGCAGGTTCTTGACTATGTTCTCGATGCTGATGCGGTTGAAATCGTAGGTCTGGCAGCGGGAGAGGATGGTAGGGAGGATCTTGTGCTTCTCGGTGGTGGCGAGGATGAAGATGGCGTGTGCCGGGGGCTCCTCAAGGGTCTTGAGGAATGCGTTGAACGCGGCCTGGGAGAGCATATGGACCTCGTCGATGATATAGACGCTGTACTTGCCGACCTGGGGCGGGATGCGTACCTGGTCGGTGAGGGTACGGATGTCGTCCACCGAGTTGTTGGATGCCGCGTCGAGCTCGTGGATGCAGTAGGAGCGCCCTTCTGCGAAGGAACGGCAGCTCTCGCACTCCCCGCAGGGCTCCATGTCGGCCGAAGGGTTGGAGCAGTTGATGGTCTTTGCGAAGATGCGCGCCGCGCTGGTCTTGCCTACGCCGCGGGGGCCGCAGAAGAGGTATGCGTGAGCCAGCTGGTTCCTGAGGATGGAGTTCTTCAGGGTCCTGGCAATATTCTCCTGGCCGATGAGCGAGTCGAAACTGCCCGGCCTGTACTTTCGAGCTGATACGATATACTGTCCCATAACTCACAAATGTACGAATTAATTTGATAACTTTGCGGTATTGAGTTATGAATGATCTCGAAAAATACATCATCGCGCACTCATCTCCCCGCGGGGAGGCCCTGGAATGGATAGAGAGGCAGACTCACCTCCGTACCAAGTTCGCGCACATGCTGGCGGGATTCGAAGCCGGCAGGCTCCTGGAGACCTTCTCCCGGATGCTCCGGCCGCACCGCATCCTGGAACTCGGCACGTTTACCGGGTACTCCTCGGTATGCCTCGCCGCCGGCCTTCCGGAGGGTGGCCGCCTCGATGCCGTGGAGATCAACGACGAACTCGAAGATGTGATCCGCGAGGGCTACCGGAGGGCCGGGATCGAGGATCGCACGCGTCTTCTGATAGGCGACTGCAAGGCGGTCATCCCGACCCTGGACGAGGTTTACGACCTAGTCTATATCGATGCCAATAAGCGGGAGTATCCGGAATACCTGGCTCTGCTGATGGGCGATTCTCCAGGCGGGGCATCACCGAAGGTGCGTCAGGGCAGCTGGATCATCGCCGACAACGTACTCTGGGACGGCAAGGTTTACGGGGAACACCCCAAAGGGGACCCGCAGTCGCGCGGAATCATAGCTTTCAACGAGGCCGTAGCAGCCGACGGCAGGCTTGAGAACTTCATCCTGCCCCTGCGCGACGGACTCAATATAGCAAGGGTATTATGACTGAAAGGGAAGGAGAGAGAAGTGTCCTGGGCCTGAAGGAACTGCTCGGGATGGTCAGGGAATATATCGAGACCGGTTTTCCCGGCCCGGTATGGGTACGCGCCGAGATAAGCGAGATCAAGAATCACCCCTCCGGCCACTGCTATCTGACCCTCACGGAGTCGAACGGCGGCCTGAAGGCCAAGGTCCCTGCCATTATATGGGCCTCGTCGTGGAGGGTCCTGAAGCCCTATTTCATCAGTGAGACGGGGCAGGACCTGCAGGTGGGAATGAATGTGCTGGTGCAGGCCAGGGTGCAATATTCCGAATTGTACTCGCTCTCGCTGATCATTACCGATATAGACCCGTCGTTCACTCTCGGAGGGCTGGAACTCCAGCGGCGCCGGACTGTCGAACGGTTGCAGAAGGAGGGAATGATGGATATGAATTCCACTCTTTCGCTGCCGTTGCTGCCGAGACGCTTCGCCGTGATTTCGGCCGAGACCGCGGCCGGTTACCGCGATTTTATGCGCCATCTGCACGAGAATGAATACGGCTTCAGTTTCCATACGGAGTTGTTTCCGGCCTTGATGCAGGGCGCTGAGGCTCCCGCTTCCATCGTTGCGGCGATGGAGGCCGTGGCGGCGCGCTCCTGCGAGTTTGACGCGCTTCTCATCCTGCGCGGAGGCGGAGGGGCGATGGACCTTGTATGTTTCGACGATTACGACCTGGCCGTCAATGTGGCCCAGTTCCCGATTCCGGTCCTCACCGGAATCGGCCACGACCACGACTACCACGTAGTGGATATGGTGGCCTACGCTAATGTCAAGACCCCGACCGCCCTGGCCGATTATCTGGTGGATATCATCGCCCAGGAGGACCTGAACCTCGAAACCCTTTCGTCCCGGCTCCAGTTCGCCGTAAAGGGAAAAGCGGCAGCTGCCCTATCTGCCTTCGATAACCTTGTACTGCGTATGGAATCCGCGGTAAGGCATCGTGTGTCGGAATCGCTCGCAGTCCTTGACAAACTGGAACTCAGGGTTCAGTCCGCCGACCCCGCCCGCACCCTTGCCAAAGGCTATGCTTTAGTCCTTAAAGATGGTCATAAAGCCATTGTCGCATCCTCTGTTGAAAAGGGTGAAAAACTCACTTTGATGATGAGTGATGCAGTTTTAAGTGTAACGGTAGATGATATTGTCTATAATAATGGATAAAGAACAGAAATACGAAGAGGTCTTCGCCGAGCTGGAGAAGTTGGTGGAGAAGATAGAGGATCCGGAGAGGGATCTCACCTCGCTCCGCGCCGATATCGAAAAGGCGCTCGAAATGATCAAATGGTGCCGTGACTATGTCCGCGGCAACTCCGAGGAGATAGAAAAACTTTTGAAGCAATGGCAGTAGTCGCTACAGGATTCTTCGACGGAGTACACCTCGGACACCGCGCAGTTCTCGAGAGGCTTGTCGGGGAGGCGGAAAAGCGCTCCGCAGAATCCCTGGTGGTGACCTTCTGGCCCCATCCGCGCAACGTGCTCCAGCAGGACGCAGATACGCTCCGCCTGCTTACTTCGATGGGCGAAAAGCGGGAGCTTTGCATGAGGCTGGGGGTAAACCGTTTCGAGGTCTTGCCATTTACCCGCGATTTTGCGAGACTCAAGGCCGCGGAGTTTATAGGGAAGTATCTGCGGGACCGCTTCGGAGCGGAAGCCCTGATTTTGGGCCACGACCACAGGCTGGGCTGCGATGCCTTCGCCTCGGCCGAAGAAATGGCCGAGACTCTCCGCCTCTCCGGCATAGAGCCCATATTCGTCGATGACCTTCACGCTCCGGGCGGACGCAATGTCAGCTCGACCATGATCCGTTCCCTGATAGAGACGGGAGCAGTGGAGGAGGCCGCTTCGCTGCTGGGGTACAACTATCCTCTGACGGGAGTAGTGGTGGCAGGAGCCCGGATTGGCCGGAAGATAGGCTATCCTACAGCCAATATGGCCCTTTATGAACCACTGAAACTCGTTCCTGCGGGAGGCGTATATTTCGTAGGTGTCGAGGTGCAAGGCGAAAAATACAGGGGCATCTGCAACATCGGTACGCGTCCCACCCTCGCGGATGGCAGAGGAAAGACGATAGAGACCCACATCCTCGACTTCGACGAGGATATCTACGGCCTCGACATAACCGTGAGATTCCTCGGTCGGCTGAGGGACGAGAGACGCTTCGCATCGCTGGAAGAACTCTCCGCGCAGCTGGCCAGGGATGAGGAGGCGGCGCGCGCGGCAGGATTTGGTTATTGAAAAAATTTGTATATTTGCACTCGCAATCAATATGTTTATTCTGAAAGGGTCCCGCAGGCGGGATTCTTTCTAATTTTTATACTTATGGCAGAAATCGTGTATGTAACCCAGGAAGGGTTGGACAATTTGAGGGACGAATTGAGCAAACTCATCGCGCAGCGTCCCGTGATATCGGCACAGATAGCTGAGGCGCGCGACAAGGGCGACCTCTCCGAGAATGCGGAGTACGATGCGGCGCGAGAGGCCCAGGGTCTCCTCGAACTCAAGATCTCCAAGCTCCAGGAGAAGCTCATCAATGCCAAGGTCATCGACGAGTCGAAGATCAATACCGACGTCATCCAGATGCTCAACAAGGTGACTCTCAAGAATCTCAACAAGGGTACCGTAGTCGAGTATACCATTGTGGGCGAGAGCGAGGCCAACTTCAAGGAGGGCAAGCTCGCCGCCACCACTCCCATCGGCAAGGCGCTGATGGGGCACAGGAAGGGCGATATCGTTGAGGTCAACGTGCCCGCAGGCCTTCTCAAATTCGAAGTCTTGAACATATCCATCTGATTATGGCATCGATATTCACCAAAATCATCAAGGGCGAGATTCCTTCGTACAAAGTGGCGGAGAATGACCTCTGCTATGCGTTCCTCGATATCAGCCCGCTGGCCGAGGGGCATACCCTGGTAGTCCCCAAGAAGGAAGTCGATTATATCTTCGACCTCGACTACGCCGATTACGCGGCCCTGACGGCATTCGCCCGCAAAGTGGCGAAGGCCCAGAAAAAGGCCATTCCCTGCAAACGCATCGGAGTCGCCGTACTCGGAATGGAAGTGCCCCACACGCATATCCATCTGGTTCCCCTCCAGAGCGAGGCGGACCTCGATTTCCGCAAGAAGAAACTCGAACTCACCCCGGAGCGTTTCAAGGAGATAGCCTCCGCCATCGCCTCCGAATTCGAAAAACTCTGACCAAGATGAAAAGATTAGCATTGATCGCCTCCGTCCTGCTGATGGCCGCCTCCTGCGCCAAGTCGCCTGTGGCTACGCTTTCCGGCACGGCGGAAGGTCTGGGCGATACCTGCCTGGTTCTCAAGAGGCTCGATCTCAACAACCTTGTTCCCGTGGATACGATCGCTCCCGGCAAGGACGGCAGTTTCAACTGCAAGGTCAACCTTCCCGGCGAGACTCCCACCTTCTACTATCTCTTTGACGGCGACCGCCAGGTTGCTGCCCTCGTGCTGCTGCCGGGCGACAAAGTCACCCTCAAGGCCAATTCCTACGATTACGAGGTCTCCGGTTCGCAGGAATCCGCCCTGCTGAAGCAGGTCGATGAGGCCTTCTATGCAGCTAAGGTCGATATGGAAGGCTATGCCGACAGGATGGCAGTTACCTCCGACCCCGGACTCTACCGCCAGCTGGCAGAGGCCATGAGCCGCCGCTATGTCGATTACAAGCGTGCGGCGATGAAGCAGATAATGGACAACAGCAAGTCGATAACTTCCGCCATCATCCCGTTCCAGAGGTTCAACGAGCAGCTTCCGGTATTCAATGAGCATACCGACGTGATCCTCTTCAAGCAGCTCTACGATTCGCTCCAGACGGTCTATCCCAAGTCGCAGTATGTGGTGGCTCTGGGCGATGAGATCAGCCGCCGCGAGACGGCGTTCGACCTCAGCCAGAAGATCGGCCGGATGCAGTCTATCAATTATCCGGAGCTCAATCTGCCCGATGTCGAGGGTAAGGACAGGATCCTCTCGGACCTCGACGGCAAGGTGATAATCCTCTCGTTCTGGACCGCCACCGATGCCAACCAGAAGATGTTCAACCAGACCCTGAAGGACCTCTATGCCAAATATCATCAGGCGGGCCTCGAGATTTATCAGGTATCCCTCGATGTGGACAAGGCTCTCTGGGCATCGACCGTACGCTCCCAGGAACTCCCCTGGATATGCGTGAACGACGGATTGGGCGCCGGGTCTCCGGCCCGTTCCGCTTATAATATCGGACAGCTGCCCACTCTTTTTGTCATCGACCGCGAAGGCAATATCCCCGCACGCGATGTCTTTGGCGAGAACGAGCTTGAGGCTCTGGTGAAGAAGTGCCTATAAGACGGATTTCTTGCTGATTCCGGCAACGAATTCCTTGAGATAGAAGGGTTCAAAGTACGCAATGTCTTTGAACTCTTTCTTTTTGTACTCCTCGAGGGCGGGCAGGAGCATCGCGTCCGCGACGGGACAGCACTGCTCGAATATGGCGTTGGGATGGTTGCAGACCTGGCTGAATTTGGCAGCCCCGTCGCCTAAGAAGAGGACTTTCCCAGTTTCGAGAAGGTCGGTGAAACTCGAGGCGTCCAGGATTCTGGCTTCGGTATCGCTCTTCTGCGTGCCGTCGCCTGTAAAGACGGCGCAGTAAACCTCCATCCTGCGGGCGTCTATCATCGGGACGATGAAATCGGCCTTGCCTGCTCCCTGCATCGCGAGTACCTTGAGTGTGCCTACGGCAAGCAGGGGGATTCCGGCGCCGAAGCAGAGCCCCTTGGCGGTGGAGACCCCGACTCTGAGCCCGGTATATGAACCAGGCCCTTCGCTTACGGCTACGGCGTCGCATTCGGAGGCCTTCAGGCCCGCCTCTTTGAGGGCCTCGTCCACAAAGGGGGCTAGGAGGGAGGCGTGTTGCTTTCCGGTCTCGGTTATCCGGCGCGCTATTATCTTCTCTCCGGAGGAGATTGCCACCGAGCACCATTCGGTGCTGGTTTCCATCATAAGTATTACGGGGTGTTCCATCGTCTTTTTCAATTCTTGATCTTTACTTTGCCGCCATCCTCAAGCCCTCCGCTTACTGCCTGGGCGGGGGCGATGACCACGAGGTCTCCCTCCCTCAGCCCTTCGGTTACGCCGGTGTAGTCGAGGTCCTGGATCGAGGTCCGGACCGCCGTCGAATAAACCCTGCCGTTTTCCACCCTCCATACCGCCTCGCTTCCACGGGAGGTGAAGAGGCTCTGGGCTGGAACCCTGAGGATTCCCGAGGCCTCGGAGGTCCTTATGGCCGCGGTTGCGGACATTCCGGGCCTGACGGGGAACCTGTCGCTCCCGAGCAGGTCGGCATAGGATTCATTCAGCATTGCAATCCGGACCTCAAAGTTAGTAACTTGCCCGAAGCTTCCGTCAATAAATTTGGCGGAATTGGCGATTTTTGTCACGATTCCGCTGAATTTGCGCCCTCCGTAGGCCTCCAGGGAGACCTCTGCGCTGTCCCCTTCGTGAATCCGGACCGCGTCGTTTTCTCCCACATTGACCACCAGTTCCATCTGGGAGAAGTCGGTTATCCGCATTATTGGAGTACCGGCCATCTGGCTGGTCCCGACTATCCGCTCGCCGGTCTTGACCGCCAGATGCGAGACGTTGCCGTCCATAGGGGCGACAATTACCGTGCGTGCGAGATTGTCTTCCGCCTCCTTTACCGCCGCCTCGCCCCGTTCTACTGCGCACCGGGCGGCCTCGAGCTGGGCGTCGGCTATCGATTTCTCGGCTTCGGCCTTCTCCAGGCGGCTCCTGGGCGCTGCCTCTCCGGAGACAAGGTCCCTGACCCTCTCCAGCTCGATCCGTGCGAGCGAGGCTCGGCTCTCCTGCTGGGCGAGTTCGGCCCTGAGCATCCCGAGCGAGGCTCTCGCACTCTCGAGGGCGGCCAGATAGGCATCCTGCCTTATCTTGAGCAGCACCTGGCCCCGCTTCACGGGGTCGCCGTCGCTGACGGGCAGCCAGACTATCTCGCCCGATACCTCCGCTGCCATCTCGACCTCTCTCACGGGACGAATCTTGCCTCCGCAGGGGATGCTCTCCGATATGTCGCCGCGCTTTACCGCCGCTACCTCCACCTCGCAGGCCTTATCTCTCTTTCCGCTTGAAAGCAGCAGCGCAAGGAGGATTCCGCCGCCTATGATGCACATAATGATTCCCTTTTTCCTTTTCATATCAATAGCTCTTTATGCCGTAGCGGTATTCCAGGATTTTGAGCTTCAGCAGGTAGCGGTATCTGGCCTGAAGCAGCTCCGCCTGGGCCTTAAGCCGTGCGTTCCTGGCAGAGAGATAATCGCTTCCCGAAATCTCCCCGGCCCTGAACCGGAGCGCGGCATCCGCCTCGGCACGCAATGCCGCCTCGAGGCTCCCTTTGGCCGCGGCGTGGCTGGCGTAGAGATTGTCGGCCTCGGCCAGCTCGCTCCTGAGGTCGGAGGCGCTCTTTATGCGGACTTTCTCCATCTCCAGGATCCTGCTCCGGAGTTCCGTCTTCGCCTGAGAGAGCGCCCTGGCATTGGCCGAGCCTCCGGTCAGTGGAATCGACAGGGTGACTGAGGCGTAAGGGTTGATATTGTTCGAGAGCTGCCGGCCGAAACTTCCGTTTCCGGTGTTGCCGTAATATGTCCCGCATCCTCCCGAGAGTGTGATCTGTGGCAGGAAAGCGGCCCAGGCCAGTTTAATGCTGTTTTTGCCGCGCTCGACGCCGTTCCTGGCGGCGGATATCCCGGGATCGTCGCCGCTGGAATAGTCCAAAACCCGTTTCCAGTCGATGCGGGGTAAGGAATCTTCCGTCGGAGGAAGGAGTTGAAGTTCCTCCTCCGGCGGCAGATCCAGATAATCGCAAAGTGTGAGTCCGGCAAGTTTCAACCGGTTGGCGGCTTCGACGGCTGCGGAGCGTTCCCTGCAGAGTTGGGCCTCCATCCCGGAGAGTTCCCCGGGAGCCATTTCCCCGGCTTCGACCCTCGCCCTGGCTTCGGCGAGGGCAGCCTCCATTTCCGCGCTGTTGCCCTCGCAGATACCGCACGCCTGGCGGCAGAGCAGAACCTGCAGGAAGCATCCCGTAACATCGGCGGCGAGCTGCCTGCGGGCCAGTTCCAGGGCGAGGGATGCATCTTCTTCGTCCAGCCTGAGGCCCTCTCCGCGCAAAGGGTTGAGGGCGAGTTTGGTGAGCGAAACCGAAGCATTCGCGGTGAACGAGGTGGTCAGGGTCATCCGGTTGTCCACTATCAGGAGTTCCTGCATATCCACGGAGCGCCCCCAGTTGAAATCATTGCCGGCTCCTACGCTGATTTCGGGAATCCAGTCCAGGATGGAAAGCGCCCTTTCTGTCCGGCTTTCCGACAGGGCCGCCTCCCGCTGCCGCAGGGAACGGTCGCTGCCCAGTGCCATCCTGATGCACTCTTCGAGCGTAAACGGCCCGGATGCGGCGGACGGCAGCAGCGCGGCGAGGACCGCTGCCAGGATGAATCCCCTCATAGCGTCAGGCTACTTCCTCGTAATGAGGGAGAAGATGCTGGTGAATACCTTGGCGATGACGCCGATGACGTAACCGATGATGTAGAGGGTCTCCTGAGCTCCCTTGTCGACGCCGCCGAAAACGGCCGCGGCCTCATTGGCGCTGACGGCTACGAGTCCGAGGTTCTTGATCTCTTTCATATACCGCCCCTCCTAGAATATCTTGACTCCGAATCCGTCCGCGATTCCCTTGAGGAACTTGGGGACATAGTCGGCGATGAAGTTAACGACATACTTGATCTTGGCGAAGATCGTTTCAAGGGCACTTGCACCGCCCCTCAGATACAGTTCGGAAGAAGTCATTTCCAACAACCCCGAATCCTTCAACATTTTTTCTTCCATAGGTGTTTTGTTTTAGATGGTTATGGCGGAATTCAGGTATGGGCCTCCGCCTTCAGCCCGGTGAGTGCGCACTCATCCATATTTATTATATAGTCTGCAATGGCCGCATTGTCGCTGCGGTGGGTTATCATTATCACTGTTCCTCCCTCATCCCTGAAGGCCTGCGCCTTCTTGAGGATATAGCCCTGCGACTCCTCGTCGAGCGAGGAGGTGGCCTCGTCCATTATGAGGATCCGCGGTTCGAGGTAGAGAGCCCTGGCGAGGGCTATCCTCTGCCTCTGGCCTCCGGAGAGCAGGGCCCCGCGTTCTCCTATCACGGTCAGCAATCCGGTGGGGAGCGAGGTGACGAACTCCTTCATCCCCAGTTCGTCGAGGAGCCCTGCGACACGCTTCAAGTCGGGCTCGGCGCTGCCCCCGGTGATGTTGTCGAGGATCGATGCGTTCATCAGCGAAGGCTCCTGCGGTACTATGGTGATGTGGCTGCGCCACTGGGGGAGGTCGATTATCGAGATGTCGGTGCCTCCTGCGAGTATCTTTCCCGCCCGGACCGGATAGTCCCGCATCAGCAGGGCGGCGAGCGAGCTCTTTCCGCATCCGCTCTCACCCCGGATGGCTGTTATCTTGCCGGCGGGGAAGACGGCGCTGAACTTCTCGAGCAGGGGCGGCGCTCCGGGATATGAGAAATCCACATTCCTGAATTCCAGGTCTCCGGCGTCATCGAGGGGAACCCTGATGCAGCCCTCACCCTCGGGGTCGAGGGTAGTTATGTCCCTGAGCCTTTCGAGCGAGATCTTCGCCTCGTTGTAGCCGTCGCTGATGGCGGCCAGCTGCCCGAGAGGGGAGGAGAAATAGGCCATAAGGGAGTAGAAGGAGACCAGCTCGCCGGCCGAGAGGCTGCCTTTCATTACGAGGCCCGATCCGAAGGCCAGCACGCTGAGGAGCATCGCTGTGTTGAGCCCCTCTCCGGCCGTCGCGAATATGTCGAGCCACCGTCCGCCCCTGTAGATGTTGCCGCTGAGTTCGGCGTAGCGCCTCTCGAGGTTGAGGTAGCCGCTGCCGCGCCGGTCGAAATACTTGAGGGTGCGGATCGAGGAGATGCACTCCACGCTCTTCTCCTCGAACGATGCGGCGCTCTCGATGACCTCCCGCTTGACCTTCCGGTTCACCTGGTCGGAGATTGCGAAGAGCAGTACATAGAACGGTATGAAGGCCGCGGCGAAGAGGGCGAGTTTCCAGTTGTAATGGAACATCAGGGCGAAGGAGGCGCAGAGCATAAAGGCTCCGGTGAGGGCCGAGGTCACGCCTTCGGTGAGGAATGCCCTCACCTTGACGGCGTCGGCTATCCTCGAGTTGAGTTCGCCGGCTCCCCGGTGGGCGAAGAATCCGGCCGGGAGTTTGAACAGGCTCCTGAGATATCCCAGGATCAGGGTGCCGTCGATCTTGAGTCCGGTGCGCAGGGCGTAGATAGCCCTCAGATAGGATACCCCGAGTCCGCATACGGCCAGCGCTGCCATAAGCCCTACGGCCCTGGCGAGGGCTGCGGGGTCGCCTCCGGGCAGTATGGTATCGATCGTCTTCTGCAGGAAAACCGCGGTGACGATTCCGGTGAAAATCGAGAAAAAGGATCCGAGCAGGGCGAGGGGAAAATCATGAGATTTGATAGAAGCAAGAATAGTAACAAGTTGTTTCAGAGGTGAAACTGGGCGTTTTGAAAAGGATGCCTTGCCCGGATCCGGGGTTATGACTATCAGGTAGCCGGTCCACATTTCGCGGAGTTCGGCTTCGGAAATCTTCAAGTGGCGGCCGGGAGCGGGATCCATTATGGTGGCCTTGCCTCCCTTGAGGCCGTAAAGGACCACGAAATGGAGGTCTCCCCGCCGGTTTATGATATGCAGCACGATGGGGTATCCCAGCTTCCGCAGCGGGGCGAAGTCCTTTTCGGGGGATCTGTATCCTCCGGCCTTGAACCCCAGTTGCGTGCAGGCGTCGATCACCCCTTTCACGGAGGTTCCCAGCGAGCTGGTGCCCGAGGCCTCGCGTATGACCGTGAGGGGGATATCCCTCCCATAGTGGCGCGCCACCGAGCAGATTACCGCCGCCGCGCAGTCGGAAATGTCGTGCTGTCTGATATCTGTCTTCATCTTCATCCTTCAATAAAGGGGAGCTCCACCCGGCACAATGTCAACTGCACTGCTCCCCCGAACTCACGCAATAACCGCCACGAAGAGGATGATAAGCAGAATCATCAGGATAAAGTAGGCACCCCTGGCAGCTCCGCTCTGTTTAGGGAGCAGCCCTTCTACCGTAACTTCGAGTTCGGAGAGCGGCAATGCCTCATTTTCGCGTTTCATCGGTTCTTCCTCCGTTTGTGGTTCCGGAGGCAAAGAAAGGGGCGAAACGCGAAAAACGTATGCTCAAAAAACAATTTCTGAAAAATTGTCCGGTTTTGTCGTAAACCGTTTTTTTAGAAAAGTGATTTCAAATACGGAAAAAACGTTTTTGCGATATCCAGCATAAACGGATATAGCTTTGACTCAGCGAGTTTCTCTTTCGGGATGAGGTCGGTGGCCTGGTTGAGGGCATCGACCATATAGACCAGCAGAGCGGTCAGCAGGACGAAGATGAAAACCGAGAGAAGCAGCCCGAGCACCCTGTTGAGGAATCCGGTCGCCCCCGCCTTGATGGCTTTGTCGATGATATTGCCGAGCAGGGAGAGGACGAGGGCCACCGCCGCGAAGATGGCGACAAAGGCGATGAACTTGGCCCAGAAGCCCTCTATGTGGAGATATTGCTGCACCAGTGGTTCGACCAAGCCCGAGAACTTGAGCGAGAGGGTGATTCCCAGATATATTACTGCGAAGGAGATAATCTGCTTGACGAGGCCGTTCTTGAGACCGAAGTAGAGCGAAGGCAACAGGCAGACGAGGATTATTATATCGATAGTTCCCATTTTATGTGTATCTTGCGGGTTTCAAAATTAGTGAATAATCGTATCTTTGCAAATTCAAAAATAAGAAGAGACATACGCAGTTATGAGTTTTCCCGAATATAAGAAGCTGGATCTGGTAGAGACCAATCACTCAGTGCTTGAGAAATGGCAGCGGCTCGATGCTTTCAAGAAGAGCCTCTCATTGCGCGAAGGCGCTCCCGAATTCTATTTCCACGAGGGCCCTCCCTCCGCAAACGGAAAACCCGGCATCCACCACGTCATGGCGCGCTCCATCAAGGATGCGGTCTGCCGTTACAAGACGCAGCAGGGCTTCCTCGTCCGCCGCAAGGCCGGATGGGATACCCACGGCCTGCCGGTGGAGCTAGGAGTCGAGAAGAAGCTCGGGATTACCAAGGAGGATATCGGTACCAAGATATCGGTGGACGAGTACAACTCCGCCTGCCGCCAGGAGGTGATGAAATATACCGCCGAGTGGCGCAAGCTCACCGAACTTATCGGCTACTGGGTGGATATGGACAATCCGTACATCACCTACGACAATCATTATATCGAGACCCTCTGGTATCTGCTCAAGGATATCTACGAGAAGGGTTATCTCTATAAGGGATACACCATCCAGCCCTATTCGCCCGCTGCCGGAACCGGCCTCAGCTCGCACGAGCTGAACCAGCCCGGTTGCTACCGCGACGTCAAGGACACTACCGTCACGGCGCAGTTCCGTCTTATCCGCAACGAGGCATCGGAATGGCTCTTCAAACTTACCGACAAGCCGCTCTATATGCTGGCCTGGACCACCACCCCCTGGACCCTTCCCTCCAATACCGCGCTCTGCGTGGGACCGAAGATCGACTATGTGGTGGTCGAGAGCGTGAACCCCTATACCAAGGAGCCGGCAGCCTATGTCCTGGCCAAGGAGCTCGTGGCTGCCCACTTCAACGACAAGAATCCCTTCAAGGTGCTCGACGGTGTCTATAAGGGCGAGGCCTTTACCGGCATCTCCTACGAGCAGCTGCTTCCCTGGATGAAGCCCGACGAGGGCGCTTTCAGGGTCATAACGGGCGACTATGTCACCACGGAGGACGGTACCGGTATCGTCCACATCGCGCCCACTTTCGGTGCGGACGACAACAAGGTGGCAAAGCCTTTCGGCATCCCGCCTTTCTTCGTGATCGACCGCGACGGCGCCAACCAGCCGATGGTGGACAAGAAGGGAAGGATGTTCCCCATAGAGGACCTCGATCCCGCATTCGTGGCCGCCCGGGTCGATAAGGAGCTTTACGCCCCCTTCTCCGGACGCTATGTCAAGAACGCATACGATCCGAACCTCGGACCCGACGATCCGACCCTCGACATCGATATCTGCATGGACCTCAAGCAGCAGGGCAAGGCGTTCCGCATCGAGAAGCACGTCCACAACTATCCCCACTGCTGGCGTACCGACAAGCCGGTCCTCTATTATCCCCTCGACTCCTGGTTCATCAAGGCCACCGCGGTCAAGGACAAGATGATAGAGCTCAACAATACCATCAACTGGAAGCCCCAGTCCACTGGTACGGGCCGTTTCGGCAAATGGCTCGAGAATATCCAGGACTGGAACCTCAGCCGCAGCCGCTACTGGGGCACTCCGCTGCCCATCTGGCGTACCGAGGACGGCACCTGCGAGAAGTGCATCGGCTCCATCGCCGAACTCTATGTGGAGCTCGACAAGTCGGTGGAAGCCGGCATAATGCCTTCCAACCCCCTGCGCGACAAGGGCTTCGTACTCGGCGACTTCTCCAAGGAGAACTATGACAGGATCGATATACACAGGCCCTACGTGGACGGCTGGTACCTGGTTTCGGACGACGGCCGCAAGATGGTGCGCGAACTCGACCTGATCGACGTCTGGTTCGATTCCGGTTCGATGCCTTACGCCCAGGAGGGGCTCGAGAAGGTCGGAACTCCCGATTTCGGCCGTACCGCGGACTTCATCGCAGAAGGCGTCGATCAGACCCGCGGATGGTTCTACACCCTCCACGCCATCAATACTATGGTCAGCGGCAAGTGCGCGTTCAAGACCGTTATCTCCAACGGCCTCGTTCTCGACAAGGACGGTAACAAGATGAGCAAGCGCCTCGGCAATGCTGTGGATCCCTTCGAGGCCCTCGACGAATATGGCGCCGACGCCCTCCGCTGGTATATGCTTACCAACGCGCAGCCCTGGGACAACCTCAAGTTCGACGCCGCCGGTGTCGATGAGGTGCGCCGCAAATTCTTCGGAACCCTTTACAATACATATTCGTTCTTCGCCCTCTATGCCAATGTGGACGGCTTCGAGCCTTCGGCCTCCGGAGCCGACAAAGGCAGGATGCAGGAGATCGACCGCTGGCTCGTCTCCCTGCTCAATTCGCTTACCGGCAAGGTGATAGCGGCTTATGAGGATTACGACATCACACAGGCCGGAAGGCTGATCCAGGACTTTGTCTGCGACGACCTCTCGAACTGGTATGTCCGTCTCAACCGCAAGCGTTTCTGGGGCGGCGGCCTGACCGAGGACAAGAAGGTGGCATATCAGGTGCTCTACGACGCCCTCCGCACGGTGGCGCTGCTTTCGGCACCCATCGCGCCCTTCTTTATGGACCGTCTCTGGTGCGACCTTAACCCCGCTGCGGAGTCGGTGCACTTCGAGAAGATGCCCGTGGCCGACCTCTCGCAGGTCGATCCCGCCCTCGAGGAGAGGATGTCCCTCGCGCAGCAGTGCTGCTCGATGGTGCTCGCCCTCCGCAGGAAGGTGAATATCAAGGTCCGCCAGCCGCTGGCCAAACTCATCATCCCCGTGCTCGACCAGCGCGTGCAGGAGCAGCTCGGGAAGGTGATGAACATTGTCCTGACAGAGGTCAATGTCAAGGAAGCCGAGTTCATCCAGGATACCACCGGCCTCATCACCAAGAAGATCAAACCCAACTTCAAGACCCTCGGAAAACGTTACGGCGCGAGGATGAAGGAGATCGCCGCCTTCTTCGGCTCAATGGAGCAGAAGACCATCTCGGAGATAGAGCGCGCCGGGGCATATACCCTCCAGCTGCCGGGCGGCCCCGTGGAACTCACCCAGGAGGATTACCAGATAACCTCCGAGGATATGCCGGGCTGGCTCGTCGCCACCGAGGGTACCCTCACCGTGGCGCTCGACGTGACTGTCACCGACGAACTTCGCCGCGAAGGCATCGCCCGCGAGCTTATCAACCGTATCCAGAATCTCCGCAAGGAGAGCGGATTCGAGGTTACCGACCGCGTGAAGGTGGTCCTCGAGGAGAACGCCTCCGTCAGGGACGCCCTCTCGCAGTTCGGCGGTTATGTGTGCGAGCAGACTCTCGCCACCTCGGTCGAATTCTCTGAAAATCCCGAAAACGCCGCCCAGGTGGAGTGGGAGGACGGTACGCTTAAAATTTCTGTCAAAAAGCAGTAATTTCCGATTCCTTTTTTGTAACTTTGAAGAACTAAAAGCGAAAAAGATATGGAGCAGAACAAAGAAACCCAGGAGAAAGTCCGTTACAGCGACGAGGAGCTGCAGGAATTCAAGCAGCTGATTCTCGAAAAACTCGAGCAGGCGCGCAGCGAATACAATATGCTCAAGGATGCGGTCAACCACCGCGCAAGTAACGATACCGAGGACACTTCCCCCACTTTCAAAGTGCTCGAGGAAGGAGCGTCGGCCCTCTCGAAGGAGGAGGCCAGCCAGCTCGCGTCCCGTCAGTACAAGTTCATCCAGAACCTCGAAGCCGCCCTTGTACGCATCGAGAACAAGACTTACGGCATCTGCCGCGTAACCGGCAAACTCATTCCCAAGGAGAGGCTCAAACTCGTGCCCCACGCTACGCTCAGTGTCGAGGGCAAGAATATGACCAGCAAGTAACAGGCGATGAAGCTTTCCCGCGGCACCAGGATTTCCATCTTCGTCGTCCTTCTCCTTGTCATCGACCAGGTCATCAAGATCCTGGTCAAGACCAATATGACTATCGGACAGAGCATCCACGTGCTGGGTGACTGGTTCCAGATCTATTTCATAGAGAACAACGGCATGGCCTTCGGAATGCAGTTCGGAGGCCAGATCGGCAAGTATCTGCTCAGTATTTTCAGGATCGTCCTCGTGGCGATTATCCTGATCTATATGAGGCGTCTCCTCAAGAAGCCGGAGACTCCCTGGGGCGTCCTTGTAGGCCTTGCGGCAATTATGTGCGGAGCACTGGGCAACATAGTGGATTCACTCTTCTACGGCCTTGTTTTCTCCGAGAGCACCTTTACCGAGGTGGCGCAGCTTTTCCCTCCCGGAGGCGGCTATGCCCCCTTCCTGCAGGGCAAGGTGGTGGATATGCTCTATTTCCCCCTGATCGACACTGACCTTCCCTCGTGGGTGCCTTTCTGGGGCGGCCGCCACGTCATCTTCTTCAGGCCGATATTCAATTTTGCCGACAGTTGCATCACCTGCGGCGCCATCTATCTGCTTATCTTCCACTGGCGTTTCTTCTCCGGCAGCAAGGAGGAAGACAAATAGTTGCTTGTCATGCCCGACCGGGATCGGGCATCTCTATATTATGAAGCGAGGTTTACTTCTTCTGTCAGCAATTGCATTGCTGGCCATTTCTGCGTGTGAAAAGGGGCCCGAAAGCCTTCCGACGGATGTCATCCGGGTCACCGCGGAATCCTGCACCAGGGTGCAGCTTTTGGATGAGATGAAGACGGTCTGGACAGAGGGCGACCTGCTCTCCGTTTTCCGCCTTTCCGATGCCAATTCCTGCTGGCGCTTCGACGGCTCGACCGGAGATGCGCAGGGCCCCCTGACCCGTGTTTCGGAGGGAACGGCCACCTTTGCTACCGATTATACCGTATTGCTCTATCCCTACGACGCCCGGGCGGCTTATTCTGCCGACAGCACCGTTTCGACCACCTTCCCGGGCGAACAGGAGTATCTTGAAGGCAGTTACGGTGTCGGAGCCAATATACTGCTGGCCTCCGGCAGCGGCGACTCCTTCAGGATGATGAACCTTTGCTCGTTCATCAACTTCAGGATGGCGGGCTCCAAGACGGTAAAATCGGTCACCCTCTCGGGCAACAACCACGACGTCCTTTCCGGTCCCGTCACCATCGACGTCCCGTCGCTTTCGGCGACACTTACGGGCACCGCCGACGATGATGGGGCACCCATCAAGAAGATAGTGCTCGACTGCGGAGAGGGCGTCCGGCTCTCAACCTCCGATACGACCTCTTTTTTCGTAGCCCTGATGCCCCACGTCTTCGAGCTGGGCATCACGATGACCGTCGAATATACCGACGGCTCGACGATGACCAAGTTCACCCAGGAGTCGCTCTCCTTCGAGAGGGCGAAGGTCTATACCGTCACCGATGTGACGGGAGCGGGCACCGTGGATGAGAACATAATAACGGTCGAGCCGTACGACGGCGAGAAAGCCACTGACGCCGCCCTCGATGCCGTCGGTACCGACGCCGATTTTTTCTGGGAGGCCAATACCTTCAACAATACCGTAAGCATCGTATATAACGGCACTTCGGCCAGCGTGGCGACCACCAACAAGAATATCAACATAACCACAAACGGCGCCCACGTCACTGTGGATATGCTCACCAAGAGCGTCAAGAATGTGGAGATAATCCTCAAGGGCACCGCCACCGACGGATCGCTCAAGGTCTATGGCGACAAGAAGTTCAAGCTGACGCTCTCCGGGGCCGATATTACCTCTAAGCGGGGGCCGGCCATCAACAGCCAGTGCCACAAGCGCGTTTTCGTGCATCTGGCGCCCGGTACCACAAACCGCATCGCCGACGCTCCGTCGTATGTGGCGGACTATGTCTATCTGGGCGGCGGGACCTCCTCGACGGAGGACCGCAAGGGATGTTTCTTTGCCGAAGGGTCGCTGATTTTCAGCGGCTCGGGAGTCCTTGTGGCCAAGGGCAACAGCAAGCACGGCATCTCGACCGACGAATATCTCTATACCCGTCCCGGAGTGACCCTGGCGGTGACCGATGCCGCCGACAACGGCATCAAGGCCAAGGGCGACGCTTCCGACGGAATCGGAATAAAGATCACGGGCGGCCTTATCTACTCCCACGTGAGCAGCGTCGCGGGCAAGGCCGTCAGCACTGACGGCTGTTTCGAAATGACCGGCGGCAAACTCGAGTTGGGCACCACCGGCGGCGGAACGTACGACAGCTCGGCGCGTGAAGCGGTCGGCTCCTGCTGCCTCAAGGTGGACAGCCTCTTCCATATGAGCGGCGGCACCATCATCGCGCGTAGCACCGGCGACGGAGGCAAGGGTATCAGCGTGGACCGCACCGCGGTATTCGACGGGGGAACGGTGGATATCGCCACCGCGGGAGCCCGGTATGAATACAATAGGAACGTGACCAGCTCGCCCAAGGGGATCAAGGTCGACGGCGATCTGACTGTCAACGGAGGCTCTATAACAGTGAATGTCACCGGCAATAGCGAGGGTTCGGAAGGCATCGAGAGCAAGTCCTCTTTCGTCATCAACGGCGGGGAGATCCGCTCGTATGCCTACGACGATGCCGTCAATGCCGCAAAGAGCTTCACCATCAACGGCGGAAAGCTTCTCTGCTACGCTTCCAACAACGACGGCCTCGATTCCAACGGGAAGATTGTCATCAACGGAGGCATCGCCCTTTCTAGCGGCAGTTCCACGCCCGAAGAGGCGTTCGATACCGACAACGGCAATGATTTTACGGTCAACGGCGGCATATTGCTCGGCTTTGCCGGCGGCGCCGTAAGGCCCAATAAGAGTTTGTCCATGCAATATACCGTATTGTTCAGCAATTCCGGAGCGCTGAAGGATGAGGTAGTCTCGCTTTGCAGGAGCGACGGCTCCACCACCTTGTTCAGTTATGTGATTCCCAGGAATTTGAGCTCCAGGGGGTCGATACTGATAGTCAGCTGTCCCGAAATAGCTGGCGGCAATTTCGTCTTCAAGAAGGGCGGCACCCTGACGGGCTGTTCCGATTCGTGGGAGAACTGGTATGGTGCCGGCACCCTCGAGGGGGGTGAGACAATGAAGGAATTCACCGTCACCTCAAAGGTGACATCCGTGGGGAGCGGTTCCCCTTTCGGACCGTTCTGACCTGACGTTTCAATAAAAGGATATGATTATGGAAAAGACACTGTATGAAACTCCGGTGATTGAGACGGTAAAGATTTCTCCCTTCCTGCTTCTTTCGGCATCCAATCCCACCGCCGGCAACGAAGACCCCTCCGACGGAGGGTCCTGGAACTGGTAGATAATTGCTGCCACGCCTTTCTTTTAACAAGGTTTTTTATTATTTTTGCAGACTGTATAAGAATACTGTCTGCAATGAACCGATCACCGAAGAGCATATATCACACAGCCTCTGCGGGGAGCGGTTTTCTTAATGTCTTAGAACGATGAATAAAGTAGATGTAGTTTTGGGACTCCAATGGGGAGACGAGGGCAAGGGGAAGATTGTCGATGTGCTGGCCGAGAGATATGATAAGGTTGCCCGTTTCCAGGGAGGTCCCAACGCCGGCCATTCCCTCCATTTCAACGGCAAGAGTTATGTGCTCCGTTCCATTCCCTCGGGTATTTTCAGGGAGGGGACGGTAAATATCATAGGCAACGGAGTCGTATTCGACCCCATCGCCTTCGTGCGCGAGTGCGGTGAGCTCAGAGCTGCCGGAGTGCCCGTCGGGGAACGCCTGGTGATAGGCCGCAAGGCCAACATCATCCTGCCTACCCACCGTCTGCTGGATGCCGCCAATGAAGCTGCGGCCGGCAAGGGCAAGATAGGCTCCACCCAGAAGGGAATAGGCCCCTGCTACACCGACAAGGTGAGCCGCCACGGCCTTCGCGTGGGCGATATCGAATCCCCTGATTTCAAGGCGAGATACGAGGCCCTCAAGGCCCGCCACATAAAAGAGCTCGAGGCCCTGGGGTACGACTGGAAGGCTTCCGTCGCAGCTCCTCTGACAGGCTCTCTCGAAGAGGAGGAGAATCTCTTCTTCGAAGCCGTCGCGAAGGTGCGCGAGTTCCCTCTGGTCAACTGCGAGTACTATATCCACGAGTCGCTTGCAAACGGCTCCGTGCTGGCCGAAGGGGCGCAGGGCACTATGCTCGACATCGACTACGGCTCATATCCCTTCGTAACCTCTTCGACCACAACCTGCTCGGGCGCCTGCCTGGGCCTGGGCGTGGCTCCGCAGCAGATCGGACACGTATATGGCATCTTCAAGGCATACTGCACCCGCGTGGGCAGCGGTCCTTTCCCCACAGAACTCTTTGACGCCACGGGAGACAAACTCCGCGAAGTCGGCCACGAATTCGGCGCCGTCACGGGCCGTCCGCGCCGCTGCGGCTGGCTCGACCTGGTGGCCCTGCGCTATGCGGTGATAATCGACGGCGTGACCGACCTCATTATGATGAAGGCCGACTGCCTCGACAGTTTCGATTCCATCAAGGTCTGCACTTCGTACAAGGTGGGCGGCCGCGAGACCCTCGAACTGCCCTTCGACATCTCGCAGCCCGTAGAGCCGGTCTATACCGAATTCAAAGGGTGGAAGTGTGACCTCAGCGGCATCCGCAGCGAGGATGCGCTTCCCTCGGAGTTCAGGGATTACATTGCATTCATGGAAAAATACCTCGGCGTGCCGGTGAAGGTCATTTCCCTCGGACCCGACCGCGAGGCCACAATATTCAGATAAAATCTATGGCTAAAAAGGCAATACTGGAGCTTGAGGACGGCACCCGCTACGAGGGATGGTCGTTCGGCTGCGAGAAATCGGTGGCAGGCGAGCTGGTCTTCTACACTGCGATGACCGGCTATCCCGAGAGTCTCACCGACCCCTCTTACAAAGGGCAGATACTTGTCCCGACCTCCCCGATGATAGGCAACTACGGAGTTCCCGGCGAGGATACGGTCAACGGCATCGCCCGTTTCTACGAGTCGGAGAAGATACAGTGCACCGCGCTTGTGATCACCAATTATTCGGAGAATTACAGCCACTGGGACTCCAAGTTCAGTCTCGGCTCGTGGCTCCGCCACTGGGACGTGCCCGGCCTCTACGGCATCGACACCCGCGCCCTCACCAAGAAACTGCGCGAGTGCGGTTCTATGCTGGGACGCATTATCTTCGACGGCGTGGAGGTTCCCTACTATGATCCCAACAAGGAGAATCTCGTGGCCCAGGTGGCCACCGACAAGCCTTTCACAGTAGGAGAGGGGCGCTACAAGGTGGTCCTGGTGGATTGCGGCAAGAAGAACAATATTATCCGCTGCCTGCTCAAGCACGATGTCACCGTCGAGGTGGTGCCCTGGGATTACGATTTCACCAAAGAGGAATACGACGGGCTCTTCCTTTCCAACGGTCCTGGCGACCCCGCTATGTGCCTGGCCACGATAGAGCATACCCGCAAGGCCCTGACACAGGACAAACCCATTATGGGTATCTGCCTCGGCCATCAGATACTGGCCCTTGCCGCCGGAGCGAAGACCTACAAGCTCAAATACGGCCACCGCGGCCACAACCAGCCTGTCATCGTGCCCGGCACGCATAAGTGCTTCATCACCTCTCAGAACCACGGGTTCGCGGTGGACGAGAAGACCCTGCCCTCCGACTGGGAACCGATGTTCAAGAACCTGAACGACGGCACCAACGAGGGCATCCGCCACAAGACGAAGCCCTTCTTCTCCACCCAGTTCCATCCCGAGGCCTCCAGCGGCCCGGTGGACACCGAAGATCTTTTTGCAACCTTCTTCAACTCAATGGTAAATTATGGAAAAGGCAGATAGGATACTTTTGCTGGGCTCGGGAGCCCTCAAGATAGGCCAGTCGGGCGAATTCGACTACTCGGGCTCGCAGGCCCTCAAGGCCCTTCGCGAGGAGGGGAAATATACCATCCTGATAAATCCCAACATCGCTACGGTGCAGACATCCGAGGGCATCGCGGACGTGGTCTATTTCCTTCCCATCACCCCGTACTTCGTGGAGAAGGTCATCATCAAGGAGAAGCCCGATGCCATAATGCTGGCATTCGGCGGACAGACCGCCCTCAACTGCGGAGTCGAGCTCCACACCTCGGGCATCCTCAAGAAATATGGCGTCAAGGTGCTCGGCACCCCGGTCGAGGCCATCATCAACACCGAGGACCGCGAACTCTTCGCCGATATGCTGCGCTCGATAGATGTCAAGACCCCGCGCAGCGAGGCTGTCAGCTCCATCTCCGAGGCCCTCACCGTGGTCAAGGAGATAGGCTATCCCGTTATCGTGCGAGCCGCATATACCCTCGGCGGTCTCGGCTCGGGATTCTGCTTCAACGACGAAGAACTGGTGAAACTGGCCTCCACGGCATTCACATATTCGCCCCAGATCCTCATCGAGGAGTCCCTCAAGGGGTGGAAGGAGATTGAGTACGAAGTGGTGCGCGACTGCTACGACAACTGCATCACCGTCTGTAATATGGAAAACTTCGACCCGCTCGGTATCCATACCGGAGAGAGCATCGTCGTGGCTCCCTCGCAGACCCTTTCCGACCACGAGTACCATAAGCTGCGCCAGATAGCCATCAAGATAATCCGCCACGTGGGCATCATCGGCGAGTGCAACGTCCAGTATGCCCTCGACCCCAATTCCGACGATTACCGTGTCATCGAGGTCAATGCCCGCCTGAGCCGTTCTTCTGCCCTCGCATCCAAGGCGACCGGATACCCCCTGGCATTCGTGGCTGCAAAATTGGGCCTCGGCCTCGGCCTCGACGAGATTCCCAACGCCGTCACGCGCGTGACCTCTTCGTGCTTCGAGCCGGCCCTCGACTATGTGGTCTGCAAGATCCCGCGCTGGGACCTCGGCAAGTTCGAAGGCGTCTCCAAACTCATCGGCTCCTCCATGAAGTCCGTCGGCGAGGTGATGTCCATCGGCCGCACCTTCGAGGAGGCTATCCAGAAGGGCCTCAGGATGGTGGGGCAGGGGATGCACGGTTTCGTATGCAATTCCATCCGCATAGCGGACATCGATTCGGAATTGATCCATCCTACCGACAAACGCATATTCGCCATAGCCCAGGCCTTCGATGAGGGCTATTCGGTGGACCGTCTGCACGATATCACCAAGATCGACAAATGGTTCCTCTACAGGCTCGAGAACATCCATAAATACCGCGACCGCATCCGCGCCCTCGAGTCGGTCGACGAACTTGATGCGGAGCTCCTCCGCGGGGCCAAGCAGATGGGCTTCTCCGATTACCAGATCGGTAGCACCATCTTCCGCGGCAAGGATGTCGATCCCCACGAGAAGGCCGACATCATCCGCCGCCGCCGCAAGGAGATGGGCATCCTGCCGTGCGTCAAGCAGATCGACACCCTGGCGGGAGAGTACCCGGCGATGACCAACTACCTCTACATCACCTATAACGGCGATGAGAACGATGTGGTTTTCGAGCGTGACGGCAAGTCGGTGGTGGTGCTCGGAAGCGGCGCATACCGCATCGGCAGCAGCGTCGAGTTCGACTGGTGCGGCGTTACGGCTGTCAAGAAGATTCAGGAGATGGGTTACCGGGCCATAATGATAAACTACAACCCGGAGACCGTCAGTACCGACTACGACGTCTGCGACCGCCTCTTCTTCGACGAACTCACCCTCGAGAGGGTGCTGGATATCTGCGATATGGAAGCGCCTCTGGGCGTGGTCGTCTCGACGGGCGGCCAGATCCCCAACAACCTGGCCCTGCTGCTCGACAAGCGCGGAGTCAACATCCTCGGCACCCCGGCCAAGTCGATCGATATGGCTGAGGACCGCCAGAAGTTCTCACAGCTCTGCGACTCATTGGGCATCGACCAGCCCCGCTGGAGGGAGCTTACCAGCATAGGCGACATCTACAATTTCGTCGAGGAGGTGGGCCTTCCGGTGATGATCAGGCCTTCGTATGTCCTTTCCGGAGCCGCGATGCGCGTGGTTTCGAGCGCCGATGAACTCGAGAACGCCCTGAACAATGCAGCCGTGGTAAGCCAGGAGCATCCGGTGGTCGTCACGGAGTTTATGCAGAGGACCAAGGAGGTGGAGATCGACGCAGTGGCCCAGAACGGCGTCATCAAGTGCTACGCCATCAGCGAGCATATCGAGTTCGCCGGAGTCCACTCGGGCGACGCGACTGTGGTCTTCCCGGCCCAGAAACTCTATTACGAGACTATCCGCGGCATAAGGCGTATCTCTGAGAAACTGGCCGCCGCCCTCAATATCTCCGGCCCCTTCAACATCCAGTTCCTGGCCAAGGAGAATGCCTTGAAGGTCATTGAGTGCAACCTGCGCGCTTCGCGCAGCTTCCCCTTCGTCTCGAAGATCACCAAGTTCAACCTGATAGGAATGGCGACCGAGATTATGCTGGGCCGCGAGGTGGAACCCTTCGGAAAGACCTTCGCCGACATCGACTATGTGGGCGTCAAGTGCTCCCAGTTCTCCTTCGCCCGCCTGCTGAAGGCCGACCCCGTGCTTGGCGTCGATATGGCATCCACCGGCGAGGTGGCCTGCATCGGCGACAATTACCACGAGGCGCTGCTCAAGAGTATGCTCTCGGTGGGGCACCGCATCCCCTCCAAGGAGAAGGGCATCCTCATATCCTCCGGTCCGGCATATTCCAAGGTGGAATTGCTGGAGGCCTGCGAGATGCTCGTGGCCAACGGATATAAGCTCTACGCTACCGGAGGCACCGCCAAATTCCTGGAGGAGCACGACGTCAAGGCCGAACTGCTCCACTGGCCCGATGCCGAGGTGGAGCCCAACGTCATCGATTATCTCAGCAGCCAGAAGATAGACCTGGTCATCAACATACCCAAGAACCATTCGGCCCGCGAGCTCAGCAACGGATACAAGATCCGCCGCACGGCAGTGGACCACAATATACCTCTCATTACTAATTCCCGCCTTGCGAGGGCCTACATCTATGCGATATGCACGGTAGGTCTCGAAGGCCTTTCCATCAACTCCTGGGAGGAGTATTAGACCATTATGAACCGTTTCGACCTGGTAAAAGAATGTTTTGAGAAGAAGGCTATCCCCGCCGAGCGCCCCGATGCGCTCCCTTCCAACTATTTCGGGGAACTTGTTTTCGACAGGGCCAAGATGAAAAAGTATCTTGACGCCTCCACTCTCAAGAATCTGCTGGACTGCATTGACAAAGGCAAACCGCTCGACCGCAAGACGGCCGACGGAGTGGCCCTCGGAATGAAGGAGTGGGCGCTTGAGAATCACGTCACCCACGTGACCCACTGGTTCCAGCCCCTTACCGAGGGGACCGCGGAAAAGCATGATTCACTCATCGAGTATGACGGCAACGGCGGTGTGATCGAGTCTTTCGACGGCAAGGCGCTCGCGCAGCAGGAGCCTGACGCGTCGTCGTTCCCCAACGGAGGTATCCGCGCCACTTTCGAGGCGCGCGGCTATACCGCCTGGGATCCTACTTCGCCCGTCTTTATCCAGGACGATACGCTTTGTATCCCGACCGTATTCATCTCCTATACTGGTGAGGCGCTGGACTATAAAACCCCTCTCAAACGCTCTCTGAAGGCCGTTTCGGATGCAGCGCTACCCATAGTCAACATGTTCGATCCCAAGGCGAAGAAAATTTTCGCATATCTGGGATGGGAGCAGGAGTATTTCCTGATAGACGAATCCCTCTATTCGGCCCGCCCCGACCTGATGATTACTGGGCGCACGCTGTTCGGGCATAATTCTTCCAAGAACCAGCAGCTTGAGGACCACTATTTCGCAGCTATTCCTTCGCGCGTGGCGGAATTCATGCGCGATCTGGAGATTGCCGGCCACAAACTTGGCATCCCCATCAAGACTCGCCACAACGAGGTGGCTCCCAACCAGTTCGAGCTTGCTCCGATATACGGCGAGGCCAACCTGGCCAACGACCAGAACCAGATGGTGATGACCCTGATGGACCGCATCGCCCGCAAGCACGGATTTGTGGTCCTGCTTCACGAGAAGCCTTTTGACGGAGTAAACGGCTCGGGCAAGCACAACAACTGGTCGCTCGGAACCGATACCGGAAAGCAACTTCTGGCACCTGGAAAGGATGCTGACGGCAACCTTATGTTCGTCACATTCTTCGTCAATGTGCTGGCTGCCGTCCAGCGCCATAACGGCCTGATGAAGGCTTCCATCGCATCGGCGACCAATGCCCACCGTCTCGGCGGCAACGAGGCTCCGCCAGCCATAATCTCGGCCTTTCTGGGCAGGACGATGACCGACGTGCTCCACAAACTTCTGGAACTGCCTTCCGGCACTCCCATCGAGATAGCGGGAAAGAAGGGCAGGAATGTGGGCCTAGTGGAGATTCCCGAGATATTCGTGGACAACACCGACCGCAACAGAACCTCTCCGTTCGCTTTCACCGGTAATCGTTTCGAGTTCCGTGCGGTTGGTTCAAGCGCCAACTGTTCAGGAGCTCTCACAACTCTCAACGCCGCCGTGGCAGAGCAGCTGCTCGATTTCAAGGAGGCTTTGGACAAGGAGCTCGCCAAGGGCAAAAAGCGCAATGTCGCCATAATGGATGTGCTAAAACCCATAATCGCCTCCGTTCTGGAAGTGGTCTGCTTCGACGGCAACGGCTACGATGAGGCCTGGAAGGTTGAGGCTCAGCGCCGCGGTCTGGATGTCCAGACGAGCGTCCCGGAGATGATCAAGGAGTTCCTCTCGCCCTCCTCGGTGGCAATGTTCACCCGCACGGGTGTCTATTCCCTCGCGGAGCTTCATTCCCGCAACGAGGTGAAGTGGGAGACCTATACAAAGAAGGTTCAGATCGAGTCGAGGGTAATGGCCCGTATGGCAATCAACCATATCGCCCCGGCCGCCCTGGAGTACAAGACCCGCCTCCTGAAGATTATCCAGCTATCAAAGGAGGCCTGCGGCAATGCCGACGGCTGCCGGATGGAGATGGAGACCATTCAGCGCATCAACCGCGACCTGGAAGAGATCAACTCCCGCGTATTTGAGATGGTCGAGGCTCGCAAGAGGGCCAATAAGATTGCCAGCGAGTACGAAAAGGCAGTCGCATACCACGAGGTGGCCGATATGTTCCCCGCCCTGCGCAAACTTATCGATGACCTCGAGGAGATTGTGGACAACAGCCTCTGGCCGCTGCCCAAGTATCGGGAGATGCTGTTTATCAGTTGAGTATCAAAAGGGATAGAGTCTCGTATCATTAGTTTCAGCCATTTTGTCGATAATCTCTTTATTCCGTGCTTCCGGTGAGCAAAATACTTCCAATTGCTCACCAACCTCTTCAAAAACTCACCTTCGTAAGCAATGTGGGCTACATTGCTTACGAAAGATACATTGCCACGCTCTGTTATTTACTTCTATATTGCTGTCAGGTTGCCAGACTTTGTATTATTACTCGTCGGGAAATGTACCTGCATATTCAGAAGGAATAGCCCTGTTCGAGCCGGTCGTTGATATACGCTATTGCGATGAAAGGAGCATTTCAGAGGTTCCGGCCGGTCCTCTGTATGATTTGTTTTATGATTCCTTGCTTCAATTGACGCAAGAGTCTTTTATTGTCAATGCTTTTATCCCCTCTGATAACGACAGACTATTTGATAATGATTTTTACAGGCTTACCAATCTGGACAAAGATGTTGTTCTTTTCTCCACGCTTCTCCCTGAACATATCAGGAGTAATATTCTGGAATCCGGGAACAGATATGGTATCTTGATATATACTGATAGCGTTATTGAAACAAGCAAACATTTTTTTTCTTTCAGAACGAAAAAGTATATAGTAGAATTACATTATAATGTATTCTTTATAGTTCTGGATGCTTTGAGTAATACGGTGGCTTATTATGCACAGGATTCAAATGAAGTGGCACCATATTCAAGCGAACAACTAAGGAAACAGATTAGGCAAACCGTTAATCAAATGCTGAAAATCGGCAAATTCATCAGCCATTAGCAATAGATTACCCTGGCAATAAGTTCATCCTTGATTACTTCGCCCTGATACGTAGGAGTAAAAACGTTCCGTATCGTAGCCTCTATTGATAATGGTTTGACAATTCAGTATGTTGCAGATAGTTACGACAACCTCTGATGATATAAAGCTGTAAGAAACCTTAATTATTTCTTAATCAGGGAATTGTAAAGTACTTCAGCGGCCTCGCAGAAGGCGGCGGAGCCGCCGCCGTGAGGGCCGTCCGCACCATCGACGCTGGAGCAGAATACCACTATGCCGAAGTCATGTTCAGGACTGTAGAACAGGCAGCTTCTAAGTCCGTATGCGCCTCCGGTGTGGCCTCTCATCGGGAATCCGAGCAGCAGCGGGCTGGTTGTCACGGTGAGGCCATACTCTTTGCCGAATACATCATTATCGGCATCAGGGGCCTCCTTCTGGAACATCCTTTCGACGCTCTCCTCCGAGAGGATCCTCTTCCCGTTTGAACCGACTCCTCCATTCTGCAGGGTAATCATCCATTCCGCGAGACCCAGGATCGAGATTTTCATTCCGCCGGCAGGGGAGAAGGCAGGGGTGTCGATGCCAAGGCGGTAGTTGTCAAATGCATCCGGGCGGCGGTATGCTCCGGGCTGGGGGATGAATTTTCCGCCACGCACATTGTACAGGGTCGCGAAGCGGTAGCGTTTGAGCGAATCCACATTGAAGCCCGCATCCTTGATGCCCAGCGGGCGGAGGATATGTTTTTGGACATAGTTGTCGAAGCGCTCGCCGGATACCTTCTCGATAACGGCTCCGGCAAGGTTGATACCCCTGTTGGAGTACTGATAATGTGTTCCCGGCTTATGCGATGAGTAGCAGCAGGCAATCGTATCAGGCTCAGCCGTACCGGGGATGATCGTACCGTCGAGGGAACGGGTGTAGGCCACCTTGCTGTTGTCAACGATGCTGGAGGTGTGGGACAGCAGCATTCTTACGGTTATCGGCACGTCGGGGAATTTGGGGTTGCGCACCGCGAATCCGAGGATGTCGCTGACATCGTCGTCGAGGGTGATTTTACCCTCTTCCACGAGCTGCATAATAGATGCTCCGGAGAAAGACTTCGATATGGAAGCGATGCGGTAGATATCGCCTGTCGAGGAGGGTATGCCGCTCTCGAGGTCCTTGGTGCCTAGGGCGTTGGCGTAGATGAGCTTGCCGCCCTTGACTACCGCCACGTTCATCGATGTGACATCGCGCCTGTCCATGACTTCAGTAAGCTCACGCTCGAGGTCGGTTTCGGTTATGGGCCTGATATACTGGCTGTAGAGCAGGTTGACGGTCTTGTAGTAGATTTCGTAAACCTCGTTGATCTTGTCGGGCTTGGTGCTCGAGCAGAGGCAGACAAATCCCCAGTCCTCGTCGGGGCAGTAGAACATACAGCTCTTGAGGCCGTGGAGCGATCCGGTGTGGCCCTGAAGTTTCTTTCCGTGGATGAAGCGGGTCTCCGTGCGCACTCCCAGGCAGTAATTGGTGCCGGGATCGGCGGGCGTGACGGGGGTGAAGAGTTTCCTGTAGCTTTCCGCTGAGATCAGCCTGTCGCCCGAAGCGGTGATGCAGCTGTCGCGCAGGCACATCATCCATTTAGCGAGGTCCGGCGCGGAGATCTTCATACCTCCGGTCGGGGACCAGTAATTGCCGTCGAGACCGATCTTGTAAGTTCCGTCCGCAACCTTTATCTCATTTATGCGCACGTAAGGCTTGGTGCGGATGAGGGTATCTTTCGCCCTGTTGTATGAATATTTGGCGACAAGCCGCGAGGCGTCGAGCGAGTCCACGTTATACCCGGCCATTCCTACGCCGACACGGTCGAGGACGTGATGGCGTACATAATCGTCGAATCTCTCGCCGCTGGCCCTTTCGATGATGCGCCCGAGCATGTTGAAGCCGCGGTTGCAGTAGTTGTATCCCTGCCCGGGGGCGTATTTGTACCAGGCATATTTTATCTGCTTGTCGCGAGGAGTCTTGGCGGGATCTACCCAGTCGGGAGTCCAGTAACTGGAGTTGCCGTTGCCGTCTTTCATCCCGGAGGTGTGCGAGAGCAGCATCTTGAGCGTTACGGGAATCTCAGGCCAGAGTGGATGGCGTACCTCGAATCCTATCAGGTCGCTTACGTCATCCTCGAGGGAGAGTTTGCCCTGGTCCACCAACTGGAGGATGGATACGGCCGAGAAGGACTTGGAGATGGATGCGATTTTGAAAAGATCGTCGATTTCCAGCGGATCTCCGGCCTCTTTGTCCCTCCAGCCGAATGCATTCTGGTAAACGATATTGTCGCCCCTTACCATCACGACCGCCATTCCGTTGGTGCGGCACTCGTCCATATAGGCTTTGATGGCGGTTTCTATTTCCTTGTCGCTCAGGCGCCTTGCAGCGGCATCATGGGATGTCGCCATCGCGAGGATGCCGGAGATGAGCATCATTAACGCATATAAATACTTTTTCATGAGAAAACTTTTGATTTCCTCAAAATTACTAAAAATTGTGACAAGGTGCTACACTAATTGGATACCGGCTTCGCGGCAGGCGATGCGCATCTCCTCCGGCCAGATGCTGCTCTGGATCTCGCCAATATGGGCTTTCCGCAGCAGATACATACATAGCCGGGACTGGCCGATACCGCCGCCGATGGTCTGGGGCAATTCGCCGCAGAGGAGTTTGCGGTGGAAGAGGAGGGAAGCCTTCTCTTCCTGGTGGCGGATGGCGAGCTGGCGATGCAGTGCGGCCTTGTCGACGCGTATGCCCATACTCGAAACCTCGAATGCCGTTTCGAGCACCGGATTCCAAAGCAGGATATCGCCGTTGAGCCCGTTGTAGCCCTCGCCGTTGGGAGTGCTCCAGTCGTCGTAATCGGCCGCGCGGCCGTCGTGGATCGTACCGTCGCTGAGCTCTCCGCCGATACCTATTATAAAGACGGCCTTATGCCTGCGCGTGATCTCCACTTCGCGTTCCTTGGCCGAAAGCCCCGGATAGAGTTCCAGCAGCTGCTGGGAGTGGATGAAAAATATCTCCTCCGGCAACTGGGGCACAATCTGGGGAAACTCTACATACAGTTTGTTCTCGGTCACCTTGATGGCTTCATAAATGCGCCTGACAATCTTTTTGAGGAACTCGATGTTCCTCTCCCCGGGCGAGATCACCCGCTCCCAGTCCCATTGGTCCACATAAATGGAATGGAGATTGTCCAGCTCCTCGTCGGGCCGCAACGCATTCATATCTGTATAAATGCCGCGGCCTGCGGGAGTGCCCAGCTCGGCGAGCTTCATCCTTTTCCATTTTGCGAGGGAATGGACAACCTCTGCGCTGCTGTCGGACAAATCCTTTATCGGGAAGCGGACAGGCCTCTCGGTGCCGTTGAGATCGTCGTTGATGCCGGTGCCCGAAAGCACGACCATCGGCGCTGTTACGCGAAGCAGAGCCAGTTGGGCAGACAGGTTGACCTGGAACATATCTTTTACGGCCTTGATGGCCTTTTCGGTATTCTCGGCGGAACCCAGGAGATTCTCATATCGGGGAGGGATGAACAGGGACATTTGGATTGTTTTTATAGACGCATGCAAGTTACTGATAATTTTTTGCTAAATTGCAAGCAATAGCTGAACTCTTGCAATATGGAACTTAAGCAAACCTATATTCTCCCTGTCGCGGAGATTATCGACACCAGCACCTGGGGCGCCATCTGCGCCAGCGGTGTTGACCCTTCCGGGATGGAAATACCATTCCCCGGCTTTAATCCGGAACATAGTTTTTAGGAGGTGGCGCTATGAAAAAGAGATTATTGTTTCTGATCGGCGCGGTAGCGCTCCTGTTCACTGCGGCGGCCTGCTCCATCGAGGAGCCGGAAGCTTCGCTCCGCCATCTTGACTTTGACGTAAACGTCGATTCAGATCTCCCCGGTACAAGGGCGGTCAAGTCTTCCTGGGAGACAGGAGACAAGATATATGTGATTTTCGACAATTACCTGTCGGTGAATATGGAAGAGAACAACGAATCGCCTTGCTATGCCACCCTTGTGTTCAACGGTACCAAGTGGGAGGGCAGTTTCTCCAATCCTGCCCTGGAACAGTACCTGCTGGGTCGCAGTGAAGGCAGACTGGCGGCTTGCTTTATCCCATTCTATGAGCCGACATTCCGCTACTCCACGATTTTCGGCGTGGATATCGTCGATCCCAACCGTCCCTATACATATTATATGACCGGCGAAGATGTGCCCTATACCATAAGCGGCGGAAAACTCTCCGCCACCTTGCCTATGACCCTGAGTACCTTCGTGCACTTTTATCTGGGCGGTCTGCCGGATGCCACTTCGGGACGATACAGGATGAATTGCGCCTCGATCCTGGCATCCCGCGCAAGCGGCGGTTATTACGATCGCGGTAAACCCGTATGGGGCTCCTCCAACGGCTATTACGGAGGTGACATCCCGGGGATGCCATATCAGGGCGGCGTGTCGTTCAGCGGCAGGCTGATGGAGTATAATAATGGCCGGGAAAACCTTTATGAAATAGTCGTCACCGACACCAAGGGCACTGAAACCATTGAGGATGATTATGTCTATACCCTTACCAAGACAACGACCCTGACATTCCGCGACGCCGTTGTCCTGCCTCCCCTTACCGATCCGGTATGGAGCCTCAAGAAACCCAAGAGAGAAATGTATGCCGAGTGGGGACTCGAAGGAACCTTCGAAAAGGAAATGGGTTATGAAAGGCCGTATGAGTGGTATATCGACCAGGGATCGACCGGCGCCTGCTCGGGGGTGAACTGCGGCCCCGCATCCTCCGTAATGGCGGCTAAATGGTACAACTACGCATTTACCGGGACGGTCGAAGATGCCCGTGCAGAGATCTACAACAACGGAGGATGGTGGTATACCAATGATATAGATGCATATTTTAACGCCCACAATATAGCTCATACCACGAAGCCGTTCACCAGTACGGACGATGTCGTCTGGGAGATAAATATGGGCAACATCGTCCTTCTCTGCCTCGATATGTATTATATCACCTACGGCAACCAGACCGGCAAACGGGTCAACAAGTTCTATAATACCGCGAACAAAGGCTGGGGACATTTCCTGCTCGTGAAGGGATATGTGCAGACCTCGACGAAACTTTACTACGAAGTCTATGACCCCTACTCAATGGGCAGGACCAATCCCGACGGCACTCCGATGGGCCGCAGCCGTTATTACGATGCGGCCGAAATCCTGCAATCGGCCGGCATCTGGTGGCCCAATATGATCGTCGTGGGAGACAATTAGCGGCAGCAGAATGAAAAAAAGAAGATAAAAAATTTGCATCAGGATAATTTTTTACATACCTTGCACACCGAAAACAAAAAGACAATGTTTACAAGCAATGCATATTGGTGGTGGCGCCTGTTACAACTCCAAGAGTCGTAAGGGGTCAGCCGATATGTATATAAGATACAGTGAAGCTCAGCCGAAACGGCTGAGCTTCATTTTTTTTGATTAAAAACGAAACCATTTAATAACCATTAATTCCCTAAACAATGGACAAGAAAATTCCCTACAAGATCTATTTGAACGAAAATGAGATCCCCACGCAATGGTACAACGTCCGCGCGGACATGAAAAACAAACCGGCCCCCCTGCTTAATCCCGGCACCCTTCAGCCGCTCAAAGCCGAGGAACTCGAGCCCATCTTCTGCAAGGAACTCGTGGCCCAGGAACTCGACAATGACACCCGCTTCGTCGATATCCCCGAAGAGGTGCTCAACTTCTACAAGATGTACCGTCCCTCCCCGCTGGTAAGGGCATACTTCCTCGAGAAAGCTCTCGGAACGCCTGCCAAGATCTACTACAAGTTCGAAGGAAACAACACCTCGGGCAGCCACAAACTCAACTCCGCCATAGCCCAGGCCTACTATGCCAAGAAGCAGGGCCTCAAGGGCGTGACTACCGAAACGGGTGCAGGTCAGTGGGGAACCGCCCTGAGCATGGCCTGCTCATACTTCGACCTCGACTGCCAGGTCTATATGGTGAAGTGCTCCTACGAGCAGAAACCCTTCCGCCGCGAAGTGATGCGCACATACGGCGCCAAGGTGACCCCTTCGCCCAGCAATACGACCAACGTAGGCCGCAAGATCCTGGCCGAATTCCCCGACACCACCGGCTCCCTCGGCTGCGCCATCTCCGAGGCCGTAGAGGCCGCGGTATCGCAGGAAGGCTACCGCTACGAACTGGGCTCCGTGCTCAACCAGGTGCTCCTTCACCAAACCATAATCGGTCTGGAGACCAAGGCGGCGCTCGACAAATATGGCATCAAGCCCGACATCATCATAGGCTGCGCCGGCGGCGGATCGAATCTCGGCGGACTCGCATCGCCCTTCATCGGCGAGAAACTCCGCGGCGAGGCTGACTACCGCATCATAGCTGTGGAACCGGCATCCTGCCCGAGCTTCACCCGCGGCAAATTCGCCTACGACTTCTGCGATACCGGAATGATCTGCCCGCTTGCGAAGATGTACACCCTCGGAAGCCAGTTCATGCCCTCGCCCAACCACGCGGGCGGACTCCGTTTCCACGGAATGAGCACCATCCTCTCGCAGCTCTACCACGACGGCCTCTTCGAGGCGCGCGCCGTCGAGCAGACCTCCGTCTTCGAGGCTGCGACCCTCTTCGCACGCGTCGAGGGAACCCTTCCCGCACCTGAGAGCAGCCACGCCATCCGCGTAGCCATCGACGAGGCCCTCAAGTGCAAGGAGACGGGCGAGGAGAAGACCATCGTCTTCGGTCTCACCGGAACCGGCTACTTCGACCTCGTTGCATACCAGAAATACAACGACGGCACGATGACCGACCAGATTCCCACCGACGAACAGATCGCCGAGAGCCTGGCGAAACTTCCTAAAGTGGAATAAGACTACCTCGCGAGCCTCTTGAGGCCCGAAATAATCCTCTGCAGCCCCTCCTCGAACATCGAGCGCGGGGCTGCGAGGTTTATGCGGATGAAGTTGCCGTCGCCGTAGGTCTCCCCGGCCATTATCCAGACCTTCTCGACCTCCTTGAGCTGCTCCTCAATCTCCTTGGAGGAGATGCCGCGGTTGATGAGCCTGTGGCAGTCCACCCAGGCGAGGTATGTGCCCTGGAGCTCCGATGCCGTAAATCCCGGGAGCTCGGCGGCGAGCGTCTCTTTAAGCAGTTTGTAGTTGCCGTGGACATAGGCGCACATCTCCTTGAGCCAGGCAGCACCTTCGTCGCTGTAGCAGGCCTGGAGGGCCACCGGGCCGAAAGGATTGACGTCGCAGTTCTCGTTGACGTTGATGGCCCTGTCGATGGCCTTGCGCCACTTTTCGTCGGGGCTGATGATGTTGGCGATCTGGAGTCCCGCGAGATTGAAGGATTTCGAGCAGGAATTCAGCGTGACGCTGCAGGCGCAGTTTTCGGGATTGACCGAGGCGAAGGGGACGAAGGTGTACCCGGGCATCTCGATCTCGCAATGGATCTCGTCGGAGATGACAGGCTTTCCGTGCCTGCGGCAGATTTCGCCCACTTTGGCGAGTTCATCGGCATTCCAGATACGCCCGGTGGGGTTCTGCGGGTTGCAGAAGAGGAATACCTTCACCTTCGGGTCGGCCAGCTTGGCATCGAGGTCCTCCCAGTCTATTCCGTAGCGGAGTGTATCGCCCTCCTTGGAATAGCGCAGGGGGGAGGCCGCTACTTCGCAGCCGTTGTTGCGTATCGAAGAGTAGAAGTGGTTGTACGATGGAGTGTTGATGAGCACCTTGTCGCCCGGGGATGTGAAGGCCTTGATGACGGCCGAGAGGGCGGGGATGACGCCGGTGGTGTATATTATCCACGACTTGTCGACACTCCAGCCGCGGCGCTTGCCGAACCAGTTTATGATGGCCTCATAATATTCCGGCTGTACCATCGTATATCCGAAAATGCCGTGTTCCAGGCGCCTTCGGAGCGCCTCCATTATGAACGGAGGCGTCTCGAAATCCATATCCGCCACCCACATCGGGAGCACTTCGGGATTGTAGTCCCATTTGATGCAGCCGCTCCCGCGGCGGTCGATAACCTTGTCGAAAGAGTATTCCATATTATTGTTGGAGATTAACGTTTATTGCAAAAGATTTGGAGAGCCACCTCTTCCCCTTCAGGCGGATGAGGAATATGATGCCGCGGAAGTTCAGCTCGATACACATCGCGATCCAGTAGCCCACCAGACCGTAGATCGGGGTGAGCCAGAGGGCGAGGCCGATACGCACGACCCACATGCTCATAAAGTTCATAATGCTCGGGACGAGAGTGTCGCCCGCTCCCACGAAGGCTCCGTAAGCCACTATCGAGGCTCCGTAGAGGGTCTCAGCGAAGGCCTCGATGCGGAGCACGCGGGCGCCGAGGGCTACGACCTCCGCATCGCTCGAGAGAAGCCCCATCAACTGGGGCGCGAAGGCATACATCAGAACTGCCAGGAAGGTCATCGTGAGCGAGCCCATTCCCGTCGTGATATAGCCGAAGCGGCGGGCGATATCCTTGCGTCCCGCCCCGCGGCTCTGTCCCACAAGGGTCGTGGCCGCCTCCTCAAGGCCGTATCCCGGCATATAGCAGAAACTCTCGGCAGTCACTGCGAAAGCGTTGGCTGCTATGGCGATGGCTCCGAGCGGGGCGACGATGACGGTGCTCGCCACGTATGCGCCGCGCATTATGAGGTTCTGCAGCCACATCGGGGAGGAGATGCCGAGGGCGGTGCGGATGCACTCTTTCTGCGGCCTGAAGGAGCCCCGTTCGTGATTCAGGTTGAGCTCGGGGGAGCGGACCGTGACTGCGTGCAGCATCAGGGCCGCGGTGACAGCCTCGGCCAGGCCAGTGCCAAGTGCCGCGCCCCGCACTCCCATTTTCAGGGTATAGATGAAGATATAATTGAAGACCACGTCCATCACGCACATCAGGATGTTGAGGATGGCGGGGGTCTTCATGTTTCCGGAGGCCTGGAGCATGGCGCCACAGGTCCACCCTATCTGCATGAAGGGAAGGAAGAGTGAGTAGATCAGGAAATAACCGGATGCATCGGCGCATATCTCCTCCCCGCCTCCGAGCCAGCGGGGCAGGGGACCGGATATTGCCACTCCGATCAGGGAGAGCGCCGCCACGAAGATAAGGACGCAGCTGAGGGCCTGGCGGAGCACGCTGCGGGCGCGGGAGAATTCATTGGCCCCGATAAGATGCGCCACCTGTACCGAAAAGCCGGAGGTCGCCGCCATGCAGAAACCTCCGAAAATCCAGGTACTGGTGGAGACGATTCCTATGGAGGCCGACTGGTTCGCACCAAGGTGCCCCACCATCGATGCGTCTATATATTGCATCATCACGGTGGAGAACTGCGCCAGCATCGCGGGGATGCTCAGAGTAAAGGTAAGGGAGAGCTGCTCTGCAGACGAGAGCCGCTCTCCGTTCCTTATCTTGGCCAGCAGTATGTCCTTGGACTGTCGCGCCAATGTTTCTGATTGCCTTTGACGCCTCCTAGATCAGGTTTCCGAAGAGGATGGCGTTGGTGAGGATATGGTTGGTACCGAACCAGTATGAACGGTAGGTGAAGTCGTTGTGGATGTAGATGATGCATCCCTTACCCATACGCTTGGTGGCCACGATGGGGGAGCCTGCGAACTTGGCAAGCTGCTCCTTGGTGACATAACCCGAACGGTAGGGCTCTGAAGCATACTTCATAACGACCTCGGCTCCGTTGTCCACGCTCCAGACAGTGGAGTTGTTCTGGAAGACGTCGATGTTGTCCTGGTCATATCCCCAGGTAAGGGGACTGTCGTGGCTGATTTCCGCATTGAGGACAAGGCCGCTGACGCCGCCTCCCTTGCCGTTATCAGCCTTGCCGACATCGCCCTTGACGCTGTCGTTGCCGATGCGCCTTACGAGATAGTGCGATCCGCCTATCATAATGAGGGTACCGCCGTTCTCGATCCAGTTGGTGAGCCTGGTGCTGGATTCTCCCTCGAACTGGCCGTTGACGTTGCCGACGAAGACGATTGCGTCATAGTTGTCGATCTTGAACTCCTTGCCGTTGAATTTCTTGAAATCGACCAGCGAGTGGTTCATAGCGAAGCGGTAGTCGAGCATATACCAGATGGAGCCGAGCTGGGTGGCAGCGCCTGTGTCGGTGATGAGGGCGGTGCGGGTCTTGCGGACAGGTACGCGGGTGACGTCTGCGATGTTGAATCCCTTGCGCTTCTCGGTCTGCAGGCCGATTACATCGACTGCGCATTTCTTTGCCAGTTCATCGACGAAGTTGAAGAGTTCCTGGCCGGAGAAGATCTGTCCCTCCACCGGTACGATGATGGTACCTGCGGGCATCGTGACATCGATCTTCGAGGCTTTGTGCTTATATGCGAAAGGCATTGTGGCAACCTGGAGGTTGACGCCCTTCTTCTGGAGAGCGGCGATCATATAGGGAGTGTAGTACTCAGCGGGAGCGAATGCATAGCCGATGGTGCTGGTTCCGCCCTTGACTGCGCCCTGCGGGAAGACGGCCTCGGTGATCTCTTTGTCCACTGCGGGAGCCTCGGCCACCACCTCGTAGTTGAGGTTGTAGGCGCGGGCGGGCGACCAGGTGGAGATATCGTAGAATTTGTCGTCCTGATATTCCGTGATATCCTCGAAGATACCCTTGATCTTGTAGTAGTGTTTCTGGTTGAAAGGTACGAAGTACTTGCCCTCCTGGCCCTTGACGGGATAGACCTCGATCTCGTGGAGGAGAAGGTTCTCTACGAAGTTGAACGCGATTCCGCGGTTGCCGCGCGCATCGAATACATAACCCTTGCCGGGGTCTGCCGCAGCGGCCTTTGCAGCGTTGGCGTAGAAGTTCTTCTGATACTCCTTGAGAGCCTTGGCATTCTCGATGGAACCGTTGAGGACGGCGACAGCCGAGAGGCTGTGCCAACGGACGGTCTCACCGAAGTTGTGGATACCGTGCTTCTCGAAGTCGCGGATGTGGCCGCGGGTCGCGGAGAGTTCGTGAAGGATGCAGACCGAACCCTGGATGTCGCCGTAGCAGGCTCCCTTGCCGATGAAGAAGTCATCGTATCCGCGGCCGGTGTAGTATGCCACTCCGATGGAGTCGAGATAGCGGCCGGTGGTCTGGCTTATGGCCTTGGTGAGGTCCTGGTTCTCCTGGGGGATATATTTGTAGGTACGGTTGGGATCGCCGGGGCTGAAGTAGTAGAGACCGTTGCGGAAGCCGCCCATCTCGTGGAGGTCGAGCAGCACGTTGGGCATCCAGTACTCATACATCTTCACAAGGTTCTGGCCTTCGGGGAACTGGGCTGTGAGCCAGTCGCGGTTGGTGTCCATCCAATAGTGGTTGAACCTCGAACTGGGGCCTACCTCGCTGTATTCGCGGCTCTGGCGGTCGAGGAAGTGATTAATGCTGGAATTCGTATTCACCCACATAGCGAAGCGGCTCATTCCGTCGGGGTTCTGCGCGGGAACGAATAGGATGACGGTGTTCTCGAGCATCTCTGCCACCGCCTTGTCATCGACTGCGGCATAGTAGAACATTACCGGGATGAGGCCCTGTGCGCCGGAGATCTCGTTGCCGTGGATCGTGGCGCGGAGGTCAACTATAAGCGGCATCTTGTCAAGATCAACCTTGTCGGCCTGGGTGGGGTCGAGGACCTTGAGGTGGTCCTTGCGGATCTGGTCGAGGCGCTTCTGGTTGCGCGGGGATGTGATGCAGACCTGGAGGAACTGGCGTTTCTCGAAGGTGTATCCGAACTTCTTTACCGAGACGCGGTCGGATTTCTCCGCTAGATAGTCCACATATCGGGTGATATCGCCCCAGTCGGCGATTCGCTCGTCGAGTTCGAAGCCGAAGAACTCCTGGGGGGACTTGATGTTCTTGTTATATTTCGCATTCTGTACCGGAAGGTAGTATTCCACCGATGAAGTGGGTGAGGGAACGCCGGAGGGTTTGCCCGGCTGGGCGTAGGTTTCAGTAGCAGCGCCAAAGAGGGTGAGGGCTGCCGCAGATGCAAGAAGAATTGATTTGAACCTGTTCATATCGTTTCTCAAATTAGAATATCCTTTTTTTGGCAAACACAAATATAAGAACTTTGGTTAAAAAATATCCATACATATTTGTTGTGAGAATTGTGTTATTGTTTTTCGATAAAATTTTATTAAATTTGCAGAAACTTAATATGTGTTCCCGATGAATAAGAAAAATATCGCTGTCTTCACAGCCCTCGCGTTTGCCCTGATCTGGTCCTTTGCCGCAATCTTCCGCCTGTGCGGGGGAGAGTATGAATCAATATACGGGCAGTTGTTCGCATCGGCGTGTATGTTCGTGCCGTTGCTGACTGTGGTCATAATGCAACTATTAAACCGCGAGAAACTCTTCAGCAATTGCGGAATCCGTTGGAAGGTCAATTTCTGGTGGTTCTTCGGGTGGCTGCTGATGCCCGTCATCTCGATCCTGGCGCTTGCTGTTTCGTGCCTTATGCCGGGAATCGGATTCTCGACTTCGAATGAGATGATGGCTGCGGTGACCTCCCAGTTGGGTGCGGCGATGCCCACAGTGGAGGTGACTCCTTTTCTGACGGGTGCCATTACCGTCGTTTCCGGCCTGTTCACGGGCATTACCTTCAATGCCTTGTTCTCCTTCGGCGAGGAGATCGGATGGCGGGGATGGCTGCTGAGGCAGTTCAAGGGGGCAAGGTTCCTGACGGCTTCGGTGATGATCGGAGTGATCTGGGGCTTCTGGCACGCTCCCCTTATCCTTATGGGACATAACTATCCCTCCAACCCGGTGGCAGGAGTCTTTATGATGGTTGCGATGTGTGTCGCCCTTACGCCGATATTGCAGTATGTCCGCCTCAAGTCGCGTTCGGTGATAGTATCGGCGATAATGCACGGTACCTTGAACGCCGTGGCGGGACTTACCATTATCTATGTGACCGGTTACAATGAGTTCCTGGCGGGATGCACCGGAGTTGCGGGCATTCTGGTGATGCTCGCCGCCGATCTGTGCCTGTTCCTCTATGACAGGTATGTGAGCCGGGAGAGGTTATTCACCTCGGTGCTCTGAATCACTAGAAGAACTTCACCACCTCGTCGAAGTCCCTGTGTTCGGGCTGGCGGGGTTCGCCGTCGCGGTGGTGCAGCTTGCCGCGGGATGGCGCCGCGAGACCTCTCACATGCCCCGATGGATCTGGGCGAGTAGGCAATCATTTTTATTCAAAATAATTTACGTACTGCATAAAATTCGCTTTTTTTGTGCAGTATAAAGAAAATAGTGATGAAAAACATCGTCCTTATGACCTTCCCTGATTTCGGTTGACAAGGTGGTCGCAAATTGCGACCGCCTTAACACCTTGAGATTCTCTCCGACAAAGCCATTTGCTTTCTCTGAACAAGGAGTTGCTATGCTTTCGTCTGTATTACACAGTGAAGAAGCCGTAGCGATCAGCATCAAGATTATGAATGCTTTTGTCGCAATGCGTCATTTCCTGCTCTCCAATGCTCAGGTTTTCCAAAGGCTAGACCGAATAGAATTCAAGCAACTGGAGACAGACCATACTTATCAAGAGCGCGAAGACGGAGATTGCTCTAATTGACAACTACGTAGATGAGAGCGTGCTTACTATGCTTGATAAGCGGGACTCCTCGGTAAAAGCAACTATCTACACGAAGCAGATTACGTCTCAATTCCAACTGGACATTAACAAGCACAATGCCCAATAAGCTCCCATCAGCGTTCAGCCATTCAATAAAGCTCACGATAGATTCCTGATCATCGATAATAGGGTCTATCATTTCGGCGCATCTTTGAAAGATCTCGGTAAAAAGTGGTTCGCAGTCTCTCTTATGCATGATCTTACACCACAAGATCTTATTAGTCGAATATAGGGATAATGACAGTTATTCCTGGCTATTGGCTCATTATAAATGTTAAAATAACTCTCTCCCTCGGTTACTCCGAGGGATTTCTTTTTCCCTTTGTTTAAACGTCCCTGCCGGGGGTTTCGTTTGGCCATCTCATTGAAAGTGTGTATATTTGCTCTGCTAAATCCTTGTTTACATGAACTCAGAACGCAAACTAACATACCTTGCACCCTCGACGCTGGACTTCGAGGTGATGCAGAAAGGCGTCATTTGCCAGAGCGGAACGGGGACGAATGGAGTTCCGACATACAACGGGTTTAACACAGAAGAAGAGTGGTAGGAGGACAGCGCTATGAAAAAGTATTTGATTCTTATGCTTGCGGCCGCTGCCTCGCTCGTATCCTGCGGAAAGGAGACTCTTGCCCCCGAAACCGACGTTCCTGAGATTATTAATGAAACCGTGCAGACAGCCCCCATCTCGTTCAACCTCACCGCCACTCATCCGGATGCCACCAAGGCCGTCAAGCACGACTGGGAGGACGGCGATGCGATTTTCGTGTTCTTTGACAACGTGGCTGCGCCGAAGCACCTGAAGATGACCTTCGACGAAGCGTTTTTGACCTGGAACTCTTCCGAATACGACGGAGCCGCGATTACTCCCGGAGCCCTCGGCCTGAAGAATGGCGACAATGGTACGATGCGGGCGGTTTTCCTGCCCTTCGGCAGCGACGCTACGGTGTCGGCCAGCGGCACCAGCTTTACCTTCAGCGAAACCTACTACGCCTACTACCTCACGGCGACGCTCGATTACACCGTTGCCGACAACAAGGTGTCCGGGGCTTTCAATATGGTGATTCCCGAAGGCTACGTGCAGTTCTTCGTGGAGGATGCCGAGGCCGTGGATGAGGCCTGTCTGCTGGGCACGGATGCCGTCATCCCCACGGGCGTGGCCTCCATTGCAGCAGACGGGACTATTACGGAAACCTCCGATAAGACTGCGGGCGACGATATGACGGGCTATGCCTACAGCGGCGGCTACCTGTTCAGCGGAAAACTCAATACCGGCTACCGCTCCTATCGTTTGAATGGCACTGAGGCGGTAGAGGCCAACGCGTATTACTTCGCCAAGAAAAAGGTCGCTGACAACACCCGTGCGGACTATTTCGTTAGCGGCAAAACCCTTACCAGCCACAGCGCCGTGAAACTTCCCGCCGCCAGCAACATATATGCGGTCAACAAATACGGCACGCCCAACAAGGGCAAGTGGGTTCCCGTGGGCGGCGGCATCACCGTGACGCTCGGCAAGGTTGAAGGCAGCGGTTTTTCGGAAACGTTCGCTTCCTACGGCAAATGGTACACCTGCAATTACAATTGCACCAAGCCGGAGCAACTCGGGGCGCTATACACATTTGATGCAGTCAACGCTCAGGGTGTAACGCTGCCGACCAAAGATCAGTTTGCGCTGATAAATGCCAACTGCACTTTTACCTGGCTGACGGTTCACGGCCAGCAAGGGACAGTGGTCCAGGCTGACTCCGGTTTCCTATTCCTGCCTGCGCAGTACATCGGCTTCTACTGGTCTTCTACGGAGTACGATAGTTACAGCGCGTGGGTCTTCTATTTCAGTAGCAGCGGAGATCTCGTCCTGGACTACTTCAGCCGTACTCTCGAGTACTCCGTGCGTCCTTTCCAGAATTAACCTGCCTGCCGCTTGAAGGGTAGTCACTTTTTAATAGCAAACCGCCTTCTACGTATGTAGGAGGCGGTTTTCCGTGGAGCATAGGACTCCATTTTCAAGAACAATAATATTCAAAAATAGTTTTATAAGTAATTGATTAAAGCCACTTTAGCGAAAGAATAGTAAATCGAAGTATATTTGGATTTTCAAAATTTTATGCGT
>JAFSXX010000027.1 GCA_017443845.1 Bacteroidales bacterium | reverse complement strand
CGAAGGCATCAAGATCCTCGAGCAGGCCGTCAAGGACGGCGTGCAGTTCGAGTATCCCGTCTACTGGGGAGTCGACCTGCAGAGCGAGCACGAGCGCTACCTCGTCGAGAAGCACTTCGGCAAGCCTGTCATCCTGACGGACTACCCCAAGGATATCAAGGCCTTCTATATGAAGCAGAACGACGACGGAAAGACAGTCCGCGGCACGGACGTCCTCTTCCCGAAGATCGGCGAGATCATCGGCGGAAGCGAGAGGGAATCCTCCCTCAAGAAGCTCCAGAGGCGCATCGAAGAGCTCAAGATGGACACCACCAACCTCTGGTGGTACATCGACACCCGCCGCTTCGGTACCTGCCCGCACAGCGGTTTCGGCCTCGGTTTCGAGCGCCTGCTGCTCTTCGTGACGGGTATGTCGAACATCAGGGACGTCATCCCATTCCCCAGGACTCCCAAGTCAGCAGAATTCTAACAATCAAGATATATGGACAACAGGCTCATCATCGGCATAGCCGGCGGAACCGGCTCAGGAAAGACTACAGTAGCGAGGAAACTCGCGGAAAAACTCCACGAACACATAGTGGTCGTATCACAGGATTCCTATTACAAGGACCAGAGTCATCTGCCGCTTGAGGAGCGCCAGAAGCTCAATTTCGACCATCCCAACGCCATCGATTTCGACCTGCTAGTCGAGCAGCTCCGCGAACTGAAGGCAGGCCGGGATGTCGAACAGCCCGTCTATTCCTACCTTACCTGCTCGCGTTCCACCACCGAGACGGTCCACCTCTCGCCTGCCCCGATCATCATAGTGGAGGGCATCCTCATCTTCACCTGCAAGAAACTGATGGACGAGATGGACATCAAGGTTTACGTGGATGCGGATGACGACGACCGCCTTATGCGTGTCATTTCGCGCGATATCCGCGAACGTGGCAAGAACGTGGAATGGGTGATGGACCGCTATACCAAGACGGTCAAGCCGATGCACCTGCAGTTCATAGCCCCGAGCAAGCGCTACGCCGATATCATCGTCCCCCAGGGCGGTCATAACCGCGTGGCTATCAATATCCTCGTAGCAACCATCAAGAACGCCCTCAAGGAGAAGGAAGAAGACTGATGCCCGATCTCAGGCACGATAAGGAGAGCCGGGCGGGGATTTACAGCACCCTGATTTTCCATCTCTCCGTCCTGATTATCCTGCTCGTGGTTTCGATCAGTTCGGCTGTCGACCAGGAGCACTCCTTCGTGCTCGATTTTACGAAGCAGGAGGAGCGTGAGAAGGAGATCAAGGAGATCGAGATGAAGGAGGAGGTCAAGCGCCAGCTGGACGAGATGCTCGGCAGGCCCGCCCCTTCAGTGCGAAACGTCGCGGTCGATGCTGGCGAGAAGCTTCGGGACAGCAAGGGCAAGACGGGCTCCGATGTCTATAAGGAGGCCCGCGAACTGCAGCGGAAGCTGGATGCTTCGAAGCGCGACGCCCTGCGCGAGCAGAGTGAGGCCGAGGCTGTGGATATGGGCAAGGGAGACGATGATTCCGAGAAGAAGGAGACTCCCGCATACAGGGGACCATCGGTGCTGACTTACACCCTGGAGGGCCGCAAGGCGCGTCACCTGCCGGTTCCGGCCTACAAGGGCTACGGCGGCGGCGATGTCTATGTTTCCATTGTCGTGAATCCTATGGGACGAGTCATCGCGGCCAAGGTCAATGAGGCGCTCTCAACGCCCGACTCCCAGTTGTGGGGCTTCGCCCTGGAGGCCGCAAAGCGTTCGCGTTTTTCGGCCGACGATTCGGCTCCGGCCAAGCAGGAGGGCGAGATAGTTTATCGATTCATCAAACAATAACAATATGAAAAAACTCCATTTTCTGGCGACTGTCGCCTTTGTTTTGTTATTCTCCCTCTCTGCCGGGGCAGCTACCCCCAAGGGCCATCTGGTAATTGTCGGCGGCGGCGGACGCACCGACAAGATCGGCGAGGCTTATGTCAAGTATTCCGGCGCTCCCGAGGCGGCATTCCTTGTTATAGGTACTGCCAGCGATACCCCTATGGAAACAGCGGAAAAATTTGCGGAGTCCATCAAAAAGTTGGGAGCCGGCGAAACCAGATGCATCGCCCCCACCCACGAGGAGTGCAACGATCCTGAATATGTCAACAAGGTTATGGACGGTGTCGGCGGTGTCTTTTTCTGCGGAGGCAAGCAGAGCCGTATCGTCAATACTATGAGGGGCACCCTGCTCCACGAGCGCCTGATGAAGTTGTATATGGACGGCGGAATGATCAGCGGCTCGAGCGCAGGAGCGGCGATGATGAGCGAGAAGATGCTTACCGGAAGCCGCGTGGACCATTCCGATGAGGGATTCAAGGATATCGCTCCCGATATGGTGGAGATCGTCGAGGGAATGGGCTTCATCAAGGGAGCCATCATCGACCAGCACTTCCTCAAGCGCAGCCGTGAGAACCGCCTTTTCTCTGTGGCTTTCGATAACCCCGAGTGCGTTTGCATCGGTATTGACGAGGCTACGGCCCTCGTGGTCACAAAGGGCCGCGAAATCGAGGTGATCGGCAGAAGTTCGGTCATGGTCATCGAACCCGATCCCAAGTCCATCAGGGTTGACAAGAACAACAACTACTCAGGAAAAGCCAAGGTCCGCCTCCTCTTCGAGGGCGACAAGTTCAAGCTGAAAAGATAACTCTTGTCATGCCCGGCCTGACCGGGCATCTATTATTATGCGCGCTGCTCGTTTGACATTACCATCTTGGAGCGCGCTTTATTGTATATATTTGATTTGATATTATTTCTTTTTATCTTTGAATTGGTACGGAAAAGGTTTAAGGCTATGAGAATAAAGTCGTTTATATTAGCTTCCAATATTGCTTTTTTAATAGCATTGGTTAGTTCACACGCTTCTGCCCAAACTCTCTCATTGGAGTACAACAATGCAGGAGACAGGAAATCTCTGGCCGGCGAAGAAAGGGGCGGAACCAATGTTTCCGAAAACACATCTGTGCTCCAATTGGTTCCTGCAGATGGTTCGCAGGCAGTTTCTTCTTCGATTGTTTCATATAACACTTCATCGAGAGTCAGTGATAGAATCAATACATCATATTCCGTAGGCTCAATTCCTGTTACCTCTGGAGTTACTCCGTCAGGCGGCCGTACATATTCCATACCGATACCGACAGCCCCGGGATACAATCTTGTACCGGAAATCAGCCTTGTGTATAACAGCCAGGGAGGCCGGGGCATCGCAGGAGAAGGATGGGATATAGCCGGTCTATCTTGTATTACGCCGCGCAACAAGTCATTCTATTTTGATTCCACGACAGTCGCTGCAAAGTATGATGATGTAAACGCAGCGTTTGCCCTTGACGGAGTTCCCCTTATCCCCGATGCCCTCGCAAGTTCAATGGGTTATTCCTACTCAACCAGGACAGGGCATGTCCTAGTCAAGAAATATACCGGTTCCCAAGGTAAAGTCCTATATTTTACAGCCTTGTATCCCAATGGTTGCCAAGCCGTTTACGGTTTTGAAAACAGTACTTCATCTCAGGCGTATTACCCTTTGACATATATTCAGGACAGCGACGGCAATTCAATGTCATTCCAATATAGCCAATCGACAAGCGACGGGCGATATCTTATACAAAGCATCACCTACGGTTCCTCAAACGCAACAAGAATAGAGTTCCGTTATGGAAACCGTGATGACTATTATTTGTATAAAACCTTTGCAGGGAAGAACATCCGAGAATCCAAGCTGTTGATATCAGTAGCCAGTTACAGCAATGAAGGAACTCTTTCCAGAGATACGTTGTTTCATAGTAACCGTTACGGTACCTGTCTGCTTGACAGCCTGTGCCGTTATCGCTTCGATGATGTTTCCTCTTCAGAGGTTTTCCTTAACCCACTTAGATTCGAATATGGCAATGGTACCGGTGCCGTGGAAGATACCACCTTTAGTTTGGTCAATAGTTCACCTGCAGCCATTCCCTTCAGTCCGGACTCCGCTTTGCTTTTCAGGCGTGGTAAACTAGTTCCGGGACAGTGGAAAGACGGATGTATCATATTGCCGGAACATGATACATATACTGAATTGGAGAAGCATACATGGTGGTCCAATACTTACAGACTCTATGGTAGCAGTTATCCTGATACCGCACACATCTATATCGCACCTATTGCCGGAGAACAGGATTCTTGCCAATACATAACAGTCGGCAGTGGATTCTATGGCATTCAAGCCATTGATATTAACGGAGACGGCCGCGATGAAATTGTTAGAGCCAGCATACATGTCCTTGGGAGTCAGACGATATTACGCTTTATCATTTCAGGTTTTGACAGTTCTTTGCATTATAGTGATTTGGACACTGTAGATGTTACGTTCAATTGCGTTCATCAGGAAGACATGTATAAGAGTCCTGTAGAACTTTATTTGGACTATGGCGACTTTACAGGAAGAGGAAAAATAGAAGCATTAGCTGTCGTTGCTGATCCCGAGAATGGGGGTGGTACTACCAAAATCATAGATCTGGATATGCAGAATTCCTTATTTAACGGAACACTGAATCTTCCATATAGGGATACTGTCATTTCTTTTTGTTATGACCTTGACGGTGACGGCAAGACCGAGTATTGCAGGGCTGAGCCGTCAAAACTCAAGGTTTACCGCTTCAACGGTTCCGCATTTGACAGCACAAATGTCTTTTCATTCGACAAGGACAAGATGTCGCGCTGCCTGGCATACGGTGATATCAATGGTGACGGATACTTTGATGCCGTCGTAAAAGACAATAATGACAAGGCCGGATCAACAATTATTTGTTATTATTTCGACGGTGCTTCATTCTTGAGCGAGTCTTGTAATATCAGCTACATTCGCCCAGATGATAAATACTCATTGATGGACATTAATTCGGACGGACTTCCTGAATTGGTTCGATTGAGATCTGCGACGACGGAACGGCAGGCCTTCTTCTATCGCAACACCCCATCAGGATATCAAGCAACCTTCTCCCCCGCAAGGAGAATGATCATTGGTTTCAACAACAAGACGCATCTCATACCCTGCAACCTCATTTCTTATGGAGGGGAAGGCAGTGTAATCACCTTTGGTAACGGAGGGCTGAGAGTCTATAAACTGAATAATGACCGTGCCGCCCTGCGCTTAATGACCTCCCTTACGGACAGCTATGGAATGAATCAGGAAAACACATATAAAAACATCTCCAATCTATCCACTGATGATGATACTTATAGCATAGATACAAACAGGAGTTATACCACTTCTGAAGGTTACTGCCGCTTAACGCCTCCTATCCGGGTCCTGGCCCAGACGGCGACATATATCCCCGGCTCCTCCTCCGCCCTCGACAGCTTGCGCTACCGCTACCGCGACGCTGTGTTCCACCAGCGGGGCCTGGGCTTCCGCGGCTTCGGGGAGACGACGGTCATCAACAGCACCCGCAACACGACCGATGCCCGACTTTTTACCACGACTGTCTATGACCCGGAGAATAGCGGAGTCGTTTTAAACGTTTACAAACGTTTAGCCAATGAGTCTGCGGAGCCCTTCGAGACAATTACCAACACATGGCAGAAGATATTCCGCCCGTATGCCAAGCATATACCGCGCCTCAGGGCTTCATACACTGAAAGCCCGCTGACAGGCTTTGCCACCAGCGAGAGTTACACCTATGACAACCTGGACTTCGTCAAGACCGTCTCTTCCGATAAGACAGAACTGGGTGAATGGCGACGCAGGCATTCGCAGCAGTCATCTTCTTCGGAGCAGGCTAACTCTGCGGTCAATTCAGAGGAGAACCCGTCATATCTGCAGGTTATAACGACAAACACCTACTCTCATCTTACGGACTCCAATACAGGGAAGTATATCCTTGGCCGGATAACGAAATGCATTGAAGAGCGCGGCAATGACATCGAGAGCGGCGAGATATCCTGGCGCGGGGAGACCGTCACCACATTCCAGACAAACGGCGTCCATCCTGTCAATGTCAAGCACTATGTCGGCTGGGATGATGATTCCAGGGCAAGGCTGCTGGACAAGGAAACCTGTTATACGTATGACAATTCTGGCAATGTCACTTCCGTCAAGAGCGCACCTTACGGAGCGACGGCAGAAAGCGCATATACTGGTGAAGAATACGGATACGACAATGCCGGACGGTTTATGACGTCCAAGACGGATGCCCTGGGCCGGGTGACTCAATACTCCGGGTATAACAGCAACGTGTTCGGAAAACCTACGACAGTGACTGACTGCCGCGGCAATGTCACCTCATACGATTATGACGCCTTGGGCAATCCGCTGACCGTCGAATCGCCGGAAGGCAGGCGCGACACCACCATCCTGGCCTGGAATACCAATGGTCCCGCCGGAGCGGTCTATACCGTCACCATGCGAAGCAACGCCGCTCCCACGCAGACCTCTTATTACGATGCCCTTGGCCGTGAGATACGTTCGGCGACAACCCGGTTCGACAACTCCGTTCAGAAGGTGGACCGCACGTACACCACGACGGGAGAGGTCTATACCGAGAGCCTGCCGTACAAGGGCAGCGTCGTGTCGGCTTCGATGCTTACCACTTACGGGTATGACGCATACGGCAGACCTGTGTCCTGCTCGGAGCCATCGGGAAGGCAGTCGCTGTGGAGTTATGATGGACGCTCGACTACATCGACCATCGACAGCGTTACTTCAACAAAGGTCATAGGCGCAGATGACAATATTGAGAGCGCCACGGACGCGGGAGGCACGATAACCTATGCCTACAATGCCAACGGGACGCTTTCATCAATGACGGCTCCAGGAAATGTGACGACCACATTTAGTTACGACTCATACGGTCGACGAAGCAGTATGAACGATCCGTCAGCCGGACCAAGGAGTGACTCCTATGCCGTATATGGCACCCGTCATACACAGACCTCATCCAAAGGTACTGTACAGACCTGGACGGATTATACCGGCCGGGTGACGGAAGTTTACAGGACCAGCACGGAGGCGGGGGCATCGGATGCCGGATCGTTCAATACATCTTATACCTACAACGCCTACGGCGACCTGACGGATGTGATATCCACTAACGGGACACTATCCCGTTATACCTACGATACCTATGGCCGTCCCCTTACTGCCAAGGACAGCGCCGACGGCAAATGGCTGCTTAAGGAGTATGCATACAACAGCACCGGACAGCTCTCCTCGACAACCTATACGGCAAGCAGCGGCCTGAGTGTTACGGAGAGTTATACCTATGCCAACGGCTGGAAGACTCAGACGACAGCCGGCGGCAACATCATCTGGCGACTAGATGCGGAGAACGACCTGGGACAACCCACACAAGCTACTACTGGAAGTATAACAAGGACATATTCCTTCAATTCATACGGTTTGCCTACCGGCAGGACGATGGGTTCTGTGATGAACTTCGGATATAGCTATGCCGGAACAACGGGCAATATGCTCTCAAGAACCGATAACACCCGCAATCTCACAGAGACCTTTACATACGACAGCCTCGACCGTCTTGTTTCCTCATCGGGCAACACGGCCGACACCCGCACCTTCACGTATGCCAATAACGGCAACATAACGCAGATAGGCGGCCTCGGGACGCTGAGCCACAGTGACTCCAGCCATCCTTACCGTGTGACGGGCGGCAATGTGACTGGAATGGACGGATTCGAGTACACGATAAAGTACACCTCCTTCGACCGTCCGGCGGCTATGGAACCGTATAATGCAGAACTCTCTTCGAGGGAGGAAATAGGCTTTGTATACAACGCCTCGCACGAACGCGTAAAGACGGAGGTGTCATATGAAGATGAAACCAAGGGCATTAGAATACAGTGGAGCATCAACCGCTGGTATCTGGGCGGCCGATACGAACTGGAGGAAACCTCGGAATCAGGCGGCGAAGAATCGCGAAGCACAACTATCAAAGAGCGGCTGTATCTCGGAGGAGACGCTTATTCGGCGCCCGTAGTGGCAATGCGGACCAACAACAGTGGAAACTGCACTTACTACAACATCGGCCGCGATGTCCAGGGAAGCATTACGCATATCGCCACTATGTCCGGCACGCTGGTAGCGGAGTACAGCTATGACCCTTGGGGAAGACTTCGCAATCCAGCTACCCACGCCCTCTATGATGTGCTCTCGACGCCGGACTTGATGCTTGGCCGCGGCTACACCGGTCACGAATACATCCCCGAAGCCGGACTCTGGAACGCCAACGCAAGGCTCTACGACCCCTTCCTCGGCTGCTTCCTCAGCCCTGACCCCTACGTCCAGGCCCCCGACTTCACACAGAACCTCAACCGCTACGCCTATGCACTCAATAATCCGTTGAAGTATAGTGATGAGAGCGGAGAGTTCCTCACGTGGAATCTATCATTGAGTGGTTTCAGTATAGGTCTTAATTTCACTCCGTGCGGAGTTCCTTTAGGATTTGGATTGAATATTGGTTGGTCGGGAGGCTTTTCTCTAGGTATCTATGGTGAAGTTGGATATCGTGTGGGCGTTACTGGAATTGGATCCGGTGCTACTATCAGCAAAGATATTACTTATAATTTCTCAACAGATAGTTGGTCTTCGTACATTAATACCAATTTATATGCCTCTTTAGGGCCTATTTCAGCCAGTGCGGGTATCTCATATAATCGGAGCGATGTTTCAGGAAGTTTTTGTTTAGGAGTAGGGGTTGGAAATGATGCGCGCGGAGGGGCGTTAGCTATTGGTTATGGAACGGGTGGTTTTTCTTTAAGTATAGGTGGCTATTATAATTCTCATGCTTGGGATAGTAATCCTATATATGAACCTGAAAAATGGAATCAAGACTTGAAGAGTTTGGATTGGGACAATTGCTACTCATATGCTTTGGATGATTACAAAAACGGAATTGGTGCTCGCCCTCAACCTGGGCAGTATTCTGGAGATTCTTTTCTGATACCGAAAGATTATAGTGATGTGAGCTTAGATGTTATTATTGAAGCGGCCGTAAGAGATGGAAGAATTAAAGTCCCATCACTATGGAATTTAATGGGCTTTGGAAAGAAAGGGTATTATTCTGCTTATCTTGTACAAGGATTAGTAGGTGATTATTATCATTGGTACCGTCAAGACAAAGGAGGGCTATGGTCTCATAAACCGGGTTTATATCTTGTAACTAACCTTGATGGAAGGGAGTCATTAATTCTGAATCCGCGCTTTTCAAATCACACCTACAATTATCCAGTAACATATAATGATAATGGTCACTCTGCTCATGCTATTATTCAATATGTTTATTCAAATAAAGGGAGATTATTATGGATAAAAAAATAACTACTGTTTTAATACTATCACTCTTATCGTTTAGTTTATCGGGCTCCCCCATGAACTACCTGCATCTCTACTATTCTGAACTAAAAGAGCCTGTATTTGTTCCTGGATATAGGTATGTCATGACACTGGATGAAGATAAAAAAATGATCAAACAGTTCAAGTACTTTGGAGACAGGAATAATCGTGGTACTATTAATAAGTATTGTGTAAATGATACTAGTCGGGCCAGAATAGTATCTTTAATAGAAAAACATACTTCAATAGTGGATGGTCAATACAGGTTGTGTTTTAACGATAACGAAATTAATTCATTGGATTCGCAAATTATTAATTTCTGTTATTATTTGAATCGAATTGTAGTTAATGGAGATGTATGGTCATTCTATTGGTACAATGCGAATCCTTTTTCCTATATGCGTCCAAAAGAACAGGTTATTTGTATTTTTTATGCTAATTCAAGTACACCTCAGTATCTTTATGGATTGGTTTTAGGGGGGAAAGTTTCTGCACATGGAAATGAATTGTCATTTGTTTATAAAGAGGATTATATTGCATTTATATACGATGATGAAGAAGTGTTTCGTTTGCCATCAGACACATCCTCGCCTGTTGCTTTTTGGAACACCTATCATTAATATGGCCTACTTATAAGGAATAACGTACCAGGAAAGCAAAAACAAACGGAAGAACCCGCCGCTCCACAACGCCACCGCGCTGTTACGGCTTAGCCAGGCTAAAATCTTTTTACTTCAGGAAGCAGAAGAATACCGCTGCAATTATGCAGAGGAAGGAGACCATGTGGTTCCACTGGATGGGCTGGTTCTTGAAGACAAGGGCGCAGATAACGGTGAAGACGAAGAGGGAGACGCACTCCTGAATCACTTTGAGCTGCATCAGATTGAAGGGGCCGCCGGTGATATTGCTTCCGATACGGTTGGCCGGAACCATCGCGCAGTACTCGAAAAAGGCGACGGCCCAGGAAACTATGATTATCAGTATCAGCGGCCAGTTGTCGTTGATATGCAGTTCGGTCAGTTTCAACTGCCCGTACCAGGCGAATGTCATAAAGATGTTGGATACCACCAACAACAGGATTGTCCAGAAAGCTTGCATTTTCATTTCACTCCGAATCATTCATCCTCCAGGGCGCGCTGAACCGTCTTGTCTATCTTCAGGTAGATCGGGTAGAAGGCATCGTCGTCCATAGGCGTGTAGCGTCCGATTACGGCGCGGACCTGCGTCAGGATGTACTCGCCGGAACGTTCCCACTCGCCCGGCTTGGGCACTGCGTCATTCTCGGCGGCATACTTCAGGAAGAGACCTTTGAGGTCGAGGGTGCCCAGGAAGCGCTCGAGGGCATCCATATCCTTTATCTCGCGGATGCGGGCGCGGTACTGGTCGCACATCTTGTTGGCGAATTTGATCTGAAGGCTCTGGCGGTTGCATTTGACCAGGAAGTCGGTCACCCCGAGGGTGTCGAGGGGGACGAATACGTCGGGAATGATTCCTCCACCGCCATAGACTGTCTTGCCTCCGGGGGTCACATATTTGAGGGAATCGTTGACCTTGATACTGTCGGCCGACATCATCTCGCCGCTCTGGAAGCGTTCGAGAATATCATAGGCATAGTCGTCGTTGCCGGTGTAGGGCTTCTGGATGCAGCGGCCCGTAGGGGTATGATAGCGGGCAATGGTGAGCCTCACTCCCGAGCCGTCGGAGAAGGTTATCGGCTCCTGGACCAGACCCTTTCCGAAGGAACGGACGCCATAGACCGTGGCCCTGTCGTTATCCTGCATCGCGCCGGTGAATATCTCGCTCGAGGAGGCTGAATACTCGTTTATCAGCACCGCCAACTCTATATCCTGGCTGAAACCGTTGCCGTCGGCGAATATATCATTCCTCTCGCTGTGGAGACCCTCCATATAGGTTATCAGTTTGCCCTTCTCGAGGAAGTCGTTGGAGAGCATTATAGCCTGGTCGAGATATCCGCCGGAGTTGTCGCGAAGGTCGAAGATGAGCCTCTTCATCCCCTGCCCCTTGAGTTTCAGCATTGCCTGCAGATACTCCAGATAGCTGGTGCGCGAGAACTTGGAAAGCTTGAGATAACCGGTGGTATCGTTGAGCAGAAATGCCACATCGACGCTCTTCTGGGGAATCTTGTCGCGGATGATGTCGAAAGGAACGAGGTCGTTCTCCCCTTCCCTCTTGACGCTGATGACCACCTTGGTTCCCTTCTTGCCCCTCATCAGGCGGACCATGGTATCCTGGGGCATATTGACTCCCGCGATGTCGCGGTCGTCCACCTTCATTATGCGGTCACCCGAGAGGATCCCGGCCTTCTCGGAGGGGCCTCCTGCAATGACGTTGGTAACGATGGCGGTATCGTTGGGCACGTTGAACTGGATGCCTATGCCGTCAAAGCCGCCCTGCAGGTCTTCGTCCGCCGTCTCGAAATCCTCGGGAGTAAAATAGACCGAATGGGGATCGAGTTTGGAGAGGATTATCGGAAGGATCTCCTCGGTAATCTGAGCCTGGTCGATGCTGTCCACATAATTCTCCTGGATGGTGTTGAGCACCAGCATAAGCTTGCCCCAGTCGCTGTTGCGGGCAGCCCGGTCGATCTTGACCGTCTTCGGCTGGGGAGCGATGCGGTTGGAGATGCTCCTCACCAGGGCGAAGCCCATTATGACTATCACCGCGGCTATGATGATATTGGCCGCTATCTCTTTCTTACTGCTCATCGTATTTGACAACCTCGACTCCCGCGCGGCGCAGAAGCTCCACGCCGTCGAGAATCCTGTATTCGTCGCGATAGACCACACGCTTGATGCCGGCCTGGATAATCAGTTTGGAGCACTCCATACAGGGAGAGGCGGTGACATAGAGGGTCGCCCCCTCGCTGCTGTTGCCGCTCTTGGCCACCTTGGTGATGGCATTGGCCTCGGCGTGGAGCACATAGGGCTTGGTAACCCCGTTGTCATCCTCGCAGACATTCTCGAAACCCGAAGGGGTCCCGTTGTATCCGTCGGATATTATCATCCTGTCCTTGACGATGATGGCTCCTACCTGACGGCGCTTGCAGTACGAATTCTTCGCCCAGACGGACGCCATCTCCAGATAACTGGCATCGAATTTTTTCTCTTTGTCTTCCATTTCGGACTATCTCTGATAAAGGTATCTCTTGATGCTCTTCTTCGGGGTCTTCTCGAACTCTTCGGGGAAGACCTCGACTTTGGAGATGCGGCAGTAATTGGGCATCTCCAGGTTGGTGATCTCAATCTCGCTCTCGAGGATGTGGGGCAGCGAAGCGTGGTCTATGCCGTCGGCATCGACCGAGTCGAAATCGGGATATATGAGCGCCGTAAGGGTCCCGTGGTCGTCAATGACCAGCGATTCGGAAACATACGGCAGGTTGTTTATGCTGCTCTCGATCTCTTCGGGATAGATATTCTGGCCGGAAGGGCCGAGAATCATCGTCTTGCTGCGTCCCTTGATGAAGATGAAGCCGTCGGAATCGATGACGCCCATATCGCCGGTACGGAGCCAGCCGTTCTGGAGGGCCTGGGCCGTAGCCTCCGGATTCTTGTAGTAGCCCAGGAAGACATTGTCGCCCTGCACCAGGATCTCGCCCGGGAGGTTCCTCGGATCTTTCGAATTGATCTTGACCTTTATGTTCTGGGTAGGCTTGCCGCAGGAGTAGAGCTTGGTCTTGTCCCACGCCTCATAGCCGATGATAGGAGCGCATTCGGTCATTCCGTAACCCACGGTGTAAGGGAAATTGATGCGACGCAGGAAGGCCTCCACCTCTCGGTTGAGCGCCGCACCGCCCACTATCACCTCCTTGAAATTGCCGCCGAAGGACTCGACGAGGCTCTTCTTGATTTTCGAGAGGATCATCTGGTCGATGCCCGGCAGCGAGAGGAAGAGCTTCATCCTGCTCTTGCTGATGAAGGGCAGGAGTTTCGATTTGTAAATTTTCTCGAGAATCATCGGCACGGTAATGATGATATCCGGTTTGACCTCGGCCATGGCCTTGAGGATGACATTGGGGCTGGGCAGCCTGGTCAGGAAATGGACGTGGGCGCCGATTGTCATCTCGAAGAGGAATTCGAAAATCATTCCGTACATATGCGCCGTAGGCAGCATCGAGACCACATTGGACTGATTGTCCATCTGAGGCTCGACCGCAGTGGCAAAGGTCACGTTGTACTCGAGGGCGCGGTAGGGAATCATGACTCCCTTGGAGAATCCGGTACTTCCGGAAGTATAACTGATGAGGGCCAGCTCCTCGGGCTGGTCTTCATAATATTTGATATCGTCCGGGCCGAAATTGGGATATTTCTCCTGGAAAAGGCGGTCCAGATCGTTGAACGCGGTATTATAGAGCTCCTCCCGGGCATATACCAGATTGAGATTGTTGACCGTAAAGACGGCCTCCAGCTCGGGCATATCGGCGATTGAGAGATTTTCGAGCATAGTATCGCCCACGAAAAGTATCTTCGAGTCGGAATGGTTCACCAGGTGGTGCACATTGCTGGGTTTGAATTCATGGAGAAGGGGCACAACAACGGCACCGTAAGTGACTCCTGCAAGATAGGACACAGCCCAGTTGGCCTGGTTGCGGGAGCATAGGGCGATCTTGTCGCCCTTGGCGATATTGCAGGTTTCGAAGAGGATGTGGAGCTTGGCGATCTTGCGTGCCAGATCCGCATAGGTGTAGGTACCGCCCTGATAATCGGAGAGAGCGGGACGGTCCCAGTTCTTCTTGAAACTCCTTTCGAAGTACTTGTTGAGTGATTTTTTCATATCGTGATACTATGAGAAGTCCTGTAAAGAGCAAAGATGCGCATAAATTCCGCCCTTTGCAACTAAATCTTCGTGAGTGCCCCTTTCCGCCACCCTGCCGTCCTGCAGGACGACGATCTCGTCCGCATTGCGGACGGTGGAGAGGCGATGGGCGATTACGAGTGACGTCCTGCCGCCCATAAGCCGCTGCAGGGCATCCTGGACGAGCCTCTCGCTCTCGGTATCGAGCGACGAGGTAGCCTCGTCGAGAATGAGGATCGGGGGATTCTTGAGCACGGCGCGGGCGATCGCGATTCTCTGGCGCTGCCCGCCGGAGAGTTTGGAACCGCCCTCCCCTATTACGGTGTCATAGCCCTTTTCGAGAGCCTGGATGAAAACGTCGGCATTGGCCACTTCGGCCGCCGCGCGGACATCCTCCGCGCTGGCCCCTTCCTCTGCGAAGGCTATGTTGTTGAATACCGTATCGTTGAACAGCACCGGATCCTGCGGGACTATGCCCATCAGGCCGCGCAGATCCTCCAGCCTTATCTGGCGGATATCGGTTCCGTCGATTGTTATCGAGCCGCCGCCCACATCGCGGAAACGGGCCAGGAGGTCCGCCAAGGTGGACTTTCCCGCTCCGGAATGGCCTACGATGGCCACCATCTTCCCCTTGGGGATGACGATATCCACATTGTCGAGGACGGGTTTGCTGTCGTATGAGAAGGTGACTCCGTTGAAGCGGATCTCGGACTCGAATGCCTCCTTGGGGAGCACCCCGGGAGCGTCGCACACCGAGGGTTCGGTATCGAGTATGGCGAAGATGCGCTCCGCAGAGACGAGCCCCTTGCGCATCGAGGCGTAAGAGTTCGAGATGGCCTTTGCCGGCTCGAGCACCTTCCAGTAGAACATTATATAGACGATGAACTCTTCCCAGCTCATCCCGAGTTTTCCATTCAGATTGAGCCATCCGCCGTAGAAGAGCACGACGGCGGCGATGGAGATGCCGAGGAATTCCGAAACCGGAGAGGCCATCTCCTGGCGGTTGCCGACCTTGGCGGAGACTTCGCGGTGACGCTCGTTGTCGGCATCGAAGCGCCGGCCCAGATACTTGCCGGCATTGAAGGCCCTGACTATCCTCGAACCGCCGATGGCCTCCTCGAAGCGGGCCAGGATCGAGCCCATAAGGCTCTGCGTCTCCACGCTGCCTGCCCTGAGGTAACGGGTTATCCGGGTCACGATGAAGGCCGATATGGGAAGGGCCACCAGCGAGACGAGGGTCAGCCTCGGAGACATATAGAAAAGCATCGCAAGGAAGCCCAGGGCCAGCAGGGGCTCGCGGAAGATGACGTGGAAACTGCTCGCCACGCTGTTCTGGACCTCGTTCACATCGTTCGAGACGCAGGAGAGGATATCTCCCTTGCGGCGCTCCGTGAAATAGCCGATATCGAGCTTGTTGATCTTGGCGAAGAGGTCCTTGCGGATGTTGCGCATCAGGGTGGTCTTCATCGAGACCAGGATGCGCTGCGAAAGATAGCGGCACAGGTTGGCGAGGAAGCAGGCGGCGATAAGCGCCAGGCTCACGAATGCCAGGCCGCGGATCACCCCTCCCTTCGAGACAATGCCGGAAAGGGTATATGAAAACATCTCCCTGAGGTAGTCCAGGGAAAAAGCAAACTCCGGCCTTGCCGGGCCGGAGACTATCGAATCATTTTCGAACAGCACCGTGAGCATCGGCCCGAGGAGGGCATAATTCGCGATGCCGAATATTACCGACAGGATGGAGAGAAAAAGATATGGAGGCCAATACTTACCGTATGGCCTCGCATATCCCAATATTCTCTTCAACGTGTCCAAGGGGCACTGTTATTTTTCCTTTTCAGCGTTCTCACTCTCCTCGGGATTCTCGGTGGAGATGAGTTCTACCTTGAAGTTGAGAGCCGAACCGGGACCGATAAGTCCGCCGGCGCCACGCTCACCGTAAGCGAGTTCCGAAGGGATCCAGAGGAGGATCTCACCACCCTCTTCGCAATAGGTAAGGCCTTCGCCCCAGCCCTTGATGACCTGGTTGAGGTTGAAGGAGACGGTATCGTTGCGCTCGTAGGAGGAGTCGAATACGGTTCCGTCGAGAAGTTTGCCCTCGTAGCAGACCTTGACGTCGCTGTTGGCAACGGGCTTCACGCCGTTACCTGCGCGGACGATCTTGTACTGGAGGCCGCTCTCGGTGGTGACGACGCCTTCCTTCTTGCCGTTCTCCTCGAAGAACTTGGCAGCCTCTGCCTCGTTTTTCTCCTTGAGGGCGTTCATACGCTTCTCCATATACTCGTTCATGGTGTTGTAGAAGGTCTCTTCGTCAACCTCTACGCCTGCGATGGCATCCTTGATACCCTTCTCGATCTGGGCGAAGCTGAGGGCGCCGAAGTTGTTGCCCTTGATGTACTGGCCGAACTGATGACCTACCATATAGCTGACCTGGTCAACATCGGAATTGGTGATTCCGGCGGGATTTTTCTCATTGGAAGTCTTGCCGGAGCATGCGGTCATTGCGACCGCTGCGATTGCGCAAAGCGCAAACAGTTTGATTGTCTTCATTTTGTAGGTTATTGTTGTGATAGTTATTATTGTTTTTTGGTTGCAGGATCCTTATGGGACATCTTGCTGAAGATCAGGTATCCGACAACGGCGGCGGTAGCAGATGTTATGAGGATGGCCACCTTTCCGGTATTGACGAGGGCCGGATCGTGGAATGCCAGGTTGTCGATGAAGATGGACATTGTAAAGCCTATGCCAGCCAAAACTCCCATAGCCAGGAGCTGGATCTTGTTCATACCCTCGGGGAACATTGCGAGCTTGCACTTGACAGAGAGCATGCTGAAGAGGTAGATTCCGATGGGTTTGCCGAGCAGCAGGCCGAAGAAGATACCGAGGCTCAGTCCGGTGACTCCGGGAGCCGAGAAATCCATATTCAGGGTAACCGCGGCATTGGCCAGGGCGAAGAGCGGCATTATCAGGAAATTGACGATCGGCTGGAGATTCGACTCGAACTTGTGCATCATCGGCTCGATATCGTCCAGGTCCTCCGACATCTGGTGGATGATATGCATCTCCTCGTTGTTGGCGAGGCCGGCCACGTCGCGTGAGGATACTTTCTTGAACTCATCGAGCATATACTGCATCTTGACGCCGAAACGGAGCTCATTGATCTTGGTCTTGTAGGGCACCGTGATGGCCAGCAGCACACCCGCGATGGTGGCGTGGACACCCGAACGGTAGATGAAATACCAGAGCAGGATGCCTCCGAGGACCGTCACCCACACCTTGCGGACTCCGGCGCGGCCTATGAAATAAAGGGCGGCGAAGAGAAGCAGTCCCAGCAGGAGGAAGTCGAAATGTATCGCGTGGGTCGGATAAAAGATTGCCAGGACGATGATGGAGCCCAGGTCGTCCACGATGGCGATGGCCGTAAGCAGGACTTTGACCCCGATGGGGGCCTTGCTGCCGAGTATCGCGAGGATACCTACCGCAAAAGCGATATCGGTTGCCATGGGGACGCCCCAGCCGTGAGCGGTGTCGGGATTGCCGGCATTGAAGATGGTAAAGATCAGAGCGGGGAAAATCATTCCGCCGAGGGCGGCGAAGATGGGGAGGACGGACCTCTTTATCGAGGCGAGGCGGCCCACACACATCTCGCGTTTGATCTCAAGGCCTACAGTAAAGAAGAAAATGGCCATCAGGGCGTCGTTCACCCATTCGAGAAGGGACATCTTGAGCGAGAATCCTCCCATTTCAATTCCGCCTTCGATCTCCCATATATCGAGTACGGGACGCAGCGAGGGGATATTGGCGAAAATCAGAGCGACCAGCGTGCAGACCAGCAGCAGTATGCCGCCTGCCGACTCGCTTTCCCAAAACTTCTTGGTGTACCTGACTGCCCAGGAATTCTTTTGCCTCAGTTCTTCGGCGGAGAGTTCTTTTCCTTTTTCAGATTTCATGTATGCAAAATATATAATCCTGCAAATATATCATTTTTTTGTCTGAAAACCTCAAAACGCCTCTCTAATTGCCCATTTCGGAGAGGAACTTGATGCGTACCAGTCTGACCTCCTCCTCGGTATAATCGGGCCCGAGGGCCTTCAGGGCATCGGTTACCGAATCCGAATCGGCTTCCTCCTTGAAATACGAATAGATATCATCGACTTTGTAATCGTCGATTGTCTGGTGGATATAGTAATTGATATTGAGCCTGGTCCCCGACGAGATGATGCTTTCGATATTGTCGAGCAGCTCATCCATCTCCATGTCCCTGGCATCGGCGATATCCTCGAACGGGATGCGGCGGTCGATGCTGGTGATTATGAAGATGCGCTTCTCGCTCTTGTTGGGGGCCGACTTGACCACCATGTCGTCGGGACGCACGATATCGTTCTCCTCGATGTAGCGGGCTATGACCTTGAGGTATTCTTCGCCGAACTTGCGGGCCTTGCCCTCTCCCACCCCCTGGCAACGGGTAAGTTCCTCTATGGTAACGGGGTAACGGATGGACATATCCTCGAGCGAAGGGTCGCTGAAGATGACCCACGAGGGGAGTTTGAGCCGCTTCGACTGGTCGCGGCGGATATTCTTGAGTATCGAGAGCAGCTCTTCGTCGCCGCCCTCGCCGCTGCCCTGGTGGCGGACGTTGACCACGGCCTCGTCGCTGTCGTCATCCTCCCCTTCGGCGAATTCGCGGTCCTCGGTGAGCATCAGCTCGTGGGGATTGGCGTAGAAGAAGAGGCCCTCGCCGGTAACGGTGATCAGGCCGTAACGCTCGATATCCTTCTCCAGCAGATGCATCACAAGTCCCTGGCGGATGACTGCGTCCCAGAAACGCGGGGTGTGGTCCTTGCCGATTCCGAAGAAGGGGCTGCTGTCGTGGTTGTAGGACTTGATTATCGAGTTGCTGACGCCCGCGAGGATATTGGCCAGGTGGTCCGACTTGAAATTCTCCTTGAGCGACATTATCAGCTCTATGACATTGAGCATCTCCTCCTGTCCGTCGAACTGCTTCTTGGGGTGGAGGCAGTTGTCGCACATTCCGCAGTTGTCCTGCGTATAATCCTCGCCGAAGTAGTTCAGCAGTATCTTCCTGCGGCACTGGTTCGACTCGGCGTAGGCCATCGTCTCGTTAAGCAGCAGGCGGCCTATCTCCTGCTCGGAGACCGGCTTGCCCTGCATGAACTTTTCGAGCTTCTGGATATCCTTGTAGCTGTAGAAGGCGATGCACTGCCCCTCCTGGCCGTCGCGGCCCGCGCGTCCGGTCTCCTGGTAGTAGCCCTCGAGGCTCTTGGGGATGTCGTAATGTATCACGAATCGGACATCGGGCTTGTCGATGCCCATTCCGAAGGCGATGGTGGCCACTATTATATCGACCTCCTCCATTAGGAACGCATCCTGGTTGCGGGATCGCGTGGCGGCATCCATCCCGGCGTGGTAAGGCAGCGCCTTGATGCCGTTGAGGGTGAGCAGCTGCGCGATCTCCTCGACCTTCTTGCGGCTCAGGCAGTAGATAATTCCGCTCTTGCCGGGGTTATCCTTTATGAATTTGATTATGTCGCGCTTGGGATTGGTCTTGTCGCGAAGTTCGTAGTAGAGGTTCGGACGGTTGAATGAGGCCTTGAAAACCCTGGCATCCATCATCCCGAGGTTCTTCTGGATATCGAGCTGGACCTTCGGGGTCGCGGTGGCGGTGAGGGCGATGATCGGCGCGCGGCCTATCTGGGCCACGATCTCGCTGATGCGGCGGTACTCCGGCCTGAAGTCGTGCCCCCATTCCGAGATGCAGTGCGCCTCGTCGATGGCATAGAAGGAGATTTTCAGTTTCTTGAAGAACTCTATGTTCTCTTCCTTGGTGAGCGACTCGGGAGCGACATACAGGAGTTTGGTCACACCGCTGAGAAGATTGTCCTTGACCTCCTTGATCTGCGATTTATTGAGCGAGGAGTTGAGGAAGTGGGCGATGCCCTCCTCCCCCGACGAGAAGCCGCGGATGGCATCCACCTGGTTTTTCATCAGGGCGATGAGCGGAGAGATGACGATGGCCGTCCCCTCCATACAGAGGGCCGGCAGCTGATAGCAGAGCGACTTGCCGCCACCGGTAGGCATCAGCACGAATGCATCGTTTCCCGCAATAAGGTGATTGATAATGGCTTCCTGATTCCCCTTGAATGAATCAAATCCGAAAAACCGCTTCAGGACCGCGTGGATATCTGTATTGACCTCGTTCATTTGACTTCTTACGAAAATCAAATTTAATCAAATTTCCCTAAAGATGAAAATATTTTAGTAGAATTCGGCACAAATCCAGCCCAAGAAAACCATCTGCCCCGGCCAAATAGCAAGGAATCCATCTGCACTTGCCAAGACTTGCAACGCTGGACACGAAATGCACAAACTCCCGCTTATTCTCCGGACACGAAATGAAAATCAGAGCCCTTTCTTTCATTTCGTGGCAGCAAAAAGGCTGAAAACGGCAGATTCCTGGACACGAAATGAATATTGGTGTCCATTTTTTCATTTCGTGGCAGCGCCCCTGCCCCGACCGCAAGAGGCCGTCAGAGGGTAATCCACTCTATGGAGTCGTCGCGGCCCCAGTAGGTGAGTTGTTTCTTGGCGTAGTGGCGGGTGTTGCGTTTGATGAGGCGTACGGCTTCTTCGAGGGGGTATTTGCCGTCGAAGTAGCCGAAGAGTTCGCGGTAGCCCACGGTATTGAGGGCGGGTAGGTCGCGGTACTTAAGCAGCGAGCGGGCCTCCGCCTCGAGCCCGGCCTCCATCATAAGGTCAACGCGCCTGTTTATGCGGTCATATAGTTCCTGGCGCGGACGCGTAAGGCCTATCTTCCGTATAGTGAAGGGGCGCGTCTTGCCGGCCGAAGTCTTGAACGACGAAAAGGGCCGGCCGGTGCCGATGCAGACCTCCAGGGCGCGCACCACCCGCTGGCGGTTGGCGGTATCTATCGACTCGAATGTCGCGGGGTCGAGACGGCGCAATTCGAACCTGAGCGCTTCCAAACCCTCTTTTTCGAGCCGCTCCATAAGGCCCGCGCGGATGGAGGGGTCCACATCCGGGAAATCGTCGAGCCCGTCGCAGAGGGCGTCGATATAGAGCCCCGAGCCGCCGGCCATCACCAGCGTGTCGTGCTCCCTGAAGAGCTCCTCAAGGAGCGCCAGGGCGTCGAGTTCGTAGCGGCCCGCCGTGTAAGGAGGGTCGGTCACCGAACGGGTTCCTATGAAATAATGCTTTACCCGGGCAAGCTGCTCATCCGAGGGAGGAGCGGTGCCGATCTTCATTTCGCGGTATATCTGCCGGGAATCGCAGGAAATAACGGGGGAACCATACCCGAGGGCCAGATCGATACTGTAATCGGTCTTGCCCACGGCGGTGGGGCCAAGGACTATGACGAGCTCGGCCATCGGGAGGGGTTATTTGCCGAAGTCCTCATCGACCAGCAATTCCTCCTCTTCGATATCGTCATCCTCATCTTCGTCCTCATCGTCAAATCCGTCATCATCATCTTCGATATCCCCTTCATCGGGATCCGATGCGCGGCTCTTTTTGGATGGGGAGAGCGATATAGGCTCGGCATCCTCATATTTTGCGGAGAACTGGTCGGGGTTGACACCCTTGCCGTCAACCGCGCAGGGATAGTCTAGCTTCGGAGAAAACTCAGCCTCGCCGAGAAACTCCAGGCGGACGATGCGGCCGGTGCGGAGGTCGAAAACATAATTGATGACATTCTCCTCCCTTTCGGCCAGCATTTCGAGGGTAACCTTGTCCATCGAGCCATGGCCCAGGTCGAAGAGGGCGTACTGCGACGTACGCTTTCCGGTGGGACCGTAAGCCTCGAAACAGACCATCTGGTCCGGGGTGAAATCCAGATTGTTGAGAATGAAAGAGTGCAGGTCGAAAAGGGTCATACCCGACGGAACGTCGTACACCCTGAAAAAGACCTTGCTTTCGGGAATCGTAGCCCTGTATCTGTAAATCATTGCAATATCGTGCGATACGGCCTTTATAAAAAAGGGGGAAGGCCGGTTTCGGATTGCAAATTTAATGAATAGTGCGTACTTTTACAACGGATATGAGTACGAATTCCCAGCAAATTTCCGACAGGTACGACAGCATAGCCGGCCCCTCGACCGGCCTCTACAAGGATAACGGCAGCAAATTCCTCGCCTTCGCATATCCCGTCGAAAGCGAGGAGGAGGTCAGAAAGCACCTTGATGCGCTCCGGAAGGAGTATTTCGACGCGAGGCACCACTGCTACGCATACCGCATCGGGCACCAGGGGCAGCTGTGGCGCGCCAACGACGACGGGGAGCCCTCCTCCACCGCCGGCCGCCCCATCCTGGGCCAGATCCTCTCCGCCGGACTGAGCGATGTCCTGGTAGTGGTGGTCCGCTACTTCGGCGGTATCAAGCTCGGGGTCCCGGGACTCATCAAGGCCTATAAAACCGCCACCGCGGAGGCCCTGGCCGCTGCCGCCACGGTCACCAAAACCGCAGCCGAGACTTATGAAATCTCCTTCAGCTACGAAGACCAGGGACGGGCGATGAAAATCGTCAAGGATATGGCCCTTCCGATAGTCTCGCAGAGCTTTGATTCCATCTGCAAAATGACTGTAAGAGTGCGTTTGACGCTGATTCCCGCATTCGAAAAAGCTTTCGAATGGACACAGTTCAAAAAAAATTGATTAATCCCGAATTAATACATACCTTTGGAGGATTTAACATTTTGACAAAAAAACCATAATTATCAATATTTTATTTTCACTCTCTCAAAAACAAAACAATATGAAGAAAGTTTACAACTTCAATGCAGGCCCTTGCGTTCTTCCGCAACCGGCCGTTGACGCAGCCATCGAAGCCCTCAAAGACTTCAACGGCACTGGAATGCCTGTAATATCCGTTTCTCACCGTTCCAAGGAATGGGACGCCGTTATGGACGAGTGCCGCGGCCTCTGGCGCGAGCTCCTCAACATCCCTGAGGATTATGAGATCCTCTTCCTCGGCGGCGGCGCATCCCTCCAGTTCCTGATGGTGGCAATGAACCTCCTCGAGAACAAGGCAGGTTACCTCGAGACCGGTGTCTGGGCAAAGAAGGCCCTCAAAGAGGCAAAGGGAATCGGCAACGCAGTCTGCATCGCTTCGTCCGCCGACACCACCTACAACTACATCCCCAAGGGATACGAAATCCCCAAGGACCTCGACTACTTCCACATCACTACCAACAACACCATCTACGGAACCGAGATCAAGTACGATATGGACTGCCCCGTCAACCTCGTGGCTGATATGTCGTCCGATATCATGAGCCGTCCCGTCGATGTCACCAAGTACGCCCTCATCTACGGCGGCGCGCAGAAGAATGTCGGCCCTGCAGGTGTCACTTTCGTCATCGTCCGCAAGGATGTCCTCGGCAAGGTAACCCGTTACCTCCCCACGATGCTCGACTACCGCACCCATATCGACGGCGGTTCGATGTTCAACACCCCTCCCGTATTCTCCATCTTCGTAATGAACGAGACCCTCAAGTGGGTCAAGAGCCTCGGCGGCGTTGAAGCCATCCACAAGATGAACGTCGAGAAGGCACAGCTCCTCTACGACGAGATCGACCGCAACCCTCTCTTCGTCGGCACCGCTGCAAAGGAAGACCGTTCGATCATGAACGTCTGCTTCGTTATGGCTCCCGGTTACGAAGAGCTCCAGGACGAGTTCCTCAACTTCGCAAAGAGCAAGGGAATGGTCGGCGTCAAGGGTCACCGCAGCGTCGGCGGCTTCCGCGCTTCGATCTACAACGCATGCCCCAAGTCGGCCGTAGAGGCTCTCATCGACTGCATGCAGGAATTCGAGAAGATGCATAAATAATATATAGGAGGATCCGAAATGAAAGTACTCGTAGCAACCGAGAAGCCTTTCGCAAAGGCTGCTGTCAACGGTATCCGTGAAATCGTCGAGAAGAACGGCCACGAACTCGCCCTTCTCGAGAAGTACACCGACGCTTCGCAGCTCCTCGAGGCTGTGGCTGACGCCGACGCCCTCATCGTGCGCTCCGACAAGGTTACCGCTGCTGTCGTAGAGGCCGCAAAGAAGCTGAAGATCGTCGTCCGCGCAGGTGCTGGTTATGACAACCTCGACCTCGCGGCATGCACCGCCCACAACGTGGTTGCGATGAACACTCCCGGCCAGAACTCCAACGCTGTGGCCGAGCTGGCTATCGGACTGATGATCTATATGAGCCGCAACCAGTTCACTCCCGGTACCGGCCGTGAACTCAAGGGCAAGACCGTGGGTATCCACGCATACGGCAATGTCGGCCGCCTCGTGGCCCTCATCGCAAAGAACGGTTTCGGAATGAACGTCATCGCATTCGACCCCTTCGTTCCCGCCGAGAAGATGGCAGCTGACGGTGTCAAGGCCGTCGCTTCCATCGAGGAACTCTATGCTAACTCCGACTTCCTCTCCCTCCACATTCCCGCCAACGACCAGACCAAAGGTTCCATCGGCTACAAGCTCGTTTCGAGCATGCCCAAGGGTGCCTGCCTCGTGAACACCGCCCGCAAGGAGGTCATCAACGAGGACGAACTCATCAAGGTTCTCGCAGAGCGTGAAGACCTCAAGTATGTCACCGACATCGCAGCCGTCAAGATGGACGAGATGAAGGAGAAGTTCGGCGCACGCGTCTTCGCTACCCCCAAGAAGCAGGGCGCCGAGACCGCTGAGGCCAACATCAACGCAGGACTCGCAGCCGCTTCGCAGATCTGCGACTTCTTCGCTACCGGCAACCGCAAGTTCCAGGTCAACAAATAAACCGGCCCGATCGTTATGGTAAAGGTAAAACCTTTCGCAGCAATCAGACCTCCCAAGGCTATCGCCAAGGAGGTCTCCGCGCGTCCCTACGACGTGATGAACTCCGTCGAGGCTAAGGCCGAGGCAGGCGAGAAATCCCTCCTCCACATCACCAAGCCCGAGATCGACTTCAACCCCATCGCAGGCGAGCACGAGCAGCGCACCTACGACAAGGCGGTCGAGAACTTCAAGCTCTGGCAGGAGCGCGGCTGGCTCAAGCAGGACGAAAAGGAGTATTATTACGTGTATGCACAGACTATGGAAGGCCGTACCCAGTACGGTATCATCCTCTGCGCCAACACCGACGACTACGCTACGGGCGCCATCAAGAAGCACGAGCTGACCCGCAAGGAGAAGGAAGACGACCGTATGGTCCACGTCCAGATCCAGAGCGCGAACATCGAGCCCGTCTTCTTCGCATATCCCGACAACGCCGAGATCGACGCCATAATGTTCCGCTACATCTGCCGCGTCCCCGAGTATGACTTCGTGGCTGACGAGGACGGATTCGGACACAAGCTCTGGGTGATCGACGACCAGAAGGACATCGACCGCATCACCGAGATCTTCGCCGGCATCCCCGCGTTCTATGTGGCAGACGGACACCACCGCACCGCAGCTGCGGCCCGCGTGGGAGCCGAAAGGCGTGCCAAGAACCCCAACCACACCGGCAACGAGGAGTACAACTACTTCATGGCGGTCTGCTTCCCCGACAACCAGCTCAAGATCATCGACTACAACCGCGTCGTCAAGGACCTCAACGGCCTGAGCGGCAAGCAGTTCTTCGAGGCTCTCCAGAAGGAGTTCATCGTGGAATGCACGTGCGACTGCACCAAGGACGGCGGCAAGTGCGAATGCGAATTCCCCTGCCACTGCGAGTGCTCGGAGCCTTACAAGCCCGCCGGACTGCACAACTTCTCGATGTACTTTGAGGGTGTCTGGTATTCCCTTACCGCAAAGCCCGGTACCTACAACGACAACGATCCCATCGGAGTCCTCGACGTCACCATCCTGTCGAACCTCGTATTCGACAAGATCCTCAACCTCGGCGACCTGCGCACCTCGAACCGCATCGACTTCGTCGGCGGTATCCGCGGCCTCGGCGAACTGAAGAAGAGGGTCGACAGCGGCGAGATGGTTGTGGCGTTCGCGCTCTACCCGGTGTCGATGCAGCAGCTCATCAACATCGCCGACAGCGGCAACATTATGCCGCCCAAGACCACCTGGTTCGAGCCCAAGCTCCGCAGCGGCCTGGCGATCCATAAGTTCTGATCGTACGGACCGAAAAAAATGGAACCGGGAGCCCTTGGGGCCCCCGGTTTTTTTAGTTTCCGGTGATCTCCACCGTCAAGTCGAAGCGGAACTTCATTTGAACAGGGCTGAAAGCGTAACTCATCTCGTCGGGTTGGACAAGCACAGTAATTATCCCGATCAAACCGTAACTGCTGCCCGCTTGATAATCATCTTTAAACTCCAACTCCAGCGCTGTTTCCTCCGGCTTGAAATCGCAAGCAAGAATTTTTAAAGGTTCGAGCTTCTGGTACTCTTGCTGGATCATGTACTGGCTTTTCTTCAACTTATCATAGTCGAAACCGAGGACCCTGGAAAATTCATCCAACACGAGGGTCACTCTGTTGTCTTCGATCATGCTCATGGACACTTTCTTCCTCCAGGAGAAGCCCGAGGCATTGAACCAACTGATCTTGAACAGTTTTTCACCACGCGGAGTCACCATGTTGAAAATCGTGTCCTTGGTATTCCAACGGTCAGTCAGGATCAGCCTGCCCGTCACACCTTCATTCTTAAACCCGGAGGAATCCTGAAAATTGCGCCATACCCGGCTCCCGGCAGTATCGGGATGGAAACAGATGAAATGCCTGTCCTTGTCAAAAGTAACCTGAACCGGTGCGATAGAGTCATTCAAAGGCTGGAACTCAACGTTCTCGATGTAATCGGCCGTATAGGAACCGTCCTCCGACGCATGGAGCGCACAATATATGTCGCTGACTTCCACGGCTTTTGACAGATCGAGATCAAAGGTAGCATTGGGATAACACCAGACCGTAAGATCTTTCGGAGAACCGACGGGCGGATCCGGAGGTTGGGGAGGGTTTATCTCGATAGCCTCGACGGCTTCATTAATGGCGGTAAGGATTGCACTGTAGTCGGTCTGGTTCGAGATGGCATCTAGGATATTCGACAGCGCAGTGGCTACATCGCCGGTGGTGAGATTGGTATTGACGGCGGCGATGGCCGTGACCACTTCAGCGATCTTGGCGCTCAGGTCAGTATCGAGAGACGTCAGAGAGGCAGGAATTGCTTCCACGGCCGTCTGGAGCAAAGCCAGGGCCGCGGTCTCGTCGGCGGCGCCGCTGGCAACAGCAGTCTCGATGGCGGACAGTTTCGTCGTCAGGTCGGTCGTCTGGCTCGCGATGGCCTGCTCGATCTTAGCGAGTTTCTCGGCCTGAGTGCCTTCCAGCGATTCGATGGCCTGCTTCAGCAGTCCCTGCTGAGTCTTCGTATCGGCGAGGCCTTCTTTAACAGCAGTCTCGACAAGGGCGAGTTTAGCACCCAAGTCTGTCGTCTGGCTTTTGATTGCCGTCTCGATGGCAGCGAGTTTCTCTTCCATCGTGCCGCCCAGCGATTCGATGGCCTGCTTCAGAAGTCCCTGTTGAGTCTTCGTATCGGCGAAGCCTTCCTTAACAGCAGTCTCGACAAGGGCGAGTTTAGCACCCAAGTCTGTCGTCTGGCTTTTGATTGCCGTCTCGATGGCAGCGAGTTTCTCTTCCATCGTGCCGCCCAGCGATTCGACAGCCTGCTTCAGAAGTCCCTGTTGAGTCTTCGTATCGGCGAAGCCTTCTTTCACCGCAGTCTCGACAAGGGCAATCTTCGTCTCCAGACTCGTGGTCTGTGACTTGATGGCGGTTTCGACAGCAGCTAGTTTCTCTTCCATAGTGCCGCCCAACGATTCGATGGCCTGTTTCAGCAGTACCTGCTGTGCCTGAGTGTCGACAAAACCGGCGTCTACTGAAGCCTGTATCAGGCCGAGCTTTGTCTCCAGGCTCGTAGTCTGGGCCTTGACGGCCGTCTCGACAGCAGCGAGTTTCTCTTCCATAGTGCCTCCGAGCGATTCGACAGCCTGCTTCAGAAGCGCCTGCTGGGTATTGTTCTCGTCGAAGCCGTTCTTGAGAGCGGTTTCGATCAATGAGAGTTTCTCTGTCAGAGAGCTGTTGGTAGCGTTGATCGCCTGGATGATCTTGCCATAGTCCATCTCCAGGGTGACTTTGATTTCCGGCTGGGGAGTCACGCAGGACGTAAACGCCAGCGGGGAGACCATCCCCAGCAACAGGAACAAGCCGAGCAGCCCTCCCGTCAGGGATCTCCAGTTGTCCATTACTTGTTTCATAGTTTTATATGTTTGAGAGTCAATTGCCGCAAGTGCCTCAAATATAACCAAATTCCAAAAGAATCACAAAACAGCGGAACTATATTGATTCGTTTCCACCAGAGTGTAGTAAATAATCCGAGTGATGTCATCCTCGAGGGTTTCCCCGGCGGTGCCGCCGGAGGAGAGGACGATGACGACCCAGTCGTCGCCGGAGCCCGGAGCGGGAGGAACCATATTGCCTGCGGCATCGAACGAGAGGCCGTAGTACATCGAGGTATGGGCTCCGTAGGCGCCGCCGTTGTGGCCGGCGGTCACCTTTCCAGGAATGCGGGAGAGGCTGGAATAGAGATAATAGCCATATCTGGAGCCGGGGCCGGTGTTGTTGTGCATCTTCCGGACGCTTTCTTCCGAAAGCACCCTCACTCCGTCTGGTGAAACGCCGCCGGCCTGGAGGGTACGCGCCCACTTCATAAGCTGCTCGGCATTGGTTTTCATATTGCCGGGAGGGCTGATGAGGCCGGTATTGTAACCCAGTACATAATTCGCCTCCTGTGAAGCCGTGAAGAGGGGCTTGTAAGCCGAACCGGTATAATAGCGGGTGCCGGTCTCTCCGTAGAGATGGGTGAACCTGGGGCCGCCGAGGGTATCTATCCGGTCGGGGTCGTAATCCGAATAGGACATCCCGATCTTGTCTAGGAAATTGGCCTTGACAAACTTGTCGAGCCTCTCTCCCGAAGCTATTTCGACTATGGCGCCGGCCACTGTGGTGCCCATATTGGAATAATCATAGACGGTACCGGGCTTATTGGAGGTATAGGTTATATTCTTGGAGAATTCCTCCACACCGTATTTGCTGCCCTGGATCGAGGCGGTGTGGTTGAGCAGCATCTCGATGGTTATCGGCACGTCGGGATATGCGGGATTGACCACTGTGAAACGCTTGTCTTCGGGCAGACGGGCAAAATAGTCGTTCACCTTGTCCTTTACATCCACCTTCCCCTGCTCCACCAGCAGCATCATAGCCGCCCCGGTGAATGATTTGGAGATAGAAGCGATGCGGAATATGTCGTGGAACTCGAGAGTGTCCACATTGCCCTTCTCCTTGCAGCGGTATCCGAATGCGGCGGAATAGATGGGTTTCCCGCCCTTGGTGGCATACACGGCGAGATTTGCCGTGCCGGCGTCTTCAAATACCTTGCGGATGGCGGCGTGAGCCGCATCGACTCCGCGGGCCATCTTCACATAATGGGTGTATCCGGCCGCAAACTCCTGGGGAAAATCCTTTTCGGTACTCTCAATAGAGGCCCCTTCTGCGGTATAATTGTGTACCGACTGGGAGCCGTGGCGGTAGATGTCGCCGGTGTCGAAGAAGCCGCCGCTGACCTTGGCGAGGCAGTTGTCATAGCCCCGGTAGATGCATCTGCGGGTGGAGGAGTAATCGCTGCCGGCGTGGCGGAAATGGCCTCCGCTTACGTTCAGGTAGCATATCCTGTGAGCCCCGGAAGCAGTGGTCCTGGTGGTGGTGATGCAGTTCTGCCCTTCGGCGCATTCGATCCATCCGCCCTTGACCGTCAGCGACGCCTCCCTGACGGCCGTCTCAGAGCCGTAAAGATAGAGGGTACGGTACTTTTCGGAGACTATTCTCGCGGAGCCGCAGACCGTAGTGCTTGCGCCCTCTTCGGTCCTCACCGTATAAACGGAGTCCTTGGAGCATACGATATTTCCTCCGGAAATGGTCAGCGAGGCTGCGTCAGTGGCTGTCAGCACCGGAGAGTTGGGGGCCAGCATCTCGCCCTTTCCGGGAGTCCCGTCACCCGGAGCGCTGCTGTCCGTTATCTCTGTTTCCGATTTCACAGTCAAGGTGCCGTAAGCCTCGAGTTTATGACCCGCAAGGTCGATTGTTACCTTGGCCCCGGAGGAGTTGAAAATCAGGGCTTCAGGAGTGGAGCAATCTGCCCTCAGAATGATTGTCGCAGGCGCGGCGGAGGCATTGGCCGCCTTCAGCGCATCCTGAAATGAATCATACCCCTGCCCGGTCTCGGATATCCTGGCAACGCTAAGGTCCGGAGCGGGCGGCTCAGGTCCCGGTTCGGGAGGAACCGGCTGTTTCTCACACGATCCCGCAGTGTGAAGCAGGAAGGCGAACGTAATCAAAAAAAGTAAGTATCCGGGTTTCATCTGTACAGATTTTTACGCCTGATACAAATATACAAAAAAGCCGGCTGAGGTGTTCAGCCGGCTTTTTAATCTCAAGAAGTGAAACTAGCAGTTGGTGACCTTCTCGAGCCACTTGACCATTCCGAGCATGATGCACATTGAAACGAAGCAGATGAGGAGGAATACGCCCCAGCACTTCCAGATATCCCAGGCATTGAGCATGATAGGACCTACGAAGATGAAGAGGTTACCGATAGCGGTAGCTGCGAGCCAGAGGCCCTGGCAGAGACCGACCATGTTCTTCGGAGCCACCTTGGAGACGAACGAGAGTCCCAGAGGCGAGATGAAGAGCTCAGCCACGGTGAGGAAGAAATAGGTGACGACCATAACCCAGGGAGCGGCCTTTGCAAGGCCCATCTGTGCCATCTGAGCTGAATCGAGGCTGCGGAAGACATCTCCTGAAGGATAGTGGTTGACGATGGAGAAGACCATCAGGAAGAGATATGCCAGGCCGGCGATACCCATACCGAGGGCGATCTTGCGGGGAGTGGAAACCGGTTTGCCCTTGCGTGCGAGGGTACCGAAGAGGATCATGATCACGGGAGTGAGGATGATCACGAAGAGCGGGTTCATAGCCTGCCAGATCTCCGCGGGAAGAGCCTTGGTGTTGACGAAGTCACGCGCGAAGACCGAGAGAGACTGACCGTTCTGGTGGAAGGAGAGCCAGAAGAAGACTGCGATGCCGAGCACTGCGAAGAGAGCCGCCATACGCTGCTTGATCTCCTTTGCCATTGCCTTCTTCTCCTCTGCGGTGTACTCGACGCTCTGTGCAGCGACCTTCTTCGCAGGCTGCGGGAAGCGATGCTTGTTGACGAAGAAGATTACCAGCGAGGTGATCATTGCCAGAGCCGAAACGATGAAGGAGTAGTGGACACCGGTGTTGAAGACGTTCACATAGTCGGAGCAGAACTGGGTGGTGTTGGTCAGGACCGAAGGGTCGAGGACGGAGTTCGCTGCCGTCTCCATGAACTTCTGGGAGGTGGCGATGGCCTGGTCACCGTTGATATACTGGTGGCAGAGAGCCGACATATCGGCATTATATACGAAGTTGTGGATATTGAGCCACCACTTGCGGAGCATAGGAGCCACGAAGGGGGCGATCACGCCGCCGATGTTGATGAATACGTAGAAAATCTGGAATCCCGCGTCACGCTTGTCCTTTGCGATCTTCAGGGCCTCGGGACCCTTCTTGGCCTCTTCGGCCTCGAAATCGTCGTACATCTTGCCGACCAGGGCCTGGAGGTTGCCTTTGAACAGACCGTTACCGAATGCGATGCACAACAGAGCGAGGCAGGTGAAGACGAGGATGCCCCACCAGGCGCCGTTGCCGTTGGCGATAAGGCCGTCAGCGGTCTTGCTGAAGAGAGGGATCGAAAGGGCCACATAACCGACTGCCATGATGATCAGACCGGTCTGGATGGTGCGGTTGTAGTTCTGTGAACGGTCCGCGATGGCACCTCCGATGAGGGCGAGGATGTAGATACCGAAGTAGAACACCGAATAGATCAGGCCGGCGACTCCGTCGGAAAGACCGAACTTCGAGACGAGGAAGAGCAGCAGCACCGCATTCATGATGTAGTAGCCGAAGCGCTCGCCCATATTGCTCAGAGCAGCGGCGACGAGGCCCTTGGGATGTTCTTTGGCTTTCCTCAGATAGTAAATCAGGAACGGTACCACGATCACGAGGATCAGGATCAGGATACCGAGAGTAGGATTGTTTTTAAACATACTGATAAAAGATTGATTGATTATTATGTTGGATTATCTCACTACCGATTTGACGGCCTCGATCATCTCCTGGCCGCGGAGGCCGCGCCTGAAGATGGTTCCGTCGGGGGCGAAGAGGATGATGTGGGGGATTCCCTCGATACCGTAAACTTCGGTGGGTGTCTTGTCTTCCCCGACGAATATCTGGTTCCACTTCATTCCGAGCGTCTCCATAGCCTTGCGGGTCGCGGAGTTGTCGCCGTCCCAGACGGCTACGCCGAGGACATTGACCTTCTTGCCGTATTTTTCGTAAATCTCCTTGATATTGGGAATCTCCTCCCTGCAGGGACCGCACCAGGAGGCCCAGAAATCGACGAGGGTATATTTGCCCTTGCCTACATAGTCGGAGAGCCTGACATCCTTTCCGTCGGGAGACTTGCCGGAGAAGTCGACGAACATCGTGCCTTCAGCAGTGGCTTTACTCGCTGCTTTGCTTTCGAGGAGGCTTTTGACATCCTTGTCGTTTTTAATGAAATCCCCTGCCCTCGAGAGATAGTCGTTGAGTTCATCGGACGAAAGGTCGTGAATAAAATTGGAGAGGGCGGCTAAACCGACCGCATTGTCGGTATTCTCGTTGAAGACTGCTTTGGAGATGGCATCCACCTTGCCGATGGTCTCATCCTGGAGCTCCATCACGGCGTCCACGGCTCCCGACTGTCCGAGGGAATCCACCAGTGCGGCGACCTTCGTCTGGAAGTCGGTCACAATATCGCGGACCTGGGTATAGTATGCCGTCAGGGCTTTGTTGAGTTTCCCGCCGGTCACGACGGATTCTTCGGAGAGGTCGATTTTAATCATTCCTTTTTCGGGAATGAACGATGTCGAATACTCTCCGCGTCCTGCAGGGCGGTCGCCGATCATAAGGGTAAGGTGGCAGAGATCCTCATTGGATGCGTCTCCGGAGAAGGAGAATCTGCCTTTCTCTATCGCGGCCTCCTCCTTGGTTCCGTCGCTGTGCAAAAGGGAGATTTTGGCGGCCGGATCCATCGCCAGCGAATCTGTCACGGTTCCCTTGACAATGTAGGTATTGCCCCTGGGGCCGCAGGAGATGGCCAGGGCGAGTACGGGAACCAGCAATAAAAACTTCTTCATATCTATTCTGTTTATATATTTCAAACTTTACCACGCCAGGGCGCTGGCGCCCAGGATGGCCGCGTCGGAGGCCCTGAGGCCCGAGCGCATTATCTTGACCTTATCCTTCCAGACGAAGAGGACATTCTCCTCGAATGACTCACGGATGGGATTCAGCAGCAGGTCGCCCGCCTCCATCAGGCCGCCGAAGATGATTATCGCCTCGGGGGCGCTGAAGGTGACGAAATCAGCGAAGCACTCGCCGAGTATGCGTCCGGTATATTCGAAGATGCGTACGGCAGTGGCATCGCCCTTGACCGCCGCGTCATAGACATCTTTGGAGGTGATGTTCTCTATGCCTCGCAATATGCTGTCACGGTTGCCGTCGTCGAGCCATTCGCGGGCGGTGCGGGCGACTCCCGTCGCCGAGGCGTACGCCTCGAGGCAGCCGTTGCGGCCGCAGCCGCAGCGGCGTCCGCCGCGCACCGCGGTCACGTGGCCCAGCTCTCCGGCGAAGCCGTCGTGCCCGTAAACCAGCTTTCCGCCCGATACTATGCCGCTGCCGACACCGGTGCCAAGGGTAATCTCGATGAAATCCTTCATCCCCTGGGCAGCGCCGTAGGTCATCTCGCCCAGGGCAGCGGCGTTGGCGTCATTGGTGACTGTAGCGGGAAGGCCGAGGCGGCGCGAGACGCCGTCGCACAGATGCACGACCTTGTCCTTTGCCCATGGCAGGTTCACCGCTTTCTCTATGGTACCGTTATAGTAATTGCTGTTGGGGGCGCCGATGCCGATGCCCTTTATCTCTTCGAGACCCACTCCGGAGGCCAGGTCGGAGACCTCGGCGCAGAGCGAATCGAGGAAAAGCGTGGCGTCGTCCGGGCCGAAGCCCTTCATATCCAGAACTCCGCGCGCGACGATCTCGGCATCCTCGCTTACGATTCCTATCTTGGAGCTCTGCCCTCCGATATCGATTCCGACGGTATATCGCTTGTCCATTACTCTACCGGTATATCTTTATTGACATTCTTGGAGCCGGCCACCGCATAATAGATAAGGTAAACCAGGCAGGCCACCAGCAGCCAGTAGCTCTGGAGCGAGCCGACCTTGTCGGCGATGGCGTTCTGCAGGAACGGGATTATGCCGCCGCCGCAGACCAGGGTCATGAAGATTCCCGAAGCCGCAGCGGTATATTTGCCGAGACCCTCCGCCGAGAGGTTGAAGATGGCGCCCCACATCACGGAGGTGCAGAGGCCGCAGAGCATCAGGAAGACGAGGCTCAGGGGAACGGTATATTTGCCGAGGGTTATCTTAGCCGTCTCGGGCAGGAACATCGCGCAGAGGATGAAGAGTATCGCGACGGCGGAGGTGGTCAGCAGCATCGTCTTGCTGGAGACCTTGGCTCCCACCGACGCGCCGATCAGACGGCCGATGAGCATGCAGAACCAGTATCCTCCGATGAAGACTCCGGTTACAGCGGGTCCCACCCAGGCGAGGCCCGAATAATAGACATTGGCGGTATTGGCGATGCCGACCTCGATTCCCACGTAGAAGAAGATGGCTATAGCGCCGAGCACGAAGTGCCTGAAGCTGAGCGGGCTGTAGGGATCCCTGGGAGCGCTGCCGGAGAGCCTTGCGGCCTTCTCCTCGGGAGTCTCCATGTGCGGTTCGGGAATCCTGGTGAGCGAGATGACGATGAATGCGATCGCAAAAATCGCCATAGCGATTATCATCACCGGCGCGGCCTTGGCCACCGTAGCGTCGGCTATGGCGCCTCCGACGAGCCATCCCACGAAGATCGGGGCGATGGTACCTCCGATGGAGTTGCAGGAGCCGCCCCACTGTATCAGCTGGTTGCCGCGGTTGCCGCCGCCTCCGAGGGTATTGAGCATCGGATTGACCACGATGTTGAGCATACACATCGAGAATCCGGCCACGAAGGCACCGAGCACATAGACTGCGAAACTCTCCACATATCCGGAGAGGAACTGGATTCCAACGCCTATGAAGCCGACTATGACGGCCAGAAGCGCGGTGAATTTATAGCCCTTGCGCTTGAGGATGATGCCGGCGGGGATTCCCATGCATGCATAGGCGATGAAGTTTGCGAGCGATCCCAGCTGGGAGAGCGCCTTGCTGGCGCCGAACTGATTGGTAACGATGACGCCCATCGAACCTGCAAGGTTCGTGACGAAGGCGATCATGAAAAAGAGGGAGAACATCACGATGATGGGAACCGTGAAATTCTGTTTCTTGCTGTTTTCCATTGTTTTAGTTTTGCTTCGGCACTAAATGTGCATTTTATAAGGTATAAAGATACGAATAAAATGGGAAAATCCAATTAAGTTTGCTATATTCGCTACTTTGAAACGGAATTCGAAATGAAAAGTTATATCATAACCGCCGCGATTGCGGCAATGATGCTGGGCATCTCCCCCGCCCTCTCCGCCCAGACCGCGGCCAATCCCGAAGGGACGATGATCTATGCCCTGCCCAAGACCACCCTCACCCTGAAGGTCACCGCCGAGAAGGAGACCTTCCTGGCGGGGCCCTACGCGCAGTACGCGAGGAAATACCTCGGGAACGACGCCAGGACGGAGGATGCGGTCACCTACAGCGTCAAGTCCATCGATATGGTCCCCTATATCGAGGCGGACCTCGACAACACCTATACCGTAAGCCTCTCGGCCAAAGACGCCTCCTCGTCGGGATTCGTAAAGATGTGCTCCCAGGGCATAATAGCCCTCTCGGACAGCTACACCGGCAAGGAGGACGCCTGGAGATTCCCCTCCCTGGCATCCAACGACCGCTTCAACGGCAAGGAGGGCAGCGGCAACCTGACCACCAGCACCACCACCCTCTACCGCACCGAGAAGACGGCCGACGGCTTCCGCAGGGTTGCCGTACAGCAGAGCGAGGTGGTTGAGAAATCCCTCGAAAAAAAGGCCGCAGAAGCCGCGCAGACCATCTTCAGCCTCCGCAAGAGCCGCATCCAGATCATCACCGGCGACACCGATGCCACCTTCAGCGGCGAGGCCCTCAAGGCGGCGATTGACGAGATCACCCGCCTCGAGGAGGAGTATCTCACGCTCTTCTACGGCATCACCGAGCGTTCCCTCCAGACGATGCAGTTCGACGTCACCCCCGACGCCGCCAATTCGAGGCAGATGTACGTGGCCTTCAGGATCTCCGACACAGAAGGCCTCCTGCCCTCCGACAACCTCGCAGGCAGGCCCGTAGTGCTGCAGATAACCGGAGCCAAGGCAAAGGAGGCTCAGATTTCCGATGCAGCCGGAAGGAAAGCCGCGGGCACCAGGAAGCAGATATATTACCGCATCCCCGCCACATCGACCGTCAGGATACTCGACGGCGAGGAGATGCTGCTCCAGAGCCGCGTACCCGTATATCAGCTCGGCTCCACCGCATCCGTTACCTTTTGACACATATTATAAACATTAATACTTATAAAGATATGACTATTCACGACCTCAACCCGCAGAGAGTATGGAAGAACTTCTATGCCCTCACCCAGATTCCGCGCCCTTCAAAACACGAAGAGAAGGTTGCCGCATTCCTCGTAAAATTCGGTAAGGACCTCGGCCTCGAAAGTTTCCAGGACGAGATCGGCAACGTCATCATCCGCAAACCCGCCACTAAGGGTATGGAGAAGCGCAAAGGCATCATCCTCCAGGCCCACATGGATATGGTTCCCCAGAAGAACAACGACAAGGTCCACGATTTCACCAAGGACCCCATCGAAACCCGCGTCGTAAAGAAGGATGACGGACTCTGGCTCTATGCCAACGGCACCACCCTCGGAGCCGACGACGGACTCGGAGTGGCTGCGGCGATGGCCGTCCTCGAGGCCAAGGATCTCGTACACGGCCCCATCGAGGCTCTCTTCACCACCGACGAGGAGACCGGAATGACCGGCGCGCACGCCCTCAAGGCAGGCGTCCTCAAGGGTGACATCCTCATCAACCTCGACTCCGAGACCGAAGGCGAACTCTACGTGGGCTGCGCCGGCGGACTCGACTGCAACGCTACCTTCAACTACCGCGAGGCCGATATGCCCAAGGGCTACAAGGCATTCGCAGTGAATGTCAAGGGCCTTCGCGGCGGACATTCCGGAATGGAGATCAACGAGGGCCGCGGAAACGCCAACAAGATCCTCGCACGCACCCTCATCCCGATGCTCCGCGACATGGACTGCAAGCTCGTCTGCATCGAAGGCGGCAATATGCGCAATGCAATCCCGCGCGAGGCGGTGGCGGTAATCGCCGTTCCCAAGGATGCGGTCGAAGACGTGCAGAAAGTCGTCGAAGAGACCTGCGCAACCGTTTACAATGAGTACAAGAATATCGATCCCGGCGTAAAGATCACCATCGAGCCCGCTAAGGCGAAGAAAGTGATGGCCGGCACGGTAGGCCTGAGGCTTGTCAAGGCCCTCCTCGCCTGCCCCAACGGAGTGGACCGCATGAGCCTCGAGATGGACAACCTCGTTGAAAGCTCCAACAACCTCGCCATCGTCAAGTCCGAAAAGGGCAAGATCTACGTACACGCCCTGATGCGCTCGGCTACAGACACCATCAAGTACGCCCTCTCGGAGAGCTTCCGCGCGGCATTCGAACTGGCCGGTGCAAAGGTTAACTTCCAGGGCGGCTACTCGGGCTGGGCTCCCAATATGAAGTCCCCCATCCTCAAGACCATGATCGCCAAGTACGAGGAACTCTACAAGGTGAAACCCGCAGTGCTGGCTATCCACGCCGGCCTCGAGTGCGGTATCCTCGGAGCTACATACACCAACTGGGATATGATCTCCTGCGGCCCGACCCTCAAATCGCCCCACTCCCCGGACGAGCGCTGCTTCATCCCTTCGGTCGAGAAGTGGTGGAATTTCATCGTTGCGGTAATCGCTGACGCTCCGAAGAAATAGCGCAGATTATCAAAACTCTCATAAAGCGCAGATTTGCAAGCTATTATTTGCGAATTTGCGCTTTTTCATCATTTTATTTATCTTTGCTCCAATAATACTTTCACAAGATGAAGCATACATACAAAAAGCCACTTGCAGAAGTTACAACTCTTCTCGGCGAAGGCCTCCTCTGCGACAGCGGAGCAGGTACCGAAGATTTCGGCAAGGGAACAGGTGTCGGAAACGACATCTTCGATGCCCTCAAGCCCTTCGACACATTCAATTTTTAACAGGGAGGAAACCATTATGAAAAAAATTATCGCATCATTGATGGTGGCCGCCCTTGCGTTCACCGCCTGCTCACCCAAGGAGCAGTTCGCTATCGATTCTCAGAAACCCGCAGAAGACGGTTTCTATGCTTCCATTTCATCCGAAACCCGTACCTATCTGGAAGAGGATGGAGATATATTCCACGTTTACTGGAAGTCCGGTGACAAGATCCGTTGCACCGATGACGGAGAGAACAGCAATGTAATCTATCAGACTTTCGACAACGGCGTAAAGTCGGCGTGGTTCACCCACTTCCCCGAGGACACCACTTTCCTTTGCGTCGACAGCACCAAATTCTGGGCATATTACCCTTCGACCCTGCGCGGCAAGAGGCTTCCCGCTATACAGCAGTACGCTCCCAACAGCCTGGCAGCCGCTCCTATGCGCGGTTACTACGAGAGGGGCGAACTCGATGAATTCAAGCCCTCGTTCAAGTTCACCCAGCTCTGCGGTGCCGTCAAACTCAATCTGACCACCACCCAGAGCGACGTGAAGGTCAGGAGCATCGTCATCAAGGCCGACTGGGGACTCAGCGGATCATACAGTGCGACCAATGATGAGCCTGCTGCAGTTATGAGCAGCGAGACATCTCCCGTAACTCTCGAATGTCCTGACGTGCCCATCGGATCGGAACCCGTGCCTTTCTTCATCAGCATTCCCCAGCACCAGTACTATTCGTTCGCAATCACGGTCATTACGGATGACGGACGTACACAGACCCGCAACCTCAAGTCCGGCCAGAGCCTGACAGTTACCCGTGCTGAGATCATCCCCATCGACCTGAACTTCGACAACCTGCAGAAGCCTACTTCGGGTGAAACCGCATTGTTCATGAAGGGTTCCGATATGAACTATACAATCAAGGGCGTCATCAATCCCGACGTTTCCAACTGGACCGATGATGACACCACCGTAACCCGTATGGTATTCCTCACCGAAAGCGATGAATTCTCCGCAGTCAACATCGCCGCAGCCGAGTCCGAGTCGCCTATCTATGTGATCTACGACGAAGACAACACTACCATCAAGATCACCACTCCCGCCAAGAAGTTCATCCTGAATCCGAACTCCATCTATTTCTTCCACCGCTTCAGGGCTCTGACCGAAATAGAGGGAATCGACGACTTCGACACCAGCCTGTGCGAGAGCATGTCCTACTTCTGGGGATACTCTCCTCTGAAGACCATTACGATGCCCAAGTGGGATTACAGCAGCCTGATCAACACCCGCTATATGTTCTGCGGAGTGGAAGCCGAGAAGATCGACCTCAGCAACATGGACTTCTCGAATGATACCACGCTGGCATACTTCTTCTATCTCGCAGCTGACCTGCAGGAAATCGTATGGCCTGAAGTCCTCAATGTAGAAAACGTAGAGTCGATGACCAGAATGTACCGCGGAACCAGCTTCACCGAAGTCGACCTCACGATGTTCGAGGATACCGACAACCTCAAGACGATGAACTATATGTTCGCCGACTGTCCCAACCTCCACAAGGTAAAGGCAAATCTCACTCTCGACAATGTTACCTCGGCAACCTATATGTTCTATAACTCCTGCGAGAATTCACCCGTACTCGACCTGACAGAGTTCGGCGATGTATCGACCCTGCAGCAGATCAACAGTATGTTCCGCAGCTGTAAATGCTCCACTCTGAACATCTCGACCTGGGACACCTCCAGCAGCAAGAACTTCAGCTACACATTCTACAAGATGCCGAACCTGACCAACCTCTATCTCGGCAATGACTTCGGAAAGGACGGCAATCCTCCCACCAACACCGCAATGTGGGCCGGAACAGCCGACAAGCCTTCAAGCGCATCGTATGGCGACAAGACCGCAATCATACCCGGAGTCCTCAACATTTACACCAGCTCCGATCAGATGGACTGGCTCGTCAATATCCTCACGCTGAGATATCTGCGCAGCGGATATTACGATGACAGCCCCGTGACCATCAGGTTCTTCGACTTCAACACCGGAGTGGAGATGTTCCCCGCATGGCCGGAATAATCAGGCGATTGAGCCATAATGTTTTGATTTTCCAAAATATTATCTAACTTTGCAGCCCCTTCGGAAAAACCGGAGGGGCTTAATATTAATCAAATCATTATGTTAAAACAGTACGAAACCGTTTTCATTGCAACTCCCGTTTTGTCTGATGCCCAGATGAAGGAAGCGGTAGAAAAGTACACGAAGCTCATCACCGACAACGGCGGCGAGATCGTGAACGTCGAGGATTGGGGACTCAAGAAGTTGGCATACCCTATCCAGAAGAAGACCACAGGCTTCTATCACCTGATCGAATTCAAGGCAACTCCGGACTTCATTGCAAAGTATGAGATCCAGTTCAAGCGCGATGAGCGTATCATCCGCTTCCAGACCGTAGCCATGGACAAGCACGCCGTAGCTTATGCCGAGCGTCGCCGCGCCAGGATGAATGAACCCAAGGCAGCCCCCGCAGAGGCTCCCGCTAACGAATAGGAGAGATTATTATGGTACAAAGAGATGACATCCGCTTCCTGAATCCTCCTACAGTAGAGGTAAAGAAGAAAAAGTACTGCCGCTTCAAGAAGGCAGGCATCAAATATGTGGACTACAAGGACGCAGAGTTCCTCAAGAAGTTCCTCAACGAGCAGGGTAAGATCCTTCCCCGCCGCATCACCGGTACCTCGCTGAAGTTCCAGCGCAAGGTCGCCCAGGCTATCAAGCGCGCGCGCCACATCGCCCTTCTCCCTTACGTAACCGATTTGCTCAAATAAGGAGGTCTATTATGGAAATCATTCTCAAACAGGACGTCAAGAACCTCGGTTATAAGGACGATATCGTAACTGTCAAGGACGGTTACGGAGCAAACTACCTGATTCCCCAGGGAATGGCCATCATGGCTACCCCCACCGCAAAGAAGATCCACGCTGAGAACATGCGCCAGAGGGCACAGAAAGAGGCGAAGATCCGCACCGATGCAGAGGCTCTCGCAGCCAAGCTGGAAGGCTCGACCGTAAAGGTTGAGGCCAAGGTCAGCTCCAACGGCAAGGTCTTCGGTTCCGTCAGCAACATCCAGGTTGCAGAGGCTCTCGCAGCTCAGGGCATCGAAGTCGACCGCCGCAACATCACCGTCGCAGGCGACACCATCAAGGAAGTCGGCACCTTCGACGCAGAGGTCAAGTGCTACCGCGACATCAAGGCCAACATCAAGGTCGAGGTCGTAGGAGTCGAGGAATAATCCTCAGCACACATAACCACAGTCCCGGAAGGAACAATCCTTCCGGGATTTTTTTATGTATCTTTGCATCATAATAGCAGGCTATGGCAAATCCCCTGAAACAACTTGCGGGTGAGACCGCGATTTACGGTATGAGCACGATATTGGCGCGCATCGTCAATTTCTTGCTGGTACCTCTATATACCCGGGTGCTGACGCAGTCGGATTACGGCGTGGTAACGGAGTTTATGGCCTATATCGCCATACTCCAGGTGGTACTCACCCTCGGACTCGAGACGGGCTGCTTCCGGTTCGCCAGCAAGGAGGGGGTCGATAGGGAGAAGGTCTTCTCCAACGCGTTCTTCCTCGTGCTGGGCACCTGCCTCATATTCTTCCTGGCGGTGACGGCCTTTTCCGGGCCCCTCTCCGGCGCCCTGGGATACGAAGGCTTCCGCAACATAATCATCTACGTTGCGGCCATCCTGCTGATGGACAACACCACGGCGATAATCTTCGCCCGCCTGCGATATGAGCACAAGGCGCTCAAGTTCGCGGTCATCAAGACGCTGAAGATTTTCACCGAGGTCGGGGCCAACCTGGTGCTCTACCTGGTGATGCCGAAGCGCTTCGCCGCCAATCCCGATCACTGGCTGCTCAACTTCGTGAGCGCGACACCGGACTTCAGCTACGCCATATTCGCCATCTTCCTGAGCTGCATCCTCTGCGTGGCGCTCCTGCTGCCCGATATCCTGAAACTGCGGCTGAGGCCCGACGGCAAGCTGGGCCGCGAGCTGCTGCTCTACTCCCTGCCCCTGATGATCGCGGGCCTTCCCGGAGTCCTCAACGACTTCCTCGACCGCGTGCTGATGCGCTTCCTCAACGCCGACCCCGCGATGTGGAGGGCCGACCTCGGCGTATATCAGGCCGGAGTCAAGATCGCGGTGATAATGTCGCTCTTCATCCAGATGTTCCGCTACGCCGCGGAGCCCTTCTTCTTCCAGAGGCAGAAGGAAAAGGGAAGCAAGGAACTGTACGCCAAGGTGATGAACTACTTCGTCGCCTTCTGTATGTTCGCCTTCCTCTTCGTGATGCTCTATATCGACGAGATCGGCCTCCTGCTGGGCAAGGATTTCCGCCCGGGTCTCTCTATCGCGCCCGTGATGCTGATGGCCTATCTGGTGCTGGGAATGCTCTTCAACGTGAATATGTGGTACAAACTCTCCGGCAAGACGGGATATGCCATCTGGGTCACCCTGGCCGGGCTCGCAGTCACTATACTGGTGAACGCCCTCTTCATGCCGAAGTACTCATACCACGCCGCAGCCTGGGGCCATCTGGCCAGCTACACCGCGATGCTCATAATCAGCACCCTGCTGGGCAATAAATACTACAGGATTCCCTACAGGTGGGGCGTGACGGCCCTGCTGATACTCTTCGGTCTGGGAGTCTGGGGCATCTCGCTCCTGCTGCCCGAGATGAGCCTCTGGCCCAAACTGGCAGTCCACACCCTGCTGATAGTGGCTTATCTCGCCGTAGTCGGCGCGATGATAATGCTCTCCCGACGCGCGCGGAAAGCCTAAAGCGATTTCACAAGTTTTTCCAGATGGATGCCGTGCGACCCCTTGATGAGGATCGTTCGGCCCGAGAGCGGATGCTGTGCGAGATATCCCGCCAGCGCATCGACGTCGTGGAAGCAGGAGACCGTCGCCACGCCGCGGGCAGCCTTGGTGAACTCGTCTCCGACCAGGAATATGGTGTCGGCGCAGCGTCGCGCCTTGTCGAGTGCATCGACGTGCTCGGTCAGCGAGACATCGCCCAGCTCGAGCATATCGCCCAGAATCAGGGTCTTATTGGCGAACTCCGAAGCTGCGAAATTGTCGAGCGCAGCATTCATGCTGGTAGGATTGGCGTTGTAGGTATCCACTATCAGGACGTTGCTGCCGGTTCGCACCATCTGCGAACGATCGTTGGAAGGCTGGTAGGCCTCTATCGCCTCTATTGCGGCCTTCTCGGGCACATCGAAGTGACGGGCAATGCAGAGCGCCGCCATCACGTTGTCGGCATTGTACGAGCCCACAAGATGGGTATTTACCACGGGGCCGCCCTCAGGGAGCTGAAGGCGGAGGAAAGGCTCGCCCTCGCTTGCCGGAAGCACCGACGCACCCTGGGTCTTGACGCCGTATTTGCGGGCCACCAAGCCGTTGCGTGAGGAGACCATCTCGCAGAGCACCGGATTGTCGGCATTGTAGAACACTGTACCGCCCTTCTGCCTGAGGAAATCATAGAGTTCACCCTTGGTCTTCTTTACACCGTCGAAACTGCCGAATCCCAGCAGATGCGCGCGACCCACGTTGGTCACTATGCCGCAGGTGGGCTTGGCGATCTTTACCAGGGCGGCGATTTCGCCGGGAGCGCTCGCCCCCATCTCGATTACAGCCATTTCGGTCTTCTCGCCGATTCTCAGCAGGGTGAGGGGGACTCCGATATGGTTATTGAGATTGCCTCCGGTGGCGACAGTGGTATATTTGGCCGAGAGAACGGCATTCACCAGCTCCTTTGTAGTGGTCTTGCCGTTGGTGCCGGTGATTCCGACTACCGGAATGTCGAACTGCTCGCGGTGGTATGCGGCCAGTTTCTGCAGGGTGTCGAGCACATTCTCGACGACGATGCAATAACGCCTGCCTTTGATATTGGCGCCGTCGAGCGAGGGACGGTCCACGATCGCGAATTTCGCACCCGCCTCAAGGGCCTTCATAGCGAAATCGTTGCCGTCGAAATTCTCACCCTTGAGGGCGAAGAACATCGCCCCGTCGGTTATGGTGCGGCTGTCGGTGGTGACACCCGAGCACTTTTTGTAAAGTTTATGGAGTTCTTCTATCTCTATCATATAACTACTTTTTGCCTGTGGAACCGAAACCTCCCTCTCCGCGTGCGGTCTCACCGAGCTGGTCGGTCTCCTGCCACTCCACCTTCTCGTGCCTTGCCACCACCATCTGGGCGATGCGCTCGCCGGGGTTGACGGTGAAGGGCTCGTTGGAGATGTTTACCAGGATAACTTTGACCTCGCCCCTGTAATCGGCGTCGATTGTGCCCGGAGCGTTCAGCACGGAGATGCCGTGCTTGGCGGCCAGCCCGCTGCGGGGCCTGACCTGCGCCTCGAAACCTTCCGGAAGCTCGATGAAAAGCCCGGTGGGAATCATAGCGCGCTCAAGCGGAGCAAGGATAACGGGTTCGGAGAGATTTGCCTTCAGATCCATCCCGGCCGAGAGAGCCGTGGCATATTGCGGCAGCGGAAATGACGACTTGTTGACGATTTTGACCTGCATTTGGAAAAACTGGAGTTTCTATCTCGCAAATTTACCACTTTAAAGCTCCATTTCCAACAAAAAAGATTCGGGGGTCGCTATCTCCGGCATCCTAAATGACGGGAGCATCCCACCTAGAGATATCTTTCTATCTCGTCATACGTGAGCTTCTTCCCGCTGCGGAAGAAGTCCAGGACGATGCTGCGGTCGTAGAGGCCGATATTGTTGCTCTCCTCCTCGAAGGGAGAAGGGGCCTCCCCCCGTTTGAGGCGGGCATAGTCGCGGTGGGCGCGGAATACCGCGGCGCAGCTCTTCCAGCGGCCGGTCACCAGATAGACAGCGGCGGAGGCCAGATCGAGGCACTTGCGGACGATGATGCGCCGCGTGCGGATCTTCTCGGGCAGATTCTTATAGAGCAGCAGCAGATTGTTGCGGTAGTTCAGATAGAGTTTGCGGGGCGAATCGTTGGGAAGCGTGCCTCCTCCGACGTGATAGACCTCGGACTGCGGAATGCACCAGACCTGATAGCCCAGCAGCTTGGCCCGCCAGCAGAGGTCGATCTCCTCCATATGGGCGAAGAAAACCTCGTCGAGACCGCCCAGGTGATGGTACAGCGAGGAGCGGATCATCATACAGGCCCCGGTTGCCCAGAAGACCTCGACTGGCTCGTCGTACTGCCCGCTGTCGCGCTCTATATTGGAGAGGATGCGGCCGCGGCAGAAAGGATAGCCGTAGCGGTCGATGAATCCGCCCGCCGCCCCGGCGTACTCGAAACTGCCGTGGTCCGCGGCCGAAAGGATCTTGGGCTGGCAGATACCCGCCTCCGGAGTCTCCTCCAGAAACTCAAACATCGGCTCGAGCCAGCCGTCGGGCACCTCCACATCGGAATTCAGGAGCACATAGTAATCGGCCTCAACCTCCTTCAGGGCGCGGTTGTAGCCGCCCGTGAAGCCGTAGTTGCGGTCGAGCTCGACTGTCGTCACCGAAGGATACTCCTTTTCGAGCCATTCGAGGGAACCGTCGTCAGAGCCGTTGTCGGCCACCACGACGAAAGCGCTGTCGCCGCTCTCCCCGCCCCCGAAGGCGGCGGTTGTACGCAGCACGGAGGGCAGGTAGGTCTGAAGCATCTTCAGCCCGTTCCAGTTGAGTATTACGACAGCGATATCCATAACAGATGCAAAGTTAATTATTATCCCGGATTTCCGACCAAACCGTAACAGGTCCGAGGAGTCCCGAAGGCAGCAATTGAGAATCCGCCTTATAGAAAACCTTTGGCGTCCAGGTATATTTTTTCTTCGCTCCGGGCTGCATATCGCCGATAATCCGGTTCACCCACAGGTTCGCGACGGTTATCTCAACCCTGTTTTCGCCTTTTTTGACAGCAGAAGTTATATCGATCTCGAAAGGCTCTCTCCACAATCCTCCGACTTCCTTGCCGTTGAGTTTGACCGAAGCCAGTTCGTGAACTTCGCCCAGTGAGAGGATAATCCGCCCGGAATCCTTCAGATCAGAGGCTTTGACCTTGAACGAAGCTGTATAGACGGCTTTGCCCGAGAAGTAGCGGATTCCCTCATTATCTGATTCTGTGAACGAGATAAGCCTGTTGAATTCCGCTTTGGCAGGCGCTCCCCTGCCCTCCTGGAATCTCACGGTCCAGGGCCCTTCGACAGAGGCCGCCAGGGTGCGCCGGAGCGACTCCGCAATCGGAGCGGAACCTTCGGGAGTCAATACGATAAAAAGGGCGTCCCCAGCACCCATAGTTATATCGACGGCAGCCTTGCCTCCCGTCGTTCTCACAGGGATATCCCTGACTGTCAGGGTTACCGGGTCCATCACTGCCCCGTATCCGTTGGGGGAGCGCATAACCATTCGGGCTTCAGTCTCTCGCCCGAAGTTGCATACCCAATAAATATCCGTTCCGTCGCTGAGCGACCTGTGCACGAACCGGACATCGTCCTTGTCGCAGCAGAAGTCCTTCTCGACCCCGCAGCGGCCAAGGGCCTCGCCTGCCCCGCCGGAAGTCACATTGCTGCGGCCCGAATACCACACATCCCTGACGATCGAGGCGAATTCGGCGTCATCGTCATTGAGGGAGGCGGCCCGGCGGGGAACCTGGCCGCAGATGTAAACACCCGCATCCGCCAAATCCCTTATACGCCTGAGTACATCAAGAGACATAATCTCGCAGTTACGGTCAAGGAGCAGTACGCGGTATGTCATTCCCGAAGGGGCCTTGAGCAGGCCGCTTTCAGCGCGAAGATCCTCAAGCAGGCCTGTCCTGTTTATAAAGTCATAATTGTATCCTTCGGGTACAGAGGGCCCGCTTTCCAGATAAAGACCGGTTATATTGTTGTCCTCGCCATAATAGACAAGCACATCGGCGACAGACCTGCCCTGACGGAGCATCCAGCTGCTGCGGGCAAGATATCCCGTCCAGAGGCCTGCCCAGTCCGCCCAGGTTTCGTGGCGGTTGAACCACTGCCCGTAGCCGAGAAGTCCGGCTCCGGGAACAAGACTATCCGAAGGCTGATGGGCCGACTCGTGTATAATAAAGCCGTTCAGTCCGTTTGAAAGGGCGAAATCGGCAGCCAGCTTGAGCCTGGCCGGAGTGCCGGTATATGCCATTCCGCCAGCTCCCCTCACGGTGAAGGACTCGGCGACCGCAACGTTCTGGCCATAGAAATGGGCCACCGAGGAAGACTCCCTGATATCGGCCGCCCAGACCTGTTCGGGCATCTGATCGCCGTTGATCCAGAATGCCGACATAGGGAAAGACGCATTGCGTTTGTAATCCATACCGTCGCTTACCTGCACCCTGGTATTCTCGTGCGACTCCGTATAGCGCCCCTTCATCCCGTAGTCGTCAATTATCTGCTGCAGGTCGTCGCACCGTTCCCTGTACAGGGTGGCTAGAAGGCTTCTCCAGTCAAATAGGAACTTTTCGCTTTCCGAGGCGCTCCCTACTATCTCACCGGCCAGGACGGGAAGCCAGGGCAGCAGGTCGTATCCCATCCTCGAGCTGAACTCCCTGTCAAGACCGGCCGTCCAGGTGGTCTGCTTCTTTTCGAAACTGTCGTTCAGCATATATTGGATACCGCGGGAACCGATAAGACCGCCTGTCGCCTCTTTATATGTATCGTAATAATACCTGTAATAATCCAGGAGAGCCTCGCGGTCGAGTTTGTCCACCTCCCATCCTGTCGCATCCGAAGCGGCGGGATAATTGCGGCTTCCGGTCTGGGTGGCGCCGAACCGGTAGATGCGCCAGCGCCCCTGCGGAGAATGCCATCTGACCCGCCCGTCAGCCACCTTATCGGAAATGACCACGATATCGCCGCGGTCCAGAGCCGCGGCGTCGTCCGGGGTAGGATAATCCATAAGATTGAAAGGCGATGCGAAACCGGACTTCTCTTCGCTGTGGTGGACTCGGGGAAGGGTATAGAGATTGAATTCAGAGATGGGGCGTCCCTTGACAGAAGATCCGAATCCGTGCATCATAAGACGGAAGAAGCGCGCCGTGGCCGGCGGAAAATCGACCGTCATCGAAGGGACGTTGCAGTCAGGAATGTCGAGAACCGTTTCCCACTCCTTGCCGTCATCGCTTTTCTCGAGCCGGTAATGGCTCGAAAAGGGAACGTGGCTGAACATCACCCTCGCGGCCGAAGTGCCGAGGGTAACCGCAGTGAAGGTTACCGGTTCCTCAAATTCATACTGTATCCATCCGCTACCGTCCTTGGCCCTCGGAAGCACCTCCGATTTCAGGAAATGGCCGTCTGTGAGCCACCCGGTGTCGAATTTACCGCCGCTCGAGGTGCATTTGCCGCCAAGCGAGGCCGGATTCAGGTCGTTTTCCCTCACTCTGACGGCGACCACCGCCACATCGCCATACCACGACTCGCCTTTCCTTGCCCTGGCATCCTGATAAAGTCCTATGGTCTTCAGCGGTTCCGGCAACGGCACGTCTATGTCTCCGCCATCGACTTCCACAGTGCTCCATACCAGTTTTTTCATCGCATTTTCAGGCTTCACCCAAGGACCGCCGTTCGCGCTCCAACCCGGAGAACTGGCGATAGCCACCTCCATCCCAAGCGAATCCGCCAGAGTCACGGCATAACGGATAGCATTTTTCCACTCGTCCGACATATAGCCTAGCCTTTTCGGAATCATATCGGGATAGCCTGAACTGCCTACGTCGAAATGCTGGAAGCCGACAATCCCGCTGCGATGCATCCATTCCAGATCCTTACGGATGCCCTCTTCGGTGACATTGCCGTTCATCCAATGCCACCAGACCTTGACACCGGCCTCCCGGGGAGGGTTTTGGAATCCGTCAAGCAGATATCGAGGAACATTATTTCCATCCGCACGCCACGTTACGGACAGCAAATTAAAGAGCACGGCACAAAGAAAACAAATACGTCTCATATCGGGCTGAAAAACTATTTATCGGTAAATCTACACGAAAATTCGCATCCGCAGAAGGACTGATTGTAAAAACCCTGCTCGCGGATTATCTCCGCGCGCCTCGGCTGGAGGCCGCCCTTGCGCCAGTTCTGCCCCCACCACGCAACGCCTTCCACCTGGCCGCAGGCCCACTTGCCCGCCTCGTCCACCTGCGCGAGATCCTTCCACCGCGATGAGGCAAGCGTAGTCGTGAGCACCGCAAGGCCGTGCGAAGAGGCATACCTCGCGGCCCTGAGAAGCCTGAACTTGAAGCACTCCAGGCAGCGCGCCCCCCTTTCGGGCTCATTCTCCAGCCCCTTCACCGCACAGAGCCAGGAAGGGTGGTCGTACTCGTCGTCCACCACTCCGAAGCCGAATTCCGCGGCATAGCGGAGCACCTCCGCCCTGCGCTTTTCATACTCCTGCAGGGGAACTATGTTGGAATTGCTGAAGAAAATGACCGGCTCGATTCCGTTTGCCGCCATACACTCCACGATGGCGCCGCTGCAGGGGGCGCAACAGCAGTGAAGCAGCACCCTGGAGGCTCCTCCCGGAACCTGGAGGTCCAGCTTGGGCGGGTACGGATCCATTATTCGATGGAGTTTATATCTACCAGATTGTTGAGTATCGCATAGACCGTAAGGCCGGAAACGGTCTTGATACCGGTCTTGCGGGTGATGTTCTTGCGGTGGGTGATGACGGTGTTGATGGAGATATTGTGCCTGTCGGCTATCTCCTTGTTGATCAGTCCCTGCGCAACGCTTACCAGGATCTCCTTCTCGCGGTCGGAGAGTTCCTCTCCCCTGCCTTCCGACTCCCTGGCGGCAGCGGCCTCGGCGCCCACCACGGCCCGGGGATTCTCGATGAGGCGCACCATCGGCACGAGGATATTGTCCTCGATATTTGTATGGCGGGCCAGATCGTCCTGCAGGGTATAGATGAATGTCAGCAGGGAGAGGCGCTGGGAGCCATTGCAGCCCTGAGGCATCGACTTCATTATCAGATTCTTGAGGTCGGAGAGCTTCTCGTCGATATTGGAGTGGTTCTCCTCGAATTGAGTGATGGAGAATCTCTTGTCGCGATTGCCCGAGAGGAGCGACTTCACATAAGGGATCACCATCTCCTCCTCGAACCTGAAATGCTTCTCAAGCTCTACATTGTAGTCGTCGAAGAAGCGGTGGAAGACCTTTTTCTGGGGTTCCGAGCAGGGTGCCACCAGAGTATCGATCTGCTCCTTGAGATAGACCAGGGCTTCGTGCAGATAATAATCGTGTGAACGGTTGAGGTAGAAAAGGATGTCCGAAACCCTGCCGTTTCGGATAAAGCGCTGGGAAGGCTTGAAACCGTCGGTGGTATATGCGCTGCAAAGCAGCAGGAAGGTATCGGTATCGATTCCGTGACGGGCGCATATCTCATCGACGCTGTGCTCTCCGAAGGCGGAGTCCATTCCCATACGGGAGACAACGGCCAACAGGCGGAAATTGGATTCCACCAGGTCAGCCATTTTCATTTTACCATTGAATAGTTCCATAACGCCGATGCAAAGTTAAGGAATTATTCCGAAGAATGCTCCTTGCGGTTGCACCGTGCGCTTAGCGGACATCCCGCACAGGAGCTGCACGAGGCGGCCGAAGGAGCGCACTTGCACTTGCCGCCGCCCTTATGCAGGAACCACAGCGCTGCGGCGAGGGCCGCGGCCACGATCAGCAGGACTATGACGGTCGGCAGATTCACGGCTTCACATAACCAGAAGTGCGACCCTATAAGCCAGGAAGGCGACTATCCACGCCACGAGGCACTGGAGAATGACCACATTGCAGGCCCACTTTCCGCCGAGTTCGCGCTTGACAGCGGCGATGGCGGCGACGCAGGGGGTATAGAGGAGGCAGAAGGCCAGCATCGGAACTGCGGTCACAGCCGTCATAGATGCCGTCACATCGAGCACTCCAAGAGTCGAAACTACGCTCTCCTTTGCCAGGAATCCGGTAACCAGCGCGGTCACGATGCGCCAGTCGCCGAGGCCCAGAGGCTTGAAAACCGGAGCGACAAGGCCGGCGATCTGCGCCAGCATACTCTCCCCGGGTTCCACAAGGTGAAGCCTGAAATCGAAACTCTGCAGCACCCAGATAACTATCGAAGCCACAAAAATCACCGTGAAAGCCCTCTGGAGGAAGTCCTTGGTCTTGTCCCAGAGAAGATGGCCCACATTTCGGGCACCGGGCAGGCGATAGTTGGGCAGTTCCATCACAAACGGAGCGGTTGACGCTTTGCGCCTGAAAAGTTTGACGCACAACGCTATGAGAATACCCACCAGAATCGACGAGAGATAGAGCGTCACGAGCACCAGGCCGCCGTGCCCCGGGAAGAAGGCGCTGGTAAAGAAGGCATATATCGGGATTTTGGCAGAACAGCTCATATACGGCGTGAGGATGATCGTCATCTTGCGGTCCCTCGAGGAGGGCAGGGTGCGCGTGGCCATAACCGCGGGCACCGAACATCCGAAACCTATCAGCAGCGGCACTATGCTCCGCCCGGTAAGGCCGATGCGGCGCAGGATCTTGTCGGTCACAAAGGCCACGCGAGCCATATATCCGCTGTCCTCGAGCATCGAAAGGAAGAAGAAGAGGATAATGATGATGGGCACGAAACTGACCACCGTTCCCACGCCTCCGAATATGCCGTCCACCACGAGCGAGCGGACCGCATCACTGACGCCCCAGCGCTCCATCCCGGCGTCGGTAACGCCGCCTAGCCACTGGATTCCCCTGTCGAGGAGATCCTGGAGCGGAGCGCCGAGGACATCAATGCTCAGCCAGATGACCAGCGACATCACTATGGCAAAAATCGGAATCGCCGTCCACCGGCCGGTCAGTACCTTGTCTATCTTGCGGCTGCGGATATACTCTTTGGAGACCTTCGGTCTCACTACGGTATGACTGCAGAGCCTTTCAATAAAGGCGAAGCGCATATCCGCGATGGCAGCCCTGCGGTCCATCCCCCTCTCCTCCTCCATCGTGCGGATCAGCTGCTCGACCGAAGCCTTTTCATTGTCGGAAAGATTGAGGGCCTCCTCGATCAGGGGGTCGCCCTCCACAAGCTTGGATGCCGCGAAGCGGACCGGGATCCCGGCTGCCGAGGCTTTATTCTCTATCTCGGCCATTACAGCGTGGAGGCAGCGGTGAACCGCGCCGCCGTGGTCGTTCTCGTCGCAGAAGTCCTGCAGCACAGGGGCCTCGCGGTATTTCGCCACGTGCACGGCGTGGTCGATAAGCTCATCTATGCCCTCGCCTTTTATCGCCGAGATGGGAATCACCGGCAGTCCGAGGATGCGCTCCATCTCATTGACGCGGATGGAGCCGCCGTTGCCGCGCAGTTCATCCATCATATTCAGGCACAGCACCATAGGCAGTCCGAGCTCCATAAGCTGCTCGGTCAGGTACAGGTTGCGCTCGATGTTGCCGGCATCGACTATATTGATTATGGCCTCGGGACGCTCTCCCAGGATGAAGGCGCGCGAGACCACCTCCTCAGAGGTATATGGCGAAAGGGAATAAATACCGGGCAGGTCGGTGACCAGGGTCTTGGGATGGCCCTTGATCACGCCGTCCTTGCGGTCCACCGTCACTCCGGGGAAGTTGCCAACGTGCTGGTTCGAGCCCGTGAGGGCGTTGAACAGGGTCGTCTTGCCGCAGTTCTGCTGCCCCGCCAGGGCGAAGCGGAGGACCGTATCCTTGGGGAGGGCGTGCCCGTCATCCTCGTGATTGTGATATATTCCCTCCTCGCCCAGTCCGGGGTGGGGATTATGGTCGTGAAGTGAGAGATTGTATCCGAAATCCTCATATCCGGCTTCGGACTCCAACTCTTCGAGGTCCTCGTCCAGAGCCTCCCTGACCTCTACCAGCTCCGCCTCGGAAAGGCGCAGAGAGAGCGAATATCGCCTGATGAATATCTCCACCGGATCGCCCAGCGGCGCCCTTTTCTCTACCTTTATATGTATTCCGGGCACGATGCCCATATCCAGAAGATGGCCCCTCAGCGCGCCTTCGCCGCCAACCGAGAGCACGACACCGCTCTGGCCCACCTTCAAATCTTTGATTGTCATAGCCTTGTTACTGAATTTGCAAAGTTATCCGTTCCGTACGCCGCGGGCAATACCCAATTATGGGTATTTTAAGGGATTTGAAATAATGATTATATTTGCATCCGCCATTCTCATTCCCATTTTTTAAATGATCAAGGAACAACTTGCCTCCCTCGACGGAGTATCCCTCAACCTCGGCAGCGGAACCGGACTTATCCTGAGCATCATACTGGCCCTTGTGATGTTCGGCATCGCGCTGGGAATCAAATCCGAAACCCTCAAGAACGTTTTCACCCATCCCAAATCCATAATCACAGGCATTCTGCTGCAGTGGATAGGGCTGCCGCTTGTAACTTTCATACTGATCGTCTGCCTCAACAGGTATCTCACCCCGATGGTGGCGCTCGGAATGCTGCTGGTGGCGAGCTGTCCCGGCGGCAACATTTCGAACTTCATGAGTTCGTTCGCCAAGGGCAATACAGAGCTCTCGGTGAGTATGACGGCCGTAACCACGGTGGCCTCCCCGCTCGTCACCCCGTTCAATTTCTGGCTCTGGGGCAATCTCTACCTCAGGTACGCCAGCCTTTCGGGCACCCTGACTATTCCCCAGCTCGTTATCCCCTTCGCCGACATTTTCGTCACGGTATTCATCATTCTCGCAATCCCTATCGCCATAGGAATGTTTTGCGCCCACCGTTTCCCCAAATTCTCGGAGAAGATCAGGCGGCCTTTCTCCGTCTTCTCGATCATAGTTTTCATCGCGATGGTGCTCGGAATGTTCATCCCCAACTGGCAGCTCTTCATACAATATATAGGAATCATCTTCGTTCTGGTGCTCATCCACAACGCCCTGGCCTTCACCACGGGATGGACGGGAGCCTCCGCGATGCGCCTGCCCAGGCGCGACCGCCGCTCGATAACAATCGAGGTCGGCATCCAGAACTCCGGCCTCGGCCTTACGATGCTCCTCAACCCGGCGATCTTCAAGCCCGAGCTCTGGTGCAATCCCGAAACCGGGGTGATGTACGGCGGAATGCTTTTCGTCACCGCCTGGTGGGGAATATGGCACATTATCTCAGGCCTCGCGCTGGCCACCATATTCCGCAGCCATCCCCTGCCCGAAGAGCGGAATCTCCATCTGACGAAAGAACAACAAACAATATCTACGATATGAAACGCCTTCTTTTCTCAACACTCGCGCTTGTGACGGCATTCTGCCTGGCAAGTTGCAAACCCGGCGGCAAATCGGCCGAGAAAGAGCCCGCCGCCCAGACCGAAACCACCGTAAAGACCGGTGAGGCAGCCGAGCCCGAAGTGGCCGAAGTAGCCGAGCCCGGCAATGAAGAACCCGAAAACCAAGCAGAAATGAAAACGGAAACCAAGTATGTCATCTCCACCAATATGGGAGATATGACCATCAAACTCTACGATGAGACCCCGCTTCACAAAGCCAATTTCATCAAACTGGCCAACAGCCACTTCTACGACGGAATCCTCTTCCACCGTGTGATCAACGGATTCATGATCCAGGTTGGAGACCCCCTCACCAAAGATCCCGAGCAGGAGGCTAAATGGGGCACCGGCGGCCCCGGATACACCATCCCGGCCGAAATCGTTCCCGGCTTCACCCACAAGAAAGGCGCCCTTGCAGCCGCCCGCCGCGGCGACCAGGTCAACCCCGCCAAAGAGTCCTCGGGTTCGCAGTTCTATATCGTTCAGGATGAGAACGGCTGCAAGCACCTCGACGGCGAATACACCATTTTCGGCGAGGTGGTAAGCGGATTCGAAACCATCGACAGGATAGCCTCGACTCCCACGAATCTCCGCGACAAGCCCCAGACAGAGATAAAAATACTCTCCGTAAGGGAGGCAAAATAAATTGTGGCACGCCCTTTGCTTAATCTTAAACCGAAAAGCATTTCAGTTAAGTGGTTTTTTCATAGGTTAAGTTAAGGTTGAATTAAGCGCTCCCAAAAAGAGCGCTTTTTTCACGCTTATACTGGGGCCCTGCCCCAAACCCCACCGCTTCGGCCTTACTATCGCACTAATCTTCCCTGCCCGGCCTCCGCTAGCGCCTGAAGGCGCTTGTCTGTTTTATAAAAATTTGCCAATAGAGTTTTTTTTCCTACTTTTGCAGACCTTTTCTCGAGAAGATAAGGAAGTTAACCCGTTTATTAACTTTAAATTACATCAAGAATGGCAGTAAAAATCCGCCTTTCTCGCCACGGCAAGAAAGGATACGCTTTCTTCCACATCGTGGTAACCGACGTGCGTTCGCCGCGCGACGGCCGCCTGATCGAACAGATCGGCATCTACAACCCCAACACCAACCCCGCTACCATCGTCCTCGACGGCGAAAAGGCTCTCAAGTGGCTCAACAACGGTGCACAGCCGACCACTACAGCCCGCCGCATCCTCTCCTACGAAGGTGTCCTCCTCAAGAAGCACCTCCAGGGTGGAATCGCAAAGGGTGCCCTCACCCAGGAAGAGGCCGACAAGAAGTGGAACGCTTGGAAAGCTGAGAAGGACGCGAAGGTCGCTTCCAAGAAGCAGAACATTTCCAACGCGAATGCAGAGGCTCACAAGGCTGCTGTAAGCGCAGAGGCAAAGGTCAACAACGAGCGCGCAGAAGCTATCGCAAAGAAGCGCGCCGAGGCTGAGGCTGCAGCACGCGCTGCCGCCGAGGAGGCCGCTGCCGCTGCAAAGGCTGCTGAAGAGGCTGCCGCAGCTGAGGCTGCCGAGGCCGCTCCCGCAGAGGAAGCACAACCCGAAGCATAACGACGTGCCCAAGGTACTGAAATCCTACGGAACAGCCGGCGCGGTCATAATCGGCCGCGACGGTGAAGTTCTGGAGGATATCGGGAAAAACGAACCGGTATTCATCGATTTCGATGGACTGCCGGTTCCTTTTTTTATCGAATCGATCGAACCCAAGGGAGGCCGGTACCTGGTCAAGCTGGAAGATATCGATTCTCTGGCGGCCGCAGAGGAGATCGTGGGCCGGGAGGTCCGCCTCACCGAAAGCCCCGATGCCGAAGATGAAGATAGCGGCATCGTCGGCCGCATCATCCGCAACGCGGCAACCGGCGACGTCGTCGGCCCCGTCCTGGAGTTTCTCGACTACTCCGGAAACACCTGCATCGCCGTAGACCACAACGGCACCGAGGTCATCCTCCCCCTCCACGAGGACCTCATAAAAAAAGTCAGGAAGAACGAGATCTTCCTGACAATTCCCGAAGGGCTGATATAGTTATAGCATAACAGCAATTATTATTGATTATCTCATTATTATTATTATCTTTGGGAGAAACTAATTATGTCATCTTTATGAAATATCTGCGTACACTACAACTATTATTCTTGCTATTCATTCAGTGTTCCATAGTACATCTCTATGCCCAAAGCCTCTCCATAGAGTATAACAACTCTGGCGACAGGAATCGTCTTGCTGCTGAGGAAAGGGGTGTAACTGCCGTTTCGGAGGGCGGTTCGTTGTTGCAGGCAGTTTCCATCGACAGTTCCCAGGGGGTGAGTTCCGCAGTCATTTCATATAACGAGTCTTCCAAGTCTTTGACTGACAACAGGCTTAACTCTTCTTATTCCGTCGGTTCCATACCTGTGACCCCCGCCGTCACACCTTCGGGAGGAATGACCTATACCATACCAATCCCTACTGCAGCCGGATATAACAACACTCCTGAGTTGAGTCTGGTCTTTAACAGCCAGGGCGGAGAGGGTAATGCGGGATACGGATGGAACCTGTCGGGCTTTTCCTGTATCACTGTCCGTAACCGTAGCTTCTATTACGATTCCATCAATTCCCCTGCAAGATACGATGCTACGGATGCCGTATATGCCCTTGACGGTGCTCCGTTGGTTCAGGACGCCCTCGCGACAAGTTTCTCGTATGACTGGTCCACACCCACCGGCCATATCCTTGTCAAGAAGCATTGCAATCCCTCCGGCCAGGTCCTCTACTTTACCGCCAAGATGCCCGACGGCGGCAGTGCCGTCTATGGGTTCACTTCAGCCACTGCTCCTGAAGCCATCTACCCTATAACCCAGATGACAGACGCCGACGGTAATGTCATTAATTACACATATACGCGATCTTCCGGCAATGGTCAGTATTATCTGTCCGGCGTCACCTATGGCACCTCGCAGAACGCGTCCATAAGTTTTCAATATGATTCACGGGACGACTATGCTCCCGGCTCCCACTTCGCCGCCAAACCGTTTTACAACGACAGGATTCTGAAAAGCGTCACAAGTTATGACGGCAATACGGTAATTTCTTCGGATGTCCTTTATCACAGCAACAATCACGGCACATATTTGCTTGACAGCCTGATGCGAAGCAGGGGTTCGTCTCATCTTAACCCTCTGCGGTTCGAATACGGTGCCTCATCTGAAGATACTACCTTCAGCCTATCCCTCTGCAGCGAGGATATGCTCGCGGGGCTTTCCCCTTCGCCGCTAGTTCTCTCCCGTGGCAAGATGGCATCTGGCGACTGGCACGATGGCGTCATCGCCATGGGACAGTACTCTCCGTACGGTGTAATCGATTATGATCCTGCTACAGGTAACTGTCAGTGGGGAAGCACCTGTCCTACGAATGCCGACATCATCATTTTCCCGATTCTCGGCCTCGACGAGGGTCACGGATTGAAGGCCTTGACTGACTTCCACAGCATTCAGTCGCTTGACATAGACGGCGACGGCCAGGATGAGATAGTCAAGGTGTCACTTGGCGTGGATGCCGGAGGTCAGAAAACGGGAAGGGCGGCGGGAGATACCACGACCGTCCTGTCTTTTGAGATACGCAAGTATGCTCAGGACAGCCTGAAAGCCTATCGTACTGCAAGTATATCGTTCAACAGCTATCACAGAGAGGGCTCCTTCCTCAGTCCGGAGAACATCTATCTCACTTATGGCGATTTCCGTGGCAGGGGGCGTATAGAAGCCCTTGCCATCGAGGCTCCCATAGATGGCTCTTCCTCGGGGATTACCGCCGCCGTATTGGACCTGTACGACGGGACGGTATCAATCACATCCTCACTGCCGTTCAACCCTTACGGGGAGAATACCACCGTCTT
>JAFSXX010000026.1 GCA_017443845.1 Bacteroidales bacterium | reverse complement strand
GACGCCTATGTCGATCACCCTTCCTTCGGAGGGGCGGTAATCGGCCGCATCCTGCAGCAGCAGGGCTACCGGGTGGCGATCGTGCCCCAGCCCAACTGGAGGGACGACCTGCGCGATTTCAGGAAACTGGGTGCGCCTCGGCTCTTCTTCGGAGTCTCGGCGGGCGCGATGGATTCGATGGTGAACCATTATACCGCCAACCTGCGCCGCCGCAGCGACGATGCCTATACCCCGGGAGGCAAAGCGGGGCAGAGGCCCGACTATGCAGTCACGGTCTATACGAAGATCCTCAAGCAGCTCTATCCCCACGTACCGGTAGTTCTGGGCGGCATCGAGGCCTCGTTGAGGCGCCTTACGCATTACGACTACTGGAGCGACACCCTGAAGCCCTCCGTGCTCGTCGAGAGCGGGGCGGACCTGCTCATCTACGGGATGGGCGACAAGGTGATCTGTGAGGTGGCCCGCGCGCTGCGCAACGGATACAATGCCAATCTGCTGCGCAAACTCAAGCAGGTCTCCTTCCTGGCCGATGAGAAATATGTCTCGCGGATTCCGGAAGGGGAGAGGATGATGCTCCATTCCTTCGAGGAGTGCCGAGATTCGAAAGAGGCATTCTGCGAGAACTTCGTCAAGATGGAGGTGGAGAGCAACCGCCTGGAACAGAAGGCGGTGCTGGTCGAGAAAACCGGCGACAAATATGTCGTCATCAACCCTCCCCACACCCAGCTGACGCAAGAGGAACTCGACAACAGTTTCGATTTGCCCTACACCCGCCTGCCGCATCCGCGCTACAAGGGCAAAACCATCGCGGCTTATGAGATGATAAAGCACTCCGTCAATATCCACCGCGGGTGCTTCGGAGGGTGCGCCTTCTGCACCATCTCCGCACATCAGGGCAAGTTCATCAGCTCGCGCAGCGAGAAGTCAATCCTCGCCGAGGTGGAAAAGGTTACGAAGATGCCCGATTTCCGCGGGTATATCTCCGATATCGGAGGCCCTTCGGCAAATATGTACGGGATGCACGGGCGCGACCTGTCGCTCTGCTCGAAGTGCGTGCGCCCCTCGTGCCTCCATCCGCATCCCTGCAAGAATCTCGACAACAGCCACGAGCGCCTGCTGGCCCTCTATGCGGCGGTATCCAAGGTGCGCGGGGTCAAGAAGGCCTTCATCGGCAGCGGCATCCGGTACGACCTTTTCGAGGAGGGGAATGACCGCTACCTGCGGGATGTCATAGTGAACCATACATCGGGCCGCTTGAAAGTGGCTCCCGAGCACACCGAGGACCACGTCCTGCAACTGATGCGCAAGCCTTCGTTCTCGCTCTTCCGCAAGCTCAACGCCGACTTCCGCCGCATCTGCGCCGAAGAGGGGCTGCGCTACCAGCTTATCCCATACTTCATCTCCAGCCATCCCGGCTGCACCGAGGAGGACATGAAACGCCTGAGCCACGAGACAAAGTCCCTGAACTTCCATCTCGAGCAGGTCCAGGACCTCACCCCCACGCCGATGACCCTCAGCTCCGTGATGTTCTACACCGGACTGGACCCCTACACCGGCGAAAAACTCTATGTCGCCCGCGACCAGGAATCCAAGAGGCGCCAGAAGGCCTGGTTCTTCAAGTAACGGTTTTCGCTTCCCGCCCGGGGTGCCTTAAAAAGAGTTAATTGGCTGATTTTCTGCGGTTAGCTCTTTTTGTGTCTCGGTTTTTGGCGACATTTTGGCGACTTAGCCAAAGATTTGTACAATTAGTTCTGGTATTCCCTGACTAATTCTTCAACAATGTAATTGTCTCCGTAAAGGTATAAACCAGTCTTCTCGTCATGGAAACGCCGGCAGGTATTGCTTTTATAGAAGATATCCAGCGCGTCCGTCAATGAGATGTGGAAGCGCTCGGACATTTTTACCACGATACAACCTATCCGATTCCAGCGGATGATATTGCGTACTTGTTTATGTCCTTCTGCACTCATAATGCAATCACCTCCTTGAAAGAAAGATACTTTTCAATGATTTCCTGATTCAGGATGCAAATCTGGTTGTTTGGCTGATGTTCGGAAAGGCGGGAAAGTGCCGTCTCTTCATCCATCAGGCCAAGAGAATATAGGTTGACGGTATCGACGACTCGATCATTGGCAATGCCGCCCTCGATAATGT
>JAFSXX010000025.1 GCA_017443845.1 Bacteroidales bacterium | reverse complement strand
GTTTCGCGATATTGAACGAAGGAACGGACGTGACCGCAGATTACGCAGCGCACATTGCTGTTGGGATATACGACCTTTTCCCATACATCCACGGGCTTTGAATACTTCAGGCCGGTGCCCTGGAAATGCTTCTCCGCGTGGGTGGCTTCCGTAACCAGGGTGCCGTCGGCATCGAGATATTCGTGAGTGGCAAGGATGACAGGGGTCGCGGCGTTGTTCTTCAGCCAGAGCGCCGCCCAGTCGAGCACCTCCGGACGCGGAGCGAACTCCAGGAACATCACATAGAGGTCGCTGCCGCCAAGTTTGTTCTTATATACGGCATTTTCCAGTTTACCTGGCTCGAAGGTGGCGACCACATTCTTCAGGGGGAAGGGAAAATCATAATAGTTGTTCAGGTATGTGGAGCGTCGGTCGTATATCTTCAGGTTTGAATCCCAGGTATAGTCGTGGTTTCCCGTACTTGTGTAGAACGGAATACAGGAGGATACGGAGTCGGTGTTCTTGCGGAAGCGCCGCCACTGGTGGCCGTAATTGTTGTTGGTCACGTCGCCTGGATGGAGAATGCATGCTATACTGCTGTCCTTCAGCTGTTTCGCCTTGAGCCACTGGAGGGAATTCTGGTAATACTCCGCAAGGGCGTTCTCCTGCGAATACTCCTGAAGGTCACCGAATATGGCGATGCAGGTGGCATTGTCGGATAACGGCCGGTCCTCCTCTTCCGGGCAGACTGTCGGCTCGGGTCCACACCCCTGGAGCGAAAGCAGCGAAACTGCCGCAATCACGGCGAGGGTCGCACCTCCACCAGTGGTTTCACCCTTCTTTCCCCAACCTCCATCCACGAGTTTCTGGATCTTGAGCCAGAAACCCTTGCGGTCGATATGGGTCGCCTCCCCGAGGGACTTCAGGGCGCGGTAGCCCCTGCCCTGCTTGCGGAGGGCCAGCTTCAGGAAGGCGGCGAGCACGAATGTCACCAGGATCGAAGCGGCAACGGTCACATAGAACTGCACCGAAACAGAAGCGCCGGAGCGCCAGACAGCCGCCCATACTGCTACGACGAAAAGATCGAGGACTATCTCGGTCATCGTGGTGCCGATATGGGAGAAGCCCAGTTCGATGAAGATATGATGGAGGTGGTTCTTGTCGGGTTTGAATGGGGATGTGCCGTGCGCCATCCTGTAGATCATCACCCTCAGGGTGTCGAAGACCGGCACGGAGAGAACGGCGATGCAGAAGGCGATCAGGCCGAACTGTACGTCGATGAACCAGGGATAGTCGATGCGGTATTTGCAGAGTGCAGCGACCATAGCGGAGAGCACTGTTCCCATCATCATAGTGCCGCCGTCGCCGATGTACATCTTGCTCTCGCGACCGAAAACATTATGCAGGAAGAAGGGAATCAGGGCTCCTACCGATACGGCTGCAAGGGCGGCGAAGGAGTATTCGTGGGCCAGGAAGAATACCAGGCCGAAGAGCGAGCAGGCTACTATGCAGATGCCCGAGACCATTCCGTCCACTCCGTCGATCATATTTATGGCATTGATGATTCCCACCATCACGAATACGCTCAGCGGCACTGAGAAGACCGTAGGCAGGAGTTTTATGCCCCAGAGCCCCTGGAAGTTGCACATCGAGTAGTGGGTGCCGTAAATCATAAGGGTCATCGCCACGATCTCTATCACCAGGCGCAGCAGCGGGGGAAGCTTGAGGATATCGTCGATGATTCCCACATACAGCATCACCGTCATCGCCGTCAGGACGGCGAAGAGGCTCGTGAAGCTCAGCATAGTCTTGAAGAAGCCGAGTCCGAGGACTATTCCGAAGAATACGGCGGCTCCGCCCAGGACCGGAACCGGAACACGGTGCAGTTTGCGGGAGTCCGGATTGTCCACGATGTTCTTCTCCCTGGCAATGCGGTAGATGGGCCAGTAGATGATCCAGGTCACCACCAGGGCTACGGCAAAAAGAAGCAGGAATCTGTATTTGGGAGCCATTTTATCTGTTCTTGTACATTTCTTCGTAATACTTCATATAGTCACCGCTGGTGACGTTCTCCATCCAGGCGCGGTTGTCGAGGTACCATCTGACGGTCTTCTCGATGCCCTCCTCGAACTGGAGGCTGGGCTCCCAGCCGAGTTCCTTCTGGAGCTTGCGGGAGTCTATGGCGTAGCGCAGGTCGTGGCCGGCGCGGTCGGTGACGAAGGTTATCAGGCCGAGGTCCTCCCCTTCCCCGCGGCCGAGGAGACGGTCCACGGTATTGATGAGGACTTTGATCAGGTCGATGTTCTTCCACTCGTTGAAGCCGCCGATGTTGTAGGTCTCGGCCACATTGCCCTTGTGGAAGATGAGGTCGATGGCTCTGGCGTGGTCCTCTACGTAGAGCCAGTCGCGGACGTTCTCGCCCTTGCCGTAAACGGGCAGCGGTTTGCGGTTGCAGATGTTGTTTATGAAGAGCGGGATGAGTTTTTCGGGGAACTGGTAGGGGCCGTAGTTGTTGGAGCAGTTGGTCACGATGGTGGGCATTCCGTAGGTGTCGTGGAATGCGCGCACGAAGTGGTCGCTGGAGGCCTTGGCGGCGCTGTAGGGGCTGTGGGGCTGGTATTTCAGATCCTCAGTGAAGAACTCGCGGCCGTATGCCAGATGGTGCTTCCCGGAGGACGCCTTCGTAGTGAACGGCGGTTCGACACCCTGCGGCTCGGTGAGTTCCAACGCGCCGTAAACCTCGTCGGTGGAGATGTGGTAGAAGCGACAGGGGATTGCGTCACCCCCGACCTGATCGGGGGTCTGAGATGCCCGGTCGGAGCCGGGCATGACGTAGCCCGAAGGTTCCCAGTATAACCTGGCGGCCTGGAGGAGCGAGAGGGTGCCCATCACGTTGGTACGGGCGAAGGTGAAAGGGTCCTTGATGCTGCGGTCCACGTGGCTCTCAGCGGCCAGATGGATAATTCCGTCGATATTGTATTCGCGCATCAGCGAGCACATCCTGTCGAAGTCGCAGATATCGGCCTTCACGAAGGTATAATTTGGCGCATCCTCTATATCGCTGAGATTGGCGAGGTTGCCCGCATAGGTAAGCTTGTCCACATTGAGGATATGGTACTGGGGATACTTCCTGACGAAAAGTCTAACTACATGGCTGCCGATAAATCCGGCGCCTCCGGTTATCATTATGCTACGCTTCATAGCAGAGTATCTCTAAAATTTATATAATTTACAAATATAACAATCTTTGTGACTTTTGCATAAAATATAATTCTGACTCAACCGGTATTTCCACATCTCCCGGGAGTCGTGAATGAAAGCAGTCGTAAAAATGAAAAATGCCGGCACTTGGGCTTCGATATCGTTGAATATTGTCGTATCTTCCAGATGATTATTGACTAAGCGACTATTCGCTATGCTTTTCTATGACTCTGTTATACAAGTTCACTACCTTTTGAATATAATCTTCCTCCTTAAAGTGACAGAGATAGTAATCATAAGCATTCTCACCCATCTTTATAACTTTTTCCCGCGGTAAAGAAAAGGCAAGATCTATAGCTTGGACAAGAGAAGACACATTTCCGGGCTCAAAAAGGAAACCGGTTTTGTTATTATCGACGATTTCGGCAAGGCCTCCTATTGATGCTGCAATCACTGGGCGTCCCATCGAATAAGGCTCCACTACTGTCAATCCTAAAGATTCGTACCATTCGGAAGGGACAATGACAAATAGTGCATTTTTGACAATATCGATTAATTCGTATCCGGATTTAAATCCGATAAAAACGACATTATTAAGCCCTTTTAAAGAGGCTTTTTTCTTCAGATTGTCCTCTTCCGGTCCTTTACCTACTATCTTAAAAGATATGTCAGGTCTTAATGAAGCCGCCTCCAAAAGAGTATCTACACCTTTCTCGGAAGATAGCCTTCCATAATAAAGAAAATAATTCTCAAAGTCCGTATATGGGTTATCCAAACCTTTAACGGGATTGTATATGACTTCATTATAAACATTTGCAAATCCGGGATCGAACCGTATATGCATATCTCTGATAAATGAACTAACATAGATCATCGCATCAATGTTCAATAATGGAGAAAACCTGCAATTCCTCCAATACATCTCCAAAGACATCATGAGACTCTTGGCCAGCGACCCCTTGCAGCACTTATTGATTACACACTGATAGTAGGAATCTCCCTTACATTTTTCACATATCACACCGTGTCCGTTGCGCAAAGTATACGCCGGGCATATCATCCTGTAGTCGTGAACAGTATGCACGAGAGGTACATCATACTTTTTCAATGCCACAAACAATGAAGGACCGATTCCTCCCCAAAAAAGATGCACATGGGCAATGTCAGGCTTCTCTCTCTCTATCAAAGCAGATAGCTTCTCTACAACATCACGATTGTAGAAATAGTTCTTCATGCGGTTAATACCATTTCCGCTATCAGCAAAAAAATTCGAATACTCACAATCGTAATTATCAGGATTCGAAAGGCTGAACCATACTACTTCGTGACCATATTCCTTCAATAATTGTCCAGTCTTGAAATATACCGTTTCAGAGCCGCCTCTTAAGTAATAAAAATTATTAATCAGCAATACTTTCATATCAAACTTATCTCACGAGCAGCTGCCTGTGAAACAGGCGCATAGGGTTAACATTATGATTTACAAATATAACAATTATTGCGGAGTATTAATTAGTCTGGCAACGCTTTTCAAAAAAAGATGTACCTTTACAAATTGTAGCGAAATGCAAAAACATTAAACACTAATACTATGAAACTTAGAAATTACATCATCGCAGCTGCGGCAGTAATGATGCTGGCCGCCTGCTCGCAGCCCCAGGGCAAGAAGGTGGCTGTGGTCTATTTCTCCAAGAGCGGCAACACGCAGGCTGTCGCCGAGGAGTTTGCGGAAACCCTCAACAGTCTCACCGACCAGAAGGATGCGAATCTTTTCAGGGCCGAACTCATCAGCCTCACCCCCACCACCCCCTATCCGGAGGACTACCAGGCAACTATCGAGGAATCGCGCGACGAGTGCCTCCAGGACCTCGGCCGTGAGCTCACCAACGCAGCCCTCAAAGACCTTGACAAGTACGACGTCATCTTCCTCGGCTATCCTGTATGGTTCGGCACCTATGCACCTCCGGTGAAGACCTTCGCAGAGGCCAACAATCTCCTCGCGGGCAAGAAAGTCGTCCCCTTCTGCACCTTCGGAACCGGCGGACGCGTAAGCAGCGTCAACGCTCTCAAGGCCCTCTGCCCCGATGCGGTCATAGTCGACAGCTACGGCCTGCGCGACAAGAGGATGGACCAGGCTGCGGACGAAGTCAGCTACTTCGTTTCGACCATCGCCGCCGACCTGCTGAAGGAGTGCTGCGGCAAGGACTGCGAAGGCAAGAAGGATTGCTGCAAGGAGAAGGAAGCCAATGCGGATAAGGCCTGCTGCAAGGAGAAGGCCGAAGGCGCCGAGAAGGCCTGCGACGGACACCATCATCACCATCACGCTGAGGGTGAGGTCTGCGAGGACGGCTGCTGCGACGAGGAGACCTGGCGCGAACTTACGGCTGAAGACCTCACGATCTTCAACTCCGCCGTGGCTGACTTCACCAGGATGCAGCTCGAGCCCATCAGCGTAAAGAACGAGGCTCTCCCCGGTGCCAACAGGATTTACGAATGCACCACTGTCGGACGCGACGGCGAGCCGCAGAGGGCACAGGCATACATCCTCGCACCCCTGGGCGGAGGAAAGCCTGAACTTACTGCAGTAGAGAGACTCTAAAGCTTATCGGGATCGGGTTCGCCGAGAGGGATCTCGGTCATATCCGGTTCGACATAACTCTTGTGGAGGGCTGCCGCTTCGCGCGCAGCCCTTCTCTTTTCGCGGCGCATGGCGAAAGAGAGGCGCGCCGCATCGATATCCTCCCTGACGCGGTCATAGAGCTCGAGGGCGATGCCGGTCAGATTGAACATCGGGGAGATCTTATCAACGGTGTAGTTGAAGAGATTGGCCGGAGTATAGAAACTCTTGGCGTGGTCGTAATTGGCCTTCATCAGGCTCGACTTGCCTTCGATGCCGCCCTTGAGCTCGTCCAGCGCCTTGTCGAGCTGCGAGAGCGAGCGGATCTGCGAATATTTGCCGTTATTCTTTCCCATTGCCGTAGAAAACATCTATGAAGAGTTTGACGAATGTGTTGACGAAGAGTTTCTTCTTGCAGAGGAAGAGCACCACCGTAAGGATGATCACCACTCCGGCGACGATGAATGCGGCAGCCGAATAGCTGTGCATCGCCTCGCCCAGCAGCAGCACGCACGCGAAGGAGAGCAGCAGCAACGCCACGAAGGCCACCAGGATGATGAGGACCATCGCCAGGAGGCGCGCTATGCTGGTGGAGGCCGCCTTGGTGGTCTCCAGTTTGAGTTTGTCCTCCTGCATCGAGATATAGTCCTTGATATCGTCGGCCAGATTCTCCGCAGGCTTGGCAAGATCGTTCAAGTTGAGCATATCTTAAGATTTTGGATTGTCGGTTACTTCAGTGACGAAATGAAATCCACCAGGGCATCGACGGCCTCGTCGGTGGTGGCCCAGCTGGTGCAGAACCTCACTCCGGAGAGCCCCTCCCCCGCCTTCTGCCAGAATTCGAAGCCGAAACGCTCCGCGAACCTGGGCAGCAGCTCATCGGGAAGGATGGGGAACTGCTGGTTGGTGGGGCTGTCGGCCAGCATCTCGAATCCCGCATCGCGGAAAGCGTCGCGGATGCGGAAAGCCTTGCTCACGGCCGACTGCGAAATCTTGAAATATAGGTCGTCGGTAAAGAGGGTGCCGAACTGGATACCCAGCAGGCGCCCCTTGGCCAGCATTCCGCCGTTCTGCTTGATGTGGTAGCGGAAGTTCTTCCGGAGGGCCGGATTGACGATTACCAGGGCCTCGCCGAAGAGCGCGCCCTGCTTGGTGCCGCCGATGTAGAAAAGGTCGGCGATTTCGGGCAGGTCCTCCAGCTTGAGGTCGCAGGCGGGCGATACAAGGCCGTAACCGAGGCGCGCACCGTCGATGTAGAGCGGGGCGTTCCACTTGTCGCAGACCTTGCGGAAGGCTTTCAGTTCCTCTTTGGTATATAACATTCCGAGCTCGGTGGGCAGGGAGATATAGAGCATCCCGGGCTGCACCATGTGCTCGTGGTTGACGTCGTTGTAGTGGTCGGCGAAGCAGGCGTCCACCTGTTCCGCGGTAATCTTCGAACTCTCCGAGGGCAAAGCGAGCACCTTGTGGCCCGAGTGCTCGATGGCACCGGTCTCGTGGACATTGATATGGCCGCAGTCGGCACAGACGACGCCCTGGTAAGGAGTCAGGATCGAGCCGATGACGGTCGCGTTGGTCTGGGTTCCGCCGACCAGGAAATGGATGTCGAGGTCCTTGCGGCCCAGGCGGGCGGCGATGGCCTCGCGCGCCGCGGCGCAGAATTCATCCTCGCCGTAGCCCACACTCTGGCACATATTGGTCTCCTCGAGGCGTTTGAGTATGGCGGGATGCGCCCCTTCGGAATAATCGCAGATAAATTGGTACTTCTTCATTGCCGTTTATAGTCGTTTAGAAACGTTTGCAGACACCTAGATTCAGGATCCCCTGCATTCCGAATCCGAGTTCGGCATAGCCCCTCCAGGAGCGGCCGAATTCGACGCAGACCGGGCTCACCTGAAAGCCGAACGAAGCCGACGGATCGCCCTCCACGCCCGGAAGGATGAAAAAACCGACGGCCGCAAGCTTGGAATACATCGAGACTCGCGCGTGGTTGAACCAGAAGGGTTTCAGCGAGAGCATCGGCATCAGCATATCGTAATGCATCTTGCCCTTGTATTCATATTGGTCAGTCTTCGTGCCGTCCTCGTTGGTGACGGAGCCCGACTTGTTGTAGATGTCTCCTCCGATGCGCTCATAAGAGGCTATGGCGCCGACATAGAGCCAGTCGGCGGTCTTGAGATAGCCCTCGACGCCGAAGGCGCCGGTAAGGTACATATTCTTCAGGCTGTAGTGGCCAAGCGAGAAACCCATCGCCAGGACCTGGCCGAAGGTTATGGCGAAATCGCCGACCGTAAAGAGGCCGTAGCCTATGTTGAGCTCGGCATCGGGCACGGAGCGCTCGTACTTCTGGCCATAAGCCTCGCAGGGAAGCGCCGTCAAAAGGTGCAGCGACAAGGCGGCAAGTAAAGCGAAACGTTTCATATCCTTAAAAAACTATTTGACAACAACCCTGTTGACGCGGCTGCTGATGCCCACCAGCACCTCGTACGGGATAGTACCCAGGATGGCGCTGATCTCTTCCAGGCGCGGGGCGTCGCCGAATATGGTAACCTCGTCGCCGGCCTTGACATCGACTCCGGTGACATCGAGCATCAGGGCGTCCATACAGATATTTCCGATTGTCGGGACCATCTTGCCGTTGACCATGAATCTGGCCGCGCCGTTGCCGAGCCTGCGGTCGATGCCGTCGGCATAGCCGAGGGGGATGGTGGCGATTTCGCTGGGGCGGGTGATCTTGCCCCTGCGGGAATAGCCCACGGTGCCGTCGTCGGGGTCGAGATGCTTGACCTGGATGACTTCAGTCTTGAGCGATACCACCGGCCTGACATCCTCTCCGGGGATAGTCACGAGCCCGTATGTGCCGATGCCGAGGCGCACCATATCGTACTGATATTGGGGATATTTTTCGGCCAGACGCTCTATTCCTGCGGTATTGAGCAGATGGCGCATAGGCATATAGCCGAGGCTCTCCGCTATGATATTCGAAAGCCTCTCGAAGAGCTCGGCCTGCGAGAGGGTGAACTCGTCGAAACACTCCTCGTCGGCTCCCGCCAGGTGCGAGTAGATGGATTTGACCTTGATGTAGTCGTCCTTCGCGAGGAACTCCAGCAGTTCGGGCAGTTCTTCCTCCACGAAGCCGACACGGTGCATTCCGGTGTCGATTTTGATATGGACCGGATAGTCGTGGATATTGTTGGCGCAGAGGTAATCGTGCAGCAGGCGGAGCGAGCGCATATCGGTCACGCCGGGCTCCATATCGTACTCGACTATCTCCTCGACAGCCTCACGGGTCCAGGTCAGGACCATCATAGGCAGGTTGATTCCGGCCATTCGGAGTTCCACTCCCTCGTTGACGAATGCTACGGCTACATAATCGACGCCCATCCTCTTGATGAGGCGGCCCACCTCGACCGATCCGGCGCCGTAGCCGTTGGCCTTGAGCAGCACCAGGAGCTTGGTCGAAGGCTTGAGCTTCGACTTGAAGTGGGCTATGTTGTATTTCAGGTTTTCCCTGCTGATTTCCAGCTTGGGATAATTTGAGACGTTCATTTTCAATGTGGTGTTTTACGGTGCAAATATAGTAATTCGGGGAAACTATTTGGAACAATGGCAGTTTTTTTGCATATTTGCGACAGTTAACGTTTTATTAATTCCTATCGATATGAAGAAAATTCTTTTGGCTCTTGTGGCTGTAATCGGCATTTGTGCTCTTTCTAGCTATTCAAAGACCTGCAACTGCAAGGCCTATTACAACGACAATGTTGTAGAAAAGACCATCACCCCCGAGGATGGCAAGAAGTGCAGCGACTATAACACTTATGTCAAGCTCGGTAAGGTTGAGACAGGTACCAAATGTGTCCCTGCACTCTTCTAATCAAACTGATGCAATCTAAAAAACGAAAGGTCGTATCCCGGGTAATTCTGCTCGGGATACTTTTTATCCTTCTGGCGACCCCTTTTGTCATCGCCTTCTGCAATTTTGACGTCAAGGTCAACAAGGAGGCGCTCGACCGCGCGGTGGCCGAAGGCAAGCTCCCCGCCAATATCTACGAGGGGACCAGGGTTGTCTGTTTCTACTCCCTGGTCTGCCCCCACTGCCACAAGAACGCCGTCTGGCTCGAAAGGACCCGCAGCCTCCTGCATTTCAAGGACGTCCCCCTGACGGTTGTCTTCGGCGAGCCCTCCGAGCCCCGCATCCCCCAGGAATTCTTCGACGAGACAGGCCTGGAGTACAATCAGATGCTATATCTGGAAGTCCCCCTGTTCCTCGAGATTGTCGACAATGCCTGGCCCAAAGTCCTGGTCCTGCGCGACGGAAAGATATTCCACAAATTCACACAGCGTAATTAGCTTCAACGATTATTGTGGCCTTTCAGGGCGGGCGGTACAGGGGCTTAAAACCTGTGGCCGCCCGTGGCCACATGAACCGACGCACGAGCGAGCAAAGAGAAAGCTTGCTTGCTCTTTTGAGCGAGAAGGAGGAAAAGGCGATAGCCTTAACTTACGGGAGGGGCCCGCCGCGAAGCGGTGGGAGGGTTGGAGCGAAGCGGAAGGTTTATAGCCCCTGTACCGCCCACCCTGAAAGGCAAAGAAGAAGCGCTAACGGCGCTTCTTCTTTTTCATCATCATATTGTTCATCCGTCCGGCGGAGAAGGTCTTCATCGCCTTGCGGGTGCCCTCGAACTGTTTCAGGAGGCGGTTGACCTCGACCATCGAGGTGCCGCTGCCGGCGGCGATGCGCTTGCGGCGCGAACCGTTTATCTTATCGGGATTCTCACGCTCGTAAGGGGTCATCGACTGGATAATGGCCTCGACGCCCTTGAACGAGTCATTGTCGATATCGACATCTTTCAGCGCACGGCCCACACCCGGAATCATCGACGCCAGATCCTTGATATTGCCCATCTTCTTGAGCTGCTGGATCTGCGAATAGAAATCGCTAAGGGTAAACTGATCCTTGGCGATCTTCTTGTGCAGCTTGCGCGCCTCCTCCTCGTCGTACTGCTCCTGGGCCTTCTCCACGAGGGAAACCACGTCGCCCATACCGAGGATACGGTCGGCGATGCGGGCGGGATAGAAGACATCGAGCGCCTCGAGCTTCTCGCCCTGGCTGATGAACTTGATGGGCTTGCCCACGACTGCCTTGATGGAGAGGGCGGCACCGCCGCGGGTGTCACCGTCCATCTTGGTGAGGACGACTCCGTCGAAATCGAGCCTCTCGTTGAAGATCTTGGCTGTCTCCACGGCGTCCTGACCGGTCATCGCATCGACCACGAAGAGGGTCTCGGTAGGCTGTACGGCCTTGTGCAGGGCCGAAATCTCATCCATCAGCTCGTCGTCCACCGCGAGGCGGCCGGCGGTATCGATGATGACCACCTGGTAATTCTCCCTCTTTGCAAGCGCTATGGCGTTCTGCGCTATGGTCACGGGATCCTTCACCCCCTCCTCGCTGTAGCAGGGGACGTCGATCTGGCCGCAGAGGGTCTTGAGCTGCTCGATGGCAGCGGGACGGAATGTATCGCAGGCCGCCACAAGCACCTTCCTGCCCCTCTTGGACTTGAGGTTGAGAGCCAGCTTGCCGCAGAATGTGGTCTTACCGGAACCGTTGAGGCCGGCGGCCAGCACCACTGCGGGGGTGCCCTTTATATTGATATCGGAGGCCTCGCTGCCCATCAGTTCCACGAGTTCGTCGTGGACTATCTTGACCATCATCTGCTCCGGACGCACCGCCTTGATGACGTCCTGGCCGATAGCCTTCTGCTTGACCTGGTCGCAGAAGCCCTTGGCCACCTTGTAGCTGACATCGGCGTCCAGGAGGGCCTTGCGGACATCCTTGAGGGTCTCCGAGATATTTACTTCAGTTATTCTGCCCTGCCCCTTTATGAGCTTGAACGAGCTCTCGAGGCGATCCATCAGATTTTCAAACATATTCTTGCTTTTGAACAGGGTGCAAAGTTAATCAATCGGCGGCAAAAACAAGCGGCCGCCCGTCATTCCCACGAAAAAAGCTCCGAAGCTTCGCGGCGCGGCAGGTGCTTGAGGTTGACCTCCTCCTCCCCCACCCGCAGCTCATTCAGGGCCCCGCGGGCCGCGGCGAGGGCCAGCGAGGGGGTGTTGTTGTTCTCGCTCAGGTGGCAGAGGAAAATGTCGCGCAGCCCCTTGTGCCAGGAGCGTTTCAGCAGGGATGCCATCTGCTCGTTGGAGAGATGGCCGTGCCCCGTCATGATGCGGCTCTTGAGTTCGGGGGGATATGAGCCGCGCATCAGCATATCCACATCGTAGTTGGCCTCCACGATAAGGTGGTCGGCAAGCGAGGCGTAGTGCACCGCGGCATCGGTCGGAGCGCCCAGGTCGGTCATAAAGGTGAACTTCTGCCCCTCGAAGACTATGTGATAGCCGACCGTATCCTCCGCGTCGTGCGGCACCCGGAACGGAGTCACCTCCACGTCGCCGATAAGGTTCACCTCATCGGGCTTCAGGGCGTGGGTGCATCCCTTCATATAGCCGGCGGTGCAGTAATGGTGCTCGAGGGCCCGCAGGACCTCCGCCGTAGCATAGACCGGCTTCTTGAAGCGTTCGGTGAAGGTTCCCAGGCTCCGGATGTGGTCGAAATGGTCGTGGGAGACCAGCACCATCATTATGGATTCGATGGCGATGCCGTTCTGAAGCAGGCGTTTCTTGACCGTACGCCCGCCTATCCCGACATCTATCAGGATACCCCGCGTTCCGTCACCTATATAGTAACAGTTGCCGTTGCTTCCGCTCGACAGACTTAAGAAATGTACCATATCGTACCCGACTCCTAGAGCGCCTCCACGAGCCTGGTAAAGAGCATCGACATCTTGTCCGCGGCGGCATCGGCTATGCGGACCACATCTTCGCCGTGATTGAGTTTGACGGTCTCCACGTTGTGGTTGGCCACATTGGTAATGATCGACATTCCGAATACCCTGAGGCCGCAGTGGCGCGCCCCGATTACCTCCGGGACGGTGGACATTCCGACAGCGTCGGCGCCGACGGTGCGGTAGTAGCGGATCTCCGCAGGCGTCTCGTACGAAGGGCCGGTATTGGCAAGGTAAACGCCCTTCTTGAGGGGAATCCCGAGCTCAGCCGCGATCGCCTCTGCCTTGGCGATGATCTCGCGGTCGTATGCGCACGACATATCGGGGAAGCGCTCCCCGAAGAGCTCGTGGTTGGGGCCGATCAGGGGATTGGGCATCGTATTGATATGGTCGTCGATAATCCTCAGATCGCCGATCTTGAAGCCGGGGTTGACGCCGCCGGCCGCATTGGAGACGAAGAGGGTCTTGACGCCCATCCTGGCCATGACCCTTATGGGGAACGTCACCTGCTCCATCGGATAGCCTTCATAAAAATGGAAACGGCCCTGCATCGCGCAGACCACCTTTCCGGCCACTTTTCCGATGATGAAATTGCCTTTGTGACCTATCGCCGTCGAGTGGGCGAAGTTGGGAATGTCAGCGTACGGAATTGTCTCTATCGCTTCGATACTGTCTCCGAATTTCCCCAGGCCGCTGCCCAGGACGATTCCGATTTCCGGCTTGAAACCCGCCGCCTTTTCGCGCAGGAACTCACCGGTTTCGTCAATTAATGTGAGTCTTGGATCCATATTGTATAATCTTTATTATTTGCATATTCCGGCCTTTCGCATCAGGCGGAAGGCGTTTTCCTGGGCCTTGTCCAGGATCTCATCCTCACCCTGGACCTTGCGGCCCTCCATCAGGATGCGTCCGTCGCATATCAGCGTATCGACGCAGGAGCTGTCGGCTGCCAGGACGTAGTTGCTCAGGAAGTCGTAGTCGGGCACGAATGCCGGCCTGCGCACGTCGATAAGGGCGATGTCGGCCAGGGCCCCCTCTTCGATGCGGCCGCTGTCGATGCCGAGGGCGCGCGCGCCGTTGAGGGTCGCGGCCTTGAACAGCTCGCAGATCGGGAAGGCGGCGGGATCGCGTCTCCAGGCCCACTGGAGCAGCAGGGTCGTCTTCATGCTCTCGCGGATGTCGAGGTTGTCGGAGGAGGCGGTGCCGTCGGTTCCGATGCAGACTGTGGCTCCGGCGTCGCGGAGTTCCTTATATTTGAATTTATAGCCCGAGCTGAGCATCAGGTTGGAGTTGATGTTATGGACTACGGTCGCCCCGCGGGAGCCGAGGGTCTCGATGTCAGTATCGCTGAGCCAGAGGCCGTGGGCGGCTATGAAGTCTTTGTTTATGAGGCCGTATTTGTCGAAGTGGGCTACTGGCGAGAAGCCGTACCGGGCTATGGTGTCGCGCATCTCTTTTTCGGTTTCGCTCAGGTGGGCCTGGATTTTAAGGCCGTGTTCCCTGGCGAATCCCGCCGCCCATTCCATATTTTCGTCGCATACCGTGTAGTCGGCGTGGATGGCGAGGCTGAATCCGACTCTCGAGGGCCAGCCTCGGGCCTCTTTTTCCATCGCTTCGCACTCCTTGCGCTGGAGACGGGCCTTTTCGGGGTCGCCGCCGTCGAGAAGTACGTACGAGAGGTTGGCGCGGAGGCCCATCTCATCCACCGCGCGCATTGCCTGGGGAATCCTCCAGTACATATCGGCGAAGCAGGTGGTGCCGGTTTTGATCATTTCGAGGACGGCCAGTTTGGTGCCCCAGTAGATAGCCTCGTCGTCGAGGTAGGATTCTATCTGCCATATCTGGTCGAGCCAGCTGTGCAGGCGCTCGCCTTTGGCGACTCCCCTGACCAGTGTCATCGCCGAATGGGTGTGCATATTGAAGAGGCCGGGGACCGCGTAGAAGTTTTTGCAGTCTATTGTCCGGCAATCGGCGCCGGAGCCGGCTTTTTGCGTTTCCGGGGCCTTGTCGCCGTCGTATTTGTTGATTGATGCTATTTTGTTGCCTTCGATGCGGATGTCGTATTTCCCGCCTCCGGCGAGCCTTACTCCCTTCAATAGAATAGCGTCCATAGTAACCTTGTCTAAAATTAAGCAAAGTTACTTATAATAAAAAATAAATGCAATAATAAGATTCTTATCGCTTTAGGAAAAAGGCGGAAATCCTTAGCCCGACGGTAGCGGAAACTCCCATAACATAGACTCTGCCGTCAATCATCTGGTCGGCAGATACCCTGGCGAATGCAGAAAGGGAGGTAAAATTGGGAATACGTGAATCAAGCGAAAGAAAATTGGAAAAAGAGTAGCCGGCATAAAAGCCTTCCATCATTACAGGATGCTCGAAGATTCCCATCTTTATGACATCTCCATACTTACTAATCTTCCAAACCGATAATTTGCCATATCCACCGCCTGCGAAAACTCCGGCAAACCAGCGCCCGCTCTTAATCAAATCATACCCATAGTAGAGCTTCTGGGCATAATTGTCAGCATATGACACCTCCTTGCCAACAGCCGACCTTTTTTGGGTAATGCTGCTTGAAATATCAACCTCGAATCCAATCCTGTGACGACAGTATCTGTATTCAAAAATGAACGTAGGATAATCCACATACGATGCGTACTTCCGGAGCCACCCCAGAGGAACCATGCCAGTATAACCCATCGACATGGAAAAGTCGTTCTTCGGTACGAATGAAGGAAGTGTTACATTTTCGGACAGACCGACAGAAGGAAGCGGTGCATCAGGATTGGAGGCGAACAGAATTCGCCAGGCCTCCACATCGTCGTCACACCTTGAACCTAGAGCTTTCAGCACAGTCTTCTTGTCTTCCAGGCCAGTCAACAGGGTATCGCGGTACATACGGGCATACTTCTCGTTTATATTGAAGATGCCTTGATTGAGTTTGAGTTCGATGGGCAAATTGCATTCCGGATTCAGGTAAGAATACTCCCGCTTTAAGAGAGCATAAACATCAGTGTAGCTGCACCTCACATTATTGATACGCACCTTGCGCCTCTCTTCCTTCCATTTAATATAGACAGCCGAGGGATCCGTCTCCCACTCTTCGGCTACGCGAAAATCTTCTTTCACCAACGGTCCGTCGCTCCAGCGCTTTCCGGTATCGACCGCCTGCTTGCGAGTACGGTAAACATCCTCCAGAGTTCTATCGTCCGTCAACTGAGCCGATGCAAGAAATGGAAATGCCAAAGACAGAAAAAGGGCCATCGAGATGCCCCTGAGAAATATACTGCGCATAGAATTGATGGAATCGAACTTCTGCTCCATTTGCAAAGATAATGCTTTTATTCAAATAGCGGACATTATTTTTATTATTCGTACTTTTGCGGCCATAAAAAAATTACTTTTATGAACGCTTTATTCTACGCTGTACCCGCAGCCTCGATCATCGCGCTGCTCTTCGCGTTCATCTTCTACAGGCAGATGAAAAAAGAAGACGAGGGTACCCCCACGATGAGGCAGATAGCATTGTACGTGCGCCAGGGAGCCATGGCTTACCTCAAGCAGCAGTACAAGGTCGTCATCATCGTATTTCTGATTCTCGCTGTGTTCTTCGCAGTATTGGCTTACGGATTCAATGTCCAGAACCCCTGGGTTCCCTTCGCATTCCTGACGGGAGGTTTCTTCTCCGGCCTCGCAGGCTTCATCGGAATGCGCACCGCGACCTACGCTTCGGGCCGTACCGCAAACGCAGCGAGACGCTCACTCAATTCGGGCCTTAAGGTGGCATTCCGTTCTGGTGCCGTCATGGGCCTCACGGTCGTAGGTCTCGGACTTCTCGACATCGCTCTCTGGTACTTCATCCTCAACGCATTCGTAAACGAGGCCACCGAAGCCCAGAAACTCGTGACCATCACCACCACGATGCTCACCTTCGGAATGGGTGCCTCCACGCAGGCCCTCT
>JAFSXX010000024.1 GCA_017443845.1 Bacteroidales bacterium | reverse complement strand
GCGAAAATGTGCATTCGGCAGCATGCTTCCGTCATTTAAAGCGGCAGGGCCAACATGACTCTTGAAAAAGAAAGGCCCCAAGGTTTCCGAATAACCTCGAGGCCTATATTATAAGGCAACATCAATTATTACAATTCTTTATTGTCTTTCTTGATGTCACGAAGATTCATTGTCTTAATATTTTAATTCGAAGCAAAGACAATGATTATTTTGCAAATACCACTTATTTGCGGTTCATTGCGTCGTACTGGAGGAACTTCTCGAAAGCCTGCGAAGGCCGTCTATTTTATTGTTTCAGATGCCTGAGTTCGCATATGCCGCCCTTGTTACCGGCGACAAAGGAGACCGGAGGATTGTCCCCCTGAATCAGGTTATCGATATACAGGGGCTCGTTGAGAATAAACAGGATGGCGTTGAAAGAGTCGCCGACTTTCAATTTGGAGTTTTCAGACTTTACTACAGTAAAACGGCCGTCGCCAAGATACTTGAACACGCAGTGCCGGTCAGGCTTCCACGATACCTCCACGGAATCATTTATCTCAAGGTCCTCGAAACCTATATGATAAGAAAGGACTGGATTGGAGCCATTGTCCTTGTCGAGATTGGACAGGAAATCCTCCCAATCGTTCAATCCGACATATCTCGACAGGATATCCAGTGTGCTGATACGCGCTTCCTCCGCGCCGCTGATATAGCCCCAGAGGCGTTTCAGTGTAGTTGCGCTGATTATCTCATGGTTGTCGTTCCAGATGGAGGATTGAAGGATAATGAAGTCTTTCGGGGTCTTGACTTTTTTATTGAGTTTCTCTTCGACTTGTTTCCTGAGCTCTAGTATTTCGGGACTGGTCTTTTTCATGTAAAAAGATTTAACAATTAAAGATAAAGCATTTCTTCATTTTAGAATGAATCCTTTTGAGTCCATTCTCTGTTTTGTGGCGGAAATGCTGTATTTTTGTTGTTCCTAAGCATACTTTCGATGAGCGTTGATAACAGAACCTCCGGAATAGTTGGAAGCAGTTTCATTTCGGAGGATGAAATACGTCCGGCATACGAAGTCTTTACCGACCATGGTTTTAACCGGTTGGTCAAGACCCGTCGTCAGGGGAGATGGTTTATGCTTAAAGGCCTGAAAGAAGATTATCAAGGCAATTCCGTCTATCTTGAACTGCTCAGGAAAGAGTATGCGCTGATGGTGCAGCTCGACCATCCGAATATCGTCAAGGTGTTCTCAAAGGAGGAGAACGAAATATATGGGCCGTGTATCGTTATGGAATATATAGACGGTATCGGCCTGAATGAATTCCTCGCGGAGAAACCTTCGGTATCAAGTCGCCGCAGGATAGTCGACCAACTTGTAGACGCGTTGGCATATATCCACAGCAAGCAGATCCTCCATCGCGACCTCAAACCGGAAAACATTATCATCACGCGGAACGGATGCAATGTGAAGATCATTGATTTCGGACTCTCCGACTCGGATGACTATGCCATACTGAAGCAGCCGGCCGGCACCTCAAAATATATGTCGCCGGAGCAGAAGGCGGGAGGACTTGTTGACATCAGGTCGGACATCTATTCGTTCGGTATGATCCTGCGTTCTATTTTCCCCCGTCGTTATCGTTCCGTCGCACGGAAGTGTTTACGCGAAAGGCCCGAAGCAAGATATGAGAGTATGGCGGACGTTGCGAAAGACTTTGTCAGAAGGCCCCTTCTGACCCGCTTCTTCGCTACTTTGTGCGCCGGTATCATCCTCTGCCTCGCATTGCTGCTCCAGATGAAGCATTTGACTGGAACTCAGACAGAACCGGTCAAGTCTCCGGATAGTTTTACCGCCGACCAGAAGGCATATACGCAGACTGCGGTATGGCACCTTTGCCTGCCGGTCAGGACAATCATCGGAGATGCGGAAGAGGGACAGGAGTATCGCGAGGTGATGATGTCGCGGCTTTCGAAGACAATCCGTTCCGTCACTGAGGAATACGCCCGGGCGGGAAATCTATACAGGGCGAATTCTCCGGAGTATTTTGCGTTTATGCGCTATTGTGACCACGAGAAGGACAATATAACGAACAGGGCCCTGCAAACCATCTCTTCAAAATGCAAATCCTTTGAGGAAGAGTATGCTAAAGGCCGGCTCAGCCAGAGAAGCCGCGACAGCCTGAAATGGATTATATCTCCAGAGATAGCAACGCTTATGGCGACGGAAATACATCCCACGACCGCTCGCTGCGGGGTGGAACTGCTCGGCCCTGCATATGTCGAAGATGTCAGATTGGGCATCTGTTGGGGGCCCTGTCACAATCCGACCGTTGCGGGAAAGCAAGCCTCGAGGTTGTCTTCCGAAGGACCGGCCAGTTTCATACTGGGCGACCTCGCCCCCCGCAGTACCTATTTTGTGAGGGGATATGTTGAAACCGGCGCAGGCATTACCTATGGCAATGAAATCTCCTTCACGACTGCTGACGGTCCGATGGATATTCCCGAAGGAGCCGTGAACGGTCTTTTCTCTGTCGGCGAGGGGCGTCAGGTCTTTTTCTCGCGCGGCAATCTCCAGTATCAGGCCTCGACGGGTATATGGCGTTTCGCTCCTCACCAATACGATTTTACGGGCCGGGACAACACTAAGATATCTCCCGGATGGGACGGCTGGATCGACCTGTTCGGATGGGGTACCAGCGGGTATGACCACGGCGCCGTGAATTATCAGCCCTGGTCCGATAGCAAAGATACCGAAAGCAACCCCCTTCATTATGCCTACGGAAAGCCTGACAGTAATTTGCGTGATCAGGACGGCAGGGCGGACTGGGGCTATAACCGCATCTCGAACGGAGGAAATGCCGAAAACCTGTGGCATACTCCAAGCGTGTCGGAATGGGTTTATCTGCTGTTCAACAGGAATACCGCGTCGGGAGTCCGTTTTGCAAAAGCACAGGTATCCTCCGTAAACGGCTTGATAATTCTTCCTGATAATTGGGATATTTCTGTCTTTCCCCTCAAATCGGTCAATAATCCTTCCGTATATTACGAAACCAATGTCATCTCCCAGTCTGACTGGAATCGCCTTATGGAGCCCTCCGGTGCCGTTTTCCTGCCCGAAGGAGGCGTTCGTACGATAGGCGGAATCGCAATGGACTTAGGGGGATACTATACGTCGGATGCAGCAATTGAGGATGCGTACCACCTTCTGATATGCCTCGACGTGGTCCACTTCGATAATCTCGGCCATCGCGGCGACGGTCATTCCGTGCGTCTGGTGCGCGATGCTTTCTTGCAATAAGCAAAAGGACTAGAAAGGACTCCTTTCCTCAGGGGGGTATTCTTTAATTTTGCACATTCTTGTTATCCATACGATTTTTATTAGCGTATAGTAATGTCTGAGATACTACTGCTTTTAAGATTACTTATGTTATTCTCTAGCTTATGAATATATTGTATTCTTCACCGGATCTTGAAATTGTAATTCTGAATCCTATTGTCCTTTATTGTACATCACCTGTTAATTGGGGAGAAAATGAAGGTGCCGGAGATAATCCTGATGGTCCTTCATTTTAAGTCATTTGTTAAAAACCGTCAATATAAACAATATGAAGCGTTTTATAATTGTAGCTGCAATTGCCATTTTCATATTTGTATCTTGTTCAGAGCGGAACGAGGGTAATCCTGTCCTTGAGGAAAGATATATTACTATCAAGGCCTTTGTTGAGAATGCCGTGACCAGAACAACAAGGGATTCTGATGGGAAAGTTTTATGGCTTCCCAACGATGCGATCAGTTTATTCTATCATACTGGTACTGATGGCGGAAGCAAGTTTACCTCTGTTAATGAGACGAAGGCTGCCCGGACTGGTTTTTCAGGCGTAATCAATGTAATAAGCGGATTCGTTGAAGGCGGAGTAGAAAATCCCCGCTATTTTTATGGCATCTATCCTTATAATGTTGAAAATTCTGTTGATGCTGACGGCAAGATAGTTACAGTCGTCAGAGATAATCAAGAAGGTATGCCAAATACATTTGCGGACGGTCACTATGTCTCCATAGGAAAATCGCAAGGGCTCGAGATGGGCTTCTATAACCTTTGTGGCGGATTCAAGTTCCGGTTGACGAGAGAAGACGTTACGAAAGTAACCCTCAAGGGAAACAATGGCGAGATACTCGCAGGCAAGGTCAAGGTGGCTATCGGTGACGATAACGTTCCCCTGGTTGATGAAATAATCGACGGCAAAACCGAACTGGTTATGACCTGTCCTGAAGGCGCTGCATTCCAGACCGGAGTCGATTATTACTTAGTAATGATTCCGCAGACATTAAGCAGTGGCCTGACATTCACTATGGAAACAGCCGACGGGCTTCTGGGAGAAAGAGTTGTCGATGTGTCAGTCGATATCCCGCGCTCCTATTTTTCATATTCAGACAGCCCGGTTGATACCGGTGTGGAATACGGACTTTCCGGTAATATCGTCTTTGCATATCCTGAAATAAAGGCAATCTGCGTCAGAAACTGGGATACCGATGGCGATGGTGAGCTTTCCTATGCTGAAGCCGCTGCTGTTAAAAGTCTAGGATCTACATTTTCAGGAAAAACCTGGTTTAAAAATATGTCATTTGATGAACTGCAATACTTTACTGGTCTTACGAATCTTGATCATGCTTTTTCCGCAGGCGAAGGATTAACGTCTGTTATTTTACCCAATTCGTTGACTAGTTTAGGGGTATCAGCATTCAGCGGTTGCGACAAATTAACTCACATTGTTATTCCTAGCTCAGTTACAGAGATAGGCATCAATGCGTTTTCAGGCTGCTCTGGTTTAACGTCAATTGATGTTCCAGAGTCGGTTACAACGATAGGCTCCGGTGCATTTCGTGACTGCTCTGGTTTAACATCAATTGTTATTCCGAGTTCAGTTACAACCATAGAAAGTGGCACTTTTGAAAATTGTGCTGGTTTGACATCAATTGAAATCCCCGACGCTGTAACATCTATAAAGTATAGGGCTTTTTATGGCTGTTCCAAATTGTCGTCAATTGATATTCCTGACTCAGTAACAACAATAGGTCAATATGCATTTCAAGATTGTTCAAGTTTGGCATCAATTATAATTCCCGGTTCAGTTACAACTATAGAAGATTACACTTTTTCAGGCTGTACCAGTTTAACATCAGTTGATATTCCGAGCTCAGTTACAACTATAGGAATAAGTGCTTTTTCAGGCTGTACTGGTTTAGCATCAATTGTAATTCCCAGCTCAGTTACAACTATACAGTCCTTTGCATTTCGAGGTTGTTCCAGCTTAACATCAATTGATATTCCCGACTCAGTAACATCCATAGGTTCGTACACATTTAAGAATTGTTCCAGCATGTCATCAATAGAGATACCCAGTACAATAACGGTCCTTAGTGATCATCTCTTTGATGGTTGTTCGAGTCTAGCAGAAGTTCAATTGCCGAGTACAATTACAAATATAGGTGCTAATTGTTTCCAGAGTTGTTCGAGTCTTACTCAGATTATTATTCCTGATTCTGTAACCTCAATAGGAGACGAAGCATTCATATATGCAGGTCTCAAATCAATTAGAATCCCGAGCGGCGTTGTTTCAATAGGTACTAATACATTTTACAGTTGCACAGAACTAACTGGTGCAGTATTGTCAGAGGGTCTCAAGACAATAGGAGATTCTGCTTTTGGTTATTGTGGAAAGCTGACACAGATTAACCTTCCTGAAAGCCTGACAACAATAGGGCGAGCAGCGTTTAAGTATTGTTCACTGACAAATGTGAATATCCCAGAGAATGTGACGTCTATTTCTGAAGATGCCTTTAGTCAATTTGAATGTAGTATTGAATCATTTTCCGGAAAGTTTGCTTCAAGTGATGGCAACTGTATTATTGTAGATAATGTGCTGATAGCATTAGTTCTGGATGGATTATCTTCATATAGGATTCCAGATGGCGTTACTCGAATTGGTGAAGGCATTTATGCGAAGTATGATTTGACGATACCAGCGAGTGTAACCGCTATTGGCCAACGTTTCGGCGTAAAAGGAAATTTGACAGTACTGGCTTCGGAGCCTCCTACAATTGATGACGTCAACAGTAATCTATCTTACTCAAACTCAGATTATATTTATGTCCCGTACAACTCTGTAGATGCTTATAAGACGGCAAATATATGGTCAAAACACGCTTCACAAATCAAACCTCTTGAAGTACCTCAAGTCTCATTCAATGACTCTGCTGTTAAAAGCATCTGCATTGCAAACTGGGACACTAATCAAGACGGTGAATTGTCTGTAACTGAGATGGCGGCGGTCACCTCTTTAGGCGATGTTTTTAAGAATAACACAAGTATCACATCCTTTGACGAGTTCAGGTACTTCACCGGATTGACTTCATTGTATGATAGTTTTTCAAAATGCACCAATCTGACTTCGATAACGCTTCCGGAATCGGTCAAAACAATAAGTGGCGCATTTTATCAGTGTAGTTCACTTGTAACAGTCAATTTGCCCTCCGGACTTCAAACTATAGGCGCATATTCCTTTGTGAGTTGTACCAGCCTGAAGTCAGTAACAATTCCTGCAAGTGTCACAAGCATTGGCTCGAATGCGTTTGCAAGTTGTACAGGACTGGAACAGATTGTTCTATTACCGACAACGCCCCCGACCTTCAGTGAGAGTTGTTTCTATAATGTAAACTGCCCTATATATATTCCTAAAGGGACATTGGATGCCTATAAAGAAGCCGGTATGGGTAAAATACCCATAGGGCTTCTGGTCGAAATGACGCAATAAGGATTAATTTCCTATATTTGTGGGTCAGACCTTTAACAGATGTTTATGAAAACCTCTCTCAGACTTTTTGCGGCTGCATTCCTCTTTACGGCTGCATTCGGCCTTCAGGCGCAGAACCGCACCGACGGCTATTACAAAGACATATTCATGGACAGCGGCATCAAGCTCACCTCCAGGGTGGACCTTCCCGCGGCCCGTTTCCTCGGACTCCAGATGGAGAAGTTCGTCTCGGTCGAGACCAAGGCGGACCTGGGTACGCAGACCACCTATCTGGATACGGTGCTCCAGAACAATCTGATGGTGGGCAATCCCATGGATGAGAACGGATGCCTGCTCTATCCCGACGGCGCTCCCCGCTACAAGGTGCTTTATGTCAACGGAGGCCGCGCTGCCAGTCACGGAAGGACTCTCGGCGAGGAGGGACGAGAGCGCGTCCGCAAGTTCGTCAAGGCGGGCGGCAGTTATGTCGGTACCTGCGCGGGAATGTTCATAGCATCGGTCGGAACCCACGGTTTCGTGGATACCCTGCCTCCCAAGCTCTATGACGGTTACTTCGGGGTATGGCCCAGCCTTACTGTAGGCTCCGGCCTGAGCAAGACCCCTACCGGAATGTTCATCGAGCCCGGCAGCCCGCTGCTCAAATACTATGACTTCGGCGGCGATATGTATATCGACAGTGTCTATCACAACGGCGGCGGGTTCACCATGCCCCAGGATATGGAGCGTACCCCCGGCGCCGAGGTGCTGCTTCGCTACGACTATGAGAAGAAGCGTATGCACAAGCAGATAAGCGCCTGGGCGTGGAAGGAGAATGCCGCTACGGGCCGCGTGGTGCTCTGCGGATCGCATCCCGAGGGCGTGACCTCCGGCGAGCGTCTGCATCTCTTCAGCGCCTTCCTCAAATATGCGATGGACGGACTCGGCGCTCCGACCCTCAAGGCCGAACTCAAGATGGGTGAGCCCCGCACGATGGACCGCTGCACGCACGACTGCATGCCTTCGTTCACCCGCATCGGCGACCGCCAGTACCATCACTATACGGTGGATGTCCCTGCCGGAATGGATACCGTCAAGATCAGCCTCACGAGCCTTAAGGGCTGGAGGGACTATGATCTCTACCTGGCCGCAAGCTACGACGGCTTCGCGTTCCTCGACAGCGCCGCTTATGAGGATATCTCCCTCGGCGTGGACAAGGTGCTCGCAATCCCCGCACCCAAGGCGGGCAAACTCTATATCTCGGTCTTCTGCGGAACTACCGTCGAATCGGTCGAAACCAAGTACGGCACCCGTTACGAGGGCCGAGTCGAAGTGCTAAACGGCGTGCCTTACAAAATCGAAGTGAAGTAGCGCCAGTGAGCGAACGTCGCTATAACGCATTCGTGGACATATTGAAGGAGCGTTACGGCTCCCGATTGCAGAAGCTGGTGGTTGACGCCGGCTTCTGTTGTCCAAACCGGGACGGAACCCTCGCCCGCGGCGGGTGCACCTATTGCGACAACAACGCTTTCCATCCCTCTTACAGTACGCCCAACAAGAGCATTGTCCGCCAGTTGGAAGAGGGGGTGGAGTTCCACCGCCGCCGCTATCCCCGAGCGGAAAAGTACCTGGCCTATTTCCAGCCCTATTCCAATACCTATGCTCCGCTGGAAAAGCTCAAAAGCCTCTACGGAGAGGCGCTGGCCTTTCCGGGAGTGGTCGGCCTTGCCATAGGCACGCGGCCCGACTGTCTGGACGGAGCCAAGCTGGATTACCTGGCCTCGCTCAAGGCTTCCGGGAAGGTGGTGCTGCTGGAGATAGGCATCGAATCGTGCTATGACGCCACCCTTGGACACATCAACCGCCGCCACAGCTGGGCACAGGCGGAGGAGGCGGTATGCGCCGCGGCGGAAAGCTGCCTGAACCCCTGCGCCCATTTCATTTTCGGCCTGCCCGGGGAGAGCCGGGAGATGATGCTCGAAGGTGCGGCGAAGATAAACGGCCTGCCCCTCGGCAGCGTAAAGTTCCACCAGTTGCAGATCATCAAGGGGACGCCGATGGAGCGGGAGTTCGCCGCCCACCCGGAGCGGTTCGTGACCTGGACCCTGGCGGAATATATAGATTTCTTTATCGATTTCCTGGAGCGGCTGAGACCCGATCTGCCCGTGGAACGCTTCGCGGGCGAGGTGCCGCCCCGCTTCGTGAATTCAACCCCCTGGGGTCTGGTGCGCAACGTGGACCTTCTCCGTATGCTGGAGAAGCGGCTTGAAGAGAGGGAAACTTATCAGGGAGCTGCCCTGCGGAATTATTTCAAAACCGTATAGGTGATTTTCAGCTTGGGACGGCGCTCAGCGGAGGTGCCGTTGAGCTTGCATACATCGTAGTTGGCGTTGTCGGTGTAGTAATAGGTCGTACCAGAGGAGGACGACGAGGACGCCGCCATGTAGTTGTAGTAGTCGTAGCTGTTGTAGCCGTATCCGTAGGGACTGTACCCGTAACCATAGCTGTAGGGACTGTAACCATAGCCGTAGCTGTAGGGGCTGTAGCCGTATCCGTAATAGCTGTACGGGTCGTAATAGCTGTAGGGGTTGTAGTAGCTCGAGCTGCCCGAGGAAGTCGTGTAGGCGATGTTGGGGATCACCCAGATATCGTCCTGGTCGGTGACGTCGTCGAGGCTCTTACGGATAAGGGTCTGCGTATAGAGGGCTGCATCGGGCCTGAAGCAGAAGAGAGAGCGGTTGATGGAGCCGTCGTCATAGACATCCGAATAGATTTCGGAAATGGGGGAATAGACCGTGTAAACCGAACCGCGCACCCTGGTGCTGATATAGAGGTTGTCGGGGTAGTTGTCGAACTGCGAGGGGTCGCCCGAATACTCGAAGGGGAATTCGAAAGTAGCCTTGGCGATGAGGATCGAACTGTTGTCGATTTCGTTCTCCTTCATCCAGTCGTCGAGTATCTTGCGGAGCTTGTAGCCGCTGATGTGCGGCTTGATGCCGGTGAGGCCCTCATAGATTATGGCATCGGGGGCGGAATCCCTCTCAAGGGCCTTGTTGCCGCCTGAGATGGTCTTGAGGGCATGCTCGGAAGCCACCGTGAAGTAGGCTGTGGTATCCCTTCTGCGGCCCTCGTCGTTGGTGGAGGTGTATCCGAGGGTCAGGTATGCGGAGCTGACGTCGAATGTGCAGATGCGTCCGTTTCCCTCGCCTCCGTCGGCTGGGTCGGTGGAGAAGTAGAGACCCTTCATCGCCTTCAGGAAGAGCTCGGTGCTGTCGAGGGTCTGGCGGTCAAGCCTGAAGAACTGCTCGGCGTACTCGGGGGTGAAGTGGATGGTGAGGGTGTCGCCGCCGGTATAAACATACTTGCCCTGGCAGACATTGGCTCCGCAGCACTGCTCCCGCGTCAGGGAGTTGTTATAGACGTGGGTCGAGTCGAGCTCCACCGCCAGCTGGTGTACATAGACATTCTGGGGGATATAGAGCTGGTCGTCGCTCAGGGCCGTATTGGAGCTCATCGGCATCGTGATGTAGAATTCCCTCATCACGGGATTGCCGCCCCATACGATGGAATCGGAAAGGGGCGAGACGGAAACCGCGCTGCCTATATCGTAGGTGCCGTAGGTGCCGTTGTCGATGGCGCCGAAGACGACCTGGTCGCTGATAGTCGTCTGGAGGCTGTCGCACAGGCGCTGGTCAACGGGGAGGTCGAATTCAGCTGTCTTTATGGTGATGTCCTGGTTGGAGGGGACGAGATTTGTTCCAAGTGCGTTGTCGGTATCCACGCAGGCGGAGGAGGCCGCGAGCATCAGGAGTGCTGCGGCAAAGGCTCTTACATTATTTGCCTTTGGCATTGGAAGAGATGATTTTATCGTAAAATGCATTGTAGTCGTTAACGTATCCGGTATTCCCGTCGCTTACTCCGGTGAAGGGGAGGACCGGCAGCTTGCGGGCCTTGGCAGCCTCCATAAGCTCGCTGTCGGGGCTCTCGACACCGCATACTATGCCGTCGGAATACTGGATTGCGAGTTTCGCAAGATTTATGCCATTGGCCTCCTTGATGACGGTGGCGTCGGACTTCTTGAGATGCTCGGTCATAAGCTTGTCGATGGTGTCGTCGCCGAATTTCTCGCCCAGGTCGTCGTTGTAGAGCGAAAGCACCACCTTGGACTCCTCGAATATGGGGTCGTTCTTGTAAACTTTCTTGAGATAGATGGGGACGAAGTGCGACATCCAGCCCTGGCAGTGCACCACGTCGGGCTTCCAGCGGAGCTTGCGGACCGTCTCAAGCACGCCGCGCGCGAAAAAGATGGCCCTCTCGCCGTTGTCCTCGAAGAACTTGCCCTCTGCGTCGCGGACTACGGGCTTGCGCTGGAAATAATCCTCGTTGTCGATGAAATAGACCTGCATCCTGGCTGCCGAGATGGACGCCACCTTGATGACCAGCGGCTGGTCCACATTGCCGATGACAATGTTCATTCCGGAAAGGCGGATGACTTCGTGGAGCTGGTTCCTCCTTTCGTTGATGCAGCCGTACCTCGGCATAAAGGAGCGGATTTCGTTTCCGGCCTCCTGGATGGCTTGGGGCAGGTACCTGCCGACAAGACCGATGTTTGACTCGGGGAGGTAAGGATAAATCTCCGAGTTGACGAACAGTATTCTTTTTGATCCTTCCATAACAACGGGTCGCTTTTAGGGCAAATTCACCACAAAGATAATAAAAAAATGATTACCTTTGACTCTTCCAAGACACTATGGCAAAAAAGGAGCAAAATATCGTACGCCGCAGGCTGATAAGGTCGTACATCACGTCGGTGATAAGTATCTCGCTGGTGCTCACGATGGTGGGCGCAGCGGCGATGTTCTGGGTAAGCGCCGGCAACGTGGCCTCGTATTTCAAGGAGAATATGGCGGTATCGCTCATCCTCAAGCAGCACGTCGAGGAGGCCGATGCCCGGGCTTTCGCCGACAGTCTCGCCAAGGCGCCGGACGTCCGCAGCGCGGAGTACATCTCCCGCGAGAGGGGCGAGGAGGAGCTCGAGGCCCTGCTCGGCGAGGACTTCCTGAGCGTCTTCGAGAGCACTCCGGTCCCCGTTTCGGTGGAGATGCGGCTCGACGGCAGTATGATCTCCAAGGACAGCCTCGCCCTCATCAGGGCCCGCTTGATGGAGGACGACAGGGTGGAGGAGGTCGTTTACCAGGAGTCCACCGTGGAGGCCCTCAATGCCAATGTCAAGAAGATAGCGCTGGTGCTTTCGGTGTTCATCGTGGTGCTGCTGGTCATCTCTTCGGCCCTGATCAACAATACCGTAAGGCTCAATATATATGCCCGCCGCTTCACCATCCACACAATGCGGCTCGTGGGGGCTCGCAGTTCGTTCATAAGCCGGCCCTTCGTGAGCCAGGCGCTCATCCAGGGTGCGGTGGCCGGAATCCTGGCCGACCTTATCCTGCTGGCGGCGCTGCTTTGGGTGCGCTCCTCCAGCGAGCTGCTCTACTCGCTCTTCGACAAGACGATGGTGGCCTGCGTGATGGTGGGCCTGGTGCTGCTGGGAATGCTCATCTGCTCGCTCTCGGCGCTGCTGGTGACCCGCAAGATATCATACTCCTCAAAAGACGATTTATATTATTAGATAATGGCAAAATTCTCCCTTCCTTCGAAAAACGTAAGGTTTATCCTCATCGGCCTCATCGTGATGGTGGCCGGCTATATACTTATGATCGGCGGCGGCTCCTCCGACCCGCAGGTCTTCAATTATGAAATGTTCGATTTCCGCCGCCTGGTGCTCTCGCCGCTTCTGGTGATACTGGGCATAGTCATAATTATAGTGGCCATCATGCGCCGCCCCAAGGACGAAAGCGGAGACAATAAGTGATGAGCGGTTTCGAAGCATTCATTCTCGGCCTGGTACAGGGACTGACCGAGTTCCTGCCCGTGAGCAGCAGCGGACATCTTACCATCGCGAAGCATCTTTTCGGCATCGAGACCGGCGACCTGACCTTCGAGATCCTGGTCCACGCCGCCACCGTGCTGGCTACGATAGTGGTCTTCCGCAAGGAGATATTGGACCTTCTGCAGGGCCTTTTCAAATTCAAATACAACTCGCAGACGCGCTATGTCGCGATGATCTGCATATCGATGATTCCGGTGCTCATAGTCGGGGTCTTCTTCAAGGATAAGGTGGAGGCTCTCTTTGGCAGCGGCCTTACCGTGGTGGGGTGCGCCCTTCTGCTGACCGCCGCCCTGCTGATGCTGGGAGAGTGGCTCTCCTCGCGCCGCAACGCTCCCGAGGGGGAGATGAATTACAAGACCGCGGCCTGGATGGGCCTCGCGCAGGCGGTGGCCGTCATTCCCGGCCTCTCGCGCTCCGGTTCGACCATCGCGGCCGGCCTGATGTGCGGCACGAAGCGCTCCGAAGTGGCGCAGTTCTCCTTCCTGATGGTGCTGGTGCCTATCCTCGGCGAGGCGTTCCTCGACCTTGTGGGAGGCGATATGGCGGCCTCGTCCGGCATCGGGACCTGGCCTCTGGTGATAGGATTCCTGAGCGCGTTCGTCTCCGGAATGTTCGCCTGCAAGGTGATGATCGCCCTGGTCAAGAAGGCCAAACTCAAGTGGTTCGCGCTCTACTGCGTCATAGTGGGCATCGCCTGCCTGTTTAATTTCTTTATGTAGCCTATGGAGAGCGGAAGCGGCAGCCATTTCTTCGCGGCTGATGTCCATATCGGCGCTTCGAACGACCCCGAGGGGCTCGCGGAGAGGCGTTTCACCGCTTTCCTGAACTCCCTGCCCGCTGACACGGAGGGGCTCTGGCTGCTGGGGGATATCTTCGATTTCAGGGTGGAGTACCGCGACGTGGTGCCGCGTGGCGGGATCCGCGCCCTCGGAGCCCTGGCGGCACTTGCCGACCGCGGCGTAAAGATCCACTATATTTGCGGCAACCACGACTGGTGGATGTCGGATTATCTCGAGAAGGAGCTCGGCGCCGAAATCATCCGGGAGCGCTATGTCCTGCGCGATGTGGGCGGCCTGAGGCTCTGCCTCGGGCACGGCGACGGCCTGGGCCGGCGGAGCCTTGCCGAGCGGTTCATCTTCGGCCTCTTCCGCAATCCCGTATGCATAGCCCTGATGAAGGCCCTGCCTCCGAGGTGGGTCTTCGCCTTCGCCCGCAACTGGTCGGCTTCGAGCCGCCGCCGTCACAAGGGCTACAGGTTCAGGGGAGAGGAGGATCCGCTCTACCGCTTCGCCGACGGATTGGGCCGCAGCGAGAGGGTCGATGCGTACATTTTCGGCCACCAGCACACTCCGGTGGAGGCCGATATCCCTTCGGGCGGCAAATTATATGTATTGGGAGACTGGTCGAAAGGGGAGAATTATCTGAATCTCTCCGGAATGTATATCTCCGGCCGCTCCTTGCCGAAAATCGACATATAGAGCATATCGAAGCGCCCCGCCTCCCAGATGGCGACGAGGTCTTCGAGGTCGGCGTCCTCTCCGAAACGGTCGTAGGGCTGTTTGAGGTTGCCGCCGAATACCTTGGCCACGCCCTGCCAGAATCCGGCCGTAGGGCCGTCCAGATAGCGTTTCAGTATATAGTATGGCGTCTGGCCGACCTGCCGGTCGATTAGGCGTATCATCATCAGGCCCTGCTTTAGGGTGAGGCCGCGGAAGATGGGCTCGAACTCCTTGAGGAGGTCGTTCTTGAGATTGTTGAGGTACTTGTCCTCCTGGCGCTTGGTGTAATGGTCGGCTGCGAAGAGGCTGTCGGTCTGCCTTATTACGTCGGCTACGAACAGGGCGTAAGGGTAGGCCTTGCTGAAGTTGTGCACCCTCCGGTAGTATTCGCGCCACTGCCGCTTGCTGATCTTGGAGTTCTTGGGACGGACGACCGCGGGAACGATGTCGTCGAAATAGAGGGTGTCCTGCCCGTTTATTATATATGGCATCACATAACCGTGCTGCGGTTTTGGAGTCTGGGCAAAAAGCGGCGCCGCCTCCGGGATTGCCATCAGCAGGAGGGCCGCAAGCGCTATGTTCCTTTTCAACTTCATTGACGTCTGCAAAAGTAATAAGAAAAATTGCTTATATTTGCACTTATGGTTAAATACGCAAAATAAATACCAAATTATTCAGATATGCTCAACACTACTTTCACGCCCTGGCAGCTCTTCTGCGACGCCGGCGTCATTTTCGGCCTCTTGCTGATTGGTAAGATCTGCAGGGCCAAGATCAAGGCAATCCAGTCACTTTTCATTCCACCGTCCCTCATCGCCGGAGTCCTGGCGCTGGCATTCGGCCCCAACGGACTCGGATGGCTGCCGCTCTCGAATAACCTCGGCACCTATTCCGCAATTCTGATCGCGGTGGTCTTCGCGGCGCTGCCGCTGGCTTCCCCTACCATGAAAGTAAAGGAGATAGGCTCGAAACTCGGCCCCATGTGGGTTTACTCGCAGTTCGGAATGTTCTTCCAGTGGGCTGCAATCGGCATCATCGGCATATTGCTCCTCACCCCGATCTTCAAGGTCCCCGAGTTCTTCGGCATCATGTGCCCTGTGGGCTTCTACGGAGGCCACGGCACAGCTGC
>JAFSXX010000023.1 GCA_017443845.1 Bacteroidales bacterium | reverse complement strand
TAATCTTTCCTTTTTTTGCAAAAAGCCCCGTTGCAGAGGCACTTGGCCCCAAATGTTAATAACTTGTGAAATACTCCCTGAAAGGGCCTATCTATTTTCGCCCGTTCGGGTTTAATTTTGTCAACACGTCGTCCGATTCCGAAAAAGGCCCGAATCGGGGCCTGGCGGCGCCAGAAGCGAGAATTTTACTTAAACTAAGAAATATACAGGATATGGATTCCGTTACAGATCTTTACATCGTCAAGCGCGACGGCAAGAGCGTCCCCTTCTCGATCGACAAAATCAAGAATGCTATCCGCAAGGCTTTCCTTGCGACCAACAGCTATGCTACGGAAGAGATCATAACCAACATCTTGAGCCGTGTGAGCATCACCAACGGCATGCATGTGGAGGAGATTCAGAACCAGGTGGAACTTTCACTGATGGTTGAGAAGTATTACGCCGTGGCAAAGCACTATATGCTTTACCGTCAGCAGCACACCGAGGACCGCGAGGTACGCGACCGCCTCAACTTCCTGATGGACTACTGTTCGGCATCGAACGCAGCTACGGGCAGCAAGTACGACGCAAACGCCAACATCGAGAAGAAGAACATCGCCACCCTCATCGGCGAACTCCCCAAGCAGAGCTTCATCCGCCTCAACCGCAGGATGCTCACCGACCGTATCAAGGAGATGTACGGCAAAGAGCTTTCCGACAAGTATCTTGAACTGCTCAACAAACACTTCATCTACAAGAACGACGAGACCAGCCTCGCCAACTACTGCGCCAGCATCACGATGTACCCCTGGCTGCTCCAGGGCACTATCCCCGTGGGAGGCAACTCCACGAAGCCTACCAACCTCAAATCCTTCTGCGGCGGCTTCGCGAATCTTGTCTTCATCGTTTCGAGTATGCTGAGCGGCGCCTGCGCCACCCCCGAGTTCCTGATGTACATGAACTACTTCATCGGGCTCGAATATGGCCAGGACTACTACCTCCACGCTGACAAGGTCGTGGACCTCTCGCAGAAGCAGCGTACCATCGACAAGGTCATCACCGACTGCTTCGAGCAGATCGTCTATACCATCAACCAGCCTACCGGAGCCCGCAACTTCCAGGCGGTGTTCTGGAATATCTCCTACTACGACCGCTACTACTTCGAGAGCATCTTCGGAGAGTTCCGCTTCCCCGACGGCAGCCGTCCCGACTGGAACTCCCTCAACTGGCTCCAGAAGCGCTTCATGAAGTGGTTCAACAAGGAGCGCACCAAGGCTATCCTCACCTTCCCCGTGGAGACGATGGCACTGCTTACCGAGAACGGCGACGCCAAGGATCCCGAGTATGCTGACTGGACCGCCCAGATGTACTCCGAGGGCCACTCCTTCTTCACCTATATGAGCGACAACGCCGACTCCCTGGCTTCCTGCTGCCGTCTGCGCAACGAGATCCAGGACAACGGCTTCAGCTACACCCTCGGCGCCGGTGGCGTCTCGACCGGCAGCAAGAGCGTGCTGACCATCAACCTCAACCGCTGCATCCAGTATGCGCACCGCCAGGGCATACCTTACCTCAAGTATGTCGAAGAGGTGGTCGACCTGATGCACAAGGTGCAGATCGCATACAACGAGAACCTCAAGAGCCTTATGGAGAAGGGTATGCTTCCCCTCTTCGATTCCGGTTTCATCAACCTCGACCGCCAGTACCTTACCATCGGCGTCAACGGACTCGTGGAGGCTGCCGAATATCTCGGCCTGCAGATCAACGACAACCCCGGCTACCTGAAGTTCGTCCAGGATGTCCTCGGCCTCATCGAGCGCTACAACAAGAAGTACCGCACCAAGGGCCTGATGTTCAACTGCGAGATGATTCCCGCCGAGAATGTGGGCGTCAAGCACGCGAAGTGGGACAAGGAAGACGGTTACGAGGTTCCCCGCGACTGCTACAACAGCTACTTCTACGTGGTTGAGGACGAGTCGCTGAACATCCTCGACAAGTTCCGCCTGCACGGACGCCACTACATCGAGCACCTCACCGGAGGCTCCGCCCTCCACATGAACCTCGAGGAGCATCTCAGCAAGGAGCAGTACCGCCAGCTCCTGAGGGTTGCGGCCAAGGAGGGATGCAACTACTTTACCTTCAATATCCCCAATACCATCTGCAACGACTGCGGACATATCGACAAGAGATATCTCCAGGAGTGCCCGGTGTGCCACAGCAAGAATATCGACTATGCTACCCGCATCATCGGTTACATGAAGCGCATCAGCTGCTTCTCGCAGGCAAGGCAGAAAGAGGCCGCAAAACGCTACTATAGCAAGGCCTCGTCATTGAAGACAGATGCTTAAATACCACAATTTCGATATAGTTTTTCAGGAGATACCGGACGAAACCACCCTCGCGGTCAACATAACGGGCTGTCCCTATAAATGCCCTGGTTGCCACAGTCCACATCTCCGGGAAGATACAGGGGAGCCTCTCACGCAGGAGGCTCTCCTTTCAATTCTTGAGCGATACGGCGATGGCATCACCTGTATCTGCCTGATGGGCGGCGACGCGCGCCCCCTTGAGGTGCAGGAACTCTCAGGGTGGATCCGCCGCAGCCTGCATTACCGCAGCGCCTGGTATTCGGGCGCGGAGGCGCTTCCGGAGGGCATCGACCCGCGCAACTTCGATTATATCAAGATAGGCCCCTACATCGAGTCGGCCGGCGGCCTCAAGAGCGCGGCCACCAACCAGAGGCTTTACCGCGTGGGCGAGGACGGCTCCCTGAACGACATCACCTTCAAGTTCCAGAGGCAGAACAAGCCTCTCGAATAAAGGAAGGAGGAGAAAAAAATCCCGGAAGGCTTCAGGGCCTTCCGGGATTTCGGTTTTCAGAGGGGTCCGCTCCAGTTACTTGATCTTTGCGAATTCCACATCCTTCTCGGCGCGCTCAGCGAAAGCCTTGTTGGCCGAAGCTTTGGCGATCTGGCTCTTAGCGGTCTCGAAATCGCCCTGGCGGGCCGCGATGATAGCCTTGTAGTAAGCCATCCTGAGGCAGTTGTGGCCTTCCGACTTCTTGGCTGCGGTAGCGAGGTCGTTGTTGAGGATAGCGGCCAGGACTGCGTTGTGTCCGCTGGCATCCTTCAGCTTGGCTGCCGCATCGGCATAGTTTCCGTTGAGGATGTCGAGAACGGCTGCGTTATCATTGGCGGTCTTGCCTGCCTTTGCGAAGTACGAAGCGGCTTCGTCATTATTGCCTGCGCGCATTGCGACGACACCCATAATATTGTTGTAGAGTTCGCCGGTCTTGTCGTTCATCGAAGCCAGGTAGCTCTTGGCGTTGCTGTCCTCGTTCTTGAAGAGGCTGATGACAGCTGCATTGTACTTGGCGCGGTCGCTGTCGTACTTGGCGATAGCCTTCTTGTAAGCGGCGAGCTTCGCATCGTTGTCCTTCACGAGGGTAGCCGCGCGGAGGAGAGCCTCTTCGTCAAGCGCGTTGATGTTGTTCTCGAGCAGGTCGGTGAGCTCCTCGGCGGTGTAGTTGGTGTACTCCACATTGGTGATGAAGCGTGCACGGCGAAGTTCGGGGAGAATCTCATCTGCCAGCGAGGTATAGACCGAAGACATATTCTTGATTTCGCGCTCGCGGACGTTGGGATCGCTGTACATCGAAAGGACGCGGAGGATAAGGTCCTTGTCCTCGATGTTGGAGTTGTTGACCAGTTCCTGGAAGCCTTCCCAGTCCTCACCGATGCTGCGGGTCGAGACATTGCCTGCATCGACCTTCTTGGTAATCTGGTCGAAAGCCTTCTTGGCGCTCTTCTCACGGTCGGTGGAGAGCTTGTTGTTGAGGGCTACGGGGCCGTCCGGCGAAGCGTAAGCGACGATTTCCGTACCGGTCACTTTGCGGCGGGCGTCATCCTGGAGAGCCTTGAGGGCGTTGACGAAGTTTGCGATGTCGGCGCTCTTGAGCTCGGAATTGCGGACCTCGGAGCTGTTGATCTTATAGAGGATCTGAGCCTCTTCGGTCATGGGGATAACCTCCATATACTTGTCGGCCATAAGGGGAAGACTCTCGACACCCGACTTGTCGACGAGCATATAGGTGGTGTTGGCACCGTCAGCTATCTTGATGTCGGCGGGATATACATATTCATTGCCCTTGTAATAAACCTTTGCGCGGGCTACGAGTTCGGACTTCTCCATTCCGGGGACATAGTCGAAGCTGACTTTCTCTGTAATGGTAGCGCCGTTCTTGTGGTCCACGACCTTGTAGTTGTCGGCAACCTTGTCACCCTGATAAGTGAAGGGCTTTCCGACGGACTCGCCGCCCACATAGAGGATGACGGGGGTCACCTCGAGGGTAGCCTTGGGAAGGAAGTAGTCTGCAGGGAAGTTGACGGAAATAGTCGCGTCGATCTTACCGGCGACGACCTCGAGAACCTCGGGATTGCATTTGATCTTGATCTGTTCGGCAGCCTCTGCCATCTTGGCAGCGTTGTTGCAGGATGCAGCCATAAGCACGACCCCGGCTGCAAGCAGGATGTTTCTGAAAATCTTCTTCATAATGGTATTATGTCGTTGTATTAGTTGTCTGCAATAGATGCAAATATAATCTTATTTTTTAAATCCGCCGCCATTTCCGTGCCAATATGTGCCGCCACAAAACAACAATCTTCTTTTTTTGTAACTTTGCAAAATATGGATTTGGATCAGATCAAACAGAGATTCGGCATAATCGGCGATGACCCGGGCCTGGACAGGGCCCTGGAGATAGCCCAGCAGGTAGCTCCCACCGACCTCTCGGTTCTCATAACCGGCGAGAGCGGCGTGGGCAAGGAGGTCATTCCCCAGATAATTCACGCCAACAGTCCCCGCAAGCACGGGGTTTACATAGCCGTCAACTGCGGCGCCATCCCGGAGGGAACCATCGACTCGGAACTCTTCGGACACGAGAAGGGCTCCTTCACAGGAGCCACCGAGACCCGCAAGGGTTATTTCGAGGAGGCCAACGGCGGCACCCTCTTCCTCGACGAGGTGGCCGAGCTTCCCCTCTCCACCCAGGTGCGCCTTCTCCGCGTCCTGCAGACGGGCGAGTTCATCAAAGTGGGTTCGTCCAAGGTCCAGAAGACCGACGTGCGCGTCATCGCCGCCACCAACGTCAACCTGATGAGGGCCATCCAGACGGGCCGTTTCCGCGAGGACCTCTACTACCGCCTCAATACGGTACCCATCTCGGTCCCTCCGCTTCGCGAGCGCAAGGATGACATCTACCGCCTCTTCCGCAAGTTCGCCCTCGACTTCTCGGACCGTTATATGATGCCGGTCATCAGGCTCACCCCCGATGCGCGGACAATGCTCGAGAGCTACCGCTGGCCCGGTAACGTGCGCCAGCTCAAGAGTGTCGCAGAGCAGGTCTCCATCCTCGAGCACGAGCGCGAGATCGGCCCCGACACCCTTATAAAATATCTGCCCGACACATCGGCCTCCCTGCCGGTCAAACTCTCCGACACCCGCACCGATGCCGACTATGCGGCCGAGAGGGACCTGATATTCAAGATACTCTTCAAGCTGCGCCAGGATGTGGACGAACTCAAATCGGGAATCGTCACATCCCCTTCCGGCGAGCAGCTGCCGCCCGTCCTTGAGGCTCCCTCCTCATCCATAATCATCGACCCCAAGGACGTGAAATCGGTCAAGGAGGAGGTCGAACAGCTTCAGGACGAGGTCCACGCCCTCGAGAATGTCTCGATACACGATGTCAATTCGGAGCTCATCAAGCGCGCCCTGGCCAAGCACGGCGGGCGGCGTAAGGATGCCGCTCAGGATCTGGGCATCTCGGAGCGCACGCTCTACCGCAAGATAAAAGAACTGGGACTCTGATATGAAAAAGCACCTTACCATACTGCTGCTGGCGCTTGCCGCCGCGCTGCCCCTCTGCGGAGGCTGCGGCATCTACTCCTTCAGCGGCACCTCCATCCAGCCGGATGTCAAGACCATCACCATCGAGCCCGTGGAGAACAAGGCGATGAAGGTCAACCCGACCCTGGCCAACACCCTCTTCGAGCAGATGTGCGACAAGTACAAGAAACTCACCAAGCTCGAGCAGGTGGACGAGGACGGCGACCTCAATGTCCTGGCCACCATCGAATCCTACCAGGTCTCGGCTGCAGCGGTCACGGCCAACGAAGTCGCGGCCCTCAACCGCCTGACGGTCACCGTCAAGGTCAAATTCGTCAACGAGAAGCATCCCGAGGAGAATTTCGAGAAGAGCTTCGCGGCATACGAGGATTACGACTCCACCAACTCCATCGACGCGGTCGAAGGTCAGTTGTGCGACACTATAGTAGAGAAACTCATAGAGGATATCTTCAACGCCACCGTGGCGAACTGGTAAACCGATATGGACGTAACGACCCTCACCCTCTCTGAACTCGAGACCCTGCTCGAAGAGTATCCCTGGTTCACCCTGGCCCGCAAGGAGTACATCTGGCGGCACGGGGAGATGGGGGAGGATGCGCTCCGCAGGGCCGCCGCCGAGGCAGGACTCTACCTGCTTTCGAGGGCGGAGTACCTCAAGGAGGTCGAACTCCGGCGCAAAAGGGAGGAGGAGGCCCGGGCTGCTGCTGCCAGGGCTGCGGAGGAATCCGCCTCCGGCAATGCTTCCGCCGGGACAGGTGCGCCCGCCGCGGAATCGGGAAAGCCGAGGATATTCGTCGTGGGCGGAGACTATTTCGGCAAGGAGGAGTACGCCGAGCTGGAGGAGGAGGGACTGGCATTCGACACGTCTGCCCTCGCGTTCAATCCCATAGCATCGGCCCTCGGCGCCATAGGGCAGGACACCGCCGAAGCGGTTGTGAAACCCAGGGTTGCGTCCTCCGGCGACGATGAATTCTGCACCGAAACTCTCGCGCGGATATACTTCGAGCAGGAGTTTTACCAAAGGGCCATAGAGATTTACGAAAAACTTATTTTGCTATATCCCGAAAAAAGTGCTTACTTTGCAACCCTTATTGACAAAGCGAGAAATATAAAACAATCATAATTATGCAAGCGGCATACATAACCATTTCGATTATCATAGTCATCGCCAGCATCCTGCTGACCCTCGTCGTTCTCGTCCAGAACTCCAAGGGCGGCGGACTTGCAGCCAATTTTGCAGCCGGCAACCAGACTTTCGGCGTGCGCCAGACCGCAGACTTCCTTGAGAAGCTCACCTGGGGTCTCGCAGCAACGATCCTCGTACTCTGCATCGTGGCAACCTTCCTCGTTCCCAAGAAGAGGGCCCACAATTCGCAGGTCAAGGAGCAGATCGAGCGTCACGAGACAGCTCCCGGCCAGCCCGAACTCCCCGTCGGTACCTATCCCGTCGAGGGCGCAGCGGCTCCCGCAGCTGAAACTCCCGCAACCGAGCAGCCGGCCAACTAAGCCAGGCGTGGCATTGATTGTCTGAAGGGCGTCCCTCGGGGCGTCCTTTTTTTGTCCTCTCGCGTCGCATTTTTTGAGTGGAGGCCTGCTGGCAAATGGGGTGTATCTGCTTTGCTGCTTCTTTTTGAAGGATGGGCCGTGGAGGATGTATCTCTGAATATCAGCATCTTCCTGAAAACAACCCCCTTCAAAACAGAGAGGTTGTTTTCGGGAAAATGCTGTAAATCACCCGATTAGCCTCCACGGGGAAAGGCGCCACGCAAAATATTTGAAAAATTTTTGTACTTTGTGATACAAGGTATTGAAAAGTTTATATATCTTTGCACCGTAAACAATTTTAACAGACCAAGAACTATGAAGAAAATCGTTTCCGCAGGTATCGGCGGCCGCAGTTTCTCGATGGAAGAGGATGCTTATGCAAGGCTCAGTTCCTATCTGAATGAATTCCGCAGCCGCGCGGATATGGGAACTATGACCTCGGAGGTTATGGACGATGTCGAGGCCCGCATAAGCGAGCTCCTCTCTGCAAAGATCTATACCAGCAAGGAAGCCGTAACCCTCTCGATGGTCGAGAACATTATTTCACAGCTCGGAATGCCTGACGGCAACGCCGGGACGAATGAATCCAAAAATGAAAGGAAAATGGAAGGCAAAAAGAAATTCTACCGTGACCCCGATACCAAGGCTATCGGCGGTGTCTGCAGCGGACTGGCCGCTTATTTCGATGTGGACGTGATGATCATCCGCATTATCTTCATCGCCCTGCTGCTTGCCGGCACGGCAGGCTTCTGGGCATATCTCATCCTTTGGATGGTGGCTCCGCTGGCGAAGACCTCCGCACAGAAGTGCGAGTTGAGGGGACTTCCCGTGACCGCCGACAATATGGCCAAATTCACCTCAAGCAAGTAAACCGCCATGGAGAATATTTCTGAAAACATCCGTACCCAGATGCGCAAGGGCCTGCTTGAATATTGCATCCTGCGCATCCTGAGCAACGAAGAGGCTTACGCTTCCTCCATCATCGAGGCTCTCAAGGGGGCTAAGATGATAGTGGTCGAAGGAACTCTCTACCCGCTGCTGATCCGCCTCAAGAACCAGCAGCTGCTCTCATATCGCTGGGAAGAGTCCACCCAGGGCCCGCCCCGCAAGTATTATATGATTACCGACAAGGGCCGCGAGCAGCTCGCCGAGATGGACGCCGCCTGGAACGAACTCGTCGAATCCATTAATCATCTCAAGAAATGAACCGGGTCGAAAAACTGAGCATCGGCGGCTATGCCTTCAATCTCGAGGAGGATGCCGCGAAGTCGCTTGAAGTTTATATGGACGGGCTCCGCAAGGGCTATGCCTCCGCTCCTGACGGCGCGGAGATAATCGAGGCCTTCGAGGACCGCATCTGCGAGATGCTGCTCGAGAACCATCCGGGCGACAGCGTCGTTTCGGTTTCGGATATCGAGGCAGTGAAGGCCGTCCTGGGCGATCCCCAGACGATTTTCACCTCAGCGGGAGAGGAAGAGCCCTCTTCTTCGGCCGATGCTTCGACTTCGCAGGAGGAAGCCGAAAAGCCCCAATGGTGGAAGAACGACACCAAAAAGCGCATCTTCCGTCCCCGCAGCGGCCGAGTCATCGGCGGTGTCTGCAGCGGAGTGGCCAACTATTTCGGCATCGACGTGACACTGGTGCGCATCATCTGGACCGTGATGTTCCTTTGCGGGGGAATCTTTGATATGGTCGGCATCCTGGCCGGCATTTCTTCGTTCGCCCTGCTGAGCTATGTCCTGCTCTGGATATGCATCCCGTCCGCTTCCCAGTCGCAGGAGATGCTCTATTCCAAAAACCACGACGCGGGCGAGACTAACAGCGCCCTGAAGGTCCTCGGACGCATTCTGAGGGTCTTTCTCGGCCTGCTTTTCATCATTATAGGAGTCTCGGGCCTGGTTGCGGGCGTGGCCCTGATCTTCGGCATCAGCTGGCTCGGCATCTCGGCGGAGGCCACCACCATAATGAACGACATCCTCGAAGTGGTTCCCGGCATAGCGAGTGTCGCCTCCCTGAAGGTCCTGGCGGCCCTCCTCTCGCTCTGCTACTTCCTGCCCTGCCTCATATTCCTCTACGAAGGCCTCAAACTCTGCTTCGCCTTCCGTTCCCCCTCCTGGCACCCCGGCCTCATCCTCACCATCATCTGGATCGCCGCCGTCGTCGCCTCAGGCATCATCATTGCATTATCCCTCGTACCTACATTAACGACATAACAGTAATAATCAATAGGTATCTTTATGCCGTAGTCGATGCCCTGTCCTGAAAAGTGTGCGTCCCCGGCACACGGGGAGGGGCCCGCGGCGAAGCCGTGGGAGGGCCTTTTCAGGACAGGACATCGCGGAGGCAAAAAGATACAGTTAAAGACAATTAATATGAGAAGAACAATCTTATCACTGTTCGCGTCCCTGGCCCTTGTACTCACCGCCGGCGCCCAGGAAAAAATGACCACCCAGCGTTACAACGCAACCGACTTCACAAGCCTCTCCATCTCCCACGCCTTCGACATCACCCTCCAGAAGGGCGACAGGTACTCCGTAACCCTCGAATACCCCGCCGACTGCGCCGAATACATCTCCGTGGCCAAACAGAAAGCCACTCTCTTCGTAGGCCTCAAGAACAAGACTCCCCGCAAATTCCTCAACGGCAAGCACACCTTCCGCGCCACTATAGTAATGCCCGAAGTCTATGGCATCTACCTCTCCGGCGCCTCCCGCCTCACCGCTACCGAGCCCTTCCAGATGAATATGCGCCCCTTCGAGGCACACCTCTCCGGCGCCTCCAAGATCATCTCCCTCTCGGTTGACGGCCCCTCGGTGGACGTCGAACTTTCAGGCGCTTCCAGGGCCGAAATCAACGTCAATGCAGGCGAAGTCGAAGCCGATGTTTCCGGCGCTTCGAAACTTACCCTGACCGGCAACGCCACCGACCTGAATCTCGAGGCTTCCGGCGCCTCTTCGGTAAATGCCAAGAATGTCAACGCGGTGAATGTGGAACTGGATGGCTCGGGCGCTTCCAAACTCTATGTATTTGTACAGAAAGAGCTGAAGGTCGACCTTTCGGGCGCCTCCCGCTGCGAATATATAGGTCCCGATGAAAACGTCCTCAAATCAATCGACGTCACCGGCGCTTCTTCCCTGAAGAAAGTCCAGTAACCGAGGCATTCCCGCTGATGAAGCCCCCGCCTTTCGAACGGGGGCTTTTTTTATTATATTTGTGCAAACTTACTATTTTATGAAAGACTCCAGGACAAAAGCGGGGTACGCTGCCCCGTCGGTTGAAACAGTTCCCTTACGGTCGGAAGGGTTGATAGCCGCCAGCGAAAACTTTTTGGAACCGCCGTTCATAGGCAAGGAAGATTGGTAACGGGAGGAAATGAAGATGAAAAGGATTATTGCCATTCTTTGCGCCTTGATGGCGCTCACATCCTGCAAGCGCATCGATTTAGAATCTTTATTCGAGAGGCAGGAGCAGATCAAGGTCGATCTGACCATTGACAAGGAAGATACCTTTGGCGGCTCGCCGGAAACCCGCGCCTCCTTCAAGGATGCCTGGGATGATGGAGACGTCGTATTTGTCTTCATCCGGGACGTCCCCGCGCCCAAATACCTGGAAATGAAATACAGCAAGGGCGAATGGACCGCCACCCCCAAAAACGGACTGACTGCCGATGACCTCCGCAACGCCCCCTCGAAGCAGATGACGGGAGTCTTTCTGCCGTATGCCAGCGACGCCACCGTTATGGGCAACAACGTGGGATATTTCTACTTCGCATATATAACTTACCTCGGCCTTTTCTATGCCGACCGTTGGGAAGACTATACCTATGATACGGAAATGCACGGCAGGCTTTATCTGCATACGAATCTGATACCCAGCTCGCAGCTGCTTGTCCACTTCGATGTCACCGGATACAGGGAGGGGCACGTCTACACCCTCTATCAGGAACATATGAAGCCTTTGCATTTTGCTGACGTGACAGACATGGCCAATCCCCGTTTCTATTTCGAGGACAAGGGAGGCGCTATCAACGGATACATCGACAAGGTGCGTTCGATCGTAAGCTTTTCCGGAGGCCTTGACGAGAGTGTCGCCGGCAAGGCGGCGGACTATTCGTTCCTGATAGTCGACGAGACCAGCGGCGCCCGCTATACCCGCACGGTACCGGCCAAGACCATCAGCGAGAATATGTCCATCGGCCTAGGCAACATTTCGGACCCTTCAGTCTGGACTGCCATCTCCAATCCTTTCATCGATGTGGAAACAACCGAGATTGAGATGGGCGGCGCGATGGACAACACCCCCGGCTTCATCAGCTATTCGGTAGAATTCCCGATAGAAGGAGAGAAGGTTACCGCGAAAGCCTCCGACAGCTGGATCAGGCTCGGAGAAATTACCGATACCGACATCTCGTTCACGGCTGATAAAAACAGCGACGGAGTCCGCACCGGAACCATCACTCTCGAATACAAGAATGCCGAGCCCAAGGTGGTCACAGTCAAGCAGTACGGTTTCTATGACAACTATACGGTCGTTGAAATCTCCGAACACAAGCGCGACGTATCCCACGAAGGCGGCACCTATACCGTTGATTACAACATTACCAATCCTTATTCCGGATGCACCCTGGAATTCAGGTACGACCTCTGGTATAACACCTCGCATCCCGACTGGATCGAAGGCAAGTATGAAAACGGAATCCTCTCTTACACCGTCAAGGAGAATACCGGCACTTCATCGAGGAAATGCGACCTCCTCGTGAAATATTCCGGCACGCCCAACGTGGACACCCTGACCGTGACCCAGTTCGGAAAGCCGGCCGGTCCGCCGAAGATCATCACATACGCAAATCCTGACGCACCCGAAACCATTTCCGCAGAAGGAGATGCCAATGTCCTGTTCGAGGTGAAAGTCGAGAATCCCATCGGAGGCGTCGAACTGGAAATGACTCCGGATGTTTCCTGGATTACCAATATCAGGCACCGGGATTACACCATGTATTCCTTCACCGCAAGCCGGAATACCACGGGCAAGGAGCGTTTTGGCCATATCAATCTGTCCTACCAGGACCAGAAGGCCACCATACTCTTCAAGCAGCTTGCCGATGATGTCGTAATCATCCTGAACCCCGGAGACATGACCTTCAATTACCAGGCAAGGAGTGTCTCGTTCAACGCCACCCTGCCGTCCGGATACGATTACAACAATCTGCAGGTGGAATTCGTCCAGGATTATGGCTTTGTCAAGAACCTGAAACGAAACGGCAATGAGATTTCCTTCGACATGACAGAAAACAACACCGGTTATGAGAGGAGTGCCGGAATCGTCGTCAGATGCGGTTCTGTCCAGTCTGTTTTCACCGTGACCCAGACCTACGAAGCGCCTGTCTTTACCCTGAGCCAGCCCTCACTGACGCTGAACTATGCTTCGCAGACCATGATGATCGACGTCCAGGTGGAGAATCCGAGGGAAGGAACTTCGCTCTACGCACTGGAAGAGGGTGATACTCCCTGGCTGGCATCTTCAGGCGTAAACGGCGTTCCCGTCATCCGGGTTAACGAGAACAAATCGGGTGCGTCCAGAAACACCGTTGTCCTCATCGGATACGAGGGAATGTCGGAAAAGGTAAGGCTCTATGTCACCCAGAATACCTCCACTACCGGAATCACCGTCACCCCGAACACCATCCAGGTGCCCAGCAGCGGCGGCTCCCAGACCTTCACCGTCACTGTCACCGATCCGTTGTACTCGACCTATGTGAATGCGACGGAGGGCGGCGACTGGATCAGTTTAGGCTCCGTCAATTTCGACTCGGATGTACAGTACACAGTCACCGCACAGTTCGGAAAGAACCTTCAGGGATCCCGGAGGAATTCCACCGTTACCTTCACTTATGGCAGCCTGAGCGTTGTCGTTCCCGTAGTACAGGACGCGAACACGGTTCCCGAAGGATTCGTCGACCTGGGATTGCCTAGCGGTACGCTATGGGCTAAGTGCAACCTCGGCGCGGCTACCGAATACAACATCGGTAACTTCTACGCATGGGGTGAAACCTCGCCCAAGTCGAATTATTCCTGGAACAACTATGCATTCGGTATCGAAAGCAACCTTACCAAGTACAATCCAAGCGATTATCTGACGGCTCTCCAGAATGCCGACAATCCGGCTTATCAGGCAAACCCTTCCTGGTCGATGCCTACCGAAGAACAGTTCCGTGAACTTGAGTTCTACTGCGACATGGAATGGGTTATGCTGCCTGTCCCGGGCCTCAAGTTCAAGTCAAGGAGCGGCGGTACTTATGTATTCTTCCCCGCTACCGGATACAGAGAAGACACCGTTTATGAAGAAGGAGAAGGCTATTACTGGTCCAAGTCTGTTTATACAAGCGATCATTCACAGGCTTACTACTTCGGTGTAAACGATAGAGGTGCCGGTACCGGAACGCAGCCCAGAAGTATCGGTATGCCGGTAAGGCCTGTCAGGAAATAGGGCTTAATCCAATTTGAGAACAGCCATAAAGGCTGATTGAGGCACTTCGACTTGTCCGATCTGCCTCATTCTCTTTTTACCCTGCTTCTGCTTCTCGAGGAGCTTGCGCTTACGGGTGATGTCGCCGCCATAGCACTTGGCGGTGACATCTTTTCTGACCTGGCGCACCGTCTCGCGGGCGATGATCTTGGCGCCGATGGCCGCCTGGATGGCAATGTCGAACTGCTGGCGCGGGATTAGTTCCTTGAGCTTCTCGCAGATCTTGCGGCCGAAGTCGTAGGCGTGGTCCTGATGGATGAGGGTCGAGAGGGCGTCGGCAGGCTCGCCGTTGAGCAGGATGTCGAGCTTGACGAGCTTCGCCGGACGGAATCCGATGATATGATAGTCGAACGAGGCGTATCCCTTGGAGATGCTCTTGAGCTTGTCGTAGAAGTCGAAGACAATCTCCGAGAGGGGCATCTCGTAGGTGAGCTCCACGCGGTCGGCGGTCAGGTAGTGCTGCCCCTTGAGGATGCCGCGCTTGTCGAGGCAGAGCTTCATTATAGGGCCGTAGAACTCCGATTTGGAGATTATCTGCGCCGAGATGTACGGTTCCTCGATATGGTCGATAAGGGTCGGGGCGGGGAGTCCGGAGGGGTTGTGGACATCCATCACCTGTCCCTGCGTGGTATATACCTTATATGAGACATTCGGCACGGTGGTGACCACATCCATATCGAACTCGCGGAAGAGGCGCTCCTGCACGATCTCGAGATGCAGCAGGCCGAGGAATCCGCAGCGGAATCCGAATCCGAGGGCCAGGGAGCTCTCCGGCTCGAAGACCAGCGAGGCGTCGTTCAGCTGGAACTTCTCCAGCGAGGCGCGCAGGTCCTCGTACTCGTCGGCGGTCACGGGGAACATTCCGGCGTAGAGCATCGGCTTGACATCCTCGAATCCCGCAATTGCCTTTTCGCAGGGGTTCTCCAGATGGGTGATGGTATCGCCCACCTTCACCTCCACAGCGGTCTTGATGCCAGAAATGATGTAACCCACGCTGCCGCAGGGAATCTCGTCGCGGGGGCAGAGTTTCATCTTCAGCACTCCCACCTCATCGGCCACATACTCCTTGCCGGTATTGACGAACTTGACCTTGTCGCCGGTGCGGATGGTGCCGTTCTCCACCTTGAAGTAGGCGATGATGCCGCGGAAGGCATTGAACACGGAGTCGAAGATCAGGGCCTGGAGCGGAGCCTCGGGGTCGCCCTTGGGGGCGGGAATGCGGTCCACGATGGCATCCAGGATGGGGGCGACTCCCTCTCCGGTGCGGGCGGAGGCCAGCAGCACGTCGTCGGGACTGCAGCCCAGCAGGTCCACCACCTGGTCGCGGACGACATCCACCATCGCCGCATCCATATCGATTTTGTTGAGCACCGGGATTATCTCCAGATCGTGTTCGATAGCCAGGTAGAGATTCGAGATGGTCTGCGCCTGGATGCCCTGTGTGGCGTCCACAACCAGCAGTGCTCCCTCGCAGGAGGCGATGGCGCGCGATACCTCGTAGGAGAAGTCCACGTGGCCCGGAGTGTCGATGAGATTGAGGATATATGTCTCCCCGCCCCGCCTGTACTCCATCTGGATGGCGTGGCTCTTGATGGTGATGCCCTTCTCCCTCTCGAGATCCATCGAATCGAGGACCTGATTCTCCATCTCCCTGGTGTCAAGGGTATTTGTCAGCTCGAGCAGCCTGTCGGCCAGGGTGCTCTTGCCGTGATCGATATGCGCTATTATGCAGAAATTGCGGATGTTCTTCATTGTCTGGGTCTCAATCCTGCAAAGATAGTGATAATCCTCAAATAGAGATATTGGGTGGGGAAAGGAGTTTTATGACTATATTTGTAATTCACTAAAACTCTAGCTATGGATTATACTCTCGAACAGATATCCTCTCAGGTCAGGAGGGATATCGTGAGGATGGTGACAAAGGCGGCATCCGGGCATCCGGGCGGCTCGCTCAGCAGCACCGATATAATGACCTATCTGTTTTTCAAGGAGATGAATGTGACACCGGAAAACTGGAAGCGGAACGGCGCGGGCCTCGACATGTTCTTCCTCTCCGCCGGCCATATCACTCCGGTATTCTACAGCGTCCTTGCGCGCAGGGGCTATTTCCCCGTTGAGGAACTCAACACCTTCCGTCTCTTCGGAACCCGTCTCCAGGGTCATCCCTGCATCGAAAAGGGGCTGCCCGGCATCAACCAAGCGGCCGGATCGCTCGGACAGGGACTTTCCGTGGCACTCGGTGCCGCCGAGGGTAAGAAACTCTCCGGCGACCCCCGCCGCGTATTCGTGCTCGTCGGCGACGGCGAGAGCGAGGAGGGTCAGATCTGGGAGGCGGCCCTGATCGCCGCCCACCGCAAGAGCGACAATCTGGTGGCCATCACCGACTGGAACCACCAGCAGATAGACGGCAACACCGAGGATGTGGCAGGCCTGGGCGACCTCGAAGCCATGTGGAAAGCCTTCGGATGGGAGGTCATAGTGGCCGACGGACACGACTTCAAGGCCATCGAAAAAGCCTTTGCAGATGCCCGCGAAAAGGGCGGCAAGGGCAAACCCGTGATGATCCTCTTCCGCACCGAAATGGGTCACGGAGTGGACTTTATGGCCGGAACCCACAAATGGCACGGCAAGAACCCTTCGCCCGAACAGTGCGAGGAGGCGATGAAACAACTCAAAGAAACGATGGGAGACTTTTAATATGAAAGAATATATCGACACAGGAAAGAAGGACACCCGTTCCGGTTTCGGAGCAGGACTGGCCGAACTCGGCCGCACCAACCCCAAGGTCGTCGCCCTCACCGCCGACCTCAAGGGCTCGCTCAAGATGGATGAATTCGCTGCCGAGCATCCGGAGCGCTTCTTCGAATGCGGCATCGCCGAGGCCAATATGATAGGTATGGCCGCAGGCCTTGCCATCGACGGCTATATCCCCTTCGCCGGCACATTCGCCAACTTCGCTACTGCGCGCGTATATGACCAGATCCGCCAGAGCGTCTGCTACTCCAACACCAACGTCAAGATAGCCGCATCCCACGCGGGAATCACCCTCGGCGAGGACGGCGCGACCCACCAGACCCTCGAGGATATCGGAATGATGCGCATGCTTCCGGGAATGACCGTCATCTGCCCCTGCGACTACAACCAGACCAAGGCTGCGACAATCGCCGCCGCGGAGCTCGACGGTCCCGTATATCTGCGCTTCGGCCGCCCCTCGGTGCCCAACTTTACCGATCCCGACGAGAAATTCGTCATCGGCAAGGCCCAGCAGCTCAGCGAGGGCAGCGGAGTCACCATCCTGGCGACAGGCCATCTGGTATGGGAAGCCATCCAGGCCACAAAGGAGCTGGAGGCCAAGGGAGTCAGCGTCGATCTCTTCAACATCCACACCATCAAGCCTCTCGACGAGGAGGCGATCCTGACCTCGGTGGCCAAGACCGGCAAGCTGGTCTGCGCCGAAGAGCATCTCGTCGCCGGAGGCCTCGGAGAGGCAGTCGCAGGCCTGCTCTGCCGCAAGAATCCCGTCCCGATGCGCTTCGTGGCCATCAACGACACCTTCGGCCAGAGTGGCAAGCCGGCACAGCTGATGCAGGCCTACGGCCTCGACGCCGAACACATCGTCAAGGCTGTGCTTTCGATGTAGTGCACTTTTAGAGCAATAGCCTCAAGGATTATTACAATGATTCTTGAGGCTTTTTATTATCTAAAATACGATATCAAGAGTGTAATTATCCTTAATCAATAGTAGATAGTATGGAATTCAAAAGAATTATTTGCATTCTTTTTCTCTTTTGTGTTTTGTTCTCTGCGTCCGCCCAACGAACCTATTCCTACGGCTATAACTCAACAGGCGACAGAATATACAAGTCAAGCGACCAGCAGAAAAGCGGCGGCACTGATTCTACGTTTATTCCTTCCATACCAGATACTTCACGACAGATTAAGTCTCTGACGGCCCCCACTTCCGGAGATGCCACGGAGAGGACGATATCGCCTTACTGGTCAATTTACAATGTTGACACTTCCTGCGATGTGGGCCAGATACCGATAAATACGTCAGTATCGCCATCGGGTGGAAGGGTTTATTCAATTCCTTTGGTTACCGCAGCCGGTTATAACTTCACGCCTCAGTTGAGTCTCACCTACAACAGCCAGGGCGGCGAAGGAACTGCCGGATTCGGCTGGAACATAAACGGATTGTCTTGCATCACGGTAAGGAACAAGAATCACTACTACGACGGAACGACCGCCCCAGCCAATTATCAACACACCAATTGCAGCTATGTCCTTGACGGCCAGCCGCTGCTTCAGGATTCATTGGCAATGGAACTGGGTTATGACTGGTCCACACCGACTGGGCATATCCTGGTCAAGAAGCATACAGATGAAAACGGCAGGGTGCTGTGGCTCGACGCCTTGTTGCCCAACGGCGGAAGGGCCTTTTACGGCTTGTCACAAGAAGAACAGGAGGAAGAGAATGAGAACACGACGGAACCCGTGCTTGAGCCCAAGCCATTCTATCCCCTCACTAGGATAACTGATGCGGACGGGAATGTCATCAAGTTCAAATATCACGAACCTGACAGCAGCCTTTATTATATTGACGAGGTTATCTACGGAACCGACAGTTCCGCTTTACTTAAGTTCCACTACCAATCCCGCACAGATTACAACAGATACAGCCATTTTGCTACGAAGCCGGTCCACAACTCATTGCTGTTGACCAGTATCGAGAGTTTCGACGATAGCGGGCTCATAACACGTGATTCCCTGTACCACAGCACCAGATATGGCACCATTCTGCTC
>JAFSXX010000022.1 GCA_017443845.1 Bacteroidales bacterium | reverse complement strand
TCCTGCGCCTTATCTCATTCCTCGGCACGGAAGGCGCAACAAAATCGCTCCGCAGGCATCTCTCTGCCCATTGTCCTGCGCCTTATCTTCTTCCCCGGCACGGAAGGCGCAGCAAAATAGCCCCGCAGGCATTTCTCTGCCAATTGTCCTGCGCCTTACCCTCTTCCCCGGCACGGAAGGCGCAGCAAAATCGCTCCGCAGGCATCTCTCTGCCCATTGTCCTGCGCCTTACCCTCTTCCCCGGCACGGAAGGCGCAGCAAAATCGCTCCGAAGGCGGTTCTCAGCCCATCGGCCTGCGCCTTACCTCATTCTTCGGCACGGAAGGCGCAGCATTCATTGCCCAGAGGTACGCCAGAACCTTCTTTTCCGCGCCTTCTTTCCCTGCACATAGGTCAAGGCGCAACGACTATCACTCAGAAATGAGTCGGGCTCTTATTCTCTGCGCCTTCGACCTCAGAATTAATAAAACGATACTGTTCATCAACTAAACAAACGTATTGATTCAAGACAGATTTACATAATTAGAAAAGCATATACTTACCGAACCATAAGTTATGTATTATAATTTAATCTAAGATTCCAGCATTTGTTTTTTCAAAAAAAAAAAAATACCTTGCGATTTGAAACGATACCCCATATAAGTCTTAATAGCTAGATAAACAATTAACAATAATTTACCCATGAAAGACCTATCGCTAAATCTAATTCATCCGGATTATGAGGCACCGGACGCCTTTCAATTTTATGTCGAGCCAGTGAAATGCTTTGCTACAAGCGACCCGAAGCCATACACAGGTGAAGGCTGGGGAGACGATTTTGAAGATGACTAAATGAGATGTACGATGAAAAGATTTTTCACACTCATTCTTGGAGTCGCACTGATAGCGTCGATGCACTCCTGCAAGACAATCGAAGAGAACAACGGACAGATTGTCGAAAAGAAACTCAAGATCACTGCAGTTATCGACGGAAAGATGGAAACCAGGGTTTCCTACAATGTTGATAACACAGCGAACACAATCACCCCCGCCTGGGAAGTTGGCGACGAGGTGTTCGGATTCGACAGCAACAGCAACACATTCACAATCAGCGTAACGGCCACAGGCGAAGAAGGAGCGACTCTCGAGCCCGACGGTTCATATTCTCCCACTGAAGGAACAACGGTTTACGCAATCTATGCGCCCGGCTATTCGGTCAGCGACTTGAATGACAACACTCTCTCCGTCAACCTGGCCGCACAAGGCGGAGTTCTCAACGCCTCCACCCCTGCATTGATGTGTGCTACCGGCTCTGTCAATGCAGATAATGAACTGGAGCTCCATTTCGCCAACCAGACGGCAATCATAGGCGTCAAGAAATTCCAACTCAACGGCGTCACCGCCGCTACGAATGTTACCTCGATGAGCGTCAACGGCGTCATCACCACAGGAATGTTCCAAGTCAATGACGGAGTCCTCGAACTTGTTCCCGGCACAGAAACAGGTAGCATCACCGCCACCCATCCTAATGGTGGCTGGGCCACCGACGCGAACGGCATCTGCGAAGCGGGCGTCTATTTCGCCGCAATGCCCACCACCGAAGCCCCTGAGATCACCCTCAACGCCGTTGCCGGTGGCATCAAGTATGCCAATGTAAGCGCCATCACCGCAAGCACGATGGAGCCCGGCAAGTACTACTATATGAGCAAAAAACTTGGTGGAGCAGTAGCTGATGTAGATGGAGTGCCATACCTTACTATCGACGAGGCTTTTGCTGTAGCCAAGAAGTCCAATACGGATGCAACTATCACTCTCCTATCAGATTGTGAAGCTAACAGCGTTTTGTATATCAACGAAGCAGAACCATTTGGCACAGGTAATGTAACATTAGATTTAGGAATCTACACCCTAACTGGGGTCACTTCCGCTAGTTCTATTAATATCAATAATAGAGTGTTTACGGTTAAAGGAACCACTGGAAAAATAACATCCTCTTCTTCAGATAAATATCCTTTATACGCAGCCGGATCGAGTATTATTAATATAGAAGGAGGAACTGTAGAATCCACTGGCTATCGATGCCTATATTGTGGAAAGAATGCAACTATCAATATTTCTGGTGGAAACATCACTACAGATTTTGGATACGGTATTTATTGCTTAGGTAACACCAATATCTCCGGAGGTAGAATCTACACTGGAATCACAGGTACAAGTTCAAATCCTCGCGCTGCCGTAATAGCAACAGGTGATTCAGCTGTTTTGAATATTACAGGAGGTACTCTCGAAACCATCAATAATTACACTGCTGGTTTTTGGTGCTATGGTGAAGGTGCACAAGTTACAGTATCAAATGGTGAGATTAATGCCAAGTGGATCTATTTTCAAAATAATGGCAGTAATACCGTCAGCATTACTGGAGGCACTTTTACGTCATCATCTTATGGCGTATATTTAAACGGAGCAAACGCACGTTCATTTATCAGTGGAGGTAGCTTCAATTCGTCAGGTAATCCCGTTGTATATGTCGGACACGGTACAATAGATATTACTGGCGGTGTTTTTTCGAGAACCGGAGGCAATGTTGTTAAAACAGCTAATGACGATTCCTTCGCCAATATTAATGGTGGATATTTCACCAATACAACTGACTATGCGGCCATAATTGCAAGCAAGGGCACTATTAACTTTTCCAATGGATTTGTAAACTCTATTGGTGTAAATCCTGTATCGGCAGATGACGCGGGAAATGCGTATGTTACCGGAGGCCATTTCAATAAACCTATCCAGCCTCAGTTTGCGAAGGATAGCGTAGACAATAATTATGTCAATATCCTGAACGCAGATCCTGCGACATCGGAGACGTATCCTTTTACCGTTTCGCCTAGCTCCGTCACTCCCAAGGTCGCTACAGTCAATCAGGGGAGCTACACCTGGGAAAACGGAACTTTTGAAAGTGCCATCAAGAATGCTGATGTGAGGGCGGCAGCCAATGGAGAATCTACCATCACAATAGACACGGACTGCTCAGCTTCTACGACATCGTTCGTGAGCGGCGATAATACTTACGCAGTTGTTCTCGACCTGAACGGCCACACGGTTTCCTCATCTGTATCGCCAGTAATTTCATCTGCCGGCTTATTCAACCTTCAAGATTCAGATTCAGGTTCCGGCGGAGAGGTCTCCACATCGGGTGCGACAGCCCTCGAGGTAACTGGCGGCGCTTCAACGGTCTATGGCGGCGCACTCGTCTCCGCTTCAAACGCCGTCAACGTCTCAAGCGGCAGCCTCGCCGTATTTGGCGGCGCTCTCTACGGCAGCACGGATGATATAATCAGTGCAGCAACGGCAACGATTTATGGCGGTTATTTCAATCATGATCCTTCATCCTGGCTGGCTTCCTCAGCGTCCGCGACAAACGGATCATATTTAGTCGGCGGACGGACTTACAATTATAAAGTAGAAGCCAGTGTAGCCACCGTTAATGGTGTAGGTTATTCCACTCTTGATGATGCGGCCGAGGCGACTGTTAATTATGACGGCAGTGATGAGACTGTAATACTCCAACTCCAAGATAACCTGACTTACAATCAGCCCTTGAATCTTACCCACGCATCCAAGCCAGTGACTTTGGACTTGAACGGTCATATTCTGTCAACTACCGTCCAGGACTTCATCCATCCTACCTCTGGTACGCTGACCATCACTGACTCGCAGGATAAAGTGGGCAAGATAACCAGCGATTCATATCAAGTCATCTATTCAGGTAGCACTTCCAACATCACGATTTCTAATTGCATTATAGAAGGTACTCTCGGTGAGGCAACCGGTAATAATGCCCAGCCTGTCATTTTAGCAGCGGGCTCTTCGATTACGACATTCACAAATGCAACAGTCTATTCTACCGGTAAGCAAACCGCCATCAGACTCAACAACGCCAACTGTACGGTCAATATTAACGATTCCGAGATTTCTTCAGGTATTGCAAGCACAGAGAGTTTCAATGCGATTGCAAACAACAATGGAACCTTGAACGTTAACAGTGGTAGTTTATATGCCAAGAGCGGTGCAGTAATCATCCACAGTGGTGGAGGAAATAATACTATTTCCAATATCAACGGCGGTTATTTTTATGGTGGAGGTACACAGTGTCTTCGTGCCAACACATATGGCTCAATGACTATCAATGGCGGTTATATGAATATACAACCTTCTGGAAACAAATACGTTTGTGGAACGGAAAAACAAATAGTCCCTCTCGCAGATCCCGTAACCCACGCACACCAGACCACCGGCACAACACTTTCCTACGGTTATTCCGTAGAATAATTCTTTCAGACCAGGCACAAAAGTCCCGACCTCGCTGGAGGCCGGGACTTTTATTTAGCGTTATCCCGTCTTAATGACATCATTATTTTCGCCAAATAGCCGCACATCTTCACGCATCTGAAATGGCTGCAGAGGGGGTGTTTGAGTCTGGGGAGACGATTTCGGCCTGGCAGACACGGGAGGGTGCCCTGGATGGCCATTCAAGCGCTATCGGTGTGCGGCTGTTTGGCGGCGAGGTATGACAGAGACAAGAAGGCGCAGCGAAGCCTCTCCCGGGGCATTTCTCCGCGCAGCTGCCTGCGCCTTCACTGCTATAATGCCGGGTAAGGCGCACGAGATATGGAGCATAATAATTCCAGTAGCCATTCTTTTGCGCCTTCTTTGCAAGTGAGTACGGAGCCCTAATGACTTTCCCGGATATTTTGTAAATTTGCAGACTAAACCTAACCAAAATGTCACTGATAGTCTCTATTTCAGGAATCAGGGGGACGGTGGGCGGACGCGCAGGCGAGGCCCTCACCCCTATCGATATAGTCAAGTTTACAACGGCATACGCCCAGTGGATAGCATCGTCCAAGAGCGGAAAAGCCCGCCCCAAGGTGGTAGTCGGCCGCGACGCCCGCATCTCGGGCGAGATGGTCGAGGCCCTGGTGACGGGGACCCTGATGGCCTGCGGAGTCGATGTCATCGACGCAGGGATGGCCTCCACTCCTACCACCGAGATGGCTGTCATCTTCTCGAAGGCGGATGGCGGCATCATCCTCACCGCATCGCACAACCCTAAGGAGTGGAACGCCCTCAAGCTCCTCAACGGCAAGGGCGAGTTCCTCAGCGACGCCGAGGGCCAGGCAATTATGCAGGCCGCGGCCAAAGCCGATTTCACCTGGCCGTCAGTGGACAAAATAGGCAAGATAACCCGCAGGGACTTCACCGACGACCACATCAAGGCCGTCACCAGATATCCCCTGGTGGACCTCGAAGCCATCCGCAAAGCCCGCTTCAAAGTGGTCCTCGACTCCATCAACTCGGTGGGAGGCATCGCTATGCCGAAGCTTTTCGAGGCCCTCGGAGTGGAGTGCGTCACCATCAACGGTACTCCCGACGGCAATTTCGCACATAACCCCGAACCCCTTCCCGAGAACCTCAGAGACCTGAGCGCTGAGGTGGTAAGGCAGGGAGCCGACCTTGGCGTCAGCGTCGATCCCGACGTGGACCGCCTGGCCTTCATCTGCGAGAACGGAGAGCCCTTCGGCGAGGAGTACACCCTCGTCTCGGTGGCCGATTACGTGCTCGGAGGCCGCAAGGGCATCACCGTCTCGAACCTCTCCTCCTCGCGCGCCCTGAAAGACGTCAGCGAACGCCATGGATGCACCTATAAATTCTCCAAGGTAGGCGAGAAAAACGTCTCCACCCTGATGCAGGAGTGCGGCGCAGTGATTGGCGGCGAAGGCAACGGCGGAGTCATAGTACCCGACTTCCACTACGGCCGCGACGCCCTCATCGGAACCGCGCTTTTCCTGAGCAATATGGCGCACAAGGGCCTCAAGGCCTCGCAGCTGCGCGCCACATACCCCGATTACTACATCTCAAAGAACAAGATACAGGTCTCCTCGCAGGAGGTCATAGCCAAGCTTCTCAAGGCGGTCGAGGAGCATTTCAAGAATGAGAAATGCGACACCTCCGACGGCCTCCGCGTGGACTTCGAGGCGCAGAAGAAGTGGTTCGTGCTGCGCAAATCCAACACCGAGCCCATAATCCGCATATATGCCGAGGCCCCGGGACGCGAAGAGGCCGACGCCCTCGCACAGGAGGTAATCGGCATCATCAATTCCATTCTCTGATGTTCTCATTCCGCACCACCCCCTTCTTTGAGCAACCCGACCTTACGCTACGCAACGGACGGATAGCTGTGCTGTGCAACCAGGTGGCCTGGCATCCCGACCTCGGCGAGTATCTCTTCGAGAGCGTGGCGCGCTCGATGGACCTGGTGAAAGTCTTCACCCCCGAACACTCCTTCTACGGCCCGCTGGGCATCGACGTGCCGGTGGTGGAGGTGGTCGATGAGATTCCCCGCGCCGAACTCGAGGGAATCGACGGCCTCGTCATCGAGCTGCAGGACGTGGGCTCGCGCTACAGCAACTACACCCGCCTGCTCTACAGCCTGTGCAAGATGATGAAAGAGGATCCCCTGCCCCTCTCCATCTATATCCTCGACCGTCCCAATCCTTCGGGCCGCCAGATCGAGGGTACGATGGGCGAGATGGGGCTCCCGCAGCGCCACGGCCTGACCATCGGCGAGCTGGCGAACATGTTCTACAGCGAGATGAACGGCAAGTTCGCCCTGCACATCATCTCGGCCTCGGCCGAGCCGGTGAACCGTGAGCTGATGCCCTGGACGATCCCGCCCTTCTCCGACTTCTGCGGCCTCTTCACCTCGCACTTCTACAGCGGACAGTGCCTCTGGAGAGGGACCAACGTAAGTTACGGCCACGGCACCACGCGCCCCTTCGAGCAGTTCGGAGCCCCGTTCCTCGAGCCCCTGGCGCGATACAACGAGGAACACGGCTACAGCGGCTGGAACGACCCCGAGAATCCCATCGCCGGAAAGGAGATATACATCCGCTGGACCCGCTTCGTGCCGGCCTACGGCATCCACGCGGGCGAGGTATGCTTCGGATTCCAGCTGATGTTCATCCCGGGAGTGAGCTATCACGCCCTGAACCACGAGCTCCGGATACTCCGCTTCCTGAGGGACAACTGCCCCGAGTTCAACATCGACGGCCTGGGCGCGATGCTGGAGGACGACGCCCTGCTGTGCTACGTGCGCGGCGAGGTGGACTGGGACGTCACCCGCGAATACATCAAGACAGAGGAGCAGAAATGGCTCCGCAAATCGAAAAAGTACACACTGTACGAGGAGGACCCGTGGAGAGTAAAATAAAAGAGCTGCTCAGGGAATACGCTGACAAGTACAATGACCGGCGCTACTTCGAAGAGGACCCCGTGTCATTTCCGCGCCATTTTGTCACCCTTCTGGAGGATGGGACTGCCACGCTCCAGGATGTCGAGATAGCCGGCCTCCTGGCCGCCCACCTGGCCTGGGGCCGCCGCGCGATGATAGTGCGCGACTGCAACAGGATGTTCGACGAGATGGCCTGGAAGCCCTACGTATACGTAATGTCGGGAAATTGGCGCTGCGAGGATATTTCGCTCCACAGGACCGTCAAGTGGTCGGAGCTGGCCGCCATCTGCGGGCGTCTGAAGGCCGTTTACAGCGAGGTTGACTCCATTGAGCATCTCACTCCGGACGAGATCCGCACGCGTATTTTCGGCCAGAAAAGCGACCTCAGGGCGGCAAACAAGAAGATCCACATGTTCCGCCGGTGGATGGTCCGCCGCGACGGGATCGTGGACTTCGGCCTCTGGAGGGAGACCGACCCGGCCGACCTCATCATCCCTCTCGACGTCCACGTCCATACCCAGGCGATGGAGATGGGCATAACGTCGAGGAAGCAGGCAGATTTTTCAACAGCACTGGAAATCACCTCTTTCTTCCGCGAACTCTTCCCGGAGGACCCCTGCAAGGGAGATTTCGCACTTTTCGGGTACGGAGTGACAGGAGGTGCGGACGGCAAGATTGTTGATAATTAATATAACCGCCGTAACAACAACGGCAGACTTTTTATTATATTTGTAACCCAAGGGAGATAAGTGTATGCCCAGACTTTTTATCATAGCCGGATGCAACGGAGCCGGTAAGACCACAGCCTCATACACGCTGCTGCCGGAACTCCTCAACTGCGAGGATTATGTCAATTCCGACGAGATAGCCAAGGGCCTCTCCCCTTTCCGTCCTTCGCTTGCCGCCATCAAGGCCAGCAAGATAATGATGGAGAGAATACACGAACTTATAGCAGAGCGCAAGTCTTTCGGAGTCGAGAGCACGCTGTCCACCAGGAGCCTGGCCAAAATAGTGGTGGACGCCCAGAACAAGGGGTATAAGGTCAACCTTATCTTCTTCTGGCTCAGGATGCCGGAGCTTGCGATTGAAAGAGTGAAACTCAGGGTTCAATCCGGAGGGCACGACGTGCCCGAGGAAACGATCCGACGTCGTTACGGTCTTGGGATAGACAACCTGTTCAAGCTGTATATGCCGATCTGCGACTACTGGATGCTGGTGGACAACTCCAACACTCCCAGTAAGCTGGTGGCGGAAGGTGGCACGAACATTGTCACCAAGATCCACGACAAAACCGTGTACAACCTAATTTTGGACTATGAGCGAACAAGAGACCAGGGATCTGAGGGATAACATTCTTGAAGGGCTCGACCTTTCGTTTGTCAAACTCATTTCCGAAAAGAAGAAAAACAACTCCGAACTTGCTTTTGCCAAGGACGGCGAGGTCGTCAAGGTAAAAGCCGTAGAAATCTGAACCAGACTTGGAAAATTACCAGCCCCTTTTCGGGGTATCTTTAGAAGACATTCAGAAAATCATCGCGTCGGCGCTCTCCACAGGCGGAGATTACGCCGACGTATTTTTTGAATACAGCACCTCGGACGAGCTCACGTTGAGGGACGGCGAGGTCAACTCGGTGGAGAGTTCCGCCGACTATGGAGCGGGGGTGCGCGTCGTCAGGAACGGCCGCACCGGATACGCCTTCTCCGAAACTACCGGAATGCCTGAACTGCTGCGTGCCGCGCGCACCGCAGCCGGAATCGCCTCCGACCCGGGAGCGGCCGTGCGACAGGTGCAGGTGCACCCCGTCGCATTCGAGAACCGCTACAGGATCGTGCGCGGCTGGGATGAGTATCCCCTCACCGCGAGGCGCGAATTCCTGCAGGGGCTCGACGGGCGGTTCCGTGCCGAAATCCCCTGCATCTCGAAGGTTATCTGCAACCTTGCCATCGACGACAGCCGCATAATGTTCCTCAACTCCGAGGGCGACTACTTCTGCGACCGACGCCCCTGCACCACCCTCTCGGTGGTCTGCATCCTCGAAAAGGAGGGCAAGAGCGACAACATCTCCACCAGCCGCAGCTTCAGGATGGGAAGCGAGATGCTCGGCCACGGTCTGGCCGACGAACTCATCAGGGAGGTGAAGGAGAAGTCGCAGTACATCTTCGACGCCCGCCAGCCCAAGGGCGGCGACATGCCCGTGGTGATGGGCTCCGGAAGCTCCGGCATCCTGCTCCACGAGGCCATCGGCCACGCATTCGAGGCCGACTTCAACCGCAAGGGAATCTCGGTCTTCTCCGACCGTATGGGCAAGAAGATCTGCTCCTCCAAGATAAACGTGGTGGATGACGCCACCATACCCTCCAACCGCGGCTCGCTCAACGTGGACGACGAGGGCGTGGCCGGGCAGAAGACCTATATGGTGACCCGCGGAGTGCTGACCTCCTATCTGCACGACCGCATCAGCGCCGCGTACTACGGAGTCGCCCCCACCGGAAACGGCCGCCGCGAATCGTTCAGGTTCAACCCCATCCCCAGGATGAGGGCGACCTATATGGAAGACGGCGAGGGCACTCAGGAAGAGATCATCCGCAGCGTCAAGAAGGGCATCTTCGTGGACAACTTCACCAACGGCCAGGTCGAGATCGGAGCCGGCGACTTCACATTCTACGTCAAGAGCGGATTCCTCATCGAGGAGGGCCGCCTGACGGCCCCCATAAAGGACGTGAACATTATCGGCAACGGCCCCGAGGCCCTCGCCGACATTGTGGAGGTGGCGGCCGACAGCCTGGTGGACGACGGCGCCTGGACCTGCGGCAAGGACCAGTACTGCGCCGTATCGTGCGGAATGCCGAGCGTGCTTGTCAAATCTCTTACGGTAGGAGGATCGCTATGAAACCTGTAAAATCCCCTTTGGCCGCGATGGCCGTAGACATAGCCCTCAAGCAGGGCGCAGACAGCGCCAAAGCCATAATAGAGCAGAGCCTGTCGAATTCCGTTACAGTCCTGGGCAGCGAGACCGACAGGATAATGAGTTCCTCCTCCCGCATCCTCTTCCTGGACATCTATATCGACGGCCGCTACGGCTCCTTCAGCACCAATATGCTGCGCGAGGAAGAACTCCGCAAGTTCATCGCCTCGGCGGTGGAGGCCACAAGGCTCATAGCCCGCGACGAGTGCCGCGGCCTGCCCGATGCGGAGCTCTACTACCGCGGCGACGCCCCCGACCTGGGGCAGTACGACAGCCGCTTCGAGACGCTGACCACGGAGGAGCGCATCGGCTTCGCCAAGTCGGTCGCAGACGAGGTCTGGGGCAAGGAGAAGCGCCTCCTCTCGATAGAGGCCGAATGGGGCGACGAGGTGGAGCACTCCACCTACGCCGACTCGGCCGGATTCAGCGGCGAGACGCTCCAGAGCAGCTTCTACGCAAGCGCCAACTGCTCCATCCGCGGACGCGGACAGGAGAAGCCCGAATCGTGGTGGTACGAGGGATCGATGTTCCTCGACAGCCTGAATCTCAAGGGGTGCGGCGCAACGGCGCTCTCCCGCGGCCTGGAGTCCGTCAACACCAAGAGGCTCAAGACAGGGCGCTACAACGCCGTAATCGAGAACACCGTCTCGTCCAAGATGGTATCCCCGATACTCAAGGCCCTGATGGGCGGAAGCCTCCAGCAAGGGAACTCCTTCCTTAGGGAGAGCCTCGGCAAGAAAATTTTCGGCGACAATCTCACCCTCGTCGACAGGCCGCACACCTACGGACTTCCGGGGTCGAGGTATTTCGACGACGAGGGGGTGGCCACGCGCGAGCGCGACATCATCCGCGAGGGAAGCGTATGCAACTACTTCATTTCGCCCTATTATTCCCGCAAGATGGGGATTCCGGCCACCATTTCGGGCCCTTCCGTGCTGCGGTTCGAAGGCCCTTCCGTTATTCAAAAAAATGAGTTATCTTTGCCGACCCTGATGCAGAAGGCAGGCAGGGGAATCCTCATTACCGATTTCAACGGGGGCAACTACAACAACGCCACGGGGGACTTTTCCTACGGTGTCCGCGGCTTCCTTTTCGAAGACGGGCATAAAGTCCACGCCATCAGGGAGATGAATGTCACAGGCAATATCATCACCCTCTGGAACAACCTGATAGCCGTCGGCAGCGACGGCCGCGTCTCCTCCAAATGGATGATTCCCTCACTGGCCTTCGAGGGATTGGATTTCAGTGGAATTTAAAACTGACGAGATATGAAAAAACCGGGAATTCTTTTGGCGATAACCCCTATCGTGATACTCATCGCCCTGCTTGCCACGGCGGTGATAGTCTTCGGCGACGAATCCACCTCAGGCGCCGCCCAGGCGGTGCTTCTGACTTCGGCTGTCATCACCGCGTGCATAGGCATATTCGGTCTCAAGATTCCGTGGAAAGAGTTCGAGAAGAGCATCAGCGAGAACATATCCGACACGGCGCCGGTGATCCTCATCCTCCTGATGATCGGCGCGCTGACCGCCACCTGGATGCTCTCCGGAGTGGTCCCCACGATGATTTATTACGGATTGAAAATCATCCACCCCAAAGTATTCATAGTGGTGACCTTCATCCTCTGCGCCATGATCTCGGTCCTTGCTGGAAGTTCCTGGACGGCCGTGGGAACGGTGGGAATCGCCCTCTTCGGAGCCGGTGAGCTGATCGGCCTGCCCGCAGGCTGGATGGCCGGAGCGATTCTCTCGGGAGCCTACCTCGGAGACAAGCTCTCCCCCCTTTCGGACGCCGTCAACCTGGCTTCGGCCGTAGCCGGCACCGACCTTTACAAGCACACGAGATACACGATATACACGGCCCTGCCGGCCTGCATCATCTGCCTGATCGTCTTTACGGTCGTAGGATTCACAGTCCACACCTCGGGCAACATCTCGATGGAATCGCACCTGGCTGCGATCAAGTCGGCATTCAACATCTCCCCCTGGCTGCTGCTGGTCCCCTGCTTCACCTTCTTCCTTGTGGTAAAGAAAGTCCCCGCGGCGCTCACCCTCTTCGCTTCGGCATTCCTGGGCGGCATCCTGGTCTTCCTCTGCCAGCCCCAGGTGGCGGCACAGGTCACCGGAGGCCACGAAGGTTTCAGGGCCGTCTTCCACGGCTTCTTCCAGGTTCTCTCCTCGCACACCACCATCGAGACGGGCGACGAGATGCTCAACCAGCTCGCCAGCACCAAGGGAATGGCGGGAATGATCAACACAATCTGGCTGGTCATCTGCATCATGGCTATGGGCGGATGCCTCTCGGCCGGCGGAATGCTTACGGCGATAACCGAATTCCTGCTCAAGAAGATCCACACCACAGGTTCGCTCGTCACCGCGACCGTCTGCACCTGTATCGTCTGCAACATGGTCCTGGCCGACCAGTATATGGCAGTCCTGCTGCCCGGCAGGATGTTCAAGGACGCATACCGCAAGATGGGCCTCGCTCCCGAGGTCCTGAGCCGTACGCTCGGAGACTCAGCGACGGTGACCTCCGTCCTGGTGCCCTGGAACACCTGCGCGGTATTCCAGTCCTCGGTGCTCGGAATCGCCACTCTCTCCTACCTGCCCTTCGCGATCTTCTGCCTCGTCAACCCTGTCATCGCGATAATCGTGGCATTCGCAAATTACAAGATCCACCGCATCGACCCCGAAACCGGTGCGGAAATAGTTACTGCAAAATAATCAACTACCCAATACAATGAACATCGACAAAAACAAAGTTGTAGCTCTGACTTATGAGCTGGAGGTCGAGGGCGCTATCCGCGACAAGGCCACCAAGGAGCAGCCCCTGGACTTCATCTTCGGACAGGGCTATCTTCTTCCCGAATTTGAGGCCAACGTCGCAGGCAAGACCGTTGGCGATACTTTCGACTTCACCCTCTCGCCAGAGAACGGCTATGGCGTTTACGACCCCAAGGCTGTCCTCGAGCTGGCCAAGGCTATCTTCGAAATCGACGGCCAGGTCAAGGAAGGACTCCTGACCGTGGGCAACGTCATCCCTATGATGACCCAGGACGGAAGGGTCATCCCCGGCAAGGTGCTGGAAGTCGCAGACGACAAGATCAGGATGGACTTCAACCACGAGCTGGCGGGCAAGACCCTCCACTTCACCGGCGAGGTCGTAGCGGTCCGCGAGGCTACCGACAAGGAGCTCGAGGAAGGGCTGCACGGCGAGCGCGCGCGCAGCTGCAGCGGTAATTGCTCAGATTGCGGCGGCGGTTGCCGCTAATATGCCGTCAACGGCGCTGGAGACTATACCTCCGGCATACCCGGCCCCCTCTCCGCAGGGATAGAGCCCGGGAAGATCGAGACAGGACATCGTTTCCTTATCGCGCGGAATGCGCACGGGGGACGATGTCCTGCTTTCTGTAGCGAGCAGCAGGGCGTCGTTGGTATAATAGCCCTTCATAGTCTTGTTGAAGAGCGGGAAGGCCTCCCTGAGGCGGGTATAGACGAATTCGGGCAGCAGTCCGTGCAGCGGGGCCGATACCGCGCCGGGATGGTACGACGTGGCGGGGAGATTCACGGATTCGACTTTCCGGCAGAAATCGAGCATACGCTGGGCCGGTGCCTTTATGGAGCCTGAGAAATCATACATCCTGCGCTCCACATCCTGCTGGAATTCGAGCAGGCCGAAGACGCCGTAGTGGTCGTATTCCGGAATGTCGCCGGGCTCAATCTGGCATACTATGCCGGCGTTGGCCCAGCGCGAACTGCGGTCGGAGTTCGACATTCCGTTGAGCACGGTCTCGCCCGCGGCCGTGGCCGAGGGGACGAGTATGCCGCCGGGGCACATACAGAACGAGAAGACTCCCCTGCCCTGCGACTGGGTCACCAGTGAATACTCCGCCGGCGGCATATAGGGCTGGTAGCGGCCGTGGTACCGGATATTGTTTATGAGCGACTGGGGATGCTCGGCCCGCACTCCGAGGGCGAATCCCTTGGCCTCGAGCGGCCATCCGCGGGAATCGAACAGCTTATAGATATCGCGTGAGGAGTGGCCCGCGGCCAGTATCACGGCGGGCGCCGAATAGACGCATCCGTCCTGGCAGAGGACCTTCCAGGTCTTTTTCCTGCCCTCGTTCTGAAGGAGCATATCGGTCACTCTGGAGGAGAAATGATACTCCCCTCCGTGCTCCTCTATGCATTTGCGGATATTCTCCACAATGGCCGGAAGGCGGTCGCTGCCTATATGGGGATGGGCATCCACCAGGATGCTCTCATCCGCCCCGAAGGCCACCAGCTGGTAAAGCACCTCGCGGATGTCGCCCCTCTTGTTGGAGCGGGTGAAGAGTTTGCCGTCGGAGAAGGTTCCGGCGCCCCCCTCTCCGAAGCAGTAATTCGAATCGGGATGGACACGGCCCTCCCGCGAGAGGGCGGCTATATCGTATTTGCGGGAATGGACATCCTTGCCGCGCTCCAGGATCACGGGCTTGCGGCCCTCCATCAGAAGGCGCAGGGCGGCGAACATTCCGGCGGGGCCTCCGCCTATCACGATGACGGGCTCCGCATTTGTAACATCCCTGTATTCGGGAAGGCGATAGGGCTCAACGGCGGGCTCATCGGTAGTGGTGGCAGCGATGCGGTAGCGGTAGAGGATATCTCCGCGGGCATCGAGGGAGCGGCGCACAACGGTGCAGGAGGCCACCTTCGCGGGCGAGACGCCCATAGAGCGGGCCGCGGCGCGGCGGAGCTCCTCTTCGGAAGGAACCTGCCTTATGGGATATGCCACCTCGAATTCTTTCATCAGTCGCCGTATTCTGCGGCACGCGAGCGCGGGGCTATGTCGAGCGGAGCGAAAAGGCCCCTCTGGTACCTGTAATATCCGGTTATGGCGATCATCGCCGCATTGTCCGTCGTAAAGCGCAAGGCGGGCAGATAGGTATTCCAGCCGCGCTTGCGTCCCTCCTCCTCTATCCTGCCGCGCAGGCCCGAGTTGGCCGATACTCCTCCGGCCAGGGCCACCTCGCGGATGCCGGTCTGCTTGACGGCGAGGATCAGCTTCTTGAGAAGGATGTCGATCAAATCCTTCTGGAAGGAGGCGCAAAGGTCGGGCATATTGTTCTGGAGGAAGTCGGGATCCTCCTTCAGGCGGTCGCGCAGGAAGTAGAGCAGCGAGGTCTTGATGCCGCTGAAGCTGTAATCAAGGCCGGGTATATTGGGCTTCGCGAAGCGGAAACGCTTCTCATCGCCCTCCTTTGCCAGACGGTCCACGACGGGGCCGCCGGGATATCCGAGCCCCATCACCTTGGCGCACTTGTCGAACGCCTCTCCCACAGCATCGTCGATGGTGCCGCCCAGGATCTCAAAGTCGAGATGGTTATCGACCCTCACTATCTGGGTATGGCCGCCGGAGACCAGCAGGCACAGAAACGGGAACCTGGGCTGGCGGTTCTCACCGCCGGGAACCTTCACGAAATGGGACAGGATGTGGCCCTGAAGGTGATTCACCTCGATGATGGGCTTGCCGGTAGCCACCGCGAGCCCCTTGGTGAACGAGGTTCCCACCAGCAGCGAACCGAGGAGTCCCGGGCCGCGGGTGAAGGCAATGGCATCGACCTCCGCCATTGCCACGCCGGCCTGCCGCAGGGCCTCCGAGACAACGGGCAGGATATTCTGCTGATGAGCCCGCGAGGCCAGTTCGGGGATGACTCCGCCGTACTGGCGGTGCACCTCCTGCGAGGCCATCACGTTCGAGAGCAGGAACTCGTCGCGGATGACCGCAGCCGAAGTATCGTCGCAAGAAGATTCTATTCCAAGTATTGTGAGTGCCATAGTCTGTCTTTCTCCGGCGCAAAGTTAATCATTTAACGCCAATTCGAATACCTGGTTGACGGTGCCGTCTTTCTTATAGATGATCTGGCGGACTATTCCCTTGCCCTTGGCTATCCACGTCTTGACGGCAAAGGGGCCGGCTCCTGTAAAGGTCTCCTCATCCTCGATGAGCAGGCAGTCGAAGGTGCCGGCCGGGACGGTGACCTTCTCGCGCGCCGTAACGCGGCGGTTCGAATAGGTGTTCGTAGCCGTAAAGACACTGAGAATCTTTACCGTGATCCTGGAGTCCTCCAGACGGTCGCCCACATTGATATCCGCAGGGACGGTGCTCAGGTCGCCTACAGGCATATAATCGCCGGCCTTGAGGGCCTTGGAGGCATTATCGACATAAGCGCGGGTACCGCCTTCCGACAGCGTGACATTGAACACGAAAGGCTTGTTTCCGATGACCGACTTCCCTTCGGCGTCGAGGAATCTGTATAAATAACAGATTCTGCCGTTGCTCTGGTTGCCCTCCAGGCTTACAAGAGTCTCGTAACAGCTGCCGAACAATTTGCCGGACCCGTCGCGGATGACCCACTTGAGGGTCGAACCCGGAACAGTATTGAAGTATCCCTCCTGCGCCGCGGCCGTGAGGCCCAGGAGCAGGGCAAGAAACAGTAATCCTATCTTTCTGAATGTCATAATCTGTAATGCACCCGTTTGTAGAACCTTGCCAGCGCCGGCTTGAGTCCCCGGAGATTGAAGATGGCATAGAGCAGGTTCTTGAAGAAGCGGTCGAGGGCAAAAAGGCCTGTGAACACTTCAATTCCGATCAATGCAAAAAGATTGCCATCCACCCCGATTCCCGGCAGGGAGCCCAGGCAGAGGGCGCACAGCAGCAGGGCGATTATGACTGGATTTTTGAAACTGTAGGTTGAAAGGGTCTTGCGCAGATTGCTCAGGAGAATGTGACCGGTGTGCGAGCAGTTGTCCTTGCGTATCAGAGCGCCGGCCTCTGCGCGATAATCAATATCGGCTGAGATTTTCTCTCCCTCCGAAATGGTCTGCAAGTTCCTCAGGATCTGGTTCTCCCTGATGCAGAACTCCATCCCCTGCGGGAGATAGACATCGCACTGGCTGCCGCGGCAGATGAAATAATCCACCCCGAGCAGGGCGCGCCCGGCTGCGGCTATCATCTTGGAGACATACTTATCGAGGGTATAGACGCAAACCACTCCGTTGGCATATTCGGTGCGGATAAAGGAGTTATTGAGGAAGCGTCCGTCCAGTTTGGTGGTCATCTCCCCCTCTTCCACCATCGATATGAGCTCGCCCTCCTTGTTGTAAAAGAGCTCGCGGACGATCTCCGACCCGATATTGGTCACTGCGTGGCAGTTGAACTTATTGAGGAAGATGGTGGCGTGACTGTAGAGTTTCCCGTCATCCGCCGCAGCCTCCTTATCCAGCTCCAGCAGGATTCCCTCTTCCAGATAGTCGCACTTGCGGATATGGGTCATCAGGGGCACATCCTTCTCGATGCAGGTGACAACGCCGTTGACCGGGCAGGCCACCCCGCCTTTGTATGCGCTGCGGGAGATGGACTTGCTGCCCTGGTAGAAGACGAAGTCGTCAAGGCAATTGTTGAGATAGAGAAGCACCAGGATGGCGATGACGCCCACGACCGGCGGAAAGAAAAAGCTGCCGACAAGAAGCCCGAGGGCCACTATATAACGGATCAGGTTGAAAACTCTCATATACGGGCTTGGTAAAGATTCAGGATCAGGTCCTCGTAGCGGTACCAGACCTCCTCGTGGACCGTATCGCCGAGGCAGGAGCGCCTCGTGACTCCGGCGAAGGAATCGAAGGGATTGAAACCGCGGTAGAGATTGACTATGGAGGTACCGGAGATGCGCTTGGAATACTCTACGAAATAGATTTCGCCGGCGGGATTCTCGATCAGCTGGATATGGAATATACCCGTCGCCATAAGCGGCACCGCGGAGCGGATGGCCTTCACGAATTCACCGGCCGCCGTTGCGATACGGCTCCCGGAGGGCAGGAACTTCAGATACCTGTCGTATCCGTTCTTGATGCGGACCTCGCGGGCGTAAACCTTCGGCTGAGCGCCGGTAAAATCGACATCCACCACATATTCGCGGGCAATCTCGATATACTTTGTAATGCAGGTATTCTCAAGCCTTCCGACCCCGTGGCTGCCGGCCGACATAGTATTGGGCCGCATAAAGAGATCGTCCAGAGAGAAGGTCTCCGGAATGCGGATCTCGCACCCTTCGGTGGCCTTTTCCAGGGTCGTATTGACGCGGCGCTTGTCGTAGAACCATTTTTCGACAGCCGTAAGGGGATTGCCCGATGCGAGCGCGAAGACCTCCTCCTTGCCCTGGCGCGCGAGCTCGTCGGCCGGGAAAAGCATCAGGCCGGAGGAATTGCCGCGGATCATCTCCAACGCCTCCCGCTCCCCTGTCCTGACTACGTCGCGAGGGCTCGGGCACTGCCTGTAGAAGGGATCCATATCGGCCAGGACCAGGCGGCTGCCGTCGGCGGGATTTGAACGGTTGACAAAAAAGAGTTCCGCGGAGAGCCCTGCGCGGCCTCCGGCTTCGAATACCAGATAAGTCATCGTATCATTTTTTGAAGGTAGAACAACTCTGCGTACTTCACGCTGCACTCGGTGCCCCTCACCATCGCTAGCTGGCGGATGCCGTCGGGATTGAGCGGGGACGGGGGATTCTTCTGCTGGCTCTTGTAGAGGCTGAAGATCTCCACTTTCTCGTCCAGATGCTCGGTAATGTCGTGATACCAAAGCCCGCCGCTGATCTTGAGATTCTGGTTGAGGATGAAAGGATACTCGTAGAGAGCCACGAAACGGGGCATAAAGCCCTGGCGGTATCTCAGGGCCGCCATCGCCGACTCATAAACCTTCTTGTGGTCCTGGTGCCAGGAAGGATAATTGATAAAGACCTCGTCAGGCCTGAAGCTGTCGAAAACCGTATCGTAGCAGGAGACGAAGAAACGCGTCGGCACCATATCCAGCTCCCCGTCGCGGTTCGGGATGAGGATCTGGTGAGAGGCGTGAAGCCTCTCGCAAACCCGGGAGGCCTCCTCTACCCGGTGCTCCTCCTTAGGGGTATTCTCGGGGGTGCCGATGGTCGCATACACTATATGGATCTCGCTTCCCTGATCGCGCTGGGAGATGAGATACCCTCCGCATCCGAGAATCTCGTCGTCGGCGTGAGGTGATATGATCAATATTCTTTTACTCATAGGCTTGGATTAACGTGAGACTAAAAAGGCGCCGGCCATAATGAGCACCACTCCGATCCACCTCGTGGGCGGAACGACTTCGTGGAATATGGCCGCACCGGCTACAAGGCTGAGTATGAAGCTTATGGCCGTCAACGGATAGGCGAGGGAGAGGTCGTAACGCTTGAGAACGTACATCCACTCGATGACGCCGGCTATGGCGGTGATTCCGGCTACATAAAGCTGCCAGGTAGAGAGCGCTCCCTTGAAGAAGGCCCAGGTCCAGGCGAAATCCCCAATCTTGGTCAACGCTACCTTCAGGAAGCATTCGGCGCCTACCACAAGCGAGGCCTGCAACAATACCAATATAAAAAGTCGTATCATTTGTTTGTTCTGTTATGGTTTTCTATGATTCTTTGATAATTCTCGTAAACATCATCCACGATGGCGTCCCAGGTGTGGTAGAGGTCCCTGAAGGCCCCTTCCCCCACTCTGCGGAGCAGTTCGCGGTTGCGGTAAATCTCTTCTATGCGGGCTGCGAAAGCCGCCTCGGAGTCCTCTTCCGTAAAGCCGTTCACATTGTCCGTGATGCCGTCGGCCGCCAGCGCCCCGCGTGTGCAGAGGGTCGGGGTTCCCTGGCAGGCGGCCTCTATCTTCACGAGACCGAAGGTATCCGACACCGAGGCGAAAAGCAGCAGGTCGGTACGGGCATAATGCTTCATCAGCAGGGCCTTTTCGCTGATGGCCCCGCAGAAAATGACCCTGTCGGAGAGCCCCAGGCGGGCGCTCATCTCCTTGAGGAACTCCTGCTTTATGCCTGTGCCGATAAAGAGCATCTTGAAGTTCACCGGCATCTCTTTCAGGAGCGCGAGGGTGCGGAGGATGAAGTCCTCCCGTTTCTGGAGATCCTGACGCCCCACGTGGGAGAGCACGAAATCCTCGTCCGACAGGCCGTAGAGGGCATTTATCTCGGAGCGGGCCGCATCCCTGCCGGCGACCGGAGTATGGTCGGTGGAGAGCGGCATCACGCGCCAGGGGGCGGTGAGGCCGTAATCCCGGCAGAACATCTCCCCCACGGCGCGGCTGGCGGTCCAGCACTCGTCGCAGGAGTTATAGACGCTCATCATCAGCTTGACAACGGGCTTGCCGATCAGTTTTCCCACCACTTCGTACACATCGGGCCTGAAATCGGAATGGAGGGTGCCGACGATGGGAATGCCGTGCCTGCGGGCAAAGCTCTTGGCGAAGAGTCCCACAGGGTAGGCGCTGTGGACGTGCAGGAGGTCGAGCTTCGCCTCCTTGACGCGTCGGATGAAACGGGGGTCGAACTGGGGGAAGCCCTGCGGATAGGGATCCTGCCTGCGCATTATGGAAATGCTGCGGACCACCTCATAGGGATAGGCGTCGTCGAAGCCGGGCTGCAGTCCATAGGTGCGCGGCGTGAAGAATGTCACATCGCACTTCCCGACAAGACGGGAGGCATAGGCGTCAGCCACCCTGACCACTCCGTCGATTACCGGAAAGAAAGCATCTGAGAAAAAGCCTACCCTCATAATTAATCACGATTTATGTAATAACCCAGTATTTTGTTACGGAGAAGATATTCGTATTTCGAGCGCACCGTCTCCTCGCTGGCGGAAACCCACTTGAGGCGGCTCTGGTCGAGGTCGTACGTGGTGGTTAGGCCGGCCTCGTACATCTTCTGCAGATAGTCGTAAGCCTCCTTGGCGGCCGTCTCCGCGGTCAGCGCGGAGAGATAGCGGTCGCGGGCCGTGACGGTCTGGAAGTATGCCTCGCGAAGCTGCCTGGAGATCTCCCTGCGCGCCTGGGCCAGGGTGATCCTGGCATCGTCCATGGCAAGCCCGGCGCGGGTTACCTGCCTCTTCTGGCTCAGGTTGAGGATGGGGACGGAGAGCTTGAGCCCCAGGGCGGCCCAGCCGTTGTGGAGCAGCTGCTCCCCTACTCCCGGCGGCTGATAGCCGAAGGGCAAATAGAGATAATTGTTGTAGTTGGCAAAGAGCGACAACTGGGGACGGAGAGCGCCCCGGGCCGCCTTTTCCCTATATTCCGCACTCTTGAGGCTGTACTGCACCGACTTGACCGAAGGGTACGCGTCGATGTCGCCCAGGAGGGCCGAAAGCGGCGCGACCGGCGTATCTTCGACGCTCTCGCCGAGATCCTGGATCTCGAATCCGCTGTCGTCGTCGAGGCCTATGAGGTTGACCAGATTGACCCTGGCCATAAGAGAGTTGCCCTTTGCAGCCGTATAGAGATGCTCGGCCGAGCTGAGGGACGAGCGGGCCTCTGCCAGGTCGGCATCCGTGCGCTTGCCCTCGTCCACCAGGATCGTAACCTTCTTCAACTGATCCTGGCAGAGCTCCACCTGGCGGAGGGCTATCTGCTCCTGGCTGCGGTTGCTCAGCAGCTGGAGATAGGCGGCGGCCACCCTGATGCGGGTATTCAACACCGAGAGCGAGATATTCTCGCCCTCCGACTTCAGGGCATACTCCTGCGCCGTCTTGGAATTGGGCAGCGAACCGCCCGTCAGAAGCGGCATCTCCATCGTAGCCGCCACCTGGGTGAGCGACATAGTCACGTTCTGGTCCACGCTGTACATAATCAGGGCGTTACCCGAGTGGAAAGTCTCCTGCGCGCCGACGGTGATGACGGGAGCCCTCTTGGCCGCAGTCTCGGCGAGCGCCTCGTTCTGGATGTCGTACTGGACGCGGCGGTGGAGGATATCGGCGTTGTTGGAGACCGCATACTCCACGCAGGCGTCCAGGTCCCACGGCTGGGCCGGGGAGAGAAGCGGCAGCGGCAGCAGCGCCAGCAGTATCAATAGCCTTTTAATCATCTCGTCAATTCATTTTATTGCCCCGCAGGACCATATCCTTTGTGACGCCCTCCTTCAATTCGATATATATGCCGTCGCTGAGCCCGGTAACCACAGGAACACGCTCGAACTTCTGGTTACGGGCCGATCCTGATACAAGTTTATAGACATAGGTCGCCCCCTCCTCGAAGGAGATGGCCGTCTCCTCTATCGAGATGACGCTGTCGGCCTGGGCCGTGATGAACTCGGCATTGGCGCTGTAGCCGGCGCGCAGCTCGGTGGCGCCGTCGTCGCTGTCCACAGAGGCCTTGAGGCTGAACATTACGGTTCCGTTCTTCTTGACTCCCATCGCGGAAATCTCCTCCAGGGTGCCGGTGATATGGCGGTCGAGGCTGGAGCCGACGGTTATGACGGCGGGGGTGCCGGGCGAGAGCTTGTCCACCTCGGTCTCATCGATGGTGCCGTCGAAAATCATATCCGACACATCGGCGATGGTGACTATCGTGGTACCCTCGCTGTAGGGGCTGGTGCTCACCACGGAGGCTCCCTGCTTGAGCGGGATGTCGATGACGGTTCCGCTCATAGTGGCCTTGACTATGGTCGTATTGACCGCACCGCTGCGGGAGGAACTGCCGTGGAGGATGATATCGAGCGACGACTGCGCGCGCGCGGCGTTCTCCTTGGCGAGGGAGAGGCTGTGGGTCGCCTTCTCGTAATCCTCGCGGGGGATGACACCCTGCTTGAAGAGCGACTCGCTGAGGTCGAATTCGCGCTGGGCCTCACGCAACTGGAGGTTGGAGGACTCCACCGCGCTGAGCGCCTCGTTGTAGGAGTTCATATCGGGAATGACGCTCACCCGGGCGATGACATCGCCGACCTTCACCTTCTGGCCGATCTTGACATCGATCCGGGAGAGGATGCCGGTGATGCGGGGCTTGACATAAACCATCCGGCGGGGCTGGATCTGTCCCGTAGCTATGGAGCTCTGGCGGATGGTCCGCTGCACCGGAGTCAAAAGTTCATAGGTCTCCGGAACGGGCCTGGACTGACGCCACAGAAGGTAGAACGTCAGCAGGACAAATGCGGCGACCAGCGCCCAGATTATGATTTTGAGAGTTTTCTTCATATCTATTATTTATCGTCTCTAAGTGCTTCTATTGCTTTTATCGAAAGGGCCTTCCGGGCGGGGATATAGCCCGAAGCCAACCCGCCGCATACCAGGATGAAGAGCGATCCGAACGCGTATGCCGGGGGAATCATCGGCCTGGAAATCAGGGCGTCGGTGCCCCCTCCCATCAGATTGTTCAGTAGGATCAGGACCCAGGTCCCGGCAATGATGCCGGCAAGTCCGGCGGTAAGGGTCATCGTCAAGGCCTCCATCATTATCTGCAGGATAATCACCCGCGGACGCGCGCCGAGGGCGCGGCGGATGCCTATCTCCTTGGTTCTCTCCTTGATCGTCACGAGCATTATATTGGAAATGCCGATGAGCCCTGCCAAAAGCGTACCGAGACCCACGATGAATATCAGGATCTCCACCCCCTTCATAGTGCTCTTGTAAACCGAGACGGCATCCGCCATCGAAATCACCTCCATCGCGGCATTGTCGTCGGGATGGATGTTGTGGTTCTGCTTGAGGATGGCCGAAATCTCGGCATTTGCCGTTCCCAGGTCGTATTTTCCGAAGAGGCCCACCGAGATCATCCCGATGCGGTCCTTGTGGTCGAATGCGTCCTGCTCGGTGGTAAATGGCAGCAGCACGCAGTCCTGGGAGAAAAAGCCCACGGAGATATTCTCGTTGGTATGGGTGATGACCCCCACTATCTTGTACACGTTGCCGTCCACCGTGAGGTCCTCCCCCACCGGGTTGTCGTGGTCGAATAGCTCCGCCACCACGCGCTCGCCGGCCAGGCACACCTTGCGGTGCTCGTTGATATCGGTATCGTTGATATAGCGGCCGTAAATGACTTTCTGGGGAATGTCGATATAGTAGGTGGGCGTCACTCCGGCGGTCTGGTAATAGCCGCTGCGCTGCTGCGAGCCTATCTGCCGGAAGCCGTCGAGATTGGCCTTGGTGATATAATCCAGGCGGCGTCCCATCTTCTTGCGGATATCCTCGATGTCCCTGTCCTGTATGTACCAAGGCCTGTCGGCATTGAATCCGCTGTAGGCCATAGAGGTCGCCGTCGGGGTATAGACGATGCTGTTGGAGGAGAGATTCATCAGGCTGCCGATGAGTCCCTTCTTCATTCCGAAACCACAGCCGATGAGGATCACCAGCATAAAGATGCCCCAGAAGACTCCGAACATCGTGAGCAGGCTGCGCACCTTCTGACCCTTGATGGTCACAAGCACCTCCTGCCACATATCACGGTCCAGATACCTCATAGCCTAATCGATCGCCGCGAGGGCCTCTACAAGTTTGATACTCACCGCCTTCTTCGCGGGCATATAACCCGCGAGCAGCCCGGCGGCCACCATTATGAGGGTCGCACCCAGGACTATGCCCGGATCGACACCCGGATTGAGGAAGACGCTGCTGCCGACTCCGGAAGAAGCCGTATCGGCCGTAGCCGACACGATGACATCCGCCAGCTTGATGACGCCGATGCCCAGCAGCATTCCCACATATCCGAAAAAGAGCGTAACCATCACCGATTCGGTCAGGACGAGCGAGATGATGGAGCGTCGCTTCGCCCCCATCGCCTTGCGGACGGCCAGTTCGCGGGTCCGCTCGCGCACGGTGATGAGCATAATATTGGAAACCCCGACGATGCCCGCCACCAGCGTGGAGAGGCCCACAATCCAGAGGAACAGGGTGATGGTCCTGAAAAGGCTGTTGATATAGAGGGCCAGGTCGTAGGTATTGGTTATCGTGACGGCTTTCCTATCGGCGGGCGAAAACTGCTTGCGGGCCGCCATATGCGAACGCAGCTGCTCCACGAAGCGGTGGTTTTCCGCTTCCGAATCCAGCCCGCGGGCCACTATCGAGATCTTGGATATATCGTCATTCTCGAACCACAGCGAACGGACAGTGGTGAACGGGGCGATGACGGTCCTCGACACATTGTACGACTTGGAGGGCCTGTAAACTCCCGCCACGGTAAAGGCTATGTCGTTCACCGAAATGATGCGGCCCACGAGGTCCTTTGGGTCGTCCGCGGGAAAAACCCTCTTGCAGAGGTTGGTGGAGATGAGGCATACCTTGCGGTGATTGACGATATCGAGGTCGTTGAGGTTGCGCCCAGCAATCAGGACTATATGGCGGACCGGCTCATAGCCCGGATAGTATCCGGCGATGTCGGTATCCGAATATTTGTTGCGGCAGCTCACCACCACATTGCGGTCGAGCTCCGGAACCCAGGCCGTCACATTGTCGGGAAAGGATTCCATTATCGAGCTGCCGTCCTCTTCATTTATGGCGATGCTCCGGTTCACCGGAAGCCCGTTCCAGGGAAGCATCGTGGTGGAAGGCTCGATAGTGACGATATTGTCATCCTCATCCAGCCAGGCGTGGGAGATGCCGTTGAGGATACCGTTGCCGGTCCCCAGCAGCACAATGAGCAGGAATATTCCCCAGGCCGTGGAGAGCCCGGTCAGCAGGAAACGCGTCTTGTTGTGCCTTACCGATGCGAATATTTCTGAAAAGAGTTCGAGCATTCCGCTACCTTTCGTCTTTATAAATGAGGCCGTCCTTGATGAAGATCCGCCTGTCTGTCTGGTCGGCGATATCCTGTTCGTGGGTCACGATGATGATGGTCTGCCCCTGCTCGCGGTTCAGCTTGAGAAGCATATCCATCACCTCCTGGGTGGTTTTGGAATCCAGGGCGCCTGTCGGCTCGTCGGCCAGGATGATCCTGGGTTTGGAGATCAGGGCCCGGGCTATAGCCACCCTCTGGCACTGGCCGCCGGAGAGCTGGTTGGGAAGGTGGTTCCAATGGTCCTTGAGGCCGACCTTCTCGAGATACTCCATAGCCATCTCGTTGCGCTCGGCGCGCTTGACGCCCCTGTAATAGAGCGGAAGCGCCACATTCTCGAGCGCGTTCTTGAACCCGATAAGATTGAAAGACTGGAAAATGAACCCTATGAGTTCGTTGCGCAGCATACTGGCGTCATCTTCCGACAGATCCTTTATGAGCCTGCCGGCAAGACGGTACTCGCCTTCGTCATAATTATCCAGAATGCCTATGATATTCAGCAGCGTACTCTTCCCCGACCCGGAAGCTCCCATTATGCTTACGAGCTCCCCTTCCTCCACGGAAAGGCTTATCCCCTTGAGAACTTTGAGCGGTGAAGCGCCATAATATGTTTTGCAAATATCCCTAAGCTGAATCATATGCAATCCGCGTAAATCACTATAATCTTGCAAAAATACGCATAATTTGCATACGAAGGGACATTATTCGGGAGATTCTGGGGAGAATGCTTGTTTGCTTCCGGGCAGGGAAGGCTGATATGACTGTGCACCGTATGACTACACCTTGAGTAGAATCTGCTAAATCCTATTCTTCTTGCTCATAGTAATACGAATAGTCGATGCCCTTCATAAAAATCTCACGGTCATCAATCTTGTCGGTCATCGCTCCCTTCAGCAACTCATGGATGCGACTGCTGTCTGTTTGGCTGGCAATCATAGCATCAAGATAGTCTTTCTTGTCAATCTTGCTCCAATCGACGCACATCTTCATGCGTTTCTTGAATATCATGTCGAGCCAAATACGTGTCGAACGTCCATTGCCCTCCATAAATGGATGGGCAGCATTCATCTCAACGTACTTCTCCACAATCTCGTCGAACGTGGTTTCGGGCATCGCCTCTACAGTCTTCAGATAGCTATGTAGATGCTCTGCCAAGCAGAACAACGTATTTCCCTTCGCGATAGTCTTGGTGCGAATCTTGCCTGCAAAGTCATATAGGCCACCAAATAGGTAAGAATGGATTTGTTGAAGCGACTTCACCTTGCCCACATCCTTGTCTGCCACCAAATTACTCTCCCAGAGCGTATAGGCTTTCTTCCGACTCTGGCCGTCAATGGTATTGTCGCTGTATGTGAACCAGTCGAGAAAGTCCATAGCCTGCTGGTTCCTGATAGTTTTGGCCAACTTATCAACACCAGTTTGACTGATGACGTCGGACATACGTTTTTTGCCATCAGGAGCGGTTAGTTTCAACTGGGTAGTGTCACTAACCACTTCACTCTTTTCCTTCTTCAGTTTAGCCTTCAGATACTTCCAGTAGTTGCGGTTCTTCTCGTGGTCATCCTGTTGGTTGATAGCCCCCACGATATCCAGCACCGAGAACCACCAGTGGTTCCCTTCCTCGTCCCACACGGCCCGCACCTTATGGTCTTTATAAAACCGGATTGATACTTTACTCATATCTCGTTTTACTTCTATAACTTTTCCGTTGCATTATTTCTTTCAGTTCTCATTAACCCTTCGCTCGGCTTTGCCGCTTGGCTCGTCCATGAACAATGAATCATGCACCATGAACCATGTTTGTCGATACTGTTTCAAAAAGTGTGTCTAGCTCCGGTCTAGCAACTTTGCAAGATTTACAAATATACCAATAATTCAGTCAGAGTGGGCGCGTCTTTCCCTGAAAAAAGTTGACTCGTATAACACGAGTTAAATATGTTCATCTCCCAGATAGCCGTTAGTGGTGGCCGCAGCGCCCACACCGAGGCGGGCTGAATGGCCGGAGCAGGAAAGAATGTTCTCGTATATATCCCCGAGATGGTGGAGCCGGAGCTGATGTACCGGATATTTGACCGCGTTACGGGGAGCCCTGAGGAACTTATTGGTTTCTTGGCTGCTGAATAGCAACACTCTCTTTTGGGGCTCGGCCACGAAATGAAAGAAATGGCTCATATTTTCATTTCGTGGCACGGAATCCGCTGTATTCGGCCTTTTTGCTGCCACGAAATGAAAGATGGCGGGGGTATTTTCATTTCGTGGACAGCGGAAAAGGATAGTAGTTACGCATCAATATCTCGTCCTCTCCGCTAAAATCCCTTACAGAACGCTCTGTGAGGGATTTTTCGTTAAAAGTGGCCAAAAAAATGTCCCATTTTTGCCGAAAATGTATCAAAAAAAGTTGCTCGCAGGCGGGCAACTTTTTCTAGCAGGCTACGCAAAGATTAGAGGGTTGAACCCGCATTGATGGGGACGATGCCTTCTTTGCCGTCCGTGGACCATTGGACTTGCCAGGTGCGGCCATCGACTTCATCGAGCAGGATGAAGGTCCACATATTCTGCGTTGCATAGAGGTTAAAACGGCCGGGAATGGCATCAGTACCGGATGCGAGCGGGAGGTAGTTGATGGGCACCTCAACGCGGTTCTTTTCTTCCATACTGTATTGTACCATTCTGACGAGGCCTTGGCTAGTGTCCAACTTGAGGAATATCCACATGTTGGTGGTCGGGAAGAGTTTGTATCCGGGGACAAGAACCTCGGTCTGCTTCCCTGCCTTGGTTGTCGTCGTCGTATTCTGGCACATGCGGATGCGATGCTTGCAAGGACGAAGGCAATAATGATAATCAGTTTCTTCATGATGATATTCGTTTTATTGTTATAGGTCTTGGGGATCAACAGTTTCCACTCCTTCAAGCACCTGGGCCTTACTGGTGACCTTGAGGAGGACAGACTTTTTCTTCTCCAATTCATTTTTGAAGAACTCGCGGTCCAGATAAGCCAACTGTTTGACTGCGCCTAGACGGTTGAAGTATTGGGCAATATAGATGCACCGACTATTGAAATGTACTTTGGAAATGTCAGGATTTTCTACCAGGAATTCCAATATCCCAATCATCGCTTCCCGGTGGCGGAAAATGGTGGAAATTCCAAAGTAATGGGTGCGTATGTTATCATTATGGAAGAGTATCTTGGTTAGTTCATACTTGTCTTCCCGTGTTTCGTCTACCGTTAAATAGACCGACCACCAGAGACCGGCAAGAGAGGAACGGATTGGACCTTTTGCACTTCGGAACCAGTGGTCTCGGATATACTTCTCATCTGCTGTACCGTCAAGGACCGCAGGAAATCTCTTCTGCATATAACTGAACAAATCAACATGGGCAAGGTATGCCCAAAGGTCATTCTTAGATGCGGCCAACGGAGTCAATTCTTTATATTCCTCATATAGCGCGATGGCAGATTTCAGTTCATCTTTCTCATCAATGCGTTCAAGTAGATTCTCCGGCTGATGGACATTGGCCATGTAGTGAACCTGAGACTCTTCGTAATCGAATGATTCTCCCGCATACTTTGCAGGATCAATATTGCTCCTAAGGGCCTCGACGTAGGCTTCTCTGAATACTTTCTGTAGTGCCATAGCTAATCCTCCACGGGTCTTTTCATTATGCTGAAATGGTCAAACATTCGCTGGTATGGGTCTTCCAGGAGAGTCTGAGCCAATTCGAAAATCCTTTCCGTTTCCTCGAGGTCAAAACCCTTCAGTGCAGGCTCGGTCTTAACTCTATACTTGATGGATTCCGCCCATTGTTTTCCATCGTATTCTGAATTATTGATGCGCGCGAGAGCGAACACCAGAGCATTGAAAACGATAGAAGAATGGATGATTTCGATATAGTCCCGATCCACTCTAATCTTCTCGTCATACAGCTTGAACATTTTGGGCGGCAGCATGATTAGTATCTTGTCTCCTCTGAGGTCAAACCAGGTGGGGCGACTGTCATCTCCTCCATTCGCTATCTGCATAAAGGAGCCGGCAGCATAGAGTTTATCATACTTGATGTCCAGATTATATGAGGCAGAAGGGAATGCTACGAGAAGGTCCCCGGGCTCCATATCAAAAGATACACCTTCGTAATCTTGGTTGAACTGAGAATTGTGGTACTGTTCGATGGGCGTCTTGACCGTCACAAACATATCAAATTCGATTCGGCCGCTGACATCCTTTCTGGGGATCTCAATTTCAAAGTCTGGTGAGGACTGTCTGCAGCACTTCCGATAGAAAGTCCTTGCACAGTTGATTTCACAGACATATTCTGCTTTGCCTCTCCGAATGAACTGGGAAATCTCCTTGTTTCTTTGCTTGAGGTGAATCTTGAATTGCAGCGAGGTGGCCGTCATAGTCGGGCGCTCGATAGAGACGCAATCTTTCTTGAGCAACGGCAGCACGTCATCGCTTATACCCAAAACCGGATAAGGGAGTGATATATCATTTATTTTCATACGCTTCCAGTTTTATGGCATGTTTCATATCGTCCGCAAGACGGATTTTGAGGGTGTTCTTTCCAGGGTGAAGTTGGAGTCCGTAGACAGTATTGTCGATGACCGAACCGATGCTGGAATCAATCACTCGGATACGCTCGTCATCCTGCTCGCCTCCGGTAAAGATTACTACCTGACCATCCTCAACTTCGATTTCGGAATGGATAATGATGACGTGATAAATCTTTCCGTTCTCAACCTGGGCAAAAGAACGATAGTTGACTTCGATGGGATAAGCATACGTGCCGACCTTGCCTCGT
>JAFSXX010000021.1 GCA_017443845.1 Bacteroidales bacterium | reverse complement strand
CCATCGTCCCCCATCCTATGGTCATGGAATTGATCTTGTCGCCAACCTTGGTTGTGACAAGGATGCCCGGCTGTAGAGCCTTGATGATAGCGCCAGCACAGTCACGATAGTCGATGTGTCTTTTATTCATAGTGATCTGATAACGAAACAAATGCAAATTTAATCATTCTCAGTGAGAAAGGTTAGCCGGTCGGTGGAATTAAAAAGGAGACCACTAAATTGGAATTTAACCGTCATGCCCGGCAAGACCGGGCATCTGATAATCAGACAGATGGCCGATCAGGTCGGCCATGACGGGGACGATCAAATTCCGATTTTTAGGTTTGCTATTCTTTTGTGAAGATGTATACCGCCACCGTGGGCAGAATGACCAGAAGGATCAGCGTGGTTTCCAGCAAGGCGTACGAGCCGAAAAGGTCGAGCAGCGTCTGGAATTTAATGATCCCGTCAACCAGCAGGACCAGGAACGCGAACCAGCAAATGCCGAATATCGCCGCGACCTTGAGTTTTCTTTTCTTCAGATTCATAATTATAGTTTGTCGAACTCCTCCGCGATGGCCTCTTCACCGGCCTTCATCGCGTCGAGGGTTTGCTGCAGCACCTCGTCCAGGGGCCAGCCCAGCATTTCGGCGCCCTGCTCAATCACCTCGCGGGAGCAACCGGCGGCGAAAGTCTTCACCTTGTACTTCTTCTTGAGCGACTTGAGTTCCATATCCTGAACGCTCTTCGAAGGGCGCATCAGTGCGGTGGCCCAGATCAGTCCCGTGAGCTCATCCGTTGCGAAGAGCACCTTCTCCATCAGATGCTCAGGCTTGATATCCACGTGCATTCCGTAGGCGTGGCTGCAGATGGCGTGGATCATCCCTTCACCGACACCGGCTTCGCGCAGCAGTTCCGGAGCCTTGATGCAGTGCTCATTGGGATACATCTCGAAGTCGATGTCGTGCAGGAGCCCCACGAGCCCCCAGAAATCCTCCTCGTCGCCGAAGCCCAGCTCGCGGGCATACCAGCGCATCACCGCCTCCACCGTCAGGGCATGGCGTAGGTGGAAAGGGTCCTTGTTGTATTTCTTCAGCAGCCCGATAGCCACATCCCTGGAAATATGATTCTCCTTGTTCATTGCGTTTATTGCGTTTTGCCGCGTAAAAATACGGAAAATCAGCATGACGACAAATATAAAAACATATGTCAGATCATCAGTAATGTGCGACAGCACCTTTGCAATACCCTGAGATGATTGCCCTCAGTGCAGCACCTCACCTACCACAAAGACGTGCAGGAAGGGGCTTCGGGGATTATTGTTTCGTCTTCGGTCGGTCCGGTTACGCGTCGGCGAATGTGCGTCCGTCCTCGAGAATAACCTGGAGCTTGGTGTATTCGCTGTGGAAATCGTTTTCCAGGCGTTCCAGATAGCGGGCGCTCTCCCACTTGCACATCGGAAGGTCGTGCAGGAGACAGTTGCCGCAGGTCTCCGGAGTGGTAGCGGGTACCTCGGTCTGGGTGAGGATCCACCGGAGGCATTCCATAGTGAGGCGGCGCATATCCTGCACGTCATACTCCCCTGTCATCACTATATACATTCCTGTAAGGCAGCCCATAGGCCCGACATAAACCACGTCGTCCTTCGCATCGCTGTTGCGGAACCAGGTCGCCATAAGATGCTCCAGACTGTGCATCGCTGCGGGTGCCACTGCCGGCTCCCTGTTGGGCTCCGTGATCCTGAGGTCGAATGTGGTAAACCCCTTGTCCTTGCGCGAAACATAAATCCCCGGCTTCAGCCGTGTGTGGTCGATCGTAAAACTCTGTATTGCTTCCATAACTGTTATCCGGCTACTTGTATCTGGTATAGATATTTACCAAAGAGGTGGTTGACGTGATCTGCTCTTCCTCCGAGATCGTATCCGGCCCCAGGACGTGGAAGCTGTAGGTCTTCCCCCTTTCATAACGGTCGTCATCCTCCCCGAGCCCGCGGTTGTTCTCCCACTCCGCGTTGGTGAAAATGGTGACTGAACCGCGGTAAGTCTCATAATGCCACGAATCGATAAGCTCGCCGGAGAGCGTCCTGGTAAAGCCTATCCCCTTCTGCGCGAACTCCATTACGGACTTCGGATCGCAAGGCTTGGATTCAATGACACCGGCGGTCTTGTACTGGACCTCGGTCAGGGTCCATCCGCCGAGAAGGTTGATCCTGTTGCCCTGATAGTCGCGATAATCTCCGGGCCCCATCTTCTCGCAGTTGGATGCGCACAGCACCAACGACAGGAATGCGGAGAGAAAGAGCAAGCGTTTCATAATCCCTGAACCGGTCAATAATTGAAAATAATGGTCTCCTTCACATCTGCGCCGAGGCTGTTGCCCACCGGGCAGGTATGCGCCGCACGCTCGATAATCTCCTTCTCCTTGTCCGAATAATTTGCATCCTTGGGGAAATTAATTTCGAGCCTGAGCTCCGCTACGCGGCGAGGGTTTGCAGCCATCACCTTCTCGGTGGTAATGGTTGTACCCTCGAGCTTGAATCCGTGAGTCCGCGCGGCGATCCCCATAATGGTAAGCATGCAGCATCCCAGCGAAGTCGCGAAAAGATCTGTCGGCGAGAAGCAGTCCCCCTCCCCGTTATTGTCCTTAGGCGCCGAAGTCATAATCTTCACGCCCGAATCAAGATGCTCGGCCTCGCAATGGAGATTGCCGATGTAGGTGGTTTTTATCTTTGTCATAATCTGATTGTTTACTTAGTCCATCCACAAATATCGACATTAAGCCGCAGAAAACAAAACTATTTCCACGAAGTCTGAAGTCATTTCGTGGAGCTATTTTCCCAAACCTCATCCAGCAATCCCCTGGCTTCGTCAGCATGCTGTCCTTCAGAAGCGGATATGGATTCCAGAATCACGCGCGCCTTGCGCGGACGCTTGGACTTGAGCATAAGCAGGGCGCGGCACCACTGGGCTTCATCTTTGAGCGAGAGAAGGGATAAGCGCCGCTGCTCGTTTGAGCCGTCGTCGCCGTCAAAGGCCAATTCGGTGTCGATCCGGGTGGTGAGGATATCGAGGGAATCCTTGGCGGCGGTATAGCTGCCGGATTTGACCAGGGCTGCGGCGGCGCCGAGTGAAGATGAGATATCTTCCGCTTCGGGATAGAATGGATTGTCGAGGCTTGAAGCGCCTCCGATAAGCATAGTCGCAGTGTCGTAACCTCTTTCGACCAGGCGCTGGTGCTTCACGATCACGTAACCAACCGCCGAAAGCGCCAGGATTACGGGGATGGCCCACAGGGTTATCTTACGCCTTCTGGCCAAACGTTCTTGATGACTCCTTTCAGCGTCGTGCTCGATAGCCAGGTTGATCATATCATCGATTTCGCTTTCGTCGTGTTTTTTCATTGGACCGTGGGATTCAAATAATTATCAAAGGTAAGAAATATCCCCATCCAACCGCAGATGCCGGAAGAAAAGTGAGCGAGACCTGCGGAAAAAGCGCAGGTCTCCATCGAAAATGGCCGTTTTTGATGGAGACCTGCAAGTTCCCGGCAGGTCTCTATCACCGGCGCCCCAAAGACCCAAAATCGGACATAGGGAGCCCGCCATTCACAGGAAGCGCCGCCTCCGCACCAATATCTTCTCGAATTATTCACAAAAAATCAATATCTTTACCGATTAAAACGAAAACAATTACTTACAATTACTTTATATGAAACAAATCATCGAGTGCGTCCCCAATTACAGTGAAGGACGCGATATGTCTGTAATAGACTCTATAGTAGCAGCTATCGGAGCCGTAGAGGGAGTCAAGGTCCTCGACGTGGATCCGGGAGAGGCGACCAACCGTACGGTAGTAACTTTTGTGGGTGAGCCCGACGCCGTATGCGAAGCCGCATTCCGCGGAGCGAAAAAAGCGCAGGAACTGATCGATATGAGGAAGCATCACGGCGCCCATCCCCGCAGCGGGGCCACCGACGTGCTCCCGCTCATTCCCGTTTCGGGCATTACGCTCGAAGAGTGCGCTTCATTGGCAAGAAAGCTGGCGGAGCGCCTTTTTGTTGAATTGGGTATCCCCTGCTATTGCTATGAGTCGGCGGCCTACAAGCCCGAGCGCCGCAATCTGGCAGTCTGCCGCGCCGGTGAATACGAGGCTCTCGCGGAGAAGATAGCCGATCCCGAGCGCCGTCCCGATTTCAGTCCCGAGACATATACCGAGACCGCAGCAAAGGCCGGTGCCACAAATGTGGGCGCCCGTAACTTCCTTGTTGCTGTCAACTATAACCTCAATACCACTTCCGTCCGCCGCGCGATGGCCGTTGCTTTCGACGTACGCGAGAAGGGCCGCAAGGCCCGCGAGGGCGGCTCCCTCACCGGCAAGCTTCTCAAGGACGAGAACGGCGAGCAGATATGGATTCCCGGTACCCTCAAGGGCTGCAAGGCCATCGGATGGTACATCGACGAATATGGCATCGCGCAGGTATCGATGAACATCACCGATATCGACGCCACTCCCCTCCACGTGGCTTATGAGGAGGTTACCCGCGCTGCCGCAGCCCGCGGCCTCAGGGTTACAGGCGCCGAGATCGTGGGCCTGGTCCCTAAACGCGTGCTGATGGAAGCCGGCAAATTCTATCTCGAAAGGCAGCAGCGTTCGCTCGGAATCTCCGAAGAAGAGATAATGAAGATAGCCGTCAAGTCGATGTCGCTCGACGATCTCAAGCCTTTCAATCCCAGGGAGAAGGTCATCGAATACCTGTTGGCCGACGAGGAGGCCGAGGCAAAGGCCCACAGGCTCGTGAGGATGACCTGCGAAGGTTTCGCGAAGGAGACCGCATCCGAATCTCCCGCTCCCGGCGGAGGATCGATCTCGGCATATATGGGCGCCCTCTCGGCAGCCCTCGGCACGATGGTGGCCAACCTCTCCTCGCACAAGCGCGGATGGGACGACCGCTGGAAGGAGTTCTCCGACGTAGCCGAAAAGGGTCAGGCGCTGATGAAGGAGCTCATCGACCTCGTGGATGAGGATACCGCGGCATTCGACCGTATCATGGACGCGCTCTCGATGCCCAAGGATACTCCGGAGGACAAGGAGGCGCGCGTGAAGGCCCTCGAAGAGGCAACCCTCTATGCGGCATCTGTTCCTCTCAAGACGATGGAGGCTTCGTTCAAGGCCCTCCCCATCGCGCTTGAGATGGCCGAGAAGGGAAATCCGGCTTCGGCTTCCGACTCTGGCGTGGCTGCACTCGCGGCTCTCGCGGCTATCCGTGGCGCTGAGCTCAATGTCCGCATAAACGCTTCCGGCCTCAAGGACAAGAAGCCCGCTGAGCCGCTCATCGCCCGCGCAGCTGAAATCGTAAAGGAGGCGACCGTGCTTCAGGATAAGGTTTTGGAGGTTGTTAACGGACATATTGAGGGATAGAGATTCCCGCCTTCGCGGGAATGACGGACCTAATTATTCGGGAATGACGGACCTAATTATTAACGACAGGTATGACATTTAAAGAAGATATATTGGCTGGTATTCCGGAGAGGCTTCCGGAGCCCAAGCCTTACGATACGACGATCAACCACGCGCCTAAGCGCAAGGATATCCTCACTAAGGAGGAGAAGGCACTGGCGCTCAAGAATGCATTGCGGTACTTCCCGGCAAAGCATCACGCTGTCCTCGCGCCCGAGTTCGCAAACGAGCTCGAGACTTACGGACGCATCTATATGTACAGGTTCCGCCCTGACTATGAGATGTACGCCCGCCCCATCAGCGAGTATCCCGCCAAGTGCACCCAAGCAGCGGCCATAATGGCGATGATCCAGAACAACCTCGATCCGCGTGTGGCGCAGCATCCCCACGAGCTGATAACCTACGGTGGCAACGGCGCGGTGTTCCAGAACTGGGCGCAGTACCGCCTCACGATGCAGTATCTGGCCACTATGACCGAGGAGCAGACTCTCGCTATGTTCTCCGGATTCCCCCTCGGTCTCTTCCCCTCGCATAAGGATGCGCCCCGCGTGGTGGTCACCAACGGAATGGTGATTCCCAACTATTCGAAGCCCGACCACTGGGAGAAATTCAACGCCCTGGGCGTCTCGCAGTACGGACAGATGACCGCAGGCTCTTATATGTACATAGGCCCGCAGGGCATCGTGCACGGCACCACCATCACGGTTATGAACGCCGCCCGGATGCAGCTCCGCAAGAGGGGCCTCGACGGTGACGACCGCGGAGGCGTGCTATTCGTGACTGCCGGACTCGGAGGAATGTCGGGCGCGCAGCCCAAGGCCGGCAATATCGCCGGAGTGGTGAGCGTCACGGCTGAGATCAATCCCCTCGCGGCCCGCAAGCGCTATGAGCAGGGCTGGGTGGACGAACTCCACGAATCGCTCGACGAACTTCTCCCCCGCATCCGCAAGGCGGTCGCCTCCAAAGAGGTTGTCTCCCTCGCCTATGTGGGCAATGTGGTGGATCTCTGGGAGCGCCTTGCAGACGAGGATATGCACGTCGATCTGGGTTCCGACCAGACTTCGCTCCACAATCCCTGGGCCGGCGGATACTATCCCGCAGGCTACTCCTTCGAGGAGTCCAAGCGCATGATGGCGGAGGAGCCCGAGCGCTTCAAGGAGGCCGTACAGGCTTCCCTGCGCCGTCAGGTCGCTGCCATCAACCGCCTCGCGGCGAAGGGAATGTACTTCTTCGACTATGGCAACGCCTTCCTGCTGGAGAGTTCCCGCGCCGGCGCCGACATCCTCAAAGAGGACGGCAAGTTCCGCTATCCCTCGTACGTCCAGGACATTATGGGCCCCTTCTACTTCGATTACGGATTCGGCCCGTTCCGCTGGGTATGTATGAGCGAGAAGCCCGAGGACCTGGCCGAAACCGACCGTCTGGCCGTCGAGGTGCTCCGCGAGATCTCCGCCACAGCCCCGGCATCCATTAAGGGGCAGATGCTCGACAATATCCGCTGGATCGAGGAAGCCGGACGCAACCATCTCGTAGTGGGCTCGCAGGCCCGCATCCTCTATGCCGACTGTGAGGGCCGTACCAAGATCGCCCTCGCCTTCAACGAGGCCATCCGCAGCGGACGCATCAGCGCTCCCATCGTGCTCGGCCGCGACCATCACGACGTTTCGGGAACAGACTCGCCCTTCCGCGAGACCTCCAATATCTACGACGGCTCGCAGTTCACCGCCGATATGGCCATCCAGAATGTCATCGGCGACTCCTTCCGCGGCGCCACCTGGGTTTCGATCCACAACGGCGGCGGCGTAGGCTGGGGCGAGGTTATCAACGGCGGATTCGGAATGGTCATAGACGGTTCCGACGACTCCGCCCGCCACATCCGCGAGATGCTCTTCTGGGATGTCAACAACGGCATCTCCCGCCGCAGCTGGGCCCGCAACGAAGGGGCGATGGAAGCCATCCGCCGCGAGATGGAGCGCACCCCGCAGCTGAAGGTCACCCTTCCCAACATCGCAGACGACGAATTGATCAAATCAGTATTGAAATAAAATGCACTATATATCACACGACCACCTCTCGCTGGAGAGAGTCCAGCATATAATCGAAAACGGGGAGCAGATAGCCCTCTCCCCGCAGGCCATCGAGGCAATTGAGACCTGCCGCCGCTTCCTCGACAGCAAAATGGAGGATATCGGACGGCCTGTTTACGGAGTGACTACCGGATTCGGATCGCTCTGCAACGTCACGATTCCCGCCGAGGATCTTTCGCAGCTCCAGCACAATCTCGTAATGTCGCACGCCTGTGGTGCGGGCGACCGCGTACGCGGCGAGATCGTCAAGCTGATGCTCCTCCTGAAAGTCCAGTCCCTCTCCTACGGCCATTCCGGCGCGCAGCTGGTTACCGTACAGAGGCTCATCGATATGTTCAACAACGATATCCTGCCGGTGGTTTACCAGCAGGGTTCGCTCGGCGCTTCAGGCGACCTCGCCCCTCTCGCCCACCTCTGCCTGCCCATCATAGGCCTCGGCGAAGTGGAGTACAAGGGCAAGGTGCGTTCCTCGGCCGAAGTCTGGAAGGAGTTCGGCTGGGAGCCCATCCGGCTCCAGTCGAAAGAAGGCCTTGCACTGCTCAACGGCACCCAGTTCATGAGCGCACACGCGGTATGGTCCGTCCTCAGGGCGCAGAAGCTCTCGGCGTGGGCCGACACCATCGGCGCGATGTCGCTCGAGGCTTATGACGGCCGCATCGAGCCCTTCTATCCGCAGACCCACCTCATCCGCCCGCACCGCGGCCAGATCGAGACAGCGGCCCGTTTCATGGAGTTGCTCGACGGCAGCGAGATGGTACGCCGTCCCAAGGAGCACGTGCAGGATCCCTATTCGTTCCGCTGCATCCCGCAGGTTCACGGCGCTGTCAAGGATACCATACGCTATGTGGCCTCGGTCATTGAGACTGAGATCAATTCGGCGACCGACAATCCCAATATCTTCCCCGAGGAGGATATGGTTATCTCGGCCGGTAATTTCCACGGCGAGCCCATCGCCATCCCGATGGATATGCTGGCAGTTGCGATGTCGGAGCTCGCGAGCATCTCCGAGAGGCGCGTCTATCTGCTGATACACGGCTACCGCGGCCTTCCGATGTACCTCGTGGCCAAGCCGGGACTCAACAGCGGCTTTATGATTCCGCAGTATGCGGCGGCATCGATCGTCAGCCAGAACAAGGGGCTCTGTTGGCCCGCATCGTGCGACTCCATCCCCTCTTCGGGCGGACAGGAGGATCACGTCAGTATGGGCGCCAACGCCGCCACCAAGCTGGTGCGAGTGGTGGACAATGTACGCACCGTGCTCGGCATCGAATTGATGAACGCGGCCCAGGCTCTCGAATTCCGCCGTCCCGCCCGCAGTTCCGAAAAGATCGAGACGCTTTACCGCGAGTTCCGCGAGTGCGTTCCCTTCGTGGATGTCGATACATATCTGCATCCGCTGATGGAGAAATCGGCGGCATTCATCGACCGCAAACTCGATATATGATGAGAAAACTCTTCGTCAACATAGGCACGCTCGCAGGCATCGTCCCCGAAGGTCTGCTCCGCAAGGAGGGACCTCAGATGGATGAGGTCGATGCGTTCGAAAATGCCTGGCTGCTGGTCGAGGATGGGCTCATAGCCGATTTCGGCGATGCCTCCCGCCCCGTGCCGGATAATGCCGATGAGGTGGTGGATGCCCGCGGAGGTATGGTTATGCCCGCCTTCTGCGACAGCCACACCCATATCGTCTATGCCGGATGCCGCGACGGTGAGTTCCTCGACAAGATCAACGGTCTCTCCTACGAGGAGATCGCGGCCCGCGGAGGCGGCATCCTCAATTCTTCCGACCTGCTTCACCGCACATCGGAGAAAGAGCTCTACCGCCAGTCGATGGAGCGCGTCGGCGAGATGATCGCCAAAGGTACCGGAGCCATCGAGATAAAGAGCGGCTACGGCCTGAATCCCGAGGACGAGATGAAGATGCTGCGGGTGATCGACCGCATCAAGCGCACCTCCCCCGCCCTGATCCGTTCCACTTTCCTCGGCGCCCACGCCGTGGGACGCGGATATACCCACGAAGGCTATGTGGATGCCGTCTGCCGGATGATGCCCGATGCGGCCCGCTATGCCGATTTTGTGGATGTGTTCTGCGACGAAGGGTTCTTCACTGTCGAAGATACCGCCCGGATTCTCGAGGCGGGAGCGGCTGCCGGCCTGAGGCCGAAGATTCACGCCAACGAGCTCGCCGTCAGCGGCGGAGTCCAGGTCGGAGTCCGTTACGGCGCACTTTCGGTGGATCATCTGGAGCGCACCACGGACGCGGAGATCGAGGCCCTGCGCGGCACTTCGACAATGCCGACGATGCTGCCGGGTTCGTCGTTCTTCCTGGGAATCCCCTACGGGCGGGCCAAGGATTATATAGCGGCAGGGCTTGGAATAGCCCTCGCTTCGGACTATAATCCAGGCTCCTCCCCTTCGGGCGATATGCGTTTCGTAATGGCGCTGGGCTGCATCAGGATGCGCCTGACTCCCGCCCGAGCATTCAATGCCGTGACGCTCAACAGCGCCTATGCGATGGGGGTCTCCGATGTGGTCGGATCGATTACCCGCGGCAAGCGCGCGAATATTATTTTGACCCATCCAGGATGGAATCTGACGAAAATTGCATATCTTCACCATTCGCCTTTCATAAGTTCCATTTACTTAAACGGCGAGATACAATGATTTTACGATTATAACATGGCACAGATTATCGATGGAAAAGCAATAGCGGCGGGGCTTTATGCCGAGATGGCCGCGAAGGTCGAGGAATACGGAAATACTTACGGCCGCAGGCCGGGACTGTACGTGATCATCGTAGGCGAGGATCCTGCAAGCCAGGTCTATGTCCGCAACAAGGAGATAGCCGCCAAGAAGGTCGGGATGGTCTCCGAGGTTATCCGTATGCCTGAGAGCACTACTCAGCAGGAACTCCTGGATGTCATCGCAAAACTCAACGCCGACAACACCGTCGACGGCATCCTGGTCCAGCTGCCAGTACCCAAACATATCGACAAGGACGCCGTCATTGCGGCCGTCGATCCCCATAAGGATGTGGACGGGTTCTTCGGAATGAAAGGCGGCTTCACCGTCAAGAAAGGCTACGTCGCCCCCTGCACCCCAAGGGCCTGCATACACCTGATCAAGACCACCGGCACCGAAATCGAAGGCAAGCACGCCCTTGTGGTAGGCCGCGGCGAACTGGTCGGAAAGCCGGTAGCGACCCTTCTGCTCAACGAAAACGCGACTGTTACAATCGCCCACTCCCGCACCCGTAACCTCAAGGAGATAGCCCTCACTGCCGACATAATCATAGCGGCTGTAGGCCGTGCGCACCTCATCACGGGCGATATGGTCAAGCCCGGCGCCGTCGTAATCGACGTGGGCATCAACCGCGGCGAGGACGGCAAACTCTGCGGAGACGTCGATTTCGCCGCCGCTGCCGACAGGGCCGGATACATCACCCCCGTTCCCGGAGGCGTAGGCCCGATGACCATAGCGATGCTCATCCAGAACACACTCGACTGCTACCTCGCAAGGGTAAACAAATAGACCGCAAAATGAAACGACTCCTTCTTGCTGCCCTCCTTTGCTGCCTCTGCGCCATATCCCCGGCAGCCGACAAGAAACCCCTGGAACTCACCTCCCCCGACGGACGAATTATTGTCATCTTCGACAACTTCAGGTACTCCGTAATGGCCGACGGCATAACCGTCCTGGCCCCTTCGGCCATCTCGATGCAGATATCCGACGGAACCATATACGGCCCCGGAGCCAAACTCGAGAGGACCCACCGCCGCAGTAAGGTCAATGTCCTCAAGACCCGCCTTTACAAACGTGCCAAGGTCCTCGACTGTTACAACGAAATGGAGCTCTGTTACAAGGACTTCTCACTGATATTCAGGGCATACGACGAAGGAGTCGCATACCGCTTCGTATCGGGTTCGAAAAAGAGCTTCGGAGTCATCTCGGAGAAGGCGGAATTCAGCTTCCCGGGCAACTGGAAAGCATATATCCAGTATCTCAACAGCACCAAGAAGAATCTCGAAGAGCAGCTTTTCTGCTCCTTCGAGAACCTCTATTCGCATACTCCACTCAAGGAATGGGAGCGCGGACGCGGAGCGGCGCTTCCCCTCGTGGCGGAGGCTCCGGGCGGGATGAAGGTCGCCATAACCGAGGCCGACCTCTTCGACTTTCCCGGCCTGAATCTCTGCAATACGGATGGCGACCTGACCCTCGAGGGTTATCACGCCAGGGTGCCCAAAACCACCGTGCAGGGCGGACACAATATGCTTCAGGGAGTGGTGAACAGCCGCGAGAGTTTCATCGCGGTCAGCTGCCGCCCCGGCGCAGTATTCCCCTGGAGGGTGATACAGATTTCCCGCAAGGACCGCGAACTGGCCGACAGCGACCTCGTATATAAACTCGCCAGCGCTCCCGCGAAGGGCGACTGGAGCTGGGTCAGGCCCGGCAAGGTGGCCTGGGACTGGTGGAACGACTGGAATATCTACGGAGTCAGTTTCGAGTCCGGAATCAACAACGACACCTACAAATACTATATCGACTTCGCCTCCAAACACGGCATCGAGTATGTCATCCTCGACGAGGGATGGGCCGTCAACAAGAAGGCCGACCTCTTCCAGGTGATTCCCGAGATCGATATCCGCGAACTGGTGGAATATGGCGCCGCGCGCAATGTCGGCATCATCCTGTGGGCCGGTACCTGGGCGGTGGACCGCGATATGGAGAAGGTCTTCAGGGAGTATTCGGCGATGGGCGTCAAGGGATTCAAGATCGACTTTATGAACCGCGACGACCAGGATATGGTCAACTTCTACACCCGCTGCGCCCAGATGGGAGCCAAGTACAAGATGATGATCGACTTCCACGGCGCTTACAAGCCTACGGGACTTCACCGCACCTTCCCCAATGTGGTCAACTTCGAGGGAGTCCGCGGACTCGAGCATATGAAATGGGCCAAAGACCTCGAGCAGGTCCCGCACGATGTGACGATACCTTTCATCAGGATGATGGCCGGCCCTATGGATTACACCCAGGGTGCGATGCGCAACGCCTCCCGCAGCAACTACTATCCCAACAACAGCGAGCCGATGAGCCAGGGAACGCGCTGCCGCCAGCTGGCAGAATACGTCATCTTCGACGCTCCCCTGACGATGCTCTGCGACTCACCTTCCAACTATCTGGCCGAGCCCGAGTGCACCGGCTTCATAGCGGCGGTCCCCACGATATGGGACGAAACTATTGTGTTGGACGGCAAGATCGGGGAGTATATCCTTACCGCCCGCCGCAAGGGCAGCAACTGGTATGTGGGCCTTCTCACCGACTGGAACCCCAGGCAGACCGAGATCGACCTCTCCTTCCTCCCTGCCGGAACCTACCGCGCCGAGATATTCAAGGACGGCGTAAATGCCGACAAGGCCGCACGCGACTACATCCGCGAGGAGACGACAGTCACCTCCGGCGGCACCATCACCGCAACCCTCGCCCCCGGCGGCGGATGGGTGGCGAAGTTCACCAAGAATGATTAATTGATCTGCGGGGTCGGAACTTTTCCGGCCCCGTCGCTTATGACCACGTCATAGACCTTGGGGGCGTGGCCGAATCGTTCTTCGAAGCCTTTCGAGGCCTCGCGGACGAATTCTTCGCGGAGCGATGCGTCAACCAGGTTGACCGTGCAGCCGCCGAAGCCGCCGCCCATCATCCTGGAGCCGGTAACGCCTGCGTTACGCGCCGCTTCGACGAGATAATCGAGTTCGGCGCAACTGACTTCATAGAGGCGGCTCAGGCCGTCGTGGGTGCGGTACATCATCTCTCCTGCCAATTTATAATCGCCAGCTTCGAGGGCATCGCAGAAGGTGAGGACGCGCTGCATCTCCCCTATCACATACTCCGCCCTCCGGAAGTCCTCTTCCGGGATCCCGCTGCGGACCTCTTCGAGCCACATCATATCGGCGTCGCTGAGATACTCCACCTCCGGATGGCGCCGCCTGATCGCCGCTGCGGCATTCTCGCAGGAGGCCCGGCGGTGGTTATAGGCCGAGTTGGCCAGTTCGTGCTTTACGCGGGTATCGAGCAGTACGAGGCTGTATCCTGCGGATTCGGGATCGAAGGGGAAATAGCGGTGCTCGAGGGTCTTGCAGTTGAGCCGCATGATATTTCCCCTGCGGCCGAAGAGGGAGGCGAACTGGTCCATTATGCCGCATTTGACTCCGATGTAGTTGTGCTCCGTGGCCTGGCCTATCAGGGCGAGGTCGAATAGGCTGAAGCCGTTTTCGAAGATATCGTTGAGTGCGAATGCGGTGGCAGAGCACAGGGCGGCCGACGACGAGAGGCCGGCCCCGAGCGGAACATCGCCCGCGACTACGGCGTCGAAGCCCTCCACCCGGCCTCCGCGCTTGAGCATCTCGCGACAGACTCCGTAGAGATATCTTGCCCACTGGCGGCGCGGCAGTGTCTCCTCGCTCGGGCTGAAGGACTCCATCTCGTCGTTCTTGAGGGAATAAACGTTGCAGACACTCTTGCCGTTGGGCCTAATCGCCAGGTAAATCGCTTTGTCGATGGCACCGGGCAATACGAATCCACCGTTGTAATCGGTATGCTCGCCGATGAGATTCACCCGACCGGGAGCCTTGTAGAGAGCCGCTTCGCCTCCGAAGAGCTCCGCAAATTTGGATACTGTCGTCTTTTCCATATTCATATAATTCCCATCCATAAAAACGGCCATATTTATGGACGGCGCACTCTTTTTAAGCCTCCCGTCCATAAAAACAGCCTGATTTATGGACGACGCGCTTTTTTCAAGCCTCCCGTCCATAAAAACAACCGGATTCATGGACGGCGCACTCTTTTTATGCCTTTCGTCCATAAAAACAGCCGGATTTATGGACGACGCGCTTTTTTCAAGTCTTCCGTCCATAAAAACAACCGGATTCATGGACGGGAAGTAAATGACGGCCTGCCGTTATTGTCCGAAGTAGCGGAGGCAATAGTCGTCGGCCATCGATATGAAGCGCTCGTGGCATTCCGGGTCGTAAATCGGCGTATGACCCGAGTTCGGATAGCCGATATAATCGTAATGGACGCCGGCCTCCTCTAGCGCGGCGATGAGCAGGCGCTTGTGGCTGCGCGGGACTACTCCGTCGGTCTCACCGTAAGCCATAAGGACGGGGACAGAGCCGGGGCGGACCTGGCTCACTGGCGAAATCGCCTCCCATATCGGCTTTGCCGAGCCATCCTCGATCATCGAGGCGGTGACCTCCTTGCCCGACATCCTGGCCACGAAAGCCGCGTCGCCCTTGGGCGAACCGTCGAGATGGAGGACACGGTCCACATAGCGGTGGACCTCGCTCTTCCAGGTATCAGGCTCGAATGTCACAGGGCCAGCCATCTGGACCAGGAAGCGCACGGGTAGCTCCGAACGGGCCGCCTCACGGAAACCGTAGAGCATTACGAGAGTCGCACCGGCCGAGAATCCAAACAGCCCCATCTCTTCAAGCACTACATCACGGGCAGCCGCAGTATCTATTATCGAGGCCAGGCACGAATGCATGTCAGCAATCATATCGTCGATCGAAGGGGTCGCCTTACCCTTCTGGAGTGAATAATCCATAGTTGCGGCCGTATATCCGAGGTCGGCGAAGTGGCGGCACCACCGCTCTCCCTCGTCACGCGAACCGCCTGTCCAGCTGCCTCCGTGGACATAGAGAATCAACTTGGAAGCCCTGTCGGATTTGAGGTCCTGCGGAATGAAGAGATCGTAACAGAGCCCGTCCGAATACTCGACTCCCTCTACTATGACACCTTTATAGTCCGAATCGAGCTGGTCCCGGAACCGGTGCATATTGACGCGCGACTCCACCAGGGCCACGCATCCGCTCAGAAGCAATGACGCAAACGCGAGTATGAATAACTTCTTCATATCAGAACGACAATTTGACGGCCACTCCCCCGCCCCCTGCGACAGGGACCGGAGCGAGCGAGGCCTCGACCTTTTTCGCCCTGCGGTATGCGACGATCCGCGAAACGGTAAAGGTGCCGATTCCGGCCGCTATCATCGCGCCGCAGATATAATAATCAGCCGTGGTGGTACGGCCGTTGACAGCCAGCAGGATGTCGCGCGTGTATGCGGTAGCGGCGATTCCAAGGGCGCCCGCGCCTGCGACCGCAAGGCCGGTAATCTCTGCCGTACGGTATCTTTTGGCATAAAGATCGTCACCCTGAAGGCGCGATCCGGCCCCGAATCCGGGCCACAGATTCTGATGCGCGAAGTCGCAGCGGTCAGGGACCTGGCCGGCAGCGGGAGTCTGGAAAGTCAGGATGGCTGCAAGTATCGCGACAAATGCAGGAAAAACTTTCATAGTCAATTTATTTATATGAGATCCTCACTCCCTCGTCGTGGGTGAAATTCGAAATATTCTGGCCGTTTGCCAGCCAGATATCCGTCAGGGCGGGATTGTCCTGGCACGCGAGAATCATCAGCCCCTTAAGGCCGCTCACGTCAAGGCTCGAGAGCAGATTGCCTGAGCAATATACTGTGGAGAGTTTGGGATTGTTCCCGAAAACCAGGAGATTCAATTTATTGTCCTTGACCTCGAGCCGCCTCAGGGCTGCGCATCTGCCCACATCCAGATTGGTCAGCTGGTTATTGTTGCAGTTTAATGATTCGAGAGCCGTGGCCATCAGTAGCTGCAGGGCCGGAAGCTGATTGTCACTGCAGTCCAGGTCGGTCAAGGCCGCGTTGTTGACAAGAGTGAGTCCGGTAAGCTCATTGTGGTCGCACTTGAGGCTCTTGAGGGCAGGGTTGCCACCGAGATTCAGCGTCACGAGTTTGTTATAACGGCACTCGAGCTTCTCGAGGAGCGCACAGGAGACGACATCAAGCCTCGTAAGCTGGTTGATGTCGCACGAGATCTCCTTGAGCTGCGGATTCCTGAAAAGGCTGAGGGTGCCGAGCTGGTTGGAGCCGCAATGAAGGACCTCCAGCTTGGGGTTGCCGCTCAGAGTGAGGCTCGATATCAGGTTGCCGTTGCAGAGGAGAGTCCTGAGAAGAGGGCATTTGCCCACGTCGAGAGCCGTGAGCCTGTTCTGCGAACAGTCGAGGTATCGCAGGTTCACGAACCCCTCGATGCCCTTGAGCGACGAGATGGATTTGCGGGAAACCTTTATGGTATCGACGGTGAAAGCCTCGACATACGATATCTCGCCGTCGCCATCCCTGTCGAATTGTTTTGTGCAATACGACTTGAAAGACGCATCTTCGAACACGACGTTACCGGCAGGAACATTAAAGACAGCTTCGGCGGGTTCCATAGCAGATATGGTATTCCGCAATATCTCGCATTTCGAACGGGTAGTCAGGACCGCCTGCTTCGAATCTTGCCCCAGAACCCGTACCGTGAAGCCTTCCGTAAAGACCGTGGGAGGAATCACAAACCAGAACGAAGTGGCATCGGAGGCGTTCTTACCCAATGTGACGCCTTCGCCGCAGTCGAGTGTGATACTGCCGGATGCATCTTCATTTAGGAGGGCAAAAGGAACGGAATCAGAGTAGGTGCTGACAATGGCTTTGCCCGCAATCTTCTCGCCGCTGTTACCTTCAAGGATAAGGGATTTGACGAGCCCGTCGCCATAGAGCCGCACTACGAGTACGCCGCAGAGATTCCTGAAGACAAAAGAGTTGTCGGAAGATCCGTTCGTTTTCGCCACCATCACATTGCTGCCGGGCGCGAATGAACCGGGAGCGAAATCCTGGACCGCAGGCAATTCGAGGGACAATATCTCCTGCTTCGACATCGAATTGAGGGACCTGTAGGGATAGACGGCATAGTTTGCGGAAATTGCGCTGCCGGAAGGAGCCACATCCCCTTCCGCCTTCGAGAAGAATCCGGTGCGGTCACCGGTCGCGCCTTCGAAACGGTACTGCTCATTTGTCGTAGTCGTAAATACGGAGACAATGTCGCCCGCATTCCAGCATGTATGCATCTGGTCGTCAAGGAAGACACGGGTCTGCTCGAAGGAGGCCTCGAAGCGCAGGCTTGCCTGATCCGCCGCGGCCCCGGAATTGACTTCCGACACTTCGCAGGAAGAGATCAGGGCCAGCGCCGTCAAGGCAAAAAGTATGTTTTTAATGACATTCACTGCAGAATAATTGTTATTTATCTATTCTACAAATATAGTATTTTTATCAAAAAGAGAGTAACTTTGTAGGATATGACGGAAGAACTCAATCTTGTCCGCGACCTGGCGATAATACTCGTCTCCGCGGGACTTTTCACCATAATATCCAAGGCTCTCAAGCAGCCGCTCATACTGGGCTACATCATAGCCGGATTCCTCATCGGCCCGCACATCTCCTTCTTCCCCGGCATCACGAGCGAGGAGACGGTGCACCAGTGGTCCGAAATCGGAATCATCTTCCTGATGTTCGGACTCGGCCTGGAGTTCAGTTTCAAGAAACTGCTCAAGGTAGGCAGCAGCGCCCTCGTGGCGGCAGGCAGCAAGTTCCTCGGAGTCTTCGTAATAGGATATGTGGTGGGCCAGGCCATGGGCTGGAGCAATATGGAGAGCGTATTCCTGGGCGGCCTACTGTCGATGTCCTCGACAATGGTGGTGCTCAAGTCCTACGACGATATGGGGCTCAAGAAGAAGCCCTACGCCGGAATGGTCTTCGGCACCCTGGTGGTGGAGGACCTCATCGCCATATTGCTGATGGTCCTGCTCTCGACTATGGCGGTGTCCAACAAATTCGCCGGCGGCGAAATGCTCTTCAACCTGGCCAAGCTGGCATTCTTCCTGATCCTGTGGTTCCTGGTGGGCATCTATGTGATTCCGACAATTCTCAAGAAGGCCCGCAAGTACATCAACGACGAGATACTGCTGATAGTCAGCATCGGCCTCTGCTTCGGAATGGTGGCCCTCGCCGAAACGGTGGGATTCTCCTCCGCCCTGGGCGCCTTCGTAATGGGTTCCATCCTCGCCGAGACGGTCGAGAGCGAGCATATCGACAAGCTCGTCGGCCCCATCAAGGATCTCTTCGGTGCCATATTCTTCGTCTCGGTAGGTATGATGGTGGCCCCGGCCGTGATAGCCGAGAACTGGCTCACCATCTTGATCATCACCGCCATCGTGATGCTCACCCACATAATCTTCGCCGGGGCAGGTATCCTGATGACCGGAAACGGCCTCGAGAACGCCGTCCATACCGGATTCAGCCTGGCGCAGCTCGGCGAATTCGGATTCATCATCGCTGGCGTCGGAGTCAACCTGGGAGTGATGCGCGGCTTCATCTATCCCGTCATCATCGCTGTATCGGTCCTCACGACCTTCACCACTCCGTATATGATAAAGCTCGCCGGCCCGGCGTACAAGGGGCTCTGCAGGATGCTTCCCGCCGGATGGCTGGCGAGGCTCACCCCCCAGCCCAACATGGCGCGCACCAGCGCCGCGGAGCAGAGCGAGTGGAAGAAACTGCTCAAGTCCTACTTCCTGCGCATCACCCTTTACGGCGTCATACTGGTGGCACTTTTCATCGGTTCCAAGCAGTATCTCGGACCGCTCATCCAGCGCATATTGCCCGACATAACCCCATTCCTGCTCAACCTGGCCGAAGTGGTCATCACGCTGTTGCTGATGTCCCCGTTCCTCTTCGGAATGGCGGTCAATTCGGGCTCGATCAACAATTCGGCGAGCAAGCTGCTGGCCGAAAAGAGCGCCAATATGTGGCCAATAGCCGGACTTGTGATAGCCCGCACCTTCATCGCGATATCGTTCGTCATAGCCGTCATAGCGAGCCGTTTCCATCTGTCGTGGTGGGTCATACTGCTCATCGCCCTCGCGGGATTCGTGCTGATCATCTCAGCCCGGCGCACTGTGCACCGCTATTCGGCCCTCGAGCGCCGCTTTATGCGCAATCTCAACGAGAAGGAAGAGCACGAGCGCCGCATCAAGCCAGTCACCACCTCTATGCGCGACAAGATGGCCGGTTACGATGTCCATCTGGAGCTCATCGAACTCGCGCCGGACTCACTCTTCGCCGGACTCGCGCTGAAGGAAATCCCCTTCCGCAGCACCACAGGCGCCAATATCATCAAAATCCAGAGGGGTGCCAAGAGCATCATCATACCCGACGGGGAGACCTGCATCTACCCGCACGACAAGTTGCTTGCGGTGGGCACCACCGGGCAGCTCGAAAAGCTCAGGGATATGCTCAGCGAATCGGTCCGCGATGCCGACGAAGTGGACTCCCAGGAGTTCGATGTGGTCAGCATCACCCTCTCCCACGACTCCTATCTCACGGGCCTCTGCCTCCGCGATACCGATATGAGGCAGTATCACTGCATGGTGATAAGCGTGCTCCGCGGCGAGGAGTTCATCACCAACCCGGGGCCGCAATACCGGTTCGAGGAGGGCGACGTGGTCTGGGTGGCCGGGGACATCAGCGCCTGCCCCTGGATGGAAGACGAGATCGGCCGCGGAGGGATTGAAAAAAGCTGAGTAACACATTCGCTATGTCCATTCCCGATGTCATACTCTTTCTGACGCTCGCCTTCGCCTCCAGTTTCCTGCAGAGGGTGACTGGTTTCGGCTTCGGCATCCTGCTTATGACTGGCCTTCCCTACCTGGCGCCTTCATACGCCGAGGCCACGGCCATCAGCGGAATGCTGGCGATTGTCAACAACGTATTCCCCGCCTTCAAATACCGCAACCTGACCTTCGGCAACGGCGGGCAGGGGCGCCCCGGCGGATACAAACTCCTGATCATCACCCCCGTCTGCCTGCTGTTCGCCTTCCTGGCCATAAAGTTCGTGGGAGCCTCCGACAGCCGGACCCTCAAGGATATCCTCGGAGCAATGCTGATAGCCCTGAGCGTCTATTTCCTCTTTATCAACGGACGCATCCGCATCAAGCCCACTCCCGCCGCCCAGGCAGGGATGGGCGTCCTCTCGGGCACTATGGGAGGTCTTTTCTCGATGCAGGGGCCGCCGGCCGTAATCTATTTCCTGGCCTGCTCCGACTCCAAGGAGGAGTACATCGGCCTCACGCAGACCTACTTCCTCATAAGCAACCTGGCGATGCTGCTCTTCAGGGCCCTGAACGGGATGATCACACGGGATGTCCTGATAATGAGCGCGATCGGAATCCCCGCCGTCCTGGCCGGACTCCATTTCGGCGCCAAGGTATTCGGCCGCATCAACGCTGATTCGCTCAAGAAAGCTATCTACGTTTTCCTGGCCCTCGCGGGGCTGGCAGCCATCATTTTCTAAAGAAGCGGAGAGAAGAGCCGGGCCAGCGACTCCTTGAAGCGCTGGACCTTCTTGCGCGACGCCCACTCCTCGAGGGTCAGTTCGCGTGAGTCGGCCTGATCCTTCATAAAATCGTCTTTGAGCCGCAGAGCCGTGGGACGGTCGTAGAAGAATGCGTTGATTTCGAAATCCTGGTCGAAACTCCGGTTGTCGATATTGGTCGAGCCAACGGTCGAAACCTTGTCGTCGACCACTATGGTCTTGGCGTGGATGAATCCCTTCTGATAGAAGAACACCCTGACTCCGGCCACCAGCAGCGGCTCTATGTACGAGCGGGTAGCCAGCCCGGTGAGCACGCCGCGATCCATTACTTCCGGGACGATGAGCCTGACATCCAGCCCCGAGAGGGCTGCGTTGCGAAGCGCCATTAGGATAGTCTCGGAGGGGATGAAATAGGGCGTTTCGACATAGATATACTCATCCGACTGGGCTATCATATTGAGCATTCCCTGCATTATGACGTGCCACTCGTCCATCGGGCCGGAAGTAGCGATCTGGGTCTTGACCCCGTCGGGGAAGAGATTCGGAACAGGATAATACTCCGCGCCTGAGACGTACTCTTTGGCGGAGAACTGCAGGTCGGTAAGGAATGAGGTCTGGAGTTCCAGCACCGCGGGGCCCTCGATACGGAAATGGGTATCGCGCCAGATGCCGCCGTGGATGCCGTCCGAGTAGCGGTCCGCGATATTCATTCCGCCTGCGTACCCCACCTTGCCGTCGATAACCACCACCTTGCGGTGATTGCGGTAATTGGTATTGTTGGAGATGAACGGGATGCCTACCTTGAGGAACGGGTGAACCTCTATCCCCTGCTTCCGCATCCATCGGTAGAACTTCCTTTTTGAGAGAGTCAAGTTTGCCGCGTCATCATACTGGACCCGAACCTCGACCCCCTCGCGCACCTTGGCGGCAAGGAGTTCCCCAACCTCGCGGCCTACCCTGTCCCCCTTGATTATGAAGAACTGGAAATGGATATGGTGCTTCGCATTCCGGATATCCTCCAGCATATCGGCGAACATCGGGTCGAAATGGGTATAGAAGCGCACGTCGTTGCCCGAGGTGACGAATGCGTGGTTGATCATCCAGAGCATGTTGGCGGTCTCGCTGTCCTCGGGCACCGGGTCCCTGACGATGGACTCTCCGGCACTTTCGAGGGTATGGTCCTTGAGTACCTTGAGCCGCTCGTCGCTGATGAGCCTCTGCTTGCTCTTATTGATGCCGAAGAAAAAGTAGAGCACCAGGCCGATTACAGGCAGGAAGAAAAGCAGCAGCAGCCACGCCAGGGTCTTGACCGGATGGCGGTTCTCCGCGATGAGGATCACTATGACACTCACGAGGAGGAATCCGAAGAGTATTTTAAGGAATATCGACATATAACCTTGCGCAACAAAGTTATTATTTAATGATTACTTTTGCAAAAAAGTAGATATCAGCTAAAAAGATGGATAAAGAAACTATAATCAATGCCGAATTCGAGGGCGAGAGGCCTCTCTATACCAAGAAAAACGTATATCTGGAAAATGTGATCATACATCTCGGAGAGTCCTCCCTCAAGGAGACGGCCGACGTGGAGGCATACAAATGCCGCTTCGAGGGCAAATATGTCCTCTGGTGTTGCGACCGCGCCCTGGTGCGTGACTGCTATTTCGCCGAGAGCGCACGCAGCTCGATATGGCACAGCCGCGACATCGAACTGCGCGACTGCCTTGTGGACGCCCCCAAGATGTTCCGCGAGATGGACGGAGTGAAACTGCGCAATGTCAGGATGCCGCTCGCCCAGGAGACATTCTGGGACTGCAGGAATATCGACATTGACGGACTCGAGGCGGAGCACGCCGACTATATGTTCTTCCACTGCTCCGACATCAAGATCAAGAACTTCAAGCTCAAAGGCAATTACTCCTTCCAGCACGCGAAGAATGTGGAGATATGGGACTCCGACCTGCAGAGCAAGGACGCCCTCTGGGAGACCGAGAACGTGACGGTTTACAACTCCTTCATCAACGGGGAGTACCTCGCCTGGCATTCGAAGAACCTGAGGCTCGTCAACTGCCGCATCGGAGGCACGCAACCCCTTTGTTACGCCGACGGCCTGGTCCTCGAGAACTGCACATTCGAGCCTGACGCCGACCTCGCGTTCGAGTATTCCGACGTCAAAGCCACGGTCCTTAACGATATCCCTTCCGTCAAGAATCCCCGCACAGGCTGCATCAAAGCCGCTTCCTATGGCGAGATAATCCTCGACGGCAACATCAAGGGCCCCGCCGACTGCCAAATCCTCAAATTATGAAAAGTATAATCACATCCATCGCCGCGACCCTCGTCGCGCTCACCGCCTGCCAAACCAACAAAACCCAGGAAATGAAAGACACCGAATGCTTCAAGACTCCCGGCGGAGGTAATGTCGAAATCGCCTGCATCCGCCACGGATCCATCGCCGTCAACTTCGACGGATATTCGATCCAGATCGACCCCGTAGCCGAGATGGACGGAAAGGTTATCGACTACAACGCCTACGGAAAGGCTGATGCCATCTTCGTGACCCACGAGCACCACGACCACTTGAGCCAGGATGCCATCGACACGCTTACCAAAGAGGGCACCCTCATCTATGCCAATGCCAAAAGCTGCGATGCCCTGGGCAAGGGCAAGGTCCTGGCCAACGGCGACAGCGGACTGCTGACCGACAAGATCAAATACGCGGTAGTGCCCGCCTACAACACCACCGAGGGCCGCGACCGGTTCCATCCCAAGGGCAACGGCAACGGATATCTCTTCAACATCGACGGACTTGTGCTGTATGTGGCCGGCGATACCGAGACCATCCCCGAAATGGCCGCCCTCAAGAACATCTACGGCCCCGTTGACGTAGCCTTCCTGCCCGTCAACCAGCCTTACACGATGACTGTTGACCAGTGCGTCGAGGCGGCAAAGATGATAGCTCCAAAGGTGCTTGTCCCCTACCATTTCAGCGCGACGGACCTCTCCGCCCTGCCCTCTCTGCTGGAAGGCACCGGAATCGAGGTGAGGATACACGAGTCGCTCAGGTAGCGGCCCCTCGCCTAGATCATCTTTTTTCTTACAATCAGTGAATTATAGCGGTCGAGAACTTCGGCCGCTATGTCTTCCCAGCTGCGCACAAGCGTCCTGGAAGCCGATAATCCCGCAGTCTTCTTAAGGTCGGAACGCGAAGCCGCGAGCTTGCGGAGCAGGTCTGCGAAGGAGTCGGGATTGTCCGGAGTAAGGAAGCCGTTGTCGCCGTCAGTTATCATTCCCGAAGCCGATGCGTTGTCCGCCATTACCGACGGGGTATGGAGAGCCGCCGCCTCGTGGACCACAAGGCCGTCGGTATCGTAGAGCGACGGGAAGAGGAAAAGGTCAGCCGCGGCATAGTAACTCTTTAGTTTCTCGCGGTCCGTAAGGACTCCGACGAAGGTCACTTTCGAATCGAGCCCCGCCTTTGAGACCATATCCTTCATCTCCTCGGCCGCGTAGCCGGTCCCGATGAAGAACATCCTGAAATCCAGGTCGGAGATGCGGGAGAGGGCTTCGATTATGAGCTTGGTGTTCTTCTCCCAGATATGCTGCCCGACGCAGAGCAGCGCGAACTGCCCGGGGGCGATCCCGAGGCTCCTGCGCGCCTCTTCGAAATAGGAATCGGTATAATCGGCACACAGGTCGCTGCCGTTCTGGACCACCTCGGCGTGCCCTTTGAATCCGTACTCCCTGAGCACCTCGCGCACCGAAGGCTGGGGCACCCAGACCTCGTCGGCAGACTCGTAGAATGCCACGATCCGCTTGATGATGGCGTCAACCGCGAATTTGGAGGGTATCACCCGCTCGAAGTCGTCGCGGAATTTTGAGTGGAAAGTGGCGACCAGGGGGACGTTCTGCGACCTGGCCACCTGCTGCGCCGCCATTCCGGAGGTGAAGGGGCTGTGGGCGTGCACGATCTTGAATCTGCGCTTGAGCAGTTTGCTCATAAAGACAGGGTCGATTTCCGCTATGCCGGTCATATAGGGCGGCCTGAAAGGCACCGGGATGGACATATATTCCAGAACCTCGTAATCCTCGTGGTACTTATGTCCGTAGTTCATAGGGGTTATGACGGAGACCTTGCCGACATTCTTCTGGAGCCAGTAGGCATAATTCTGCACGCAGACCGCCACCCCGTCCATCACCGGAGGGAATGATTCATTGAAGAGGCCGATGTTTACCTGTCTTTTCATCGCTTGATTAAAATTTGTGCAAATATCGGGCAAGATGCGAAATAATGCAAAAGAAAAGGAAGGCACCCCCGAATAATCAGGGATGCCCTCACCACCATAATATCAATAATGAAACAGAGTCTCTCTCTTAGAGGCTGTCGCCGAAGTCCTGCTTGAACTTCTCCACGAGCAGTTCCTGCCAGAATCCGATCTCCTTCATCCTGCCGAAGAAGAAACGGAGGACATTGGGCTCGTAGGTCCACTGCAGGCCGCCTATGAGCTTGCGGTTGTCCCAAACCCACTTGACGCGGTCTGCGCAATACTTGATCTGGCTCAGGGTGAACACTCGGCGGGGCACTGCGAGGCGCTGGAGCTCCAGCTCCGCGAAGCGCTCCGTGCCGTCTGGCTCGCGCTGCTCCGAAACTGTACCGCGCTCCATTCCGCGGATTCCGCCCGCGATATAGACCGCCGCTCCGACGGCCGCGGCGGGATACTGGTCGTGCGGCATATCGGGCACGAACTCGGAGCAGTTCAGGTGGCATCCCAGACCTCCGGCCGGCTTGATCACCGGCACTCCGTAATCATCGAGCTCCTTGACCAGGTAGGCGATGAATTCCGGACCCTGGTTAATGTATTCCATATCGAGCGACTCGAGCAGACCCTGGGCGGCGGCTTCGATGGAACGCACCTCCATACCTCCGTATGTGAGGAAGCCTTCGTACAGGGGCACGAACTCCATCATCATATCGGTCCACTTCCTGTCGGTCGAAATGATGAAGCCTCCGCGGCTGAAGCCCAGTTTGCGGGCGGAGAAGTAGATGATATCGAAGCGGCTGGCGAGCAGGTGATAAATCTCCTTGGTCGTCATATATTTGCATCGCGGCTCGCGGATCTTCATAAAATAGACGTTGTCCTGGAGCAGGGAGGCGTCGAGCACGCTGACCACTCCCATCTCGTGGCAGATGTCGCATACCGCCATCATATTCTCGAGGCTGACCGGCTGGCCGCCGATAAGGTTCGTTCCGGCCTCCACGCGCACGAACGCCACTTTCTCCGGAGTCTTCTCCTTGATCGTAGCCTTGAGGTTCCTGAGGTTGAAATTACCCTTGAAGGGATCGTCGCTCTGCGGGATGAGTCCCTTCTTGTCCACCAGCTCGATGACCTCTCCGCCGAGGCGGGTGATGTGGGCCTTGGTCGTGGTGAAGTGGAAGTTCATAAGGGTGTACATTCCCGGTTTGACGAATGTCTCGGCCAGGATATTCTCCGCAGCGCGCCCCTGATGCGCGGGCAGCACATTATCGACTCCGAAGACCTCCTTGATGGCCGCCTTGGCCCGGTTGAAGGTCTCCGACCCGGCGTATGAATCGTCGGCGACATCCATCGCCGCGACCTGCTTGTCGGACATCGCATTGACGCCGGAATCGGTTATCATATCCATATAGATGTCCCTGTTCTGGAGCAGGAATGTATTGTTGCCGGCCTCCTGGATTGCCTTCAGGCGCTGTTCTACCGGAAGGAGCGTGAGTTTCTGGACCACCCGTACCTTATGCATCTCGAGGGGAACCTGATTTTCTGGAATGTAGAATTTTACTGCCATAGCCTTGTATCTTTTTCGTTATTTATCGGTTTTACGGCAGCAAAGTTACCGGCCCGCCGTGCGCAGGAAATAACCTTTTTACTTTATAATATACCATTTTCAACTATCAGCGAGATTGTTACCAAATCTATCTACCACTTTTACTCTTTTTGAAGACAAATCCCTATCTTTGCCCTACGATAAAAACGAAAAAGTGATGATTCAAGAATCCCGGATAGACCAATTCAACGCCTTCTTCAGGCAGCCTACCCTCCACCCCACGGTATCGGTGGGAGAACTCAGCCGCGCGCGGGAGGATTTCTTTGACGAACGCGGGAACGATATGTACTGCGTCATCCTTATGGATTCTGAATTCGGCCGCCTCAGCAAATGCGGCAAGCCGCTCGGCTACCGTGAGGGAAGCATATTCACCCTCAAGCCGGGCGAGAGCGCGTCGGTGGCGCTTAGTTACTCCGTCAAGCCGCGCGGGTGGATACTCGCTTTCCGGCAGGAGCTTCTCGAGAAGTCGGGACTGGGACGCGACTTCTATATGTTCGATTTCTTCAACCACGATGTCGAGAGCGCATTCAACCTTTCGGCGCGGGAACGAGGCATTATCATCAACTGCTACGAGAACATCTTCTCGGAGCTCCAGGAGCAGCGCGATTACCTTACCAACCACATGCTCCGCCTCGCCATAGGACAGCTGCTGAGCTATTGCAAACGCTTCTTCGAGAGGCAATATTCGGAGAAGGTCAGCAACCGGAGCCTCGCCTCCGCCCTCGATTCGATGCTCGAGAATTACCTCTCGAGCGGAAGCGCCGCGCAGCAGGGACAGCCCACCGTCAGCTGGTGCGCCGCACAGTTCAACCTCACTCCCAATTATTTCGGATCTCTCGTTAGGCGCGAGCTCCACATCCCGGCCCACGAATATATCCAGGGAAAGATCATAGATGCGGCCAAGAATCTCCTGACCTCCACCAGGATGCCCGTCGGGGAGATCGCCGAGGAGCTCGGATTCTCCTATGCCAACCATTTCACGCGGCTCTTCAAGGCCAAGACCGGCCTCTCGCCGCAGCAGTTCAGGAAAACGCGGGCCTGATCAGGCCGCACGGTACTGCGTCAATATCCCCATTATATCGGAATAATAGGTCCTCGAGACGGGAATCACCGTTCCGGCCTTGTCGTCCATTATCACGGTGGCCCTCCCCTTCTCGTGCTTCATTACCTTGATGTGGGCGATGTTGACCATAAACGAACGGTGGCACCTGACTATTACGGTGCCGCGGAAGGCATCCTCGATGCCGACAGTAGTATTGCGCAGCAGATACTGGGTCATCTGCCCGTCCACGGTATAATGGATGCTTACATAATTGTCCTGCGACTCCACATAGAAGATATCCTCCGGGACTGCTGAGATCCTCAGGATGCCCGAATAGTCGTACAGATTGACCAGTTTTATGCCCGGAGGGGCCTCTTTGGGGACGGTATTGAGCTTCAGGAGTTCTATCTCCTCCTTCTTGTCCTGGATAATCGCATACTGGAGGGAGAAGAAAGAGGGGATTCCCACGGTCAGAGCCACACAGGCAAGGCTTTTGACGAGCAGTTCGGGCATCGAAGCCATGTCGGAGAATCCCAGGAACAGGGTGAATGCGAGATAGATTACAGATGCTCCAACGAAATCGGCCACGAAGCAGAGCACTACGTCCCGCATCGGGACGGAACGCCTCTTGTCCTTGATGTGAAGGGCGGCCTTGGTCAGCGAAAGCCAGCCGACGCTTACAATATAAAACAACACTGTTGCAGGAGCCGCACCGGGGTCGGAGGCCGAAAGCCAGAAGGCTTCGGATGCCGCGAAAGGCCTGTAAATCGCCAGATACCCAATGGAAAAGAGTACGACGAAGAGAACCGTCATGAAGAGAAAGTCCTTTTTCAGGAAATGTCTTGGTGCGTTCATCTGCCGGAATGGTAACGCACAAAGATAAGAATTTTTAAGTAGATTTGCAGTTTATATGAACCGCCGCGAAAACCGGCACAAACACGACACTTTGATGGAAGACCGATATTCAGAAGAATTCACCATCCCGAGCCACCTGGTGGACGGAAGCAAGTCGCTGGGAGCCGGCAATATCCTGCATCTGATGCAGGAGCTCTCATATCACGGCGCCGACCAGCTCGGCTGCGGCGAAGCGGATTTCGAGAGCCGCGGACTCGCCTGGATCTTCGCCAGGATGCATATAGTCATCAACCGCCGCCCTTCCCTGTACGAGAGAGTCACGATGCAGACCTGGAGCAAGGAGATCAGGGGACTCTTCTTCAACAGGGACTACAGATTCCTCGACGCCCAGGGAAATACCCTGATCGGCGCCTGCAGCTCCTGCCTCACCATCAACCTCGAAACCCGTTCGATGGTCCGCAGCGACAAAGTCGCGGCGCTGCTCGACAACTGGGTCCAGAACACCGAGGAGGGTGCCTCCCCGGCCGGGAAGATATCCCCCTGCCCCGACTACGACCCGGTTCCCGTCCTCACCCACAGGGTGATGTATTCCGATACCGACTTCATAGGACACGTCAACAACAGCCAGTACCTCCGCTGGGCGGTGGACTGCGAGAAGAGCGTCGATCCCGGATTCGATATCCACGAGGTCTCCATCAATTTCATAAAGGAGACCAAACTCGGCCAGACCATAGAGTATTACCGCGGCACCCGCGACGGGTGGATCAATTATGCCGCGAAGGTGGACGGAACCATCGTAATGCTGCTTGAGATGAAATAACCGACATATTACATACCATTTTCTGATATGAGCGAATTAGACCAACTGAGACTTGAGATCCGGCAGACCGACAAGGAGATGGCGGCAATCTTCGAAAAGAGGATGGCCATCGTCAGCGAGATCCTGAAATACAAGGTAGCCAACGGCCTTCCCGTGCTCGACGCCGAGCAGGAGGCGCGCGTCATCGCCGGCAACATCGACAATATTCCCGACAAGGTCCTCCAGGAGTATTATGTGCTCTTCCTGAAGGATGTGATGGATATTTCCAAATCGTACCAGCACCGCCTGATGGACGGGATGAAGGTGGCGTACAGCGGGGTTCCCGGGGCATTCGGACAGATTGCCGCGGCCCGCATATTCCCCGACGCCGAACTCATCCCCTATCCCGATTTCGAAGGGGCCTACAAGGCGTGCGAGAAGGGCGAGGTAGATGTCACCGTGCTGCCCGTCGAAAACAGCTTCTCGGGCGAGGTCGGCAAGGTCTCGGACCTCATTTTCGAAGGCAGTCTCTACATCAATATGATGCTCGAGCTCAACGTGACCCAGAATCTCCTCGGAGTCAAGGGAGCCTCGACCGGCGATGTCAAGACGGTCGTCAGCCACCCGCAGGCCCTCTCGCAGTGCTCTTCCTTCATCCACAGGCACGGCCTGAGCGAAGTCGAGTATGAGAACACCGCGATGGCGGCCAAATTCGTGGCCGAGCAGGGCGACAGGACGATGGCGGCCATCGGTTCCGTCGAGACGGCCCAACTCTACGGCCTGGAAATGCTGGAGGCCAATATCAGCCAGTCCAGGACAAATACCACCCGCTTCGCCACATTCTCGAGAGTGATGAACGCGCCTTCGAAGAACACCGCCGGCGAACTCTTCATCCTTATGTTCACCGTCAAGAACGAGGCCGGCGCCCTGGCCAAGGTGCTGAACATTATCGGAGCCCACGGATTCAATATGAACAATCTCCGCAGCCGCCCGATGAAGGAGCCGCTGTGGAACCACTATTTCTACGCCGAGCTTGAGGGAAACGCCTCCTCCGAGGACGGCAAGGACCTCATAAGGCAGCTCAGCACCGTCTGCGACAAATTCAAGCTGGTCGGCACCTACAAGAGGATCTAGTCAATGGAACTATTCTGTCATACACCGGCGGGAGGCTATGGGATCGCCGTGGAAAGGGGTGCCATCGGCAAGGCCGCGCAACTGGCGGATCTTGACCGCAAGGTCCTAGTGGTGACCGATACCGGAGTTCCCCCGGCATATTCCGACGCCGTTCTCTCGCAATGCCCCGACGGGCACAGGTTCGTCATGGCGGAGGGGGAGAAGCACAAGAGCGTCACCACCTGGGAAGCGATTCTCAAAGAGATGTTGCAGCTCGGGCTCACGCGCAAGGACGCCGTTGTCGCTGTAGGAGGCGGCGTGGTCGGTGACATCGCCGGCTTCGCTGCGGCTACTTATATGCGGGGCATAGATTTCATCAACATCCCCACCACCCTCCTCTCACAGGTCGATTCGTCGGTCGGCGGCAAGACGGGTATCAACTGCGGCGGAGTCAAGAACTCCGTAGGAGCTTTCCACTACCCTGTCCGTGTCATAATCGACCCGGACTGCCTCTCGACCCTGGACGGAAGATTGGTCAGCGAGGGTCTCGCAGAGGCCATAAAGATGGCCGCCACCTCCGACGCCGCACTCTTCGAAAAGATAGAGAAGAGCCGCAACCTCGCGGAGGATCTCGAGGATATCATAGCCTCCGCGCTCCGCATCAAGATAAATGTCGTGGAGCATGATCCCGGCGAGAAGGGGCTCCGCAAGGTGCTCAATTTCGGCCATACAATAGGCCACGCCATCGAAGCCGCCGCCCTCGACGAGTATTTCCACGGCGAATGCGTGGCGATGGGAATGCCCTGCATGGCATCGCCGGAAGCCGCCGGACGCATCATAGGGGTGCTGGAAAAATACAATCTTCCCACCCGTATCCCGTTCGCACCCGAAACCCTGATGCCGTACATCCTTCACGACAAGAAGATGGCCTCGGGCAAGGTAACGGTGGTGTATGTCGATAAGATTGGTTCCTTCGAATTCCGGCAGGCCGGTCCGGAGGAACTTAAGTGTTATATGGATAACAATTTGGAGAAATGAGGAATTCCATCGGAACAAGCGTAATCCTTACCCTCTTCGGCGAGTCGCACGGAGAGGCGGTGGGCGCCGTACTCGACGGCCTGGCCCCCGGTATCGAAGTGGACGAGAAGTTCATCGCCCTCAAACTAGCGGAGCGCCGCCCTTCGGGGCCCGCCGACACCGCGAGGCGCGAACCTGATGAGTTCCGCATAATCAGCGGAGTCTTCAACGGAATGACTACCGGCGCTCCGCTGTGCATTCTCATCCCGAATGTCAATGTGCGCAGCGACGATTACGCCGCCAATGCGGGCCTGCCCCGCCCCTCCCACGCCGATTTCACCGCCCATATCAAGTATGACGGATTCGAGGACTGGCGCGGCGGAGGGCACTTCAGCGGCAGGATTACCGCCGCAATTGTGGCTGCGGGCGCCATACTTCTCAAGGCCCTCGAAGACAAAGGCGTATCGATCCTTACGCACATCATCGACTGTGCGGGAATCACCGACGAGGACGGTTTCGAAGAGGCTGTCCTCAAGGCCAGGGCCGACGGCGATTCGGTGGGCGGCATAGTGCGCACCGAGGTCACAGGCCTGGAAGCCGGTTTGGGAGAGCCCTGGTTCGACTCCCTCGAGGGCGCTCTGGCAAAGGCCGTATTCGCCATAGGCGGAGTCAAGGGCATAGAGTTCGGAGGCGGATTCGAAATGACCCGCAAGCGCGGTTCGCAGGTCAACGACCAATTCTGCGTCGAGGAGGGCTGCATCCGCACCAGCACCAACTACAGCGGCGGAATCAACGGAGGCATCTCCAACGGGATGCCGGTGGTATTCAACACCGCCGTCAAGCCGACGCCCTCCATCTCGGTCCCCCTCAAGAGCGTGAACCTCGAGACCGGCGCCGAGGCGGAGCTTGTGACCACTGGCCGCCACGACCCGGCGATAGTACGCCGCATAGGCCCCGTAATCACGGCGGTCGCCGCGATAGTGATAAGCGACATGATGGCGCTCCGCCACGGAACAGGATACCTTGCCTCAAAATGAAATACGGACTCATAGGCGAACACCTGGGACACAGTTTCTCGAGGGAGGTCCACGGGATGCTCTCAGGGGAGCCGTACGAGCTCCGCGAACTGAGCCCGGCCGAACTTCCGGGGTTCCTCGCCGCCCGCGAGTTCGATGGGATAAACGTCACCATTCCCTATAAGGAGGCCGTCATCCCCCATCTCGACTATGTCTCGGATGAGGCCCGCGCCATCGGCGCGGTCAACACAATCGTCAAAAGGGACGGGAAACTGTTCGGTTACAATACCGATTACTTCGGCCTCAAGGCTCTTGCCGAAAGCATAGGAGTCAGCCTCGCAAGGCGCAGCGTCCTGATTCTCGGAGCCGGAGGTGCGGCCAAGACCGCCGCCGCCCTGGCCCGCGACGAAGGCGCCGCTTCGGTCACCCACGCCGTCAGGACTCCCCGGCGGGAAGGCGACATAGCCCTCAGGGAGATCGGCCGCAACAACTTATATGAGGTCATAATCAATGCCACCCCGGTAGGGATGTATCCCGATGTGGAGGGCCGTATAATCGACCTTTCGATGTTCCATCACCTTCGCGGAGTGCTCGATCTGGTTTACAATCCGATCCGCACCAATCTGGTCATCGATGCCCAGGAGGCCGGGATTCCCGCGGCCGGAGGGCTGATGATGCTGGTGGCGCAGGCAGTGAAGGCGCAGGAGTTCTTCCGTGGCGTCTCCTTCCCCGAAGGGACCCTTCAGGAGGTATTCGGCAGGCTTATGCGCAGCAAACGCAACATTGTGCTGACCGGAATGCCCTCGAGCGGAAAGAGCACCCTCGGAAAGATGCTCGCAGAGCGCACCGGAAGGCTACTGACCGACACCGACGAGCTCGTCTGCCGCAATACCGGCAGGGAGATTCCCGATATATTCGCCACCGACGGGGAGATGGAATTCCGCCGATTGGAATCGGAGGCGGTACGGCAGGCCTCCTGCCTCAATGCCTCGATAATCGCGACCGGAGGCGGAGTTGTGCTCGATCCTGCCAACATCAGGCGGCTCAAGCGGAACGGGCGGATATTCTTCGTCAGCCGCGACATCGACAAACTCGTCCCGACCGACGACCGTCCCCTCTCGCGCGATCGCGGGGCCCTCGAAAGGCTCTTCGAAAGCCGGCGCAACGCCTACCTGGCCTCGGCCGAAACCATAATAGACAACAACGACACGCCCGAAGCGGCGATAGCCCAATTCGATATATGAAACTGCTGATACTGAATGGTCCCAACATCAATATGCTGGGCATCCGCGAACCCGGAATCTACGGGAAAGAGAGTTACCGCGACCTCGAGGACAAGGCCTTCGCCTACGCCCGGGAGCGTGGACACGACCTCAGGATCCTCCAGTCGAACCACGAGGGCGACCTCGTAGATTGGATTCAGGAGGCCTGGAGGGACGGCGTGGAGGGCATTGTCATAAACCCCGCGGCCTACACCCATACCAGCATCGCACTGCTCGACGCCGTGAAGGCGGTCGGCATCCCCACCGTGGAGGTCCACATCTCCAAGGTCGAGGAACGCGAGGATTTCAGGCAGGTGAGCTATATCCGCAAGGCCTGCATCGCTACAGTCACTGGCCGCGGAATCGAAGGTTACATCGACGCCATAAAGATACTGGAAGAACGCTGATGAGAATCGGAATCGGCATATCGAAAGCCTCAGGCACTGTTGCGGCGCCGCCCTCCAAGAGTTACGCCCACAGGCTGCTTATAGTCGCGGATCTCTACTGCGGCCGCTGCGGTGTGGAAGGCATAGCCCTTTCGGATGACATATCCCGCACCCTGGAGTGCCTCAAGGCCCTCGAAAACCGCGATGCGACAGTCACGCTCCCCTGCGGGGAGAGCGGTTCCACTCTCCGGTTCATGGTTCCCATCGCCCTGGCACTGGGCGGGGATTTCATATTCCGGTGCAGCCCGAGGCTCCGCGAGAGGGGCATCGCGGGATATGACACTATGTTCCGCGAACAGGGTATCTCCTTCTCCCCCGTCGCCGAAGGATTCCGCATCGCCGGCAAACTGGATCAGGGCACATACCGGATAGACGTCTCATCGAGCAGCCAGTATCTTACCGGACTGCTGCTCGCCCTGCCGATGCTAGAAGGGACAAGCCGGATCATAACCGAGGGAAAACTCGAAAGCGCCGCATATATCGACATAACGCTCGATGTCCTCAGGAGAGCCGGAATCCTCATCGCAGCCGAATCCGACGGCTTTACGGTCACGGGTCCGCAGAGGGGTACTGTCCTGCCCGGAGGCTTCAGGGTGGAGGGCGACTGGTCCAACGCCGCCTTCCTCGAAGGATTCAATCTCATAGGCGGCGATATCACCCTCACCGGGCTGAATCCCGATTCCTGTCAGGGCGACCGCAGATACAGGGAGTATTTCAAGGCCCTGAGCGATGGCTTCGCCAGGATCGACATTGCGGAGCAGATCGACCTCGGACCCGTTCTCTTCGCCCTTGCCGCGCTGCTTCACGGAGCCGAGTTCACCGGAACACGGCGCCTCGCCATAAAGGAGAGCGACCGCGCAGAGGCTATGCTCCGCGAGCTGGCCAAATTCGGAGTCCGCAGCCGCAGGGAAAACAACAGCGTTACAATATACGGATCACAGCTCCACTCCCCGTCCGAGCCTCTTGAAGGGCACAACGACCACCGCATTGTGATGGCCCTCTGCCTCCTTCTCTCCCGATTTGGAGGCTGCATCGACGGGGCCGAAGCCGTAAAAAAGAGTTTCCCCGACTATTTCGACGTCATCGAAAAGCTCGGGATAAAGATTGAAAGATATGCTGACCAAAGATAAGAAGATACTCATAGTGGGCCTGGGCCTCATAGGTGGCAGCTACGCCGAAGGCTTTACCCGCAAGGGATACGAAGTGGGCGCCATCACCCGCAGCCGCAAGTCGGTTGACTTCGCCCTCGAAAAGGGGATTATCGCCTCCGGCACCACCGAGGTTACGCGCGATTATGTATCGCGGTTCGATATCATAATCTTCGCCCTCTATCCACACATCTTTATCGAGTGGCTGGAAAAGTATCAGGATTATATCAATCCCGGAGCCCTGCTGACGGATGTCACGGGAGTCAAGGTCAGCGTGGTTTACAAGGTGCAGGAGATGCTCCGCGGCGACCTCGAATTCATCGGGGCGCATCCTATGGCCGGACGAGAGGTCTATGGCGTGGAGAATGCCGACTGCCGTATTTTCAACGGTGCCAACTATATCGTCACCCCCACCGGGGCCAACACTCCCGAAGCCATAGAAACCTGCCGGCAAATCGGCGAGGTCCTGGGTTTCGCCCGCATCTCGCAGCTCAGCCCCGAGCGGCACGACGAGATGATCGGCTTCCTGAGCCAGCTCACCCACTGCATCGCCGTGGCCCTTATGAACTGCAAGGAATCGCACCACCTGGTGGACTTCACCGGCGACTCCTTCCGCGATTTGACCCGCATCGCCCGGATCAACGAGGAGATGTGGAGCGAGCTTTTCCTGCTCAACCGCGACGAACTGCTCAGCCAGATGGACCTCTTCGCCGGGGAGTTCGACACCCTGCGCAAGGCCATCCGGGAGGGCGACACCGATACCCTGAAACAGATGATGCGGACCTCCACCCTCCGCAGAAGTTACTTCGACAAATAAGATACGATTATGAATATGACAATGAAACGCGAGCTCTTCGAGCCGCAGGAGATTAAGGAGATGTATCCGATCTCGGATTCGGGAGCGGAACACAAGAGGCGTAATGACGCAGCCATCAAGGCTGTACTGGACGGTACCTCCGACAAATTCATCCTCATCATAGGCCCTTGTTCGGCCGACCACGAGGAGTCCGTCATCGATTATATAAAGAGGCTCCGCCCGGTGCAGGACAAGGTGGCCGACAAACTCGTCATAATTCCGAGAGTCTATACCAACAAGCCCCGCACGACCGGAGCCGGCTACAAGGGTATGCTCCACCAGCCCAATCCTGTTGCGGACCCCGATATCCTCAAAGGACTCATCTCCATCCGCAGGATGCATATGAAAGCCATCAACGAGGCCGGATTCTCCTGTGCCGACGAGATGCTCTACCCCGAGAACCACCAGTTCCTCTCCGACCTGCTCTCCTATGTGGCAGTGGGAGCCCGCAGCGTCGAAGATCAGCAGCACCGTCTGACGGCCAGCGGCCTCGACATCCCCGTGGGAATGAAAAACCCCACTTCGGGCGACCTCTCGGTGATGATGAACTCCATCAGGGCAGCCCAGGGCGACCACACCTTCATCTACCGCAACTGGGAGGTGGAAAGCAAGGGCAATCCCTACTCCCACGCAATCCTGAGGGGATATGTGGACAGCCACGGCACAACCCATCCTAACTATCACTACGAGGACCTCAGCCGCCTGTGCGACCTGTACCAGCAGTCGAATCTCAAGAATCCCGCAGTGATCGTAGACTGCAACCACTCCAACTCCGGCAAGAACTATATGGAGCAGATCCGAATCGCCAAGGAGGTGCTCCACAGCATGCGCCACAACGACGGCATCAACCGCATCGTCAAGGGACTGATGATAGAGTCCTATATCGAGGACGGCGCCCAGGGTCCCGGAGAGTGCACCTACGGCAAATCCATCACCGACCCCTGCCTCGGCTGGAAAAAGACCGAGAGACTCATCTACGACATTGCAGAACTCAGATAATATGAAAAAAAGAATCATCCTCCTGGCCATCGCGGCCCTCTTCTGCGCGGCTCCCCTCAGGGCGCAGAGCAGCAACATCGTCGAAAATGCCCGCTACTTCCTGCGCGCCGACCAGATGCCCGACGTATCGTACTTCCTCCCCGGTCCGCCGGCATTCGGAACCGAGGCATTCCTTCTCGACAGCTGTATTTATGAGCAGGGAAAACGGCTGCGCGATACCGAGCGCGGCAAACTCGCGATAGCAGATGCGAACATCTCCATCGAGTACATAATGGCGCGTTTCGGAAAGGCGATGGAAATAGATGACTTCACTCCCGGGAATTATCCCGTCACGGCAGACTTCCTGCTCAAGAGTTTCGCCACGGCAAGGCTGAGCATCTCCGAGGCGAAGGACAAGTACGCCAGGGTGCGCCCTTACCAGCATTTCGGAGAGCACACCCCGATTCCGGAGAAGGAGTACAAGGATGACTTCACCTCCTACCCTTCGGGCCACACCATCCGCTACTGGACCGCAGCGCTCGTACTCACCGCGCTCGATCCCGAGCATCAGAACGAGATCCTCAAGGTCGGATACGAGGGCGGAGAGAGCCGCACCATAGTGGGCTTCCACTACCAGAGCGACGTGGATGCCGCTCGCCTCGCCGCCAGCGCCGCTTATGCTCGCCTGACTGCCGACCCCCTCTGGCAGAAGCTCTACAAGCGCTCTCTTAAGGAAATCGCAAGGAAGAAATCGAAGTAACATAATTGCTATGAAGCGTATCGAAGTGGTTGCAGCCGTCATCAGGCGCAGGGACGAGGTCTTCGCCACCCAGCGTGGATACGGCGACTTCAAGGATTGGTGGGAGTTCCCGGGCGGCAAGATTGAATCAGGCGAAACGCCCCGGGAGGCCCTCGCAAGGGAGATAAGGGAAGAACTCGACGCCGAGATTTCGGTCGGACAGGAGATAACCACCCTCGAGTGGGATTATCCCGGATTCCACCTCACGATGCACTGCTTCTGGTGTTCGCTCCGCTCCGCGGCGCTGCATCTCAACGAACACGAATCCGCCGCCTGGCTCGGAGCCTCGAACCTCGGTTCTGTCAGGTGGCTTCCGGCCGACGAAGGGATTTTGCCCGCCATAGCCTCCGGCCTCTCGGAATCCCCCCTGCCCTGCGTGACGCCCTCCCTTCGGGAGTATGTCGAATCGCAGATCATTCCGCGCTACGACCATTTCGACAAGGGGCACGACCGCGGGCACGTCAACGCCGTAATCGCCCAGGGGCTCGCCTTCTGCCGCCATTACGACGTCAATCCCGAAATCGTCTATACCGCGGCCGCCTATCACGACACCGGAATCTGCGAGGGACGCGAGAGGCACCACACGGTATCGGCCCGGATAATCCGGGAGGATGCGGCGTTGCGGCGCTGGTTCTCGCCCGAAGAGATCGACCTCATCGCCAATGCGGCCGAAGACCACCGCGCCTCCTCCAAAACGGAGCCGCGTGGCATCTACGGCAAGATCATAGCCGAGGCCGACCGCCAGATCGACCCGGAGGACATCATCCGCCGCACAGTGCTCTACGGCCTCGGCCACTACCCCGAACTCGATATGGAGGGGCACTGGCAGCGCACTCTCGAGCACATGCACGAGAAATACGCCGAAGGCGGGTATCTCCGCCTCTGGATCCCCGAATCGCCCAATGCTGCGCGGCTCGCGTCGCTGCGAAAAATCATTGCGGACGAGGGCAGGCTGAGAAATTACTTCGAAAAGTATTATATTTGCGAAACCAATTCCCAAAACACTATGAAAAAAATAATAGCTACTCCCCTCGCTCCCAAGGCCGTGGGCCCCTACTCACAGGCTGTCGAACTCAACGGAACTCTCTATGTTTCTGGTCAGCTGCCGGCAGATCCCGAGACCGGCAACCTCGCTGAGGGCATCGAGGCCCAGACCCGCCGCAGCCTCGACAACATCGGCGCCATCCTCACCGCTGCCGGACTCTCGTTCGGCGACGTGGTGAAAGTCACCGTGCTGCTCGACGACATCGCCAACTTCGGAGCGATGAACGCAGTCTATGCTGAATACTTCCCCGGCGACAAGCCCGCCAGGGTATGCTACGAAGTCTCCGCCCTCCCCAAGGGCGCCAAGGTCGAAATTGACGCTGTTGCCGGTAAGTAAGGAGGCACGGCGATGAGACAGGGCTTCGACAATCAGAAATACGTCAAAATTCAATCCGAGCACATCCGCGAGCGCATCGCCCAGTTCGGCGACAAACTCTATATGGAGTTCGGTGGCAAACTCTTCGACGACAACCACGCAAGCCGCGTGCTGCCGGGATTCGAGCCCGACAGCAAGCTCAAGATGCTTACCCAGCTGAAGGACGATTGCGAGATAGTCATCGTCATCAGCGCCGTCGATATCGAGAAGAACAAGATCAGGGGCGACCTCGGCATCACCTACGATATGGATGTGCTCCGCCTGCGCGATGTCTTTATGGAGCGCGGTTTCCTGGTCTCCTCGGTGGTCGTCACCCACTTCAACGGCCAGGCCAGCGCCGTAGCCTACCGCGAGAGGCTCGAGAGGCTGGGCATCAAGGTCTATTTTCATATCACCATAGAAGGCTATCCCGAAAACGTGGCGCTCATCGACTCCGAGGAGGGCTTCGGCAAGAACGACTACGTGGAGACCACCCGTCCGCTGGTGGTGGTCACCGCTCCGGGCCCGGGCAGCGGCAAAATGGCCGTCTGCCTCAGCCAGCTCTATCACGAAAGCAAGCGCGGCATCAAGGCGGGATATGCCAAGTTCGAGACCTTCCCCATCTGGAACCTTCCGCTCAAGCATCCCGTAAACATAGCGTATGAAGCCGCTACGGCCGATTTGAACGACGTCAATATGATCGACCCGTTCCATCTGGAAGCCTACGGCAAGATGACCGTCAACTACAACCGCGACATCGAGATATTCCCCGTTCTGAACGCCCTCTTCGAGGGTATCTACGGCGAGAGTCCGTACAAGTCCCCCACCGATATGGGAGTCAATATGTGCGGCTTCTGCATCTGCGACGACGAGGCCTGCTGCCAGGCCGCCAAGGACGAGATAATCAGGCGCTACTACACCTCCCTGGGCCGTCTGGCCGAAGGACTCTGCGGCGACGGCGAGGTCAACAAGATCGCCCTGCTGATGAAGCAGCTGCGCATCACCACCGACGACCGCAGGACCACCGTAGCGGCCCGCGAGCGCAAGGAGCGCTCGGGCGTGGCCTCCGCTGCCATCGAGCTCGAGGACGGCACAATCATCACCGCCGAGACCAGCGACCTGCTCGGCCCCAGCGCTGCCCTCATCCTCAATGCGGCCAAGCATCTGGCTGGCATCGACCACAAGGTAAAACTCATCCCGCAGAGTATGATCGAGCCCATCCAGAAGATGAAGGTCTCGTTCCTCCACGGACGCAACCCCAGGCTCCACACCGACGAGGTGCTCGTCGCCCTCTCGATGCTCAGCACCACCGACGACAACTGCCGCCGCGCCATAGAGACCCTGCCGCAGTTCAACAACTGCCAGGTGCATACAACAGTGTTGTTAAGCGAGGTGGACCGCAAGATTTTCAAGAAACTTGGAGTAGGACTTACCTGCGACCCCGTAAAGAAGAACTGACGGAGTTATGGCTGGAGGATTCTCAAGGTTTATGCTCAAGATTCTGGGCTGGAAGCCGGCAGGCGAGATGGCTCCCGACGGGAGGAATATCTACCTGCTGGCCCCCCATACCAGTATCTGGGATTTCGCCATAGGATTCTTTTACAGCCGCTCGCAGGGGCATCCGCTCAAGGTCATGATCAAGAAGGAGGCCTTCTTCTTCCCCGTCGGTTTGCTGCTCAAAGCAATGGGAGGATTCCCCATAGACAGGTCCAATTCCCGCTCGACCCTGGTCAGCGTCATACACGCGATGGAGAGCGACAAAGGCCGTCCCATCGAGCTGGCGATATGCCCAGAGGGCACCCGTAAGGCCGTAAAGAAATGGAAGACGGGCTACCACACCATCGCCCGCGCTGCCGGGGCCAAAGTATTCATAGCCTATATAGATTATGACACAAAGACGGTCGGCGTCCGCCCCGGCGGTCCCGTCGAGCTTACCGACGACGCCCGCGCCGATACCGACCGCATCCAGGCGATATACGCCTCAATGAATCTCCGGGGAATGCACCGGGACGGATATACAGCCGGTTAATCCTCCTCTTCGTAAGCCAGCATCCTGGCATCCTCCGATTTAGCTTTTTCTTCGTCGTAATTCCGGTCCCACTGCCGGTAATACTCCATATTCTCATCCTCGAAGAGGGAGAGTTGTCTTATATTGTCGTGAGTCAGTTTCGATACCCCGAGGCCTACCTGGCGGATTGGAGTCACCCCGTCCCAGGCATCGTCGAGCATACGCCTGGCCTCGTTGAGTATTACGGCCGTCACATCGGTTGGCTGGGCCATCGCGCACTGTTTCTGGACGACCCTGAAGTCCTTGTACTTCACGAATACAGAGACTGTCGATGCCCGGAACAGGTCCCTGCGGATGCGGTGGGCGACGATACAGGCCACGTTGAACAGCGCTCTGTCGATATCTTTCGGATCCGTCAGGTCTTTTGAGAAGGTTCGCTCGGCGCTGTAACTCTTGGCCTCTCCCCTTACCGTCTCGACAGGCGAATCGTCCCGGCCGTTCGCATTCTCGTGGAGCTGCATCGCGAACTTCTTGCCCACCAACTGCGTAAGCGGACCTATTCCTACGGAGGCCAGTTGCCCTATGGTATTGATGCCATAGGCATTCAGCAACTCTTCGGTCTTGCGGCCCACCCACAGGAGGTCGCGGACCCCGAGGGGCCACATCTTCTCCTCGATCTCATTTTCCCACAGGGTATGCACCTTGTCGGGCTTTTCGAAGTCGGAGGCCATCTTTGCGAGCAGTTTATTGGAGCCGATACCGACATTGACGGTGAATCCAAGTTTCTCCTTTACCTCGTCCTTGAGTCTCGTCGCCACCGTCACTGCATCGTCACGTGTACAATGCCCGCTCATATCGATGAAACACTCATCGATGGAGAACTGTTGCAATACCGGCGAATAGCTCCGGCAGATCGAGATGAATCCCCTTGAGCACTTCTTGTACCACTGCCAGTCGCCGCCGACTATGATCAGGTCAGGGCACTTGCGCAGGGCCATCGAGACCGGCTGCGCGGTCTTGATGCCGAGTTTCTTGGCAGGAATCGAGGCCGCCGTAATGATGCTCCTCCTGTCGTCAGGGTCGCCTGAGACCACAGACGGCACCAGCCTGATATCCTGCGCACCCTCCCCCAACATCTTTACCGCCGTCCAGCTGAGGAAGGCGGAATTGACATCGATATGGAAGATTACGCGGGACATATTGCAGTGAAATGTTAGCTCATACAAAAATAGTCATAAACTGATATAAATTGACTACGGCAGCCTCCGGCGCGCCGGGACACAGGTTAGCTGTCCGGGGCGTCCATGAAATGAAAAAACGTCCGCTTATATTCATTTCGTGGCCGTAAAAAGGCCGGAAAGTCCAGATTCATGGCCACGAAATGAATATAGGATCCAATTCTTTCATTTCGTGTCCGCGGCGGCCACAGCAGAAGAATGCCGCAGAGTCCGTGCCGCCAAGGAGTCAGGCACGTGAATGTCACTCACGGCTTCAGGTTCGGTGCCTCCGACGGGCGACTAACCGCTGATGCGCGCCGGAGCGCGGACCGTCAAATGCCTGCGCGCTTATGCTTCTTAAGGATATAACGTAAGCGTTACAGCGATATCCCCCTCCCCGGCCTTCAGGAAGGATTTCAGGTCGGCGAGAGTGGTGTATTCGATTTTGCCGATACGGGTGTAACTCCAGGTGTTGGAGCCGTAGAAGAGGACTATCTGGTTGCCGCTGTAGAGTATCACATCGCCGGGCTGGGTGGTTATCTGGCTGTTGCTTGTGGGAAGTGAACGGCCGAGGGCTCCTACCTTTTCGAAGCCGCCGTAATCGCTGGCGGTAAAGCTGATAGGAGCCTCACGCAGTGCGGCCACAAGGGCACGGGTCGCAGAGTTATCCTCTATCTTTATGGCTAATTTCTGGCTCACCTGCAATCTTCCGTGGCACGTCACCCAAAGATTTGACATACTCTGTACATGAAGAACGGGAGGTCGGACACTCCACGTAGCTGTGCGCGGAAGCTTTTGAGTTTGGAGTTGAGAGACTCAACAGAAGCGTTTGTGGACCGTTCAAGAAAGTAGTTCAGCACATTGTCCTCCCTGGACTTGATGGCGTCACGGGCCGATTTGATTTCGCGTATGGTGCAGCGGTTGACGGTCTTGTACCAGCCATGCAACTTTACGCGGGCGGCCTCACGGTCAAGAGATGTGCTCCTGAAGATAGCTCTGAGCTTGTTTACAATGTCATAGGATTCCTTTATCTTGGGATGCAGGCGAAAGAGCAGGTCCATCCGCTCCTTTGTCCGTTCACTCCACTTGTCGGGCGTTTGTGTCAGTGCACATCGGCAGCGGGTAAGCAATTCCACCAGCGTGTCGCCTGTACTGAGTACCGTGGGCCTGAACTTCTCGTTCTTACGGGCCGGCTTTCGGCCTCTGGTCTTGCCCTTGTACTTCTTGGGATGTGTCTTGCGATACCATCTGCGATGGGCCGCATTGCGCTTCTGGCGTTTCTTGAACTCGCTTTTCTCCTTGCGTATCTTGGCCTGGGCTTCACGCTTGCAGCGCAGCCGCATCTCCTCGATGGCGTCATTGCAGCGCCTCATGATGTGGAAGCAGTCCAGGACAATGGTCGCATTCGGGAAAGCCTGCGTCACGATATCCGCCATGCTCTCGGACAGGTCCATAGTCACTTCCTTGACCTTCAGCCTCTGCTCTTCCGGTATCTTGAGCAGAACATTTACAACGTCCTGGGCCTTGGTGCCGCGGACGGCGGCCACAATCGTTCCTCTCTTGCAGTGGCCCTCCTTGTTGGACAGGAAGGTGAACAGGTCATCCTGCAGCGAGGTCTCGTCGATGCTCAGGTGCTCGCCGATGTTCTCAGGAAACAGAACCCAATCGGAGGCGTGCTCCAGTTGGTCCCAGCCCCGGAACCCGCTCAACGAGTCCTTGTAGCAGCGCTCCAGTGTGTCTCCATCCGTGAAAAAGAACTCACCAAGGGAACGTGCCGTCACCGGGGTCGTATCCAAGACCATCTTTAAAAAAAGCCGCGAACTCGGCGGAATATCTGGTGCCCGTGGCCGCCAGCGGATATACGTTCAATACAACGTTTTTCCCTTCCGGCGTCAGCCACCGGCGCCGCCGAACGTGGAGTACGACCTTTCTGTCCCGGACGGGAAAGTCCGTAATAACCGTCTCTTCCGTGAAGCCGTTGGGACGCAGTTCCTGCACACCTTCCGTCCGATTGTCCCGTTCATCCAGATAGATGTGAAGGGAGGAACTGTAAAGGATGTCCTTCTTGCTCTCACGTGAGTCTAGGGACTGCGTTTCCATCCACACCGGCTCGAAGAAGTCCAAAATGCCCTCCGGCAGGAAAAAGCT
>JAFSXX010000020.1 GCA_017443845.1 Bacteroidales bacterium | reverse complement strand
CGAACGACTGATTATGCATAACTGTCTGATTTACAGACAAAGTTACGATTGAAAACCGTTCGCCCCGCAAACACCTCCTAACTATCTAACTATCAATATTTTCAAAGACCTATATATAAATTTTTAGTGGACACTAATGTTATTGAATGATTATTTTGACAATCCTATAGAAGTGAGCTATTCCGAATATAAGTTATTGTTCGATGCCGAATATACAGAAATGATTCATAATAATGTTCTATACTCTTTTAAATTTAGTGATCATTCCGATAACTTAAGAGCATTAAACGTGTTTATTCGAAAACCCGAGTTAAATACATTAGTATTTAGGAATGATAATTATAATCATACCTTTATTAAAGTTGGTAAGAATCAAATTCTTTCAATTTTTAAATTTATCAAATGAAAAAGTTGATATTACTGTTTATCGTGTTAATGAATGCTGTACTCTCTTTTGCTCAGCAGGAAGTCGTTTCAAAACTGATTGATTTTTATCAATCTGCAGATATGGATTATTATATAGAAGAAGCAAATAATAACATTGAAAAGTCGCTCCATAATGCTTCTCGGCAATTCATTAGTATTGATTCATCTGATTACAATATTATTATCCATAAAGAGAGTATCCCTAAAACAATAATCCCTTTTTTATGCGTAGAATTTAAAGATATGGCTATGTTTGATGAAAGAAGTAGTATTTATAATCATATCATCATCGACAGCGCCATCGTCTTTGTCTTTATTCAAGTTGATAATAAAAGAATTAAACGCATTATTAATACACCTGATTATGGCGTTTTTTCTTATGAGGGTCAAGGTACTATTAAACAGTTTTTCTCTTCTCTGCTATCAAGTGATTTTTATCATTTCAATAATTATTATTTACAGAACAGGGCTTTAAGATTGGTAAAAAAGAAAAAACCCGATTGCTTATTGTTCTGCCCCAGATTAGGTGGAGATGGTTATAACCCTATATGTATATTAAAAGACTTGTTGTTTGTAAAGAATGGGCATATATATATATATTAAGATCTTCGGAATCAAAAGTATATGAATTAGAGGAGTATGCTCATCGTTGCTTAAAGGATAATTTGAATGATAGTAATCGTAATCTAGAGGGGTGGAGTAGAGTAGAAGTACCACTTTGGTTCGAAGGGAACTCCGTAAAAAACTATAAAGCAGGTAAGACACCTGATGAGTTCAATATAATTCACTCTAGGAGCGATAGTTGCTTGTTACCACCCCTATGATTATAGGGTGTGTTATTAACTATGAATCTTTTTCACTACTGTCCGGAGAAATAATCTCCGATAGTTTTTTAACTGTTTAACTTCAACAACTTACAAGGCTCAGACATTTTTTCGATTAGAACTTCGGTAACTTTGCGGTAGGCATCAAGACGCCATCTGTGTAGCCTCCCCCGTTTGCCGTGCAGTTTATGAGTTTACAAATAAACCGCAGAGTCTTACAAGGAATGAACATACTTCGCTATATTTGCGTATAATTTGCTATTAATGGACGACAGCCGGATTATAGAACTTCTGAGGCAGGGGGAGAGGCGGCAGGCTTTCAACCTGATGGTGCGCGGTTATTCGGAGAAATTATACTGGATAATCCGCGGCATCGTGCACACCCATACCGATACCGACGACGCCCTCCAGAATACCTGGGTGAGCGTATGGAACGCCATCGATACGTTCCGCGAGGATTCGAAGCTCTATACCTGGCTCTACCGCATAGCCACCAACGAGGCTCTTACATTGCTGAGGAAGAACCGCCTCCGGGCGGCTCTTTCCTTCAGCGATTATGCCGCACAGGTGGAGGACAGCCTGGCCGCCGACCCTACCTTCAACGGCGACAAACTGCAGCTGGCCCTCCAGAAAGCCATCGCCTCGCTCCCTCCGCGCCAGCAGGCCGTATTTACGATGCGATATTTCGAAGAGATGCCATACAGCGACATCGCCGAGATCCTGGGGGTGTCGGAGAGCAGCCTCAAAGCCTCCTACCATATAGCCAGGGAGAAGGTTTTGGAAAAAATTAAAAAAAATGACATTGATAATTAAACCTTTGACAAACAGCCGAGTCTAATGAGTGTAATGAAAAAAGTAGGTGATATTTTGGACGATGCAAAGATGAAGCAAAGGGCTTTCGACCTTCCCGTCAGTTATTTCGAAGGCCTCGAAAATCGCGTTTCGTCCAAAATCGGCAAGCAGGAAGGCGGCGGATTTGTCAGAATTCTCAAGCCAGCCGCCCTCCTCGCTTGTTCGTTATTGTTCGTGTTCTTCATCGGATACGGCATCCTGTCGCTGACAGGTACCTCGGGGCAGGATATCAAAGAGGCCGCCCTGGCCGGTAATTCCACGGTCGTGGAAGATGTCGTTGATGAAGAGGAGGAGGCTATAATCGAGTATCTTGCCCAGAACATCTCTCTCGAGGCCATACACGAATACATCAATACTTCTGAAACTGACAACGATACAAGCAACCAATAGCGATGAAAAGGATTATCGCCGCATTTGCAGCGCTCATCCTCTTGAGCGTAAGCGGCTTTGCACAGACGGACAAAAAGCCCCATGGAGATAACGGCTGGGAAGAGATAAAGGCCGAAAAAGTGGGCTTCATCACAGACAAACTCGACCTGAGCGTCGAGGAGGCACAGGTTTTCTGGCCGGTTTACAACAAATACGAGAAAGAGTTCGCAGCTGCCAACAAGGAGGTGCGCAAGGCACTCAGGGGACTTCATCCCAAGAAAGACGAGAAGGTCTCCGAGGCCGAGATGGCGCAGCGCCTGAATGTCTATGTCGCCGCCAAGTCGAAGGTTTCGGATATCACGGCGGCTTACAACAAGGAGTTCCTCAAGGTTCTCCCCGCTTCGAAGGTGGCCAAGCTCTATCTTGCGGAAGAGCAGTTCATGCACAAGATGCTGGACCGCTTCGCGCAGAAAAAGTACCGCAAGCCCTCGGCGGAGATCCCCAGGCAGCCGGTAAAGCCCAAGGCTCCGGCAAAGCAGGATAACCAGACCGATGACATCGTGGAGTAATTCTCAGAATTTGAGATAGAAATCGCGGGTCAAGGCCTTGTAAGCCTCCGAGAATCCATCTCCTTCGTGAATGAAGAGTTCCTCGCTGAGGGGCTCTTTTTTTTGCCTCGAAAACTCCATCATTATGCGTTTTGGGGCCTTCCCCGCCTTGGTCGAGACGCGGCAGCTGCGGATGGGGAACAGTCCGGCCGAGAGGGCCTCGCCGGCGAGCCTTTCGGCCTCCGTGGCGGGATAGATTACCGCGAGCCGGCCCTCGGGGGAGAGGAGGGCGTCGGCCCCGCGAAGCAGGTCGTCAAATGTGAGGATGTCGCTGTGGCGGGCATCGCTGCGCCTGGCCTCCGGGGCTTTGAGGGAGTCCGTGAAGAAGGGAGGGTTGCTGACAATGAGGTCGTAGGGGCACTTCAGGAAGGAGAGCGGATGGATGGTGTCGCCGCCCAGGCCGCGGAAGTCGCCCTGGAAGGCGGCCATCCGGCCGGACCAGGGGGAGGCGTTGAAGTTGGCGGCGGCTTCCCGGGCGGAGGGGGCGTCGATGTCGATGGCGACGACGGTGATGGGATGCCTGCCTTCGCAGGCATGACCTTCGGTGTCAGCGGGAAGGCTTTCGGTGCGTTGGGCGAGGATGAGGGCGATCACTCCGGTGCCGGTGCCCACGTCGAGGATATGGCGCTCGGTGCCGTCAAGGGCCACCCAGGCGCCGAGCAGCACCCCGTCGGTCCCCACCTTCTGGGCGGAGAGCTCATTGGATACCGAAAAGCGTTTGAAATCAAACGAAGCGGCCATCTTTCATCTCCAGGGCCCTGTCGCTGAGACGGGCGAGGTCGTGGTCGTGGGTAACGATGATTATGGTGATTCCGTGCCTGTCGCGCAGACTGAAGAAGAGCTGGTGGAGCTCCTCCTTGGTCTTGCTGTCGAGGTTGCCGGAAGGTTCGTCAGCGAAGAGTACGGACGGATTGTTGATCAGGGCGCGGGCCACCGCAACCCTCTGCTGCTCGCCGCCGCTGAGCTCGGAGGGCTTGTGGGTGAGCCTTTCGCCCAGGCCCAGTTCGCGGAGCAGATTTTCCGCCCTCTGGGCGGCGTCACGGCGCGAGGAGTGCGCGATAAGCGCAGGGATCATCACATTCTCGAGGGCCGTGAACTCGGGAAGCAGATTGTGCGACTGGAAGACGAATCCTATCTTCCGGTTGCGGAATTCCGACATCTGGCGGTCGGAGAGGGCATAGATATCGGTGCCGTCGATGAGGACCCTGCCGCTGTCGGGTTTGGAGAGCGAGCCAAGAATCTGCAGGAGGGTGCTCTTGCCGGCGCCGCTGGCACCGACGATGCTCACCACCTCAGCGTCGGCGGCTTCAAAACAAATATCCTTCAGGACCCTGAGGGTCCCGAAGGATTTGTCGATATTGTTGGCCTGGATCATCAGGAGATTTAGTCCTCTTCCTGCTGCTCTGCCTCGTAAGCCTTGAGGAGCTTGTCCTGGACGTCGGCGGGTACCTGCTGGTACTCGAGGAATTCCTGGGTGAAGGTCGCACGGCCGGAGGTCAGCGAGCTGAGGGTTGTGGAGTAGCGGTAGAGCTCTGCGAGGGGAACGCGTGCCTTGAGGACCTGGAAGCCCTTCTCGGTGCTCATACCTTCCATGATGCCGCGGCGGTTCTGGAGGTCGCTCATAACATCACCGACGCAGTCGCCGGGAACCATGATCTCTACCATATAGATAGGCTCGAGGATCTTCGGGGCCGCATTCTTGAAGGCCTCGCGGAATGCGTTGCGGCCTGCGATGATAAAGGCGATTTCCTTGGAATCCACCGGGTGCATCTTACCGTCATAGACGAAGACGCGGATGTCGCGTGCGTAGGAACCTGTCAGAGGGCCCTCTTCGAGGCGCTGTACGATACCCTTCTTGATGGCGGGCATGAAGTTGGCGTCGATGGCACCGCCGACGACGCAGTTGTAGAACTCCCAGCGGCCGCCCCAGGGGAGATCGAACTCCTCCTTGGACTTGATGTTCATCACCTGCTCCTTGCCGTCGATCTTGAACTTGCCTGCGGTCTCTACGCCCTCTACGATAGGCTCGATGAGCATGGTTACCTCACCGAACTGGCCTGCACCGCCGGACTGCTTCTTGTGGCGGTAGGTAGCGGAAGCCACCTTGGTGATGGTTTCGCGGTAAGGGATCTTCGGAGCGAGGAACTCGATGTCGATCTTATAGTCGTTGTTGATACGCCACTTGAGGATGTTGATGTGCTGCTCGCCCTGGCAGTTGATGATGGTCTGCTTGAGCTCCTTGGAGTACTCGACGACGATTGTCGGGTCCTCTGCGCTGAGGCGGTTGAGAGCCTCGCCGAGCTTCTCCTCGTCCTTCTCGTCCTTTGCCTTGATGGCAGCGCGGTACTTGGACTGGGGGAACTCCACGGGAGGTTCGACCTTGTCGTAACCGGGCTGGTTGAGGGTCTGGTCGGTCTTGACGGTCTTGAGCTTGACGGTACATCCGAGGTCGCCGGCGTTGAGCTCGGTAACCTTCTCCTTCTTCTTGCCGGCGACGGCATAGAGGGCGGAGATACGCTCCTTGGCGCCGTTCTCGGGGTTGACCACATCCTGGCCTTCAGCGATCTTGCCCGACATCACGCGGAAATAGGTGACATCGCCGAGGTGCTGCTCGAGGGCGGTCTTGTAAACGAAGAGGGAGGTGGGTGCGTTGCCGTCCTGCTTGGGAGCGGGAGCGACTTCGATCATGAACTCCATGATGCGCTTTACGCCGATATCCTTCTTTGCGGAGAGGCAGAATACGGGATAGAGGCTGCCGCTGGTGAAACCGATGTTGAGACCCTTGTGCATCTCCTCCTCGGAGAGGTCGCCTGCATCGAAGAATTTCTCCATGAGCTCCTCGTCGGCCTCGGCCGCCATCTCGACGAGGGCTGCGCGCATCTCCTCGGCCTTGCCGGCCTCGCCTGCGGGAATCTCGCACTCCTCGCGGGTACCGTTCTCATCCTTGAACTTGTACATCTTCATCTTGAGGATGTCGATGAAACTGTCGAATCCGACACCTGCGTTCACAGGGTACTGGACTACTACGGGCTTGCTTCCGAATGCCTGGTGGAGGGAGTCGATGGTGGCGTCCCAGTTTGCCTTCTCGGCATCGAGCTGGTTGACTGCGATGGCGACGGGCATCTTGTATTTCTCGGCGTAGCGGCCGTGGATCTCGGTTCCGACCTCGACTCCCTGCTGTGCATTGACAACCATGATACCTGCGTCGCAGACCTTGAATGCGGAGATCAGACCTCCGATATAGTCGTCAGCGCCGGGAGCGTCGATGATGTTGAGCTTGTGGTCCATGAACTCCGCGTAGAGGGGAGTCGCATAGATGGAGCGCTGATAGAGCTGCTCGACTTCGGTGTTGTCGGATACGGTGGTCTTGGCCTCGACGGTACCTCTGCGGTCGATGACCTTGCCTTCGAACATCATGGTCTCCGCGAGCGTGGTCTTACCGCTGCGGGTACCTCCAAGCAGGACGATGTTGCGGATGCTTTTAGTAGCGTAATTTTTCATTGATTCTATTGACTGTTATTTTGTTTATTTTGCTTTTTCCGAAGTGTAATGACACAATTTGCAAATATAGGTATTTAATTGGTTTTCACAAATAGGAATAATTACCGACATTTGCATACGATGAGTACCCGCATCCTCATAGTTCCCGACAAGTTCAAGGGGGCCGCATCGGCCTCCGAAGTGGCTGACGCAATAGAGCGCTTCCTGCGCCGCCGGTTCGTGCGCGGGCGCGACGAAAAGCATCTGATAATCGAAAAAGTGCCGCTCGCCGACGGAGGCGACGGTTCGATGGAGGTGCTGCGCTCGGCCCTCGGTTCCCGCTGCCGCATCGTGGAGGCGGAATGCGAGGATGCCCTGGGACGCCCCATCAAGGCTCCGATGCTCATAAGCGGCGATACCGCATTCATCGAGATGGCGCAGGTCTGCGGCCTGGCGATGCTCTCCATTGGGGAGCGCAATCCCGAAAAGGCCACCACCCGCGGCCTTGGCCAGATGATGCTCGAGGCGGCCCGGCTCGGAGCCGGACGCATAATCCTCGGGCTCGGCGGCAGCGCCACCAACGACTGCGGTGCCGGAATGCTCGAAACCTGTCCGCCCCCGGCCCTGGAGGGCATCAGCATAATGGCGGCCTGCGATGTGGAGAATCCCCTGCTGGGGCCCGACGGGGCCACGATGGTTTACGGCCCGCAGAAAGGGGCCGACGGGGCTATGCTCGCGAGGCTCGAGCAGCGCGTGGAGGAGTTCGCCAAGAGCCGCGGAATCGACCCTCTGGTCTCCGGAGGAGGGGCCGCCGGAGGAGTGGGGGCCTGCCTCCATTCGCTCTACGGGGCGCAGCTTACCCCCGGCTGGAAGCTCTTCGGCGATATGGTCTCCCTCGAGGAGAAGATCGCCTCGGCCGACCTTGTCCTGACCGCGGAGGGGCGGGTCGATGCCCAGAGCCTGAGCGGAAAACTGCTGGCCGGCATATCGTCGCTCTGCATCAAATACAGGAAAGTGCTGAAGGTGGTCTGCGGCAAGAACTACCTGCATCCGCGCTTCTGGCGCAAGGCCGGCATATACGACATACTGGCGCTGCACGAGGTGGAGCCCGATACCCGTAAATCGATAGAGGGCACCGAGAGGCTGCTCTCGGGTGAGGGCCTGCTGCTCGCCGGATGCGACGAGGCGGGCCGCGGATGTCTCGCGGGGCCTGTCTTCGCCGCGGCGGTGATACTTCCCGAGGAGTTCTACGACGAGCGGCTCAACGACAGCAAACAGATGTCGGAGGCCGACCGGGATGCCCTCCGGGAGCGTATCGAGGCGGAGGCGCTGGCGTGGAAGGTGGTGGCCGTCCCGGCTTCCGAGATAGATGAGATCAATATCCTCAATGCCTCCATCGCCGGAATGCAGAGGGCCCTGGACGGCCTGTCGGTGAAGCCGCAGGCGGTCTTTGTGGACGGCAACCGGTTCTCGCCCTATTTCGATCCGGATGGGCGTAAGGTGCCCTATCACTGCGTGGTGCACGGCGATGCCCGCATCGCGGCCATAGCGGCCGCCTCCGTCCTGGCCAAGACCCATCGCGACGAATATATGCGGCGCATTTCGGCCGAGTATCCGCAGTACGGATGGGACCGCAATATGGCATACCCCACGGCGGAGCACCGCGAGGCTATCGCCAAGTATGGCATCACGCCCTATCACAGGCGGAGCTTTACCCTTCTGGGGGAAGATTCCCGCCTTCGCGGGAATGACTTGTTTGAGCGGGGCTCCGACCAATCCGTCATTCCCGGCTCCGACCGATCCGTCATTCCCGGCTCCGACCAATCCGTCATTCCCGGCTCCGACCGGGAATCTCCCAAAAACAACACCCTATTCTGATAATGTACGACTCCTACGACCTGATCTGCATCCTCGGCCCGACGGCCTCCGGCAAAACCCGCTATGCGGTGCAGCTGGCCCGGGAAATCGGCGGCGAAATCCTCTCCGGCGACTCCCGCCAGGTCTATCGCGGAATGGATATCGGCACCGGCAAGGACCTCTGTGACTACGGCGAGGTTCCGTATCACCTGATCGACATAGTGGACGCAGGGACCAAATACAACATCTACCAGTATCAGCACGACTTCGAGGCCGCCTATCAGGACATCCTCTCGCGCGGCCGCCGTGCCATCCTCTGCGGCGGAAGCGGCCTCTACCTCGAGGCCGCCACCTGCGGATACTATCTGCCCGACGTTCCGGCCGACGAGGCCCTCCGCGCCGAACTGGACGCCCTACCGATGGAGGAACTGGTGGCCCGTTACGAGGCCATCCGCAAGCCCCACAACACCACCGATTACGACACAAAGCAGAGGCTCATCAGGGCGCTGGAGATAGCCCTTTGGGAAGAATCACATCCAGTGACCCACACCTCGTTCCTGCCCAAGAAGACCAAGTACATAGGCATCTCGGTCTCGCGCGAAGTGCGCAACGCAAGGATCGACGCCCGCCTCGACGCCCGCCTCAAGGAGGGGATGGTCGATGAGGTCCGGGGACTTCTGGAGAGCGGCATCCCGCCCGAGAACCTCATCTATTACGGCCTTGAATATAAGTTCGTTACGCTATATCTAACGGGCCAGCTGGGCTACGACGAGATGGTCGAAAAACTTCGCATCGCCATCCACCAGTTCGCCAAGCGTCAGATGACCTGGTTCCGCGGAATGGAGCGCCGCGGAATCGAGATCGAGTGGGTCGAGAATCCTTATTGATTGACGTTCCCCTTGACAGATTTACCTCTCTTTTTGTTTTGATATTCGGAACTTTTAAGTTACCTTTGCAATATGAAAACTAAAACATTATCTCAACTTGAAGACAAGTATATCGGACGGAGGGGTACGGCCGATAGGGAGCGTTACGAGAAAGAGATATCCGATTTGATGATTGGATATCAAATCCGTAACGGTAGACTTAAGTTGGATCTCACTCAAGAGGATTTGGCTGAGCGTATCGGAAGGAAAAGAGAATTCATCTCCAGAATTGAAAACGACGGGAGTAACCTCACCATCAGAACTCTCCGAGATATTGTCGAAGTGGGACTTGGCGGGTCACTGAAGATAGAGGTTGATGTATAGAAAGAGCGTTCTTCCGATCTTATAAACTAGTCTTATCGACCGGTTCGAGATAGCGGACGGCGATGCCGTTCTTCTCGGCGTATTCGATTTCGCTCCGGGTGCTGCTGCCGATGTAGCCTCCCACATTGATCACGAAAATCTCGTCGGCCATATCGATCTTGCGCTTGTGCATATCGTCGAGCATCTCCTTGGTGCCCTCGGTCCACACCTCATCGTCGCCGCTGTGGCCGAAAAGCCCCACGGAAATCACAATATTGCCCTCCAGCGTAAGCCTCTTCTGGGCCTCATAGAACTGATCCTTGAAGCGGGTACTCCCGCATAGGGTTATCACTTTGTATTTGCCTACCATAATTGAACTTTTTTCAAAGATAGTGAAAATTCGGCCTTGACACTACTCCGGCAGCCCTGGTGAGCGGGCGGATGCTTTTTGCTCACCAGGGGCCTGTTTTGTTGCTTCCGGTGAGTGTTTGAAGGCCTATTGCTCACCGCCTAGTGTTTCAGCCTGGGTTCGTGAGCGAAACGTCTATATCTGCTCACCGCCATGTGTCTCAGACTGAGTTGGTGAGCAAAACGGACTTTTTTACTCACCGCCATTGCTTTCGGCCTGATCTGGTAAGCGAAAACGGCTATATCTGCTCACCGCCGGAACTCACCGTAGTCTATAAACTGAAGTGCACAGTCTTGCCGTAATCGTTCCAGTTGCGCAGATCGAGAGTGATGTTCTGCTGATCGTAAACATTGCTGAACTGGGTATCTTCCACCGTACCGTCCTCCCATACCAGATCCTTCCAGTGGACCATCTCGAGACACTCCTGGACCTGCTCGAAAGTGAGGATGCCGTTGCGCTCCTTCAGATATGCGCCGGCCGTCTCGTAACGCCACCAGCTGCGGCTGTGGGGATTTCCCACTGCGGGATCGGGCTCGGTGGTATAGTACTTAGGTGAAAGCAGATGATTGGTAACCAGCATATAATTCTCTTCCGAAGGCTTCTCGACAATCAAAGTCTTCCAGCCGTCATCCTTATCGAACTCGATCACCACGGCATTCCCAAGTGCATCGGCCACCATATAATGATAACCGCTGCCCGCTGCGGCATCGTGACGGACATCCACGCTCTCGAGCAGCTCAAGCGCCTCCTGTACGGTCGCGCACTTATCGAGGAAAAGACGCATAATCACCGTCGTTCCCACATCGTGATTCTCCGTATCCTGCTGCGCGCTCTGCTTAGGCAGGGCCATAATACTGGTACAGAGACCCTTCTCGTTGATACCGTCCACCGGAGCATAAATCGCCGCCAGGCAATTGACCTTCTTAAGCAGGGAAGTCGGGAGATTGTCGAGCCCGTATCCGAAATGCGACATATCGCTCACCGCGATGGAAGCATAACCCTTCTTGGGATGCGAAATCGTCACCATCGTGGGATTCTTGAAAAAATCATAATTGCGCCCGTACCAATAACCCTTCTGCTCCTCCCCGCACTCATCCTCAGGGGCCTTCAAAGCCTGGAAACTGGTACAATTGAAAGTCGCCATCTCCCCATTCTCATCCGCCACCTGCGAACTCTTCATCTTGATGGGAATCCCCTTCCCGATGCGCCCTACGACATACTCCAGAAGCTCTGGATACGTATCGACATCCTTTGAAACCAGATCATCAAGGTCATAAGCCGCCTTGTACTCCATTTGATATAGAAACTCATTGCCACCCACCTCGGAGATGGTTCGGATGGTACGGATCTCACCGCCCCATATAACAGCCACAACGGCGCAAAGCACCGCCAAGATACAAACAAGCCAAAGAATGAACTTTTTCATAGTGAGAGAAATTTGAAGTCTTACTGCGAAGATAATCAATAAAGCCGTAAATGCCTAATGATCACGCAATATGTCGTTCCTGCGAGGGCCCTTGGTCAATAAGATCAAGTCGTTTTATTTGTAGTGCCCGAATGTAGAAAGGACAAGCACTTCTACTACTTCATCGTATATTCTGTAAACCAGGCGATGCTCTTGGGTAATGCGCCGGGAGTAAACTGTGCCGTCATATCCCTTAAGTTGCTCTACCTGACCTGTTCCTGTCCGGGGGTGCTCCCGTACTTCGTCTAGTAATTTTGATAGCTTGCTTATCGCCCATGGAGCTTTTTTGTTAAGCTCTTTTAAATCCTTTTTTGCGTCCTCAGAGAAAGCGATGTTGTACATATCAATTCTCACTAATAATCCTTTCAAGGAAGTCGTCCATACTCTCCCCCTCGTTCATTCTCGCGACCTTGCCTTCTTCATACTCGGCAATACCCTTGCGGATTTTAGCGTCCAGCGTAGCACTGTCGATCAATAAATCTTCCTCCTTGATAGGTACAAGGCGGTAGCTGCCGAACGATCTTGACATTATTACAACATCATTCGTTCGCGCCAAATCGAAATACTTTCGCTGGTTGGCCCTGAATTCTCTGCTGCTCACTACAACCATAATCTTCTATTATTTACTTTTTGCAAATATAAACATTTACAAAACAAGTACCAAATTGGTACACATTTCTTCCTACCCGCCTCTGTGCTCCGGGATAACGTTTCAGGGCGCAGGTGTCGCTCGGGCGGCGTCTTTCGCTTCGCCCGCCTTGCTACGAGGTTTGCACCCTGTAAGACAGGCTCACGCGGCTGATAAAATGCACCCCGCTTCGGGGCGACGCAAGCCCATCTCGCCTTCGCTCGGTTTTGCGTCGCTTATCCCTCGCGGTGCACATTTTAACACGCCGCTTACCGCAATGTCTTCCAGTGCGCAAACACTCTTCGCCGGCCGCTTCGCGAAATCCGCTTCTTCGCCGCCTTTCCGGCAGCCCTGGTGAGCGGACGCAGGCTTTTTGCTCACCAGAGGCCTATTTTATTGCTTCTGGTGAGCATCTGAAGACATTTTGCTCACCGAATAATCTTTTGAATAGGCAGAATGGCTTGAGTATTGGGGATAAAGAGCTAAATTTGATACCCGGAAGCAAGTGGAGAATCCGCTTTAAATTGACCCCCTCAATCCGCACCTAATTGCCCCCCCCTTATCTTTTCTTTTCATCGAAATTGAGAATGCAGGCTGTAGGGATGAAAAACCACACCAGCCTGCATTCTATTTAGGTCGTCTTTAAGACCTGGGGGTCATTTTGAATCGGACGAGGGGGTCACTTTCAGAAGAGACATAGGGGGTCACTTTGCGTCGGAATTTCCAATTGAGGAATTGAAAAAGAAGATTTAGCGATAGCCCTATGGATGAACCGCTCCGCGCTGAGCTTTATTTTTCTGGGGCTCGCTAAAATGTGTCGAATTCAGAAAAATAAAAAGCCATTTGGTATCCAGTTTGGTATCCCAAAAATTAATTCCTATATTTGCAACGTATCAAAAGTATCGTAATTATGTTAGTTATAAGCAGCAGAGATTTCCGCTCCAATCAGAGCAAATACCTTGAAATGGCCGCAAAAGGACTAGGCGTTGTCCTGACGACCCGAAACCTGGGTT
>JAFSXX010000019.1 GCA_017443845.1 Bacteroidales bacterium | reverse complement strand
TTGTAGGTTAAATAACCGAAGAATGACAGATATAGAAAAGAATCAGGCAGAGGCCCAGTATTCGGCCGACAGCATACAGGTCCTCGAAGGCCTCGAGGCGGTCCGCAAGCGCCCCTCGATGTACATCGGCGACATCAGCGACAGGGGTCTCCACCATCTCGTATATGAAGTGGTCGATAACTCGATTGATGAAGCTCTCGCCGGCTACTGCAACGATATTATCGTAATCATAAACCAGGACAACTCCATCACCGTCAAGGATAACGGACGAGGCATCCCGACCGGAATGCACGAGAAGGAGAAGCGCTCCGCACTCGAGGTCGTCCTCACCGTGCTCCACGCCGGCGGTAAGTTCAGCAAGGACAGCTACAAGGTCTCCGGCGGTCTGCACGGAGTCGGCGTCTCCTGCGTGAACGCCCTCTCCGACCACCTGCGCGCCGAGATCCACCGCGAAGGCAAGATCTTCGTGCAGGAATACAGCAAGGGCAAGCCGCTCTACGACGTCAAGGTCGTCGGCGAGACCGAGGACACCGGAACCATCATAACCTTCCATCCCGATCCGGAGATCTTCACGGCTTCCGACCGCATCTACAAATACGACACCCTCGCCACCCGTCTCCGCGAGCTCGCATATCTCAACAAGGGCATCAAACTGACCCTCGTCGATGAGCGTTACGGCGACAAGACCGTCTATGACGAGGACGGAATCGCCCACGTCGTGGCGGCCAGGGACGTCTTCTATTCGGAGAAGGGCCTCCTGGAGTTCGTCGAGTATCTCGACGGCAACCGCAAGCGCCTCACAGAGCAGCCCATCTACCTGGAGACCAACAAGATCATCCCCATCGAGATGGCGATGCAGTACAACGAGGACTTCAACGAGAATATCCACTCTTACGTCAATAACATCAACACCATAGAGGGCGGTACGCACCTTATCGGTTTCCGCGCCGGCCTCACCAGCACCCTCAAGGCTTACGCCGAGAAGAACGGCTTCCTGGCCAAGGCAAAGGTTGATATCGACCCCGCCGACTTCCGCGAGGGCCTTACCGCCGTCATTTCGGTCAAGGTGGCGGAGCCCCAGTTCGAGGGCCAGACCAAGACCAAACTCGGCAATACCGAGGTCCGTGGTGCTGTCCAGAGCGCAGTCAGCGCCGTACTCGAGCAGTTCCTCGAGGAGAACCCCAAGGATGCCAAGATCATCATCGACAAGGTTATCCTGGCCGCTCAGGCCCGCCAGGCCGCACGCAAGGCGCGCGAAATGGTGCAGCGCAAGACCGTGATGTCCGGCAGCGGACTCCCCGGCAAACTGGCCGACTGCTCCGACCGCGACCCGGCCAAGTGCGAACTGTTCCTGGTCGAGGGAGACTCCGCAGGCGGAACCGCGAAGCAGGGCCGCGACCGTGTGTTCCAGGCCATCCTGCCGCTGCGAGGCAAGATTCTCAATGTGGAGAAGGCGATGGAGCACCGCGCTTTCGAGAGCGCCGAGATCCGCAACATCTACACCGCCCTTGGTGTCACCATCGGCACGGAGGAGGATCCCAAGCAGCTGAACCTCACGAAACTCCGTTACCATAAGGTCATCATCATGACCGATGCCGACGTCGACGGCGCGCACATCGCAACCCTTATCCTGACATTCTTCTTCCGCTATATGCCCGACCTGATCCGCAACGGATATGTCTATATCGCGACGCCTCCTTTGTATCTGGTCGCCAAGGGCAAGGAGAAGGAATACTGCTGGACCGAGACGCAGCGCAACGCCGCCATCGAGCGTATCGGAAAAGGCAAGGAGGGAGGTCTCAAGATCCAGCGTTACAAAGGTCTCGGCGAGATGGATGCCGAGCAGCTCTGGAACACTACCATGGATCCCTCGACCCGTATCCTGCGCCAGGTGCATATCGAGAACGCCATCGAGGCCGACAAGATATTCTCGATGCTGATGGGCGACGAGGTGACCCCGCGCCGCGAATTCATCGAGCAGAATGCGGATAAGGCGAATATCGACGCATAAAGTGTTGATTGATGCGAAATTAATTTTGAAGGAATCGGCAAAACAATTATCTTTGCAGTCCCAAAATAATGTTCAAAAACCGCTAAGCTAGTGATTAAGAGATACTTGAGTCGTATCCGCTTACGGTTATAAATTTTTAAAATTTATTATATGTACGCAATCGTTGACATTGCAGGACAGCAGTTCAAGGTCGAGGCAGGCAAGCAGGTTTTCGTCAACCGTCAGGCTGCGGAAGTCGGTTCTTCCCTCGTTTTCGACAAAGTGCTCCTTCTGGACAATGAAGGAAAAGTTTCGGTAGGTGCTCCCTATGTAAGCGGCGCAAGCGTCAAGGCAACCGTCCTTGACCACTGCAAGGCTGACAAGGTTATCATCTTCAAGAAGAAGCGCCGCAAGGGCTATCAGAAGAAGAATGGTCACCGCCAGTATCTCACCAAACTCCAGATCGAGGAAATTGCTTAATTAATTAAAAGGATTGGATTATGGCACACAAAAAAGGTGTAGGTAGTTCTAAGAACGGCCGTGAATCAGAGAGCAAACGCCTCGGCGTCAAGTTGTTCGGTGGCCAAGTTGCCAAAGCTGGCAACATTCTGGTCCGTCAGAGGGGTACGGTACATTATCCCGGTGCAAATGTAGGTATGGGCAAGGACCACACCCTCTTCGCACTCGTGGACGGCGTCGTCACTTTCACCCGCAAGAGGGACGACAAGTCGTACGTGTCCGTCACTCCGCAGGCTTAATTCTGCAAAACCCGCATCGCTCCGGAGGCTCCGGAAGATGCGTCGCGTAAAGAAAGCCGCCGGTTCCGAAAGGAACTGGCGGCGTTTTTTATAATACCGTTATCTCTTGGAATATGCTCTGGGTTCCCTCTTCGTTTATTATTTCTGCTTTGATGGTGTGGTGGCCTGGAGTGAGGCTTGTGACGCGGAAATTGCCGCTCTTGTCGGGCACGACAGCTTCGCCGTCGAAGTACCAGGTTACACCTTCCGGCGCCTTCCTGACGTTGACTATCCTCAGGAGGATGGATTCCCCTGATTTGTATATGCCGTCCTCATTGGAGTCGATATAGGGCAGGTCATATATCGGAATGCTGTATGGAACTGTTATGCTTTCGGTGGCCGTAAGCGGATACCACTGCGTACCCTGGTCGAGACTGTAGAAGAGCATTATCCTGTCGCCGAACATACCTTCCGCAGGGGCTGCGCATCGCCAGGAGTTCTTCTCGCTTTCGCTCTCGGGCGCGAATTGGGCGGTTGTGCCTGTAGGCCAGGTTGTGGTTGAGAGCGGCTCTACAGGATTGTTCCTGAAGTCTGCGTGAAATACATTGAACCATACTCCGGACGGCCTCTCTCCATAATTGTAAACTTTTGCCTTGACGGTAAAAACCTGCCCGGAGAGAGGGTCGAAGTCGGGATTTTCGAGTGCGATGCCGTAATCGATGAGTTGCATTGTGGTTTCCCCGTCAGCCGGCATCATATAGATGAGGGCGTGCTGGTTGTAATTGTAGTTGCGGGTCCCCGGGGTCAGCGCATCTACGGCGAAAAAGGCCGTGCTCCCCGAGTAACTGCCGCTCCAGCCCCAGTTGATGTGGAAAGCTCCCTCACTGTCGTAGCCGTCTAAGACGAAAGCGTGGCCGGTCGAGGTGCTTTCCGGATTGTAACCCTCGTAAACCATCGGGCGGCCCTCGTCGATCTCTTTTATCAGCAGCGCCCGCCACTCTTCCAATGAATAGTCGTCCCTGTTGACGCGGAGCATTGCCGGGTCGTACCCCATATATTTTATCATTCCATTGCGCAGGTTTGAAAGCGACGCTCCGGACCCTGACGGCCCGAATTTGGTCTTCGTCATCACGCTGAGGTCGGAGATGAGTTTCGCCACGGCATCGCCCTCGACAGTGGAATATGTGCCGGAAGGGTATTTGTCGTTCCTCATATGTGCCCAGTCGTAGTCCACCTCATCCTCGACTGCCGGAACCGTAAATGTGCGGGATACGTCGTTGATGGTCTTGGTGTAGGTGTATGAGGGGATGGGGAGGACCCTGCTTGCGGGATGCCTGTAGAAGAACATTACCTCGGCGGCTGCAGTATTGGTGCAGCCGCAGGGCGGCAGTGCCCCGTCGATGGCGAAACACATGTTGTTGAATGGCGCCCGCTGAGCCCAGGGGGCGGTTCCGAGCATCTTTACGGCTTCCGCGCGGGTCAGCGAGGCGGCGGAAGATGCGCCTTCTTCGCTGAGCAGCGCTTCCCACCGTGCCTGCGTCGCATCATCAGGCTGCAATCCCTCCCGGCGAATCCAGTCTATCTGCTGGGCATATCCGTCGAACCATTCCGAAACAATGTCGGGAAGCTCCTCCGGACGGAAACTCCCCTCATCGGAGCGGGCCAACACCGGTCTTGCCGCATCCTCGGCCGAAATGACCACCCATCCGCCGCCGGGATTGTTGAATACATAGAACGGAGGGGCCATCGGGCCGCGGGTAGAGTAATTCCCCGTCCATACGAGCTGCGGCTCAATGCCCCCGCTTCGCGTCTTGCCTCCGCTTTGCACCCCGAACCAGTTGCGCGCAACGGCCTCTGCCGTCCCGACATCTATGGCCGAGCCGTATGCGCCGCAGCAAAACGCTGCGAAAAGCAGTATTGCGAGGAGGAATCGTCTCATTGCTGTTCAAACTCTAAAGATAGGAAAATTTCTTGTAGCCCGGTCAACAATCGGAAACGATACGTCAAGTGGGCGATGTAATATCAAATGCATCAGTACGTTAGACGAGTACCGCAGTGTTTCCTATGATTGTTGCAATATCGGACTTT
>JAFSXX010000018.1 GCA_017443845.1 Bacteroidales bacterium | reverse complement strand
CGGGCCAACCGTTTGCCGCCGGCTTCCTTCAGATTCCACCTCACGATGGACACCCTTGCCTTTGGCTGTAACCTTCCCACTATCAGGGCGGTTTGGGGACTTGCACCCGTTAGAGTACGTTCGTGCTGGGCGAACATAAAAGGTGCTCGATTTTGAGCACCTTTTATTGTTTATGATGCTCATAATCAAGAGATTAGCCTTCAACGTCAAACTATTGACAAACAGTTTTTGGCACCCATAAAGTCGACGGTGCGGCGTTGATTGTTTTTTGCGTGGAGGCTTATCGTCTGATTATAAGTAGTTTACTGAAAACAACCCCTCGGATTTGAATGGGGTTGTTTTCAACAAATAATTGATTATCCGACATTTACACTCCACGGGGCGTTTCTGCTCCGTCGCTTGTTGTTTCTGATTCGTCACTTTTGGTATTAGAGTTCTTGCTATTTTGCTTAAGATTTACTTCCTTTGAAGCAGACAAAAAAGTGAACGAGATATGAAGGGAAGGATTTCTTTCAAGCCGGGTGCTGTTCAGCACATTTATCAAAACACCTGTTGTGGTTTTCTGATTTTTTATTCAATCAAGGATTACCTTGTGTTCTTTACACTGTTTTCCACTGTTGCGCGGATTCACGGGATAAAGATACTCGGGTTATGCCTTATGCCGGACCATATCCATGTATTGGTGATGGCGGACAACCGGGCAGCACTAAGCCGATTCGTGCATCATTATACTACCTGGTTTTCACAGATTTACAACATCTGGTACGAAAGCAAGGGCCCATTCTTCCGCTCTACATACGGATTCGCATCAAAGGTTTCCTCAAAGGATATCCGCAGCGCCATTGCCTATCTGCTGAATAATCCTGTCGAGAAGCAGTTGAGCAAGCGCCCGGAAGAGGCGCAATGGAATTTTCTGGCTTATGGGGAGAGCAGGCATCCGTTCTCCGATCCCCTCAGATTGAGGGAGGCAAGCGCTCCGTTGCGAAGGGCTGTCCGCGAAGTAACCATAACGAGGGATGCGGACAGGCCACTCGGTTACAGCCAACTTTCCCTGATGGCAAAAGACCTGAGGCCGGGCGAATTGAAACAGCTTACCGACTTCATCATATCTAAGTACAACTGTATCGATTACGATACTGCTGCGGGTTATTTCGGCAATTATTCAGATTTGGTTGCAGGAGTCAATACAGCCAAGGGCAGCGAGTACGACATCCGTGAGGATTTCGTTTCGGGATCGGACCTCATTTATGCAAAAATGACAAAGTTCCTGATAGAGAAAAAGCTGGCCGGCAGTGTCGAGGAGATGCTGAGGCTGCCGCCTCAGAAAAGAATCGAACTGCTGGAACCCCTGGACATCTACACTGGTGCCGGCTACAGGAAGGTATCTAAATATCTGCATCTCGAATACAGTCCCGTCGGGAGATAGACTGTTTACGTGGAGATGAAATGATTGATATTCTGCGTTTTGCTGAAAACAACCTCCCTTTCTGCGAGGAGGTTGTTTTCAGAAAGTAACTAACCTTAAGCGAGTTGGCCTCCACGGACGAGATCCAGTGAAACCATTCTCCAATCTTAGCAGACAGAACCCGCCAGCGAGCGTGGAGGCTTGGCCATTGATTGACAGCTACTTCCTGAAAACAACCCCGTGAATTTCGGGGAGGTTGTTTCCAGTAATTCATTAAACGCCAAGCGATAAGCCTCCACACATCAACTAATATAAAAAAATGCTACCTTTGCACCGACTATGACTCTGTTGCTCGTATTCCTGCTCGGGGCGATGTCCATCTCGTTCCTCTGTTCAATCCTGGAGGCCACACTGATGTCCACGCCGATCTCCTTCATCTCGATGAAGGAGGAGGAAGGGTATAAACCGGCGGCCCGTTTCAGGCAGTTCAAGCAGGAGTCCGGCAGGCCGATCGCGGCCATCCTGAGCCTCAACACCATCGCCAACACCATCGGAGCGGCGGGCGTCGGCCGGCAGGCCACGCTCCTCTTCGGCAGTCAGTGGTTCGGCCTGGTGAGCGTCGTCACCACCATCCTTATCCTCGTCTTCTCGGAGATTATCCCCAAGACCATCGGAACCACCCAGTGGAAGCATCTTATGGGCTTCACGACCAGGTGTCTGAATGTGCTCGTGGTGGTGCTCTATCCCTTCGTCATAGTCTTTGAGTGGCTCTCGAAGTCGATCTCGCATCCCGATGAGGACGAAGTCTCGGTATCCCGCGAGGAGGTGAGCGCGATGGCCAATGTGGCCGAAGAAGAGGAGGAAATCGACGAGGACGAGAACGCCGTAATCCAGAATCTCTTCAAGATGGACGACATCCCCGCCTACCAGGCGATGACCCCGCGCGTGGTGTGCGCCATAGCGCCGGAGTCGATGACCGTCAAGTCGTTCTACCGCAGCAAGGAGTACCGCCACCACAGCCGCATCCCGGTCTATGGCGAGAGCGACGAATATATCACGGGATATATCCTCCGGATGGATGCGCTTCAGCTGCTGGCCGACGACAAGTTCGACCGTACGCTGGGCTCCATCCGCCGCGACGTGGAACTCTATAACGAGGAGACCCCCCTTGGCAAGATATGGGACGAGATGCTCTCCAAGAACGAGCAGATCGCCTGCATCATCGACGAGTATGGCGCCTTCCAGGGCATCCTCACGATGGAAGATATCATAGAAACCCTTCTCGGCTCCGAAATCGTTGACGAGAACGACATAGTCCCCGATATGCAGGCCCTGGCCCGCGAGCGCTGGAATAAGCAGAAGAAGGACTGACAGCGACTTTTAATAATTCTATCCAAGATGAAAGAAATCAATGAAATACCCGTATTGCTGCTTACGGGTTACCTCGGCAGCGGCAAAACCACACTGCTCAACCGCATCCTCTCGAACCGCAAAGGTATCCGCTTTGCGGTGATAGTCAACGATATAGGCGAAGTAAACATCGACGCCGACCTCATTCAGCAGGGCGGTATCGTGGGGCAGAAGGACGACAGCCTGGTGGCCCTGCAGAACGGGTGTATCTGCTGCACCCTCAAGATGGATCTCGTGCAGCAGCTTTCGGACATCACCAGGATGCAGAAGTTCGATTATATCGTAATCGAGGCCAGCGGCATCTGCGAGCCCGAGCCTATCGCCCAGACCATCTGCTCGATTCCCTCGGTATATCCCCAGATGCTTTCCGGCGGCGACGTGCCGGTGATGGACTGCATAGTGACGGTGGTGGATGCCATCCGCATGCAGGACGAGTTCGCCTGCGGCAACGACCTGCTCGGCGGCCATTTCGACGAGGAGGATATCAAATCGCTGGTGATCCAGCAGATAGAGTTCTGCAACATCGTGCTGCTCAACAAGGCTTCGGGAGTCTCCCCGGAGGAGCTTTCACGCATCAGGGAGATCGTCAGGGCTTTGAATTCCAAGGCCGAGATCATCGAATGCGACTATTGCGACGTGGACCTCGACCGCCTCGTGGGCACCGGAATGTTCGACTTCGACGACGTCATCACCTCGGCCTCCTGGCTCGGTGAGATCGAAAAGCACGAAAATGAGGAGGCGGAAGAGGAAGATGATGATGACGACGATGATCACGATCACGACGGGGAGCACGGGCATCACGGCCACGAGCATGAGCATGAGCATGAGCACGAAGAGCACGGGCACGACGGCCACCACCATCACCATCATCACGATGAAGGCGAGGCTGAGGAGTACGGCATCGGCACATTCGTATATTATCGCCGCGAAGCCTTCGATATGAACAAATTCGACAGCTTCATCGCCAAGAAATGGCCCCGCGAGGTAATCCGCGCCAAAGGCCTCTGCTACTTCACGGACGAGCCCGACACCTGCTTCATCTTCGAGCAGGCCGGCAAGCAGGTCTCCCTCAAGGACGCCGGCTTATGGTACGCCACAATGCCCGAAGAGGAGCTCCGTGAGCGTATGTCCTGGGACAAGGGCCTCCAGAAAGACTGGGACCCCGTCTATGGCGACCGCATGCAGAAAATAGTCTTCATCGGCCAGCATCTCGACAAGGAGGCCATCACCGCCGGCCTCGACTTCTGCCTGGAGAAGTAGTAATAACGTCAGCCATCGAGGGCAGGTGACAAAACTTAAGCCCTGAGAATCAAAGCGCTGCCGCGGTGGGTATGCGCCGAAGCATAAGCGCTGAGAGTGGGATTCAGAGCCAGGCCGTGGAAGCTAAAAGGCTAATTGTCAGCGAGATGCTGAAAACAACCCCTGACCAGATGCAGGGGTTGTTTTCATAAACTCGCTAAGCATCAGGGTGTTAGCCTCCACGGGCCGATAATAGAATATACAGCATAGGCCGCTAACCACAGAGGATAAGCGTCAAAATCCGGCCACAAAGGGAAGGCGTTAAAGCCCGGCCATCGAGGGTAGACACCAAAGTCCAGCCGCAAAAGATAAGCGCGAAAGCCCAGGCGCGGAGGGAAGGCGCGGAGAGTAGGCACCGAAGCCAGAAGGCTGTGGAAGCTAAAAGGCTAATTGTCAGCGAGATGCTGAAAACAACCCCTACCCAAACACAGAGGTTGTTTTTACTAAATCGATAAGTCTCAGCGGATCAACCTCCACGGGCTGCCAATAGTTTTTACGCAGAAGCAGAAGCTCACAGGCGCTGAGAAGTATCCCGAACCAAACGATCATCGGCCCAGAATAGCATCCCGAACCAGACGATCATCAGCCACGAAATGTATCCCGAACCAGAAGGCCACCATCCCCAAAAAGCACCCCGAAACAGATGCACCAGATTATTTGGGGCAGGCAAGCAAAAAAGTTGTAAATTTGTAAATTACAATACCAGTTTGAAACAAATCAATCATCAGATATGAAACGACTTTTTGCAATCCTGGCATTCGCAGCCATGCTTATGACATCGTGTACAAAGACAAATCCCTTCCTCGCGGAATGGGACACCCCTTACGGAATTCCTCCTTTCGATCAGATCAAGGAGGCGCATTACATCCCTGCCATCGAGGAGGGAATCAAGCAGCACAACGCTGAAATCGAAGCTATCGTCAACAATCCCGAGGCTCCCACATTCGACAACGTCATCGGAGCCTACGACCTCTCGGGCGGCCTTCTGGCCAAAGTCTCCGGCGTCCTGTTCAACCTCGCAGAGACCGACATCACCCCTACCCTCGAGAAGATAGTGGACGACGCCACTACGATGCTCTCGCAGCACGAGAATGAGATAATCTTCAACAAGGCCCTCTTCGCCAAGGTCGAGGCCGTCAACAACGCCAAGGAGGGTCTCGGACTCACCCGCGAGCAGGAGATGGTACTCGACAAGGTTTACCGCTCGTTCGCCGACAACGGCATCGCCCTCGACGAGGCCGGCCAGGCGCGTATGAAGGAGATCAACACCGAACTCTCCACCCTCTCCAACAAATTCGGCAATATGCTGCTCAAGGAGAACAACGCCTTCAAGGCGAAATTCGGCGTCGCCATCTCCGAATACACCGGCGCGATGACCACCGAGGAGGACCGCGCAAAACGCGAGGAGATGTTCCGCGCATACTCCAACCGTGGCAACAACGGCAATGAGAACGACACGAAGGAGACCCTTCTCCGCATCCTGACCCTCAAGGAGGAGAAGGCCAAACTGCTCGGCTATGACAACCCTGCAGCCTGGATCCTCAGCGACAAGATGGCGAAGACCCCCGCCGCTGTGGACGCATTCCTGGAGAATATCTTCAAATATGCGGTCGCCCAGGCCAAGAAAGAGGTCATCGACATGCAGCTCGTTATGGACGACGACATCAAGGCCGGCAAACTCCCCGCAGGCAGCAAGATCGAGCCCTGGGACTGGTTCTACTATGCCGAGAAGGTTCGCAAGGCCAAATATGACCTCGACGAGGAGCAGGTGAAGCCCTACTTCAAGATGGAAAACGTCCGCGAAGGCGTATTCAACACTGCGGCCAAGCTTTACGGACTCAAATTCGAGAAGATTGAGAACGCTCCCGTCTATCACCCCGACGTGGAGGCCTTCAAGGTGACCAACGCAGCCGACGGCTCGCTCATCGGAATCCTCACCACCGACTACTTCCCCCGCGAGAGCAAGAGGGGCGGTGCCTGGATGAACAACATCCGCGACGAATATGTCACCGCCGACGGCACGATGGTCCGCCCGATCATAGTCAATGTGGGCAACTTCAACAAGCCCACCGCCGACAAGCCCTCGCTCCTGAGCCTCGACAACGTGGAGACAATGTTCCACGAATTCGGCCACGCCCTCCACGGACTCCTCACCCAGTGCCATTACCGCACTGTCAGCGGCACCGCCGTAGCCCGCGACTTCGTGGAGCTCCCCTCGCAGATCAATGAGAACTGGGCATTCCAGAAGGAGGTTCTCGCAGGTTATGCCAAGCACTACGAGACCGGCGAGGTCATTCCCGACGAACTCGTGGAGAAGATCATCGCAGCCGGCAACTTCAACCAGGGCTTCATGACCACCGAGCTCTGCGCGGCTTCGATCCTCGATATGAAGTGGCACGAGCTCTCATCTGTCGAAGGCATCGACGTTGAAGCGTTCGAGAAGAAGGCCTGCGAAGAGATGGGCCTCATCGGCGAGATAATCCCCCGCTACCGGACCACCTACTTCAACCATATCTTCAACAGCGGCTACAGCGCCGGCTACTACAGCTACCTCTGGGCCGAGGTGCTCGACAAGGATGCTTTCGAACTCTTCATGGAGAAGGGCATCTTCGATCCCGCCACCGCGAAGAGTTTCAAGGAGAACATCCTCGAGAAGGGCGGCAGCGAGGACCCTATGGTGCTTTACAAGGCTTTCCGCGGCGCGGAACCCGACCCCGACGCATTGCTGAGGGCACGCGGTTTGAAGTAGGAAAGCCGTTTATAAACGTTTAAAAACGGATAAATGGCATCATTCATCATAGAGGGAGGCCATCCTCTCTCCGGCGAAATAACCCCGCAGGGCGCCAAGAACGAGGCCCTGCAGATAATCTGCGCCACCCTCCTGACCAAAGACGAGGTGACGGTGGAAAACGTCCCGGACATCCTGGACGTCAACAACCTCATCGCCCTGCTCGAAAAGATGGGAGTCGAGGTCCGCAAACTCGGAAAAGGCAAGTATTCTTTCTGCGCCGCGAACCCCGATTTCGACTACATCCGCGGCACCGATTACCTCAAGCGGACCGAGGCCCTGCGCGGCTCGATAATGCTCGTGGGCCCGATGCTGGGCCGCTTCGGATGGGCCATCACCTCCAAGCCCGGAGGCGACAAGATAGGCCGCCGCAGGCTCGACACCCACTTCGAGGGAATGAAACAGCTCGGAGCCGAATTCGAATACGACCGTACGAACTTCACATATATCCTCAAGGCGCACAAGCTCAAGGGAACCTATATGCTGCTGGATGAGGCCTCCGTCACCGGTACCGCCAACATCGTGATGGCGGCGGTGCTCTCCGAAGGGACCACCACCATCTACAACGCGGCCTGCGAACCCTACGTGCAGCAGCTCTGCAAGCTGCTCTGCGCGATGGGGGCCCGCATCAGCGGCATCGGTTCGAACCTGCTCACCATCGAGGGAGTCAACGAGCTCCACGGCGCATCGCACCGCATCCTGCCCGATATGATCGAGGTGGGTTCATTCATCGGAATGGCGGCTATGACGCAGAGCTCGATCACCATCAAGGATGTCTCATACGACAATCTCGGCATCATTCCCGAAGCCTTCCGCCGCCTGGGCATAAGGCTGGAGCAGAGGGGCGACGACATCTATATCCCCTCGCAGGAGGAGTATTGCATCGACACATTCCTCGACGGCTCAATTATGACCATCGCCGACGCCCCCTGGCCGGGCCTTACCCCCGACCTGCTGAGCGTGATGCTGGTGGTCGCCACCCAGTCCCGCGGCAGCGTGCTGATACACCAGAAGATGTTCGAGAGCCGACTCTTCTTTGTGGACAACCTTATCGATATGGGAGCCCAGATAATCCTCTGCGACCCCCACAGGGCCGTCGTCATCGGCCATAACCACACCCGCAACCTGCGCGGCCGCACGATGACCTCGCCCGATATCCGCGCCGGCATCGCGCTGCTCATAGCTGCCCTCGGCGCAGCCGGGACGAGCCGCATCAACAACATCCAGCAGATCGACCGCGGATACGAGAATATCGAAGGACGTCTCAGGGCGCTCGGGGCGCATATCACGAGGGTCGAGTAATGGAACTCCGGCAGAATCATTCCCTTCTGGGGCATAACACGTTCGGGATGGATGTGCGCGCCTCGTGGTTTTTCGAATATTCATCGGAAGATGAACTGCTTGAGGCCCTCCCGCGCCTCGAACGGCCGCTGCTCAATATCGGCGAGGGGAGCAATCTGCTTTTCTGCGGAGACTTCCGCGGGACGGTGCTGCACTGCGCCATCCGCGGGGCCGAAATCGAATCGACGGACGCAGAGACGGCACTGGTAAGAGTCGGAGCCGGATCCAACTGGGATTCCTTCGTAGAGTGGTGCATCTCGCACGGGCTCTACGGCGCCGAGAACCTCTCCGGCATTCCCGGCGAGGTGGGAGCCGCCGCTGTGCAGAATATCGGCGCATACGGCTCCGAGGCCTGCGAAATCATACGCCAGGTCAGGACCGTCGATGCCGAAAGCGGAGAGATCCGGGTGTTCGACGCCGCTGAATGCGGGTATTCATATCGCGACAGCATCTTCAAGAGGGCGGAAAACAAGCGGTACATAATCACCTCGGTAGTATTCGCCCTGTCGCGAGAATGGAAGCCGATTCTCAAATACAAGGCCCTCGCATCCGAATTCGAGGGTATCGAGCCTTCTGCAGAGGAGGTGCGGCAGGCGGTGCTGGTGATGCGGGAGGGGAAACTGCCCGATCCCAAGGTTCTCGGAAATGCCGGCAGTTTCTTTGTCAATCCCCTCGTTCCAGCCTCCCGGATCGGGACCCTCTCGTTCCTGTATCCCGATATGCCCCGTTTCGACGCGGGCGAAGGGATGGTAAAGCTCTCTGCTGCCTGGCTGATCGACAAGGCCGGCTGGAAAGGGTTCCAAATGGGCAGGGCCGGCGTATATGAGCATCAGCCGCTGGTTCTGGTCAATCTCGGCGGTGCCACGGGGCAGGAGATTCTCAATCTCGCAAACTCCATAATAAACGACGTTTACGACAAGTTCGGGGTGGAGCTTTCGATGGAGGTCAACCGGATCTGACGCGGCACGCAAATCTGAGTCAAAAAGAACAAAGGCCGGAGGAATAATCCACCGGCCTTTAAAAGTGTATAGTCGATATTACCTAAAGCACCTGTATCGTAAATGTCTTGGAGAAATAGGTATTATTGCCGCTGATTGTCAGAGTAACAGTAGAAGTACCTGATTTGAGACCCTCGACCATCACATAGCTGCCATTTGTGCCATAATCGTAATTCATAGTTGTCATCTTTACGACGCTTGTGTTCGAATTGACGACTGAATAGGCTGCATCGCCAACCTTATGTCCGTCGGAAATATTGTAGAATTTGAGATTGACCTGCTTTCCTTTATCAATCTTTATAACATCACTTCCGCCGGAGTAACCATAAGGATGATCGCCGTTAGTTCCGTCGCTCTGCTGAATGGTACCGCTGGAGGTGCAGGCTGAATAAGAAGCATACATTCTCCAATAAACAACCTTGACGGTCCGCGCTTTATAGAAAGACGAATTCGGATAAGGGCGAACCCTTATATCCGCAGAACCGGTTTTGGATGCATTGACTGTAACCTTGCCGCCTTCATCAACCGTCGCAATCTCCGTATTGCCGGACTCCCAGAGATACTTGAAGGGATTGGCATTGGAAGGAGAGATGGTAAAGTCGTTTCCGGCAGAGAATTGCTTAGCCGGCGGATTGCAGGTAACTCCTACGACATAATTAGCCGCCGGGGTGACAGATGTGACCGGTGTATAGACATAAGCCCAGAACGACCTTGTGTTTCCATTCGAGTCCATTCCTTTGATCTCCGCATAGCCGTTCGCCTTTCCTGTCACCTTAGTCGTGTAGCCGGACTCAGGGGAAACGGTTGCGAGTGAAGGGCTGACGCTGCTCCAGGCGATGGCGTCAGCCTGGCTTGCTGTGTACTGCGACGATCCGTGGAATCCATATATACTGACATTCTCTCCAACCTTCAGGAAATAAGGAGATGTCTGAGTCCTGGCAATATTCGAGTTGCTTGCGATGTCGCCGCTTGCCCAGGTAAACTTGGGAACCACCTTGACGTGATAGCGCTGGAGGATGCGGCCGTTGCTGCCGGTGTAGTCCAGATCTATATAGGCATCGCCGGTTGCTATACCTTGTAAGACTGCATACTGCTGCTTGGTTCCGCCGGATGCAATGACAACACCAGGTTTCGTTGAGGCAGTCGAGAAGCCGCAGGTGCCGTTCCAAGTGTAAGAGGTACCCGAAGTAGAGGCATAGCATACATTGACGGTGCTGCCAACTTCAATCGTAATGTCGTCGCTATTGGCATACAGTTTATTCAATGTCGCCAACTTGGAAGTTGTACTTGTAACCTTCAGCCTGTAGTCCACGACCTGGACTTCACGAACAGTCATATAATTAGCGTACCAAGGTTTCGGAGCGGCGCTGATTGTCGCGGTACCGACTCCATCGCCGCTGATGATACCGTTGGTATTTCCTACACTCACGACATTTGAATTGGAGGACTGCCACTTGAAGTCGGAGTTGGATTGATAGGTAGCGTTGCTCGGCACAATTGTAAAGTCTTCGCCCGTATAATTCATCGTGTGGGCAGAGCCCAGGCCGATCTTATATGTAGTGGAATTCGGAGTGATACTGGTAATCCTCTTGTAAACGGTCATATAGTACACCGCCTTGGAGCCGTCCTTTCCTGTTGCCGTAATGGTTACGTCTCCTGCAGCCTTGCCAACTACCCTCGCAGTGGCGACAGAAGCGTCGACAGTGACGGTGGCGACGGATGTATTGCTCGAAGACCAGGTAATATCGGTAAGTTCGTCTGCGGTGTACTCCTGACCACTACTCTTATACAATTTCACTTCGATAAAATAATCGACTCCCACATAATCCCTGTTGCTTGTCGAGTTGTTGCCGGTATAACTGCTGTTGGTACTTCTGATATAGTCTCCGCTCGCGATGAAGTTCTTCTTGACGGTTATGGCAAGAGTCTTTTCAAGTTTGTTGCCCTTGTAGTCAGTGTACTTTACAACGACATTGGCCTTTCCTGGAGATTTGTAGGTAAGTTCTGCGCTAGGGAAACTGCCATAATCGCTGTTGGAGGTTTTCATACTGACATTGACGATACTGCTGTTGGAACTCGTAAAGGAATAAGTCGCCATATCTGCTTTCTCGGGAACTTGGACGGGATCGGTACCGCTCATGTTGAAAGCGACGTTAAGGTTCGAATAGTGAGTGTCGTTTGCCTTGGATATCGTAGTGGAGAATGTGTTTCCGGAGACATCAACAGTACCTACAAGCTGGTCCCAAAGCCTAAGCTTATAAGCGAATGCTGAGGATGCTGAAGAAGGAACCACTACGATTCTGGCCGCCTTGGTCAACTTGGAGCCATTCGCAGGGGTGTACTCAAACGTAAGGTCGCTCCATGCTTCAGATCCCTTCGTAGGATCCTTTAGCGGTTTGACGAGGAACGCACAACCGTTGCCGACCTTCACGACGCTCACTGAGACATTGTCGGTTTTCGAGGAAGTAGCGGAGAAATGAGCAGCATCGGAATCCTCAAAAGCATTGCCGTCATTGCCCATTGGTACTACATAGAATTCATTTGCGGTAGAACCGTATTTAGTTCCATACTTATAATGAATCACCTTTCCGAAGGTCTGGTAACCGGAGGCGCTCTCGGCATACTGAGTCCTCAAATCGCTTACAGGCGGAGCGACCGTCACCTTGCAGGTAGCGGTCTTGTAGCCGTCGTTGGTCAGTGCAACGATGACTGTCGTACCGGCCTTCTTTGCGGTTACCTTGCCGTTCTGGTCGACAGAGGCGACTGTATCGTCGCTGGAACTCCAATTGATGCTCTTGTCGGTGGCATTATCCGGAGCAACCGTAGCGACAAGGGTAGCGGTTTCACCCGGAGCCATTGTCAGAGAGGTCTTGTCGAGAGTCACGCCGGTCACGTGGACGGTGGGATCGGCGAAGGTCAGATTCTTGTCGATTTCAGAAATCGAACCATAACCGCCCCTCTTCATCGTAACGACGCTGCTGGTGGTAAAACTTGCCTCCAGCGCTCCGGCCTTGAAATCGATGGTGAAGCCCTTGGTGAGTTTCGCGGGAATGGTGGTGATATAGTACCACACTCCTTTCTTGAATCCGCCTGCAGGAGGCAGAAGCTTGACTATAGTGGAAGGGGAAGTAATGTTCTGGATCGTAGGCGTCGAACCGGAAGCCTTGATCTGGAGATCTCCCGCCAGAGACATGGCGTCATTGCTCTTGAGGGTAATTTCGGTAATGTCCGACCGCGTGAGGGTGAAGCGGATACCGCTCGTAACATTGTAGAACGAGAGGTTCACCGTGGGAGAATATGCCACAAGGGCGTGAGCATCAGGGTCGTAAGTATTCTCCACCGCCTGCTGCGTAGCGGGAAGGTTGTAGTAGATTATTCCGCTCGCAACCTTGGAATCGGACTTATAAGGCGAAAGTGCCAGGATAGGGTTGCTATCGCTTACATCCTTCAGGCTGGGTGTGCCTTCGAAATCGGCCGACGAAGCGGGGGATGTATTCAGGGATTTGAATTTGTAAGCGGTAGTGCCGAGGAAAACGGAGATCTCCTCCCCGACTCCCCAGAGAACTTTTGTTCCGCCGTTCTCTACGGCAGTTTTGGTAGGGCCGGCGTTTTCAATATTGGCCGTCAGGACATGGTCGTCCTTCAGTTTTACCTGATCAACATCCACTTGACTGCAGGATGCAAGGAATAGGGCTGCTATAGCCCAGAGAAGCGTACGGGTTTTCATAATACTCCGCCGCCTCCCAGCAGCTTCTGCCAATCCTCGAAGAACAGGTCTTCAGTGTTGCCGCCATTGGTGTTGCTGGCGCACAGAAGTCCTGCCGGACTGCCTTCGATTACCTCGACCGAAGGAGTGCCGTAAGGGGCTTTTGTAAGTTTTTTCATAATATAAAAAGATAAGTGAGTTATTATCATTTGGGGAAAAGCCGGTTGCCAAATTCTTTTCCACTTACAAAAATAAGTAAACAGAACCCAAAAACAATGAGTAAAATTACTCATTAGCATATGGGTAACTGCAATAATCAGAAAAAAACAACCCCTGATTATTCAAACTTGACATCTACGACGAGGCCGGCGCGCAGCCACAGTCCCGGCTGGGGAATGTTGCCGTGATCGTAATAGACCTTGTTGAGAAGATTGTCGCCTACGGCATAGAGACGGAAAGGACCCGTAATCCAATTGAGCCTTGCGCCGAGAAGGGTATAGGGTTTGTAGTTCTCAGTCCGGCCGGTCGATGACCCGCCTTCGAAAACCTCGTAGCTGCCCATACGGTCCTGCCATCTGCAGGAAAGATTGAGGATGAATCCCTTCCAGATGTGGAAATCGGCCTGGGCCGAGACCTTGTTGCGGAGATACTCCAGCGCATAGGCCGACTGGAGATTGGGCTCCAGCGCCTTATCCTGGTCGATATGGCTGTACCCGAGGCTCAGGGAGCGGAAGAAGAAGTCGGGATTGCCGGTTATGACGGGGAAATCGAGGGTCAGGGTAAGCTCCTCACCCAGCGTATTGACGGTGGTATGGTTGACTGAGCGCCAGACGGCCTCCTCCCCTTCGTTGAGATCCTTTATCCAGTCGATCATATCGGTTCCGTGATGATAGTAGAGGCTCAACACGGCGCGGAAGCCCGATTTCATATACTTGAGGCCGCCCTCAAACGAGGTCATCCTCTCCGGATTGAGGTTCTTGTCGGCCGAATGGCCTCCCACCGAATAGTAGAGGTCGGTGAAGGTGGGATTGCGCAGCGAGGTGTTGGCCGAGGCATAGACCTTCCAGGCATCGGAGATGCGCACGCTGGCATCGATTCCTGGATAGAAGCCCCAGGGCCGCTTCGAAGCGCTGTTGCCGATGACGGAGAATCCGCCCGAAAGGGTGAAGCGGCTGAGCACCAGGCTGTGTTCCAGATAAAAGTTGTAATTATTCCTGCCCAGGCCCTTGACATAGTGCCCGGTGCCGTTCTCCAGCGGCTCACCCAGGTTGGTGCTGCGGATCGCCTCACGCCGGAATTCGGCTCCGAACGAGGTCTCTCCGGCCACTGAGGTCAGCGCAGCGCCGAGGTTGGCGCCGAAAACGTTCGTCTTATGATAGTTGAAAGGATAGGCAGCCTCGTTGGCCCTGAAGAGTTCGAAGCGGTCGAAGCCGTAATTCCAGTAAACCGCCGGCTTGAAGCGGAACGCCCCCTTGCTCTCGGCCTGCACCGAGGCGAAGGTCTTGGCGGTATGCTCGAACTGATCGTCGAAGCGCGCGCTGTAGAAGGTGTTGGAGCCGAAATTCTTGTTCGAGAAGCCGGCCTGGGCGTTGATATCCACACCTTTTCCCTCCCAGGAGCCGCGCCAGAAGGCCTTTAGGGCATCCGCATCGCTGTTCAGTCCGCCCTTGGCATTGTGGCTGTAGCCGTCGGTGCGAAGAGCGTCGGCAGCCAGGATCGAGGAGAAGTTCCCCTTGCGCAGGCTCAGCGAGGCGCCGCCGTCGAGCGACATATAGGAACCGACGCCGAAGTGCACCTTGACTCCGTTATCCTCAATCTTGCGGGTTATGATATTGATGGCGCCCACGAGCGACGAAGTGCCATAGACCCTCGCCGCAGGCCCCTCCAGAATCTCTATATGGTCGATATCCTCGGTCCCTACGGGGAAATCGGCGGCATTGTGCCCGGTCTGCGGGTCGCTGATGTTGATGCCGTTGAGAAGGATCGCTATCTGGTCGAAAGTGCCGCCGCGGACACTTATGTCGGTCTGCATTCCCATAATGCCGCGCTGCCTCACATCCACTCCGACCGCATATTTGAGCAGGTCGTTGATGGTCTGGGCGGGGATATTGGCTATCGAAAGGCTGTCGAGCACCGTCACTATGCGGGCGCTGGTGCCGAGGGTCATGGGGGCGCGGCTGCCGGTTACGGCAACGGCTTCGAGATCATAGACTTTGACTGTATCTTCGTCCGCCGGGGCGGAAGCGAAAACGGGGCTGGAAGCCATCAGGGCCGCAGCCGCCATAAAAGTTGCGATTAATTTTCTACCCATAATCCGTATCGTTTCAAAGTGCCGGCAAAGATATGAACTATATTTCTTATTTTTGCCATTGCAAATTTGGAAAATGAAACCTCAAACCAATCTCGAAATCGTGCCTGTAGTGGGCCGCAGGATGCTTTTGCAGTTCATCCGCTTCCCCCTGGCACTCTACCGGAAGTGCCCACAGTGGGTGCCCGCATTCGAAGACGACGAGCTTAAGTCGCTGTCGGACAAGAACCCTTCCCTTGAATTCTGTGAACGCGAACTCTACCTCGCACGCCGTGGCGGAAAGGTGGTAGGCCGCATTGCGGCCATCATCAACCGCAAGGCCAACGAAAAATGGGGCGAACAGACCGTCCGGTTCGGATGGATGGACTTCGTCGAAGATTTCGAAGTGGCGAAGGCGCTTGTGGACGCGGTCATAGAGTGGGGCCGCAGCCGGGGCGCACAGAAGGTCAAAGGCCCGCTCGGATTCACCGATATGGACCGCGAAGGGCTCCTGGTGGAGGGTTTCGAGAATGACAGCCCGTTCACCGTCATCTATAATTACCCCTATTACGGTGAATATCTCGAGCGGATGGGCTTCTCCAAGGATGTGGACTGGACCCAGCGCTACATCGACCTGCCCGACACCCTGCCGCCGATGTTCAAGTATGCCGACCTGGTGGAGAAACGCTACGGCCTCAGGATATGGCGCGGACGCAACATCCGCCAGATGTCGAAGCGAGGCCGCGAGATGTTCCACGTCCTCAACGACGCATTCGCACCCCTCTACGAGTACTCCAAGCTCACCGAGGAGCAGATCGACGGATATGTCAAGCAGTACGTCCCGATAATGAACAAGGACCTGGTGGCATTCGTGGTCAACGAGGAGGACAAGCTCGTGGGTTTCACCATCACGATGCCTTCCATCTCGAAGGCAGTCCGCAAGGCCAAGGGCAGGCTCTTCCCCTTCGGATTCATCCCCATACTCCGGTCGCTGCGCCATAATGACACCATCGAGGCCCTGCTCATCGGAGTCCTGCCCGAATATCAGGGCAAGGGTGCGAACGTGCTTATGTTCAAGTACCTGCACGAAAATTGCATCCGCCTGGGAATCAAGCGGATGCTACTCAATCCGCAGCTCGAGGAGAACTATAAGGTGCAGTCCCTGTTCGGGGAATACGACCCCAAGCCCTACCAGCGCCGCCGCAGTTACGTCAAGAATATCGAAGCTTAGGCAAGCTGCCTGAGCACGTTGTCGCACACGTCACCGACAGTCACGGGCATAGCCTCGCCGTCGGGAAAGCGCATTTTGAACTTCTCCTCCGTTGCGAGCGAGAGGAGCATCATCGAAAGCGAATCTATACCGAGGCCGCGCACCAGTTCGGTGTCGTAATCCACGCCCGAAAGGTCGGTTTTAGGAAGAAGGACTGAAAATATCTCTTTCAGTCCTTCGAATACTTGTTCCTTTGTCATACGCGTGCCACTTTCATACTTCCGGTGCGCTTGAAGTCCTCCGTGCGCACTGTGGTCTTCATGATACGGTGGGTGCTGGGAAGTGTGGCGTTGATCTTGGCCACCAGGGCCTCCATATATGCCACTACCTCCTCCCAGGGCTTGCCTTCGAAAGCGGGCATCAGCGGCAGGATCTCCACTGCGATGCAGGGATTGCCGTTGAGAGTGTCTTCCTTGACCATCGCGTCGCGGACGCAGGGATCTGCATAGAAAGGCTCCTCGAGGCTCTCGGGGCTCACATTCTCGCCGTTGGAGAGGATGATGAGGTTCTTGATGCGGCCCGTGATATAGAGGAATCCATCCCCGTCGATGTGGACGAGGTCGCCGGTACGGAGCCAGCCGTCCTCGGTGAGGGCCTCGGCGGTCTTCTCAGGGTCGTGATAGTAACCGCTGAAGAGGTTGTCGCCCTTGACCCAGAGCTCGCCGTCCACCAGTTTGACCTCCTGTCCGGGATAGACCTTTCCGATGGAGGTGGGGTGCGTCACGGCGTCGGCATTGGCAGAGGTGAGGTTCGCGGTCTCGGTGAGGCCGTATCCGAACGTAAAGACAACTCCCAGCTTGGTGAAGGTCTCGACAAGGCGCGGAGGCACATTCGCCGCTCCGGAGATGATGAGCCTCAGGTTGCCGCCCAGGAACTGGGGGCCGTACATCTTGCAGAGGCCTGCGAGAATGTCGCAGATACCGGGCACGATGACCAGGATGGTGGGCTTGATCCTGGGGAGCTGGCCGATGGTGGCCTTCATATCCTCGCAGGTATAGATGAGGTTGCCGGTATAGAAGCAGCCCATGGTGCCGGCGATGAGGCCGAATACGTGGCTGAGCGGCAGCAGGCAGATGTAGCGGTGTACGCCGATCACCTTGCCGGGCTTGAATATGGCGTTATAGCAGCCACGCATCAGGGCGCGGTGGGTCAGCACGGCACCCTTGGGAGCACCTGTGGTACCGCCGGTGAAGAAGATGGCGGCGGGCTGTTCCTTGTCGATCTTGGCGACGGGGGCCCCGGTTTCGCCCATCGAGGAGGCGGGGAAAACCTTCACTCCCTGCAGGTCGGCGCAAAGGGGTGCGAACTCGTCGCGCACGAAGATGGCGGAGATGTCGAACTTGCGGCAGGAACCGACCACCGCGGGTGCGGGAAGCGAAGCGGGGAGATTCATCGCCACATATCCTGCGGAAGTCACCGCCAGGAAGAGCTCGATGGCATCCTGGCTGTTGCGGTCGAAAATAGCTATGTGAGAGCCTTTCGGAAGGCCTGCCGCCTCAATAAAGGAGCGGCGGCGGGCGATGCGCTCTGCAAATTCTTTATATGTATAGGTTTTGTCTTTGTCGCAGACCGCGGGGCTGTCGGCATAAGTGCCGGCCATCCAGTCCACGAATTCGCTCACCGTAGGGAGATAAGGCAGTTTTGCGAACTCCTCTGCGGGAATCATGTCATAGAAATAATTGGACATTTGTTATAAGGTTTTAGCAAATCGAATGCAAATATACATTTTTCAGGCGTTTTCCAAGATAAAAGACCCCGGCCTTAATCTCCATCAAGACCGGGGTTCGCATATTGAAGCGGATAAAACCGCCTGTTCAGGACCTTGAAGCTGGCTTTTTTATCCACCAGCCGAGTTTGCGGGCAAGCAGCATTATAAGGATCGCCAACAAAAGATATCCGGCGCAGAGCCACAGCAGCCAGCCGCCCTGGTATGCTATCGGCACCGACAGGATCAATATGATCTCCACCGGCGCGCAGGGCAGGAAGGCCAGGGCGTAGTTATCGAGCGCATGGCTTTCGTTCTTGGGATCCACGATTCTCAGCAGCGCGATTCCGATAGCCATCGTTCCCGTCCACCAGCCCCAGGCGAAAATAGCTTTCTCGAACCAGTCGGATGAGTAGAGATGACGGGCAAAGTAGAAGACGATGAATATGGTAAGGGCTGTTCCGGCAAGGATCAGCACAACCAGCGGAACCCAGTTGGCCGCAACGACCTTCAGATTGATGGCTCCCACTCCGCAGGCGACCAGCAGGTCGGTGGCGGTACCGCTTATGCTACCGATGGTAGGCTTGTCCATATAGCGGCTCACTCCCGTCTTGTCGTATATCAGTTTGAAAAGCAGGCCGAGCAGATATGCCGAAAGGAATACGGGAATATCCAGGTTAGGATTGAGGATCTTGACCCCGCGGCTGAGAAGGAAGCCGCAGAAGGCTGCGACGAACACGAAGCCGAGGTGGAGGGTCAGCGACTCTATCGATATGCTCGAAGTTGTCGCGGTATTGACGCTGTCCCTCTTTTCCGAAGGCAGCAGTCCGCTCCTCAATTCCGAAGGGAGTTCTGCAAAATCGGTCACATACGAAGTCTGATGCTTTTTGGTGGCCAGTTTGATAAAGATGATTCCGCCTATCACGCCGAGTACCACGCCCACCGTGGCGGTAGTCATTCCAAGGCTCAGCGCATCGGGCCAGCCCATCTGTCCGAAGGTGTCGCCCATAGCGGCGGCGGTACCGTGGCCTCCGTAGAAGCCGACTGCCAGCATAATGCCGAACGGCTCCTTAACGCCCCAAATAGGGGTGAAAAGCAGGATTCCCAAAAGGCCCATCACCGCCCACTGGGCGAGCATTCCGAACTGGGAGAAAGCCCACATCGGGCCGACTTTGCCCGCGACCTCCTTTATCTTGAAAGAGGGGGAGTTGAGCGGCAACGCTGCGAAAACCACCGCGATGAGGATCGCTGAATAGGTTCCGAGATTGTTGGAAAGCGGAATCCATCCCAGGCCGTTGGGGCCGAAGGCGAGCGCCAGGATTCCGGCAATCAGGGAAGGCGGGATAAACAGGCTCTGTACAGCCTTTACCTTCGCCCTGCAAAGTTTTCCCAACAGAAGCAGGAGAAATATGATACCCGCATCCGAAAAGAGAACCCAAGGCGAGAAATCTTTGATAAAGTCAAACATATCTTGATGTATTTATATGGTTACTTGCGGGAAAGGGCTTCGAGCTGCTGCAGCTGAGCTGCGGTGATCTCCTCCAGGCCGCTTATCGGGGTGAAGCCTTCGGGCGGGAATTCGCACAGGCGGGCCAGGATTCTGGATTTATCCTTGCTCGTGAAGACTTCCAGGAGCAGGCCTCCGCGGTAATAGGGAACCGCATCGAGGGTTTCGCTGCGTCCCTCCAGATAATCCATTATGGCGGACTGGCAATCCCTGGGAAGGATCATGGTCCTGAGGCTGAATATGCCCTTCTCGCCGTCTATCGTGCAGAGAGGGAGGCCGAGGATATAGTGGGCCGGATTTTTCGTTTTCATATTCATAACAGGGCTATAAGTTTGGAGGATGACGACTGGCTGAGTTCCACAAGGGGCGTGGCCTCCTCGAAGGAGACCTCCCTGAAATCGAATAACTGGGCGTAGGCCACTCCGGCCTTGCGGCTGAAATAGACCTGCAGCAGGATGCTGCCGCCTTCGGTGCCCTCTTTGAGTTCCGGCGTGACATCCTCACCGGCGAGGAAGCGCACTATCGAATCCCGGCAGCTCCGGCATAGATTGAGGGACTGCTTTTCGAGAAGGATGGCACTCCCCTCGCGCTTATATCCCGATTTATAGAAAAGAAGTGTCATGAGGCCGCAAACTATCAAGAAGATACCGAGGGCCTTGTTCAGGAAGAAGCAGGCTGCGCCTGCGGCTGCCAGCGAGCAAGTGACTGCCAGGTCCTTGCCCGCATGGACTTTTTTGAGTTTTATTTCCATTGCTGATAATGTTAATTATTGGTTGAGTGAAAGGATAGGTATGGGCACGGTGCCGCATACGCATCGACGCCCCTTCCCGCCTTGTGCGGAAAGGAAACGGCGCGCAGCATCGCCCGGACGGATTCGTCCCGGCGGCTAATCACGCAACCTGCAAATGGAATAGATATATCTGGATGAGGAGAAAATGCCCGAATCGGACAGCTTGGCGTCGCTGGCGAACCAGCGGGATTCTGAACGGCCGAAAAGGCGCCCGCACCTGACATAGAGATGCGACTCTCGGACGGAAGGCTGCGCGCGACGGCCTGTCACGACGGTGCGTACCGACGGGGAGAAACCGCTCTCCTCCCCTGTCACATTCGCGCCCCTTGCGGACGAGAACGACATTCCGAGGCCTGCGCAGCTGGGAATCCGGTCGGATGGCGATGAGGATGCCGCTGTGGTGCTCAGGGCCGGATTTTCCCCGTCAGAGGGAATCGGAACAGCTTCTGCCCTGTTCGACACGCTTCCCTGCCCGAAAAAGAATTCCGAGAAGATAATCGCCAATATGAGCAGCATCTGTTTCATCAGGGATGCGAAATTACAGAATCCGCCGGAAAAAGCAAAGAGATATCTGCTTTACGGCTCTTTGTCATATCTTTGCAGACCAAAGAGGCAGACTATGAAGATCCAGAAAACAAATGCGGCCCGCCTGCTCGATGCGGCAGGCATAGAATACACCCTCATTCCCTACGAGGTGGACGAGGATAATCTCGGAGCCGAGCATATCGCGGCGCAGCTCGGGGAGGACATCGAACAGGTCTTCAAGACGCTTGTACTGCGGGGCGACCGCAACGGACTCTTCGTCTGCGTGATTCCCGGCAATTTCGAGGTGGACCTGAAGGTGGCGGCCCGCATCTCCGGCAACAAGAACTGCGAGATGATCCACGTCCGCGAGCTGCTCCCCTTGACCGGCTACATCCGCGGCGGATGTTCCCCCATCGGAATGAAGAAGCCCCTGCCTACCTTCATCCACGAGAGCGCCCTGCTCTACGACTTCATATATGTCAGCGCCGGAGTCCGCGGTCTCCAGTTCAAGATCGCGCCCCAGACCCTCATCGACTTCGTCGGGGCAGGGATATATCCGTTGTAATCCGGCTTCTGCCACGAAATGAAAGCGGGCTGCCATTCTTTCATTTCGTGGCCACATATTCCTCCGATTCAGTCATTTTACTGCCACGAAATGAAAGAAAGCCCCAGAGTTTTCATTTCGTGTCCGGCCCCCTCAGCACTTTCGCCGATTTTTTCTATCTTGCGTGGTAAAATATGCTATTATGAAAAAGATCATCAGCTTTATCGTTGCGTTGGGTTGGGCGGTGATGGCGTTTGCGCAGACGCCGGAAGAGATCATCTCCCGCATGGAACAAGTGATGGCGGAGCACGAGAAAGACGGCATCATAATGACAATGGATATCAAAATCCCTATTCTGGGTACGGCATCCACAACCACTTACATCCTTGGCGACAAAGTCAAGATGAAGGGGACCGTCGCCGGGGCCGACATCGTGACCTGGGCCGACGGAAAGACCAATTGGATCTATTCGCCCAAGGAGAACAAGATCACGATAACCCGCGCGGACGAGAAGAAATCCGCCGAGAAGTCCAGCGACACCGAAATGTTCAGCGGCATCACCGAGGGTTATGATGTCTCCATCTCGGGCGAAACCGACAAGGTCTGGAAAATCCTCTGCAAGAAGTCCAAGGACAACAAGGAGAAGGACGACCCCAAGACAATGAACCTGGTCGTGGCCAAAGGGACTTTCTATCCGGTCAGCCTCAGTGCCAAGATGTCAGGCATAACGATGACTATGCGCGACCTCTCCTACGGCGTGACCGAAGCGCAGGTCACTTTCAATCCGGCTGACTACCCGGACGCAACCATCGAGGACAAACGCTGAGAAGCAGCCTCAGGGTTGTAGTTTTCCGGCCGCAAGGGGCGGTTGGAATGGATTTTGCACGCTATTATGCGTTGTAATTTTTTATTATTGCTATGAAAAGATTCTTTTATTCTTTGATGGTTGCGGCTATTGCCTTGCTGCCCGTAGCGTGTGATAAAGAGAACATTCCCAACACGAACGACCCTACCGGCACGCTTTACGGAACCTGGGTGCTCGACACCAAGACCGTCGATACCCAGACGACATCCAACGGCAAGACCGACTCGAACCAGACTGTCACCGACTTCACCGGCGACCATTTCATGCTCCGCCTTACCGATTTCTTCATGGCCTTCGGCCAGGAGGGTTCCGTTCTGACCTTTGACATTGACGATGTCGACGGCACTCCCTACTCTTACAACTCCGATCTCAAGCAGATTTCCTTCGACAAAGCCATCGTACTTCACAAGGGTTTCCTGAATTCAAAAGTGATGGAACTCTACGGCAAGTACGACGTACTGCAACTGACCAAAGAGAAACTCATCCTGCAGAAGACCGATTCTATGACACTCAACGACTATACAACCAAGACCGTCACCGTATATTCGTTCCACAAAGTCCAGACAGAGGGTAACTAGCCGACAGGCATTCAACAAATAAAGACGGCAGCTGCAAAGGCTGCCGTCTTCGTTTCTTTGGAGCGGAAAACGAGACTCGAGCCCGCTTCGCGGGCCGCCGCGATCCGTATCTGACCCCCTCGACGCTCCGCGTCGGTCCCCCAGGGGACAGGGGTCGCGAGTCCGAGTCGCGAGCATAAAAAAAGACGACAGCCGCAGGGCTGCCGTCGCGGAGCGGAAAACGAGACTCGAACTCGCGACCCCGACCTTGGCAAGGTCGTGCTCTACCAACTGAGCTATTTCCGCATTGGGATTGCAAAGGTACTAACTTTTTTCTTTCTCCCAAATTTTTCGGCCAAAAAGTTTGGAATAGGCTCAGAACTTCCAGCCAAGACCGCCGTGGAGCAATGTCGCATAGGGACCGATATTGTTCTCCAGGAAGAGGTAGAAATGATTTCTTCCATAGCGGACGGCGCCGGGAACGAGTTCCGGTAACGGAAAAAAATCCTCCATTATATACAATCCGGCCCCGATGGCTGAATAAACCGTAAACGTCTGCGACTGGAACCATAGGAAACGCACCTGTCCGGTCAGCGAAAAAAACGGTTTGGACATTTTCCTGCCGGCGTATGACGATTGGGTGAGGTCATAGCGGGGCTTTCCCTGGGGGTCATATCCAAACCACTCATACTGCATGAGGTCGTAAACAACCGCCGAGGCCGCTTCTGTAAGGCACACTTCCGTAATGCGGCCCACGCGCCATACTTCCGTAAGGGTCAGCACCGGATAGAAAGCATTGTTTAAATCGGTCCTGAGCCCCTGCTCAGCAAGATTTCCTTCTCCGAGATCGACCAGAGCCATAAACAAAGGTCTGACACCGGTACCCACTTCGAGGGTAAAATAATTCGTTCCGTCATACCCGGAGAGCCCGGGCGAATCATAAGTCCTATAAGACCCGTAACGCCCGTGATCCGCAGCGAAACCGGCAGTTCCCGCCAGCAGCAGGAACGCGAGCAAAACGAGACCCTTTTTCATAATCAATTGTCGGCCAGGGAGACAACTATATTACGCTCGCGAAGGTCGGAAAAGACCGTATCCTTGGCCGTATAGATATTCTCAGGATCCTCGAAACGGACGAAGGGTCCCACCCCATTGCGCATATAGGGAATATTGACCTCGCAGCTTCCGTCCTTGTCGGTGACGCCGATATCCTCGCCGTAGGCAGAACCATCGGTAATCTTGCTCTTGATATGGATACCTTCGAGCGGCTTTCCCGTGGAACCCGAAAGCAGCGTGAAGGACATCTTCGCCTCCCCATACTCATAGAGGGCATCCTGCGGAGTGCCGTAGCAAGCCTGGAAGATGAACAGCGCGGTCGTAAGCGACGCACCCTTTAATATATTCCGCAACCATTTCATAGCGTTATACATTTAGAGAATCAATACAAAAATACAATCTACACTTTATAAATGCAAAAGGAGGCCGATTATTGCACACTGTTTTAAAAATCGCGATCCGATGCAATAATTCCGGATTCCCGTCATTATATTTGTAGAGATTATTCCAAACGTTATGAATCCATTCCTCTTCCGGCTCTTCCGCGACAACGAGACCAGGATACACGAACTGAATTATCTGTTCTGGGAGTGTACCACGCGCTGCAATTTCCACTGCCGCCACTGCGGAAGCGACTGCTCCGTCAACAGCCGCGAGAAGGATATGCCACTGGAGGACTTCCTCGGCGCCCTGGATACCATTCCGAAGGAGCACCGGCCGGATAACTTCACTGTTGTCCTGACCGGCGGCGAGCCCCTTATGAGGCCCGATATAGCCGAGGCCGGCAAGGCCATAAGGAGCCGCGGATTCGGCTGGGGAATAGTCTCCAACGGCTGGTTCTACGACGAGCGGATGCACTCGGAGCTGATGGGCTCCGGAATGGGGGTGATGACCGTCAGCCTCGACGGACTGGAGGCCTCGCACGACTGGATGCGCGGCGTACCCGGGAGTTTCGGCCGCGCCGTCAGGGCGATCGGAATAATGGCACGCGAGCCGCGCCTCAACGCCGACGTGGTGACCTGCGTCAACCGGCGCAACATTCGCGAGCTCCCGCAGATCCACGACCTCCTGCTCTCCCTCGGGGTCAGGCAGTGGCGCCTCTTCACCATAATCCCGATAGGCCGGGCCGCATCCGATCCCGAAATGATCCTGACCGATGGCGAATTCGTCTCCCTGATGGATTTCATCTGCCAAAAAAGGGCCGACGAGGCGTGCCCCATGAAGACCACCTTCAGCTGCGAAGGCTATCTGGGCCGGTATGAGGAGAAGGTGCGCGATACGAGATTCTTCTGCCACGCCGGGATAAACATAGCCTCGGTGCTCATCGACGGCCGCATCTGCGCCTGCCCCAACATCGACCGCGACCGCTTCTCGCAGGGCAGCATCTACGAGAACAACTTCTACGAGGTATGGGAGCAACGCTTCAAGCCCTTCCGCGACCGCAGATGGGCCCAGAGCGGGCAGTGCGACAAGTGCGCGCAGTGGCGCAACTGCCTCGGCGGCGGAATGCACAACTGGCACGGACCATCCTGCCGGATGCTCCAGTGCCATTATGCGAAAACTCTCGGAAAATAAATCCTAAACAACAGTCTCGAACTCCCGCAGGAAGCGCAGGTCGTTCTCGAAGTAGTGGCGCAGGTCCTTGACCTGCCACTTGAGCATCGCGATGCGCTCGATACCCATTCCGAAGGCGAAACCGCTATAGACCTCGGGATCGATTCCGGAGGCGCGCAGGACGTTGGGATCGACCATACCGCAGCCCAGGATCTCGAGCCAGCCCGTACCCTTGCAGATATTGCAGCCCTTTCCGTGGCAGATATTGCAGCTTACGTCAACCTCGGCCGAAGGCTCGGTGAAGGGGAAGTACGAGGGGCGCATTCGGATCTGGGTATCAGGTCCGAACATCTCGCGCGCGAAGAGCAGGATGGCCTGCTTGAGGTCGGCGAAGGAGACGTTCTTGTCGATGTAGAGGCCCTCCACCTGGTGGAAGATGCAGTGGGCGCGGGCGCTGATGGCCTCGTTGCGGAAGACGCGGCCCGGGCAGATGACGCGGATGGGCAGATCGGAGCGCTCCATCGTGCGCACCTGCACCGAAGATGTATGGGTACGCAGCAGGATGGGATTATCCCCTCCCGGAGAGACGAAGAAGGTATCCTGCATATCGCGTGCGGGGTGCTCCGGCGGGAAGTTCAGGGCGCTGAAGACGTGCCAGTCGTCCTCGATCTCGGGCCCTTCGGCCACGCTGTATCCGAACTTGCGGAAAATGGAGATAATCTCCTCGCGGGTGATGGAGATGGGATGGCGCGAGCCGAGTTCCATCACGTCGCCCGGCATTGTCAGGTCGCTGGCCGGCTTGGTGGCCTCGATTATCTGCGAGAGTTCCTCGCGCATCGCGTCGATACGCTGCTGCGCCGCTACTTTCAGCGCGTTGAGCTTCTGTCCGTACTCCTTCTTGAGCTCGGGCGAAACGGTCCTGAACTCCTCGAAGAGACGGGTAATCTCGCCCTTCTTGCCCAGCCACTTGACTCTCTGTTCCTCGATTTCCTGTTCCTTTGCAGCCTTCATCTCCTTGAGGGACTGCATCATCTGCTCTATCGTTTCCTGGCTAATCATAATCTTGTTCTATAGATACTTGGATTTGTCGTTGATTGAAAGGTCGGCCACTATCTCCTTGACCGCCGCGTCGTCCTTGGGGCATATCATCAGGGCGTCGGGGGTGTCGATGACAAGGAAATTCTCCAGCCCGCGCACCACCACCAGCTTGCCCTCGTTGTCCTCGCGGATTATCGAATCCGACACGCCGCTGACCATCGATTCGGTGGCGCTCACGAGGTTGTTGCCATCCTCCGTACGCTCCGAATGCTCGAAGATCGAGGTCCAGGTGCCGACGTCGGACCAGCCGAAGTTGGCCATGAAGACCATCGCCTTGTGGGTCTTCTCCATCACGCCGTAGTCGATCGAGATGGAGGGACAGTCGGTGTAGGCCTGGCGGATGAACTGCTCCTCCGCAGGAGTGTCGTACGCCTCCATCCCGGCCTTGAAAACCTCCGCGACCTCGGGCAGGCACGCCTCGAGTTCGGCCTTGAAGCTCTTGAGGCTCCAGATGAACATACCCGAATTCCAGAAGAACTCGCCGGTCTTGAGGAAGACCTTGGCGAGGGCCTCGTCGGGCTTCTCGGTGAAGGTCTTGACGGGATAGACGCAATGGCCGCCGGCATCGAGTTTATGGGCCATATCGGCCTGGATATAGCCGTAATTGGTATCGGGATGGTCGGGCTGCACGCCGATGGTAAGGAGCGCATCGTTCTTCGAAGCGTAGTCGAGCGCGCAGGACATAGTGTCGCGGAAGTGCTCGATACCCGAGAGGTTGTGGTCCGACGGGGCGATGATTACCGTCGCGTCCGGATTGCGCTTCAGGAGCTTGTAGGTGGCATAAGCCACGCAGGGGGCTGTATTGCGCTTGGAGGGCTCCAGCAGGAGATTCTCCTCGAGCAGCTGCGGAATCTGGCTGCGGACCAGGCCGGCATACTGTTCGGAGGTCACCACGATGATATTCTCGATGGGGACGATCTGCGAATAACGGTAGAATGTCATCCTCAGGAAGGTCTTGCCGAGACCGAGGATATCGAGGAACTGCTTGGGTCGCGCCGCACGGCTCACGGGCCAGAAACGGGTTCCGGTGCCGCCCGCCATAATGATGCAATAGTGGTTCTTATTCATAAAGGCCTACTTTTCAATATATGGGGAAAAAGGCGCCGGGAATGTACTCCAGCGAGGCATCATCGCCCTCGAAGAGTATCGAAACTATGTCGAACCTCGCCTCTTTCCGTATTTTCCGTTCGAATATGAAGTGCTCTGCGGCACGCGAGAGAAAGCGCTGCTTCTGGGGAGTCACGGCCTCCCAGGGGTGGCGCACTGCCGGCGCCCTGAGGGCCTTCACCTCTACGAAATGGATGGCCTCGGGCCCCTCCATTATCAGGTCTATCTCCTTGTGGTTCCAGCGCCAGTTGCTCTCCAGCAACACCAGACCCCTCTCCTCCAGCCACCTCAGCGCCAGCTCCTCTCCCCTGCGTCCCAACGAAATCTCTCTGCTCATACCGTTCGGTTATCCTGCAAATATAGTCAAAAGAATGATGCAAGCATCAAAAAATGAGGGCCGTCCCGAAAGACGGCCCCCAAAGCTATGAGGTTGCGGCGCGCGGCCGCGTCAATTCTAGTTGAAGAAGTACTTCATACCGATAAGAACCTGCCAGCACTCGGTAGGGCTCTTGTAATAAGTATCGAAGCTCTTGGTAGGGTACTTGTCACCAATCTTGTTGACAGAGTAAACGGGAGTTCCACCAGTTACGCTCTCAACCTTGAGCAGAGGCATCGTATCGGAGTTGCCGTAGCATCCCCACTTGGTGATACCCCAGTTGGAGTTGAACATGTTGCCGATGTTGTCGATGCTGACGCTGAACTGAATGTGGCGGTCATACTTGCCGGATCCGTAGAAATCATAAGCTATACGAGCATCGAAACGATGACGCATAGGTGAACGGCCTGCATAAGCCTCTGCATACTGGCCCTTGTGGGAGCTGAGGTACTTGTCCTGAGCTACGAAATCCCAGAATGCCTTCTTGTCGGCTTCGCTCTTGAAGTTGATCTCGCTGTCATCTTTGGGGATATACATCAAGTCGGCTGCAAGGCCGTCGCTGTTCATATCGCCGTTGTAGATATAGCTGTAACCGAGAGGCGAGTAACCGGTGTAGTAGAGGTTCAGGTGGAGTCCGTTGCCGCCCAAAGCGTGGAAAGGAATGAAGTAACCGACGTTAGCCATGAACTTGTGAGGAATCACGTACTGCGAGAACTGCACGCCGGTGAAATTCGGGCCGTTTACGGTGAAGAGGTTGCTGTAAGCCGAGGAAGCTGCGGAACCGGGCATACCGGAGACCTCCTTGAACATAGTGTAGGTGTAAGCCGCCATAATGTCGAGGTTCTTCACGGGCGATGCGTTGACGGTGAGGTTGCCGGTCCAGCCGTAACCCTTGTTGGTATTGGTCAGCACGTATGCGGTGCTGCTACCATACTTCCAGTCAGTTGCCTTGGAGTAGTCGTAGCGGTCGTCGGCGCCGGAATAGCGGATGGCGTCGTTGATCTTGCTCTCATCGATGTTCCAGTCGACGAGGCGCACACCGTAGATGGTCTTGGTGTACATAGCCTCTGCGGTAATACTGAGAGGGAAGTTTACGGGAACCCTGTAATCCACTGCGAGAGAGGTCTTCCAGACCTGAGGCATCTTGAAGTTGGGATCCACGCCGTTGAAGGTCTTGGGCAGGGAACCTGCGGAAGGATCGATGTCGTTGGGAAGATTGAGGATCTTCTTCATATCCTCGACGGTGGTAGCGATCTTGCCGCCGGTGGTCTTGCCGCCGTTGAGGGCAGTGAGAGCTGCGAGAGCTTCCGGGCTATAGGTGACTTTGTTCGACTTGTCGAGGGTAGCGTTGTAGCCGACCTCGTTGAGGACCATACCGGAGGAGTTCGACATATTGGTGAAGAACACCAGCGGGAGACGGCCCTGGAACATACCGGTACCGCCGCGGACCACGAGGCTCTTGTCACCGTTGACATCCCAGTTGAAACCTACTCGGGGATTGATCTGGAGAGTGGTCTTGGGCCACTTGCCGGTATCGACGGACCTGCTGCCCATCACATAGCTCTTGATGGCGGGGTTGGTCATTATAGCGGAGTCGTCGTAAATGACGGTGTCGAAACGGGTACCGAAGTTGAGTTTGAAGCGGTCGTTCACGCTCCACTCATCCTGCACATAAGCACCTGCCTGGTAGTATGTGATCTGGTCGGTTTCGGGAGACGAATCCCACGCATACTTGAGGTGGAAGCTCAAGGGGAGGTTACCGTTTACGAAGTCGTCGATGCTTGCATAGCGATAGTAACCGGTACCGTTGCGGATGTAGGAGTTCTCAGCGAACATATACTCGAAGTTGGCACCTGCGGTGAGTTTGTGGGCACCGAGGATCCAGGTGAAGTTGTCGGTAATGTTCCATACCTTGTTGGTGACACCGTTCTTGTAGGTGAACAGCTCATAACCTGCGGAAGTTGCATAGGTATTGGTGAACGAACCGTCATCATTGTAACCGTTGCAGATATCGAGGTGAGGGAAGAGAGAGGAGTTGGAACCGCGCATCTCGTCGATGAACGAATATGTGGCGAGCAGCTGGTTGCTCATATTGTCGGAGAGACGGCTGTTGAGATCCAGTGCGAAGGAGGTCACATTGCGGGCCTCGGAGTACATATTGTTGGAGAAGGTGCGGGAAACCTTGCCGGCACGTGCGTCGGAGCGGTTACGCATACCGTCGTCGCAGGAGTTGTCGTTGGGCTTGCTCCACGAATTGTGGTTGGTCTTGTTGAAACGGAAAGCAAGGTGATGGGCGTCGGTGATGTTCCAGTCGAGGCGCGCCAGCATCTTCATATTCTGGATACCTCCGGGATAGTTCTCATAGGAACCGGGCTCATAGCCGTAGTCGTCCCTGAGTCTCTTGGCCACCCTGTCAAGTTCCGAAGTGGGAGTGGTACCGATCTGGGTGATGGCCTGGCCGGGCTGGTCGTTGTACTCGAAGTTGACGAAGAAGAAGAGCTTGTTCTTGATGATGGGGCCGCCGAGGGTGAAACCTGCGGTCTTGATCAGCTCGGACTTGCGCTCGCCGAGATCCTCGCCTGCGAGCTTGTTGCCACGCATATTCTCGTTATGATAATATCCGTAAGCCGTGCCCTTGAAGGTGTTGGTACCGCTCTTGGTGACAGCGTTGATACCGCCGCCGAGGAAGTTGGACTGGCGCACGTCGAAGGGAGCGACCACGATCTGAATCTCCTCGAGAGCATCGAGTGAGATAGGGGTGCCGCCGCCGGGAAGCTCGCTGCGGAGACCGAAGTTATTGTTGAAGTTCGCACCGTCGATGGTGACGTTGGTGCTGCGGCCGTCGCTGCCGGCGAAGCCCATTCCGTTGGAATAGGGGGAGAGCTTGGTCAGTGCGGAGAGGCTGCGGCCGGAGTTCGGCAGGTTCATCATCTCGCGGTTGGAGATGTTGGTGGAAGCACCGGTCTTCTCGTTCGCGAACTTGGAGGACTGGGCTACGACTACGACCTCCTCGAGGAGTTCGGTAGCGGGCTCCAGGGTGACGTTCTGTCCGTACACCTCGGAGAGCTGGAGGGTGATGTCCTCAAACTTCACGGTCTTGTAACCGAGAAGCTGCACGGTAACCTCGTAAGGTCCGCCCGGACGCATACCGGGAATGGAATAGAGACCTTCGTTGTTGGAGATTGCGTAGTACTGTGTACCGGAAGGGGTGTGGGTAGCCACGATGGCAGCGCCGGGAACGGCTCCGGTAGCGTCAGTCACCTTACCGCTGATGGATGAGGTCGTAAGCTGGGCGTTCAGGCTCAGGCTTGCGAACAGACCAAGAACGGTCAGGGCAAGAAGCTTGAAAGATTTTTTCATAAAGATTTTATTAAGTTGAAAAGTGATTTTCCCGATGCAAAATTAAACAAACCGCGCACTTTTTCAACTTTTATCTCTCTTTTTTAAAAAAAGAGACCGGCCCGAATCGGACCGGTCTCCCTGAAACATAGGATTAAACGCTATTTAACAAAGTGCTCGGAGAGCCAGCAACCCACCTGAAGGGTCGCATTGTAGCGTGTAGGCCAGCAGAGGAGATCTCCTGTACCGTCCATAATCACCTTGCCGTTGACCTGCGAATAAGCGTCGATTTTATCTTCGCCCTGGGAGATGACTCCCTTGCGGTTGGAGGCGGTAAGGGCGGTATCGAAAGTGACACCTTTCAGCAATACCTGGCAGTTCTGGAAGCGCAGATAGCGCGCCTTGAGTTCGGCAATGGTCATCACAGTGGGAGCGGGAACCGTACCTTCTGTGACGGTAGCCTTGGTGACATCCAGGGCGGTGAGCTCTGAATAGCCGTTATAGAGCTTGGCCTTTCCGGATACCTCTCCGTTGATTACCTGACCGGCCTTGAGGGTATGGCCGCTCATATAGAGCTGGGTGCCGCCCGTAGCATCCTCGATGAAGGCGGTGCCGCCGCTGACATAGGTAACGACTGCATCCTTGAAGGTGCCGCTCCAGGCTGCCTCGGCGCCTACGGTAGCGTTGGTGATGGCGGCGATGGACTCGATATTGGCCTCGCCCTCGACCACCTTGAGATTCTGGATTTCCCAGGTAGCGTAATGTTTGGTGCTGGAGTTATACTGGAATTTGATCTTCACCAGATTGCCCGCGAACTTCTTAAGACTGATTTCGCCTGAATTCTCGAAGCCCCAGCCCGAACCGTCAGTGTAATGAGGTATGAGAAGCTCGTTCCAGGTAGCGCCGTCATCGGTGCTGACGAAGAGCTTGAGTTCCTCCCACACGTTGCCGGCAAACTTCTGGACGTGCTTGAACGTAAGAACTGCGGAGGATACGCCGCTGAGGTCGATATTGGGGCTGATGAGCTCTGCCTGTGAATCGACAGCCTTAGTAGCCTTGGCAACCATTCCATACCTTGAGTCATATGCCCAAATGCTAGCGACGCCCTCTACGGGAACGACGTCGGTTGCCACCCAGGAGCCGATACCGCCCATAAAGGTCTCCTCATAAGGCAGAGGCATAGAGCTGAAGCCCGCAGCCTGTGCGACGGTGACCGTCTGGGACGAAGAGGATTCGCCCTTGGCGCTGACCAGTTCGATGGCAGCGGAACGCTCTTCAGCGTCATTGGGCAGCACGGTGAAGGTAATCACCGCAGTGTCAGCGGGGTTGGGCTCGAGCTTGGTGGGCACACCGGGAACGTAATCCATATTGGAAAGTACCACCCAGTCGACGGGAACGTTGACGAAAACGCCGTTGCCCTTATAGGCTGCCCTTACGATGATTTCCTCGCCGTTCTTTGAAGTGTTGAAGCTGGAAGCGCCGTCTATCTTCAGGAGCGACTTGACGAGTTCGGTGATGACCACGTTGACCATCTGGGGCGAGCCCTGATAGTTGCCGCGGGGACCCTCGATGGTGACGACGTCACCCAGTTCGAGACCCCAGCTAGCCACGGGGTAGTTCTGGAACTTGCCGTCCTTGTCTGCGGTACCGTAGATAAGGATCCTGCCGGTCTCGTCCTCGATGTAGTAGTTGCCGTACCTTTCAGCGTTCTGATACCACTCAACGATGGTACCTGTCAGTTTGAAGCTCTTTCCGTCGGGAGCCTTGAGAGCCTCTTCGATCTTGGCCTCAGCCACGTCGAAGGAGCCCTGGCGAACGATCAGATACTGGATCTGGGTTCCGCAGGCAATCTGGATCTCCTGCTCGCGTCCGGCTTCGGAGGCGTCTGCGTGGAAAGTAACCTTGGTCTCACCTGCACCTCCTGAAACTACGGATGCGGTGAGCCAGGCGGGAAGCTGGTCATAGATATTCTGGGTCTTTCCGTTCTCGTCCTTGTAGGTACCGGTAACGACACTTTTGTTCAAGACCCAGCTGTCGGTTGCGGTAACGGTCACGACAGCGTCGCCGCCTGCGGCGGGAATGGAGAGATAAGTCTTGTCAAGACTGATGTTCTCAAGAGAAGAAGGCTCCTCTATCTGGCATCCTGTAAAAAGAAGGAGACCGGAAACGATTGCGAAGAAAATATTTCTGAGTTTCATAGTGCCTTTCTTTTTATTAGTTGAACATATATTTGAGACCAACCGAAGCATACCAGCACTGGCCGATGGAATAGACGGGAGCCCAGATGCTGATGTCGCCGTTTACTGCCTTCGGAGCGGAGAATGTAGCGTAACCTTCAGCGTCGGCGCCCTCGAACTTGAGGATACGGCCGGAGTTGAGGTCGGAGTTCATGGTCTTGGAAACGCCCCAGCTGCTGTTGAACAGGTTAGCGAGGTTCTTGATGTCGAAGGTAAGCTGCAGGGTGTTGACGCTCTGGCCGACATTGACCTTGAAGTCGTGCTTGTAGCCGAAATCGAAGCGGTGTACCCAGGGAGAATAGACCGAATAAGCCTCGGCATACTGTCCCTTGTGCTTGCTCAGGTAAGAATCCTTGTTGACATAAGCCATGAAGCGGTCGCGGTCGGAGTCGCTCACGAAGCGGAACTCACGGTTATTGACCTGCTCG